>CAYSUS010000016.1:0-89528 GCA_964434165.1 uncultured Pirellulales bacterium
CGACCCCGGGAGTCTCGCTGATCTCGCCGCCGCCGCACCACGACATCTACTCGATCGAGGACCTGGCCCAGTTGATCTACGACCTGAAGTGCGCCAACCCCGAGGCCAAGGTCTCGGTCAAGCTGGTCGCCGAAGTGGGCGTGGGCACCGTGGCGGCCGGCGTGGCCAAGGGCAATTCCGACGAGGTGCTCATCAGCGGCCACGACGGCGGCACGGGGGCCAGCCCGCTCTCGTCGATCAAGCACGCGGGCATCCCCTGGGAGATCGGCCTGGCCGAGACCCAGCAGACGCTGGTCAAGAACGGCCTGCGCGACCGGATCCTCGTGCAGGCCGACGGACAGATGAAGACCGGCCGCGACGTGGTGATCGGGGCCCTGTTGGGCGCCGAACGGTTCGGCTTCGGCACCTCGGCCCTGGTGGCCCTGGGCTGCCTGCTCATGCGGCGATGCCACAACGGCACCTGCCCGGTGGGCATTGCCACGCAGATGCCCGAGCTCCGCGGGAAGTTCGCCGGCAAGGCGGAGTTCGTGGTCCGCTTCCTCACCTTCGTGGCCGAGGAGGTCCGCCAGATCATGGCCGAGCTGGGGTTCCGCACGTTCGACGCGATGGTCGGGCGCGTGGACCGGCTCTCCTGCCGCAAGGCCCTCGACCACTGGAAGGCCCGGGGCATCGACCTCTCGGCGGTCTTCGCCCGGCCCGACGATGCCAACGGCTGCCCGATCCGATGCGTTCGCCCGCAGAGCGACACGCGCGAGGACCACCTCGACTGGCAGATCCTTGCCAAGGTCGAGCCGGCGATCGCCAGCCGCCGGCCCGTGATGCTGGAGATGCCGATCCGCAACGTGCACCGCACGGTGGGCACGATTCTCAGCAACCGGATCGCGCGAAGACACGGCGGCCAGGGCCTTCCCGACGGCACGATCGACCTGACCTTCGTGGGCTCGGCCGGACAGAGCTTCGGGGCGTTTCTGGCCCCCGGGGTGACGCTCCGCCTGATCGGCGACGCCAACGACTACCTGGGCAAGGGGCTCTCGGGCGGGCGGATCGTGGTCAAGACCCCGCCGCAATCGCCCTTCGACCCCAAGGAGAACGTGGTCGTGGGCAACACGCTCCTCTACGGCGCCACGCGCGGCGAGGTGTTCATCAACGGGCTGGCCGGCGAGCGGTTTGCCGTGCGCAACAGCGGCGTGGTGGCCGTGGTCGAGGGCGTCGGCGACCACGGCTGCGAGTACATGACCGGCGGAACGGTCGTGGTCGTCGGGCGCACGGGGCGCAACTTCGCCGCCGGGATGAGCGGCGGCGTGGCCTACGTGCTCGACGAGCACCAGCTCTTCGACACCCTCTGCAACCTCGACATGGTCGATCTGGAGTCGATCTACCAGGAGGAGGACGAGCGCACGCTCCACGACCTGATCAGCCGGCACTTCAACTGGACCGGCAGCGAACAGGCGCGGAGGATTCTGGAGAACTGGCACGAGATGGCAGGCAAGTTCGTCAAGGTCATGCCCATCGACTACCGCAAGGCCCTCGAGCGGCTCCGCGAGCGCGAGCGGGTGGGCCAGGACGGCACCCCGGCCACCGAGGAGGTGTTCCAACATGGCTAACCCCACCGGCTTCATCCAGTTCCATCGCGTCGAAATCCCGCATCGCCCCGTCGAAGAGCGGATCCGGGACTGGCAGGAGATCGACCAGCCGCTGGTGGACGACGTGCTCACCGAGCAGGCCGCACGCTGCATGGACTGCGGCATCCCCTACTGCCACGCCACCGGCTGCCCGGTGAAGAACCGCATCCCCGAGTTCAACGAGCTGGTGTACTACGGCCGCTGGCGCGAGGCGGCGGACAACCTCCACTCGACGAACAACTTCCCCGAGGTCACCGGGCGCGTGTGCCCGGCCCCGTGCGAGGCCGCCTGCACCCTGGCCTTCAACGACAAGGCCGTCAACATCAAGCACATCGAGTACCAGATCGCCGAGCGGGCCTTTGCCGAAGGCTGGGTGCGCCCGCTGCGATCGAGGTACAGGACCGGCCGGCGCGTGGCCGTGGTCGGTTCCGGGCCGGCCGGGCTGGCCGCCGCGCAGCAACTCGCCCGGCACGGGCATGAAGTCGTGGTCTTCGAGCGCGACGACCGCATCGGCGGCCTGCTCCGTTACGGCATCCCCGACTTCAAGCTCGACAAGCGGATCATCGACCGCCGCCTGGAGCAGATGGTCTGCGAGGGCGTGAAGTTCGAGCCGGGCGTCACCGTGGGCGAGGACGTCTCCACCCGGTTCCTCCAGCAGAGCTTCGACGCCGTCTGTTTGTGCATGGGCGCGGGTCAGCCCCGCCCCCTGACCGTGCCCGGGGCTGACCTTGCCGGGGTCCACTTCGCCATGGACTTCCTCAGCCAGCAGAACCGCCGCGTGGCCGGCGACCCCGTGGTTCACAACGGCAGCCAGGCGATCCACGCCGCCGGCAAACACGTGGTCGTGATCGGCGGCGGCGATACGGGGAGCGACTGCGTGGGCACCTCGATCCGCCAGGGCGCCGCGTCGGTAACCCAGATCGAGATCCTCCCCAAACCGCCCGAGCAGCGAAGCCCCGAGACCCCCTGGCCCTTCTGGCCCAAGATGATGCGGACCTCCAGCTCGCACGAGGAGGGCTGCCAGCGGCGGTGGAGCGTGCTGACCAGGTCGCTCAGCGGGTCGGGGGACCAGGTGCAGAAGCTCCACGCCTCGGAGATCGACTGGGTCCACGGCGAGCGCGGCTGGCAGATGCAGGAGCGGCCCGGCACCGACTTCACGCTCCAGGCCGACCTCGTATTGCTGTCGATGGGATTCCTCCACGTCGTGCGCGAGGGCCTGGTCCAGGAGCTGGCCGTGGAGCTCGACGGGCGCGGCAACGTGGTCGCCCGCGACTGGATGACCACCAGGCCGGGCGTGTTCGCCGCCGGCGACACCGTGCGCGGGGCCTCGCTGGTGGTCCACGCCATCAACGAAGGCCGGCTCGCCGCCGCGGCGATCAGCGAGTGGCTCAAGGCGCATTCCCAGCGGGACTAGGCACTTGCCAGACTTCCGAAGTCTCCCAGACTTCCGAAGTCTTGATTCGCGCGGACTGATCGCCTGCCAGACCTCGGAAGTCTTGACGTGGCCGGCCGCCTACCTCGCCTTCCACGCCCCTGCCATCTTGCCGAGCACCAGCGTGCCGTCTTCAAACCAGACGGTCTGATCGCCGATCTCGATCTTGTCCCCTGAGACCTTCGGCTCCGGCTCCTTTCCCTCGGTGAGGAACAGGAAGCTGTACTTGCGCCCGCCGGCCTCGACGACGGTCTCCTTGGCCGCGGTCGGCCCGGTCATCACGAGCATCGCCTCGGCGCCGCTGGCCCCCGAGAAGTCGACGGCCAGGCAGGTCCCTTCCTTGCCGGTGACGATGGCCGAACCATCGGCCGCGCCGCGGAAGTCGGCCACGCCGTTGCGGATGTATCCCCACTTACGCTTCTTGCCCAGGCCCCAGACTTCGACGCCGCCGTCCGTCTTCGCCCGGTGCCAGCCCCGTGTGCTCCAGGGCTGGATGGAGATGACGATGTCGTCCTCGTCCTTCCACTGGTTGCGGATCATCACGAACTGGTTCTTCTGGTCCATGACCGCAGGCGGGATGCACTCGATCGGGTTCCGCTCCTCCAGATCGAACGGCCAGTTGCAGAAGGCCAGGATCGCGTGGTGCGGATAGGGGCTGGGCGTGTCGAACGGCGTGCCGTTCTTCTCGTCCAGCTCCTTGAGGTGATGGTTGTAGAACCAGAGAAGCGCGGGCCGCTCGCGCTCGGTCACGCCGGCGAACCCTTCGCAGAAGTAGCCGGCCCCGCTAATCCCGTCCCGGTCCCAGACGTTGTGCGGGTACGCGCCGCGGCTGGGGAAGTCCATCTTGCCGTTGCGGGGGACCGTGAGGAAGATCCACTTGAGCGTCATCCACCGCGCGTTGGGGCGCGGGCCGACGTAGTCCTTGCCGCCGGCGATCCTCCACGCCTGGAGGGCCGGGATGAAGGCGATCTGCGACGACATCGAGCCCGTGCCGTCGCCCTCGGGGAACCAGCCACGATCGCCGAAACCCTCGGTCATGTTGCGGACCATGGCCTTGGCGTTCTTCTCCAGCAGCGGGTCGATCTTGTCCATGTCCACGCCCGGGTCGCCGGCGATCGCCAGCAGGGCCAGGGCCGCGCCGCCCACCTGCATGCCCCAGTGGTTGCTGGCGGGCATATGGCGCGAGCCCCGGGCGAGCTCGGCCAGGCTCATGTTTTTGCCCTCGTCGTAGTCGGCAATGGCCTGGGCCACCTTACGGCGGAAGCCCTCGTCCCAGCCGTCGTAACAGAGGTCGTAGCCCACCGCGTACCATCCCAGCGACGGCCCGGCGCGGAGCGCCCCGCCAGGGGCCTTCCACGAGTAGCGGGCCTCGCGATCGCGGTCGCGCACGCCCTCAAACGCCCACTCGAAGCACTCGCGACCCAGGTCGGCGTACTTCTTCTCGCCCGTGATCTGGTAGAGGAACCCAAACCCGGCCGCGTGCGAGAGGCTGTACGCCCCCAGGGGCATTTCCTCCTTCGACGGCTTGGGGCCGCCCGACTTGCCGTAAGCCGAGGTCATGGGGTTCTTATGCTTGGGCATGGCTTCGCCGCCGCCGAGCTGCTCCTTGAGCCGAGCGAGGATCGCCTTGCCCTCGGGCGTCGCGGCGCGGCGCCGCAGCTCCGCCAGATCGCTCCGCCGGAAGAACAGCCGCGGGTGCTCACCGGCCTCGGGCGCGACGAAGCCCGACACGGGCGACGGCCACGGCGCGTCCTCGGCCGCGGGGGCTGGGGTGCCCGCCAGGGCGCCAAGGACGCAGAGAAGGATGAGTCTGAGACCGATGCGGATCCCGTTCATGATCGCCTCCGGGTGGTACGAGGATTTCCGGGAGTGGCCGACTGGCCCAGTACGCGGCAACCTAACGCGAGCGGCGCCGGCGTGCAAGCTCCCCAGTGGGGCAACGCCGACGACGGGGGACCGAGCTGCGCCGTAGCAGGCACTCTGCGTGTGCCGTCCGCCTCCTCCCGGACCGAATGCGGCGTTTCCACCAATCTCTTCCTGGGCCAGAAGCCGCGCGCCAACGCGGCGGACTGCTCCCTCCGTGTGCCTGCTACGGCCGAAGGAACCGCGGGGGTGGTGCGCTGTACTTCCTGCACGAGACCCCCAGTCGCCGAGCCGATTGGCATCCCGAAACAAGCGGGCGGTGCCGCGGAATCGTTGGTGGTCCTCCAAGCTCACCGTCTTGGAAAGGCTCCACTTGCCCGACTTCTTGACGCAAACGTCAAGCCGCAAGTCGAGCCAATAAGAAAGGCGACTCCTAGCGGATTCACCGGACTCCCGCCTTTCCAGTCCAGGCTCCTGCCCCGGGACGCGATGTGAGAGAGCCTGCGACACCCAGCCAGGGTGGACAAGCCATTCTCCGCCCCCCGTCGCTCCTGACGCGGCCGCGGCGCGGCCAAAACGCGAAGCCGTGGGCGCAAGCCCAGGGGATCCCGATTGCCCTCGCGCCATCCCCACCAAGAGTGTCCAAGAACCGCCGCGCGGCGCGGCCGCGTATCTGGTAGGCTGAGGAACGTGCAGGCCTGCGCCCGGGCCGCGGCGGCCCGAGGGCCCTGGCCGCGAGGAGACCGTCATGCGTCCACGCCTCTTCCCGTCGAACTGGCCGCCGACCGTTCGGCACTCCACGGAAGCAGCATCCGCGCGGGCAACGGTGAGGCCATCCCCTCTTATGAGCCGCGAGGGAGGGTGTGGGACCGCCGACGTGGAAAAACTCAGAACCGCTGACCAAAACGAGACACCGCGGCCCGCACGACGGCATCCGAAGCCGTTGCGGGCAAAGCCCTTCGGCGCGACCGGCCGCCGAGCGGATCCGCGCGCCACCGCGCACTTGGGCCCACTCACCAGGGTGGTCTTCCGCAGCTCGGCATACTACTTCCACTCGTGTCCAGGCACCTGCCTGGGGGCGTGTTGACTTGGAGGCTCCGCCTCCGCTCGGCAACCTCGGAGGCAGGGCCTCCCTTGCAGTGCGTTCCAGGGCAGACCCTGGAACGAGTGCCACGAATTCCGCCGCGGGCATTCCGCCCCGCGGGAGGGTATGATGGGGACCGGCTGGCGCCCACCGCCGCCTCCCAGGACGTCGCGCTTCGGCGAGTGCGACGATCCATCCCCGCAGTCCCACCAGGAGCTGACCATGACCTACCGCTTGCCATCGAGAGTCGTCGCCCGGCCGTTCGTGCCCGTCCTGGTTGCCGTCCTGGGTTGCGGGGCCACGTGCCCGCAATGGGCGGCGGCCGAGGGGCAGAGCCGCATCATCGCCCCGGGCGCCGAGGTGGAGAAGCTGGCCGACGGGTTCAAGTTCACTGAGGGGCCGGCGTGCGACCGTGAGGGCAACGTCCTGTTCACCGACCAGCCCAACGACCGCATCCTCAAGTGGTCGGTCGACGGGAAGCTCTCGACCTTCATGCAGCCGTGCGGCCGGTCGAACGGGCTGTGCTTCGACGCCGACGGGAACCTCTGGGCGTGCGCCGATGAGAAGAACGAGCTGTGGTGCATCCAGCCCGACGGCAAGACGAAGAAGGTCGTGGTCAAGGACTATGCCGGCAAGCTGCTCAACGGGCCCAACGACCTGTGGATTCGGCCCGACGGCGGGCTCTACTTCTCCGATCCTTTCTACAAGCGCCCCTACTGGAAGCGTGGCCCCATGGAGCAGGAACTGCAGGCCGTGTACTATCTCTCCCCGGATCGCAAGAAGCTGGTCCGCGTGGCCGACGACCTGAAGCAGCCCAACGGCGTGATCGGCACGCCCGACGGCAAGACCCTCTACGTGGCCGACATCCGCGCGGGGAAGACCTACGCCTACGACGTCCGGGAGGACGGCTCGCTGGACAGCAAGCGGCTGTTCTGCGCGATGGGCTCCGACGGGATGACCATCGACAGCCAGGGCAACGTTTACCTCACCGGCAAGGGCGTGACCGTGTTCAACCCGAAGGGCGAGAAGATCGAGCACATCCCGATCGACGCCGGCTGGACGGCCAACGTCTGCTTCGGCGGCAAGGACCGGCAGACGCTGCTCATCACGGCCAAGGACGGTCTCTTCGGCCTGCGCATGCAGGTCAAGGGCGTCGGCAGCCAGTAGGGCGGCCGCCAAATCCCCTTGCGCCATTCTGGGATGGGATAATTGGCCATGACCCTTTTGCCCCCAGCGGCCCGAAGGGTGTTTCGCACCAAGGGGTCCTGACCCCCTTTTCCCTATTTCCCCAGCACCGCCGCGGCGTGGCGCGAGAACAGCCCGCGGAGGTCGTTGCGGTACTGGCGGAGGATATCCTCGCCGAGGCCCTCCGCGTCGCCGCAGCGATAGAGGGCCCGGGCCAGGACGATCTCGCGCAAGGGGGCCTCGCGGTCGCGGCGCTCCTTCATGCTGGCCGGCAAGCGCGTCACCGCGGTGAGGGCGTGGCCGGTCATGCCGGGCTTGCGGAGCAGGGCCGCCAGCGGCTCGGCAGCGGCGGGGTCGGCGATCGTCTCCAGGGCCAGGGCCACGGCCCGGTGGTGGGAGAGGGTCGCCTTCGCGTCGAGCTTCTCCATCACGCGGAAGATCGCCGGCAAGGCCCGCCGGTCGCGCGCCTGGCCCAGGGCCATGACGAGGCCGTCGACCGGCGTGGGCAGGTGGGCATACTCGGCCATCTTCCCTTGATACACCTTATCGTCCCACTTCTCGACCCGATCGAGGGCCTCGATCAGCACCGGCACCGCGCGCCGGTCGCCGAGGAATCCCAGGATCTTCGCGTAGACGAGCTTCTTCTCGCCCTCAGCCTCGGCAAAGGCCGCCTCGAGCAAAGGCCGCGCGGTCTTCTGATGCGAGAGCACGATGGCCAGGGCCTGGTTCGCTCGGCCGCGGTCCTTGGGCCGTCCGACCGCGGTCACGGCCTCGCCCACGGCCTCTTCGGGCAGCGGGAAGGGGTCCTCATGCTCCAAGACCTCGGGCGGCAGGTTGCCGATCTCCACGAGGTGCTTCTGCAGGGCCTTGACGTCGATCTGGCGCGTGCCGCCATCGGCCCGGGCGACCATGGTCGCGGCCACGCCGGCCGCATAACCCTGGTTCTGCACGTCGCGCTGCATGCGCACCAGGGCCGAGGCGTCGCGGTCCATGCTGATGCCGATCCCGGCCACGAGAATCCCGTCGAGCCCCCGCGGCAACAGGCAGCGATACGGCGTGTAGCACGGTCCGCCCGGCGCCGGGTGATGGGCCTTGAGCGACTTCTCGTCGTGGGGGAACAGGGCGAAGTAGGGATCGATCGGGTAGCCGTGGGCGTCGTAGTCGCTGGAGGAGTAAACGACGCTGTCGGGATAGGTCCGCCCCGCGATCTGGTCGAGATAGCGGAGGACGTGATCGCCGACGATGCGCCGCCGCTCGCGGGTCTGGATCAGCGGGCCGGAGTCGTAGTGGTCGAGCTTCATGGCCAGGCGCGTGCCGACCAGCGCGCGCCAGGTGTCGAGCATGTCCGTTTCGTCCACCAGCAGGTAGTCGGTGTTGACCGCGAAACGAGTCAAAGGGCGCGGCGGCCGGCCCGCGCCTTGCATGGCGATATCCTCGTCGCCGGCCCCGTACTGCACCTCGGCCCCGGCGGCCGCGGCAAGGTCGGCATTGCCGGTCGAGTCGATCACGCACCGGGCGAGGACTGCCCCGCGGCCCTCGGGCGTGGCCACGACGACGCCTCGCACGCGCCCCGTCTGCACCACGGCCCCGCAGCCGAGCACGCCGAACCAGATGTCGCCGCCGGCCCGGCGGATCTCGCGGCGATACCACTCCATCTTGTGCTCCACGTTGTGCTCGCGGTCCGGGAACGGGACCTCGCGCGTGAAGCCGATGAAGTTGCCGTGGTAGGGCCGCGTGATCAGTCCCAGGGTGCCGGTGCCGCCGAGGGCCTCCTGGTACTCGATCACCAGCGTCCTGGCGCCGCGTCGCGCGGCGCCGATCGTTGCCGGTGCCCCGGCCGTGCCCCCGCCGACCACGACGACGTCGTACCGGCCCAGCACGGGCAGGCGGCGGGCGCCTGAAGCGATCGCCTTGCGAGGACGATCCGCCGGGCGGAGTCCGCCGAGGTTCTCGCACACGTCGCCGGCATCGTCGGCCTCCTCGACGTTTTGCGGCAGACACACGCCCTCGGGCGCGGGCAGCGACTCCGCCTCCGCGGCGGCGGCTCGTCCGATCCGGCGGGCGATCTCGATGAGGCCCGTGGGCCGGAGCATCTCAGCGGCGGCGTTGCGCGGCACGTCGGCCATGGCGCTGAGCACGTAGAGACGCTCGACCTTCTGCGGCTGGAAGTGGCCGAGGCCGCCCCTTTGTGAGTCCTTCCACTCCGCGGCCCCGGTTCGGCCGAGAATCGAATCCGGCGGCACGTAGAACAGCCTTTCCGCGGCGCGGAGCTGGCCGTCCACGTAGGTCTCGTCCCGCGCGGCCTGTTCCGCGGCGGCCAGCGCGGTGAACCCGCCGCCCGGCACGGACAGACCGAGGACCTTCGTCACGGCTTCGCCGGAGCCCGTCCTGCCGTCCCCACCCGGCACGATGAGCGTCCGCTCGAAGCGGTGCCTGCCGTCGGGCCAGGGCCGGGCGGCGGCCCCGGCCATACGCGCGATCCAAGCGCGGTCCGTCGCGTCGATGATCACCTTGGCAACCACGGCCTGGCGCCCCGCGCGGTTGGCCATCACGATGCCGGCCGGCTTGCCCCCACGGTCGCGGAGCACGTCGGTGGCGTAGCAGCCGTAGAGATAGCGCACCTCGGCCTCAAGCAGGATCTTGTCCAGGACCTTCTTGACGACAAGCGGGGTGGTCTCCCTGCGACCCTGGAACAGGCGCTCCGCAAGCGGGTCGCCCAGGGTCTGGCCCTCGGCCAGGCGCAAGCGCAGCGTGGCGCACAGGTCCTCGCCGAGGTACGGGCGCGGGGCCGCGAGAAACACGCTCGCACCGCTGTTGGCCGCCTCCTCCGCCCCGGCCACGGCCGCCGTGCTCCCGCCGACGATCACCACATCGACCGAATGTGCGACCGGGATCTCGCGGGCCGACTGCCGAATCGCCCCGGCAGGGGCCGCCGAGGCCGCGAGAGACAGAAGGGCCAAGGCTACTGCCGCTTGTGGAAGTCTCATCAGCGTTGCTCCCGTATCGATATCCCTAGAGGGACTGAGGTCACTGCGAGGCCGTATCCCCAACACACACGACGCGCCCGTCCAGCGTGCTCACGTAGCACCGGCCCGGGGTGACGGCCATGCCGTCGTAGCGAGGCACGGACCGCAGCCGGTGCTCGGCGAGCCTGGTTCCGTCGGCGGCGTCGAGGACCCACAGCAGCGCGCCCTTGCCGCCCTCGACGGCTTCCATGGCCTCGACGGGATCGGCCAGGTCGGGCGGGCCGGTCAGGATCAAACGTTCGCCCGCCAGCACCATCGCCTGGGGGCGGAAGGGCACGCGGACTCGCCACAGCGACTGGTCTGGACGCCGGGCGAAGAGCTTCTCGTCCTCCTCGCGCTCGGCCGTGCGCCCCGCGTGGACCACGTAGCCGTCGCCCGCGTTGAAGCCGCCCTCGCGCGGCGACGTGGCGAAGACCTGCACGGCATAGCCCGTCCTGCCGCGGAACACCAGGTACTGCCCCACTACCTGGCCGTACGACCAGTACATGCGGCGGTGCCAGGAGTCGTCGTCCACCAGTCCGGTCGTGGCGTAGAGCCGCATGCCCGGGAAGTTCTGGAAGAACGACCGGTGGAACCACTTCGGGTCGGAGAAGTTCGCGTGGCGCGGGGCCTCGAGCAGGTTGTCCCAGAACTTGTGGTCGCCGCCGCGGTTCTCCCCGCTCAATGCGGGCGACTTGTAGAGGTTCGGCTGCATGTTCTCCACGGTCGCCAGCGTGCGGTCGAAACGCAGATGGCGGAGGTACACGTGCTCCTCATCGGCCACCAGCACGTCGGGCAGAGCCCCGTCGCTGGTGTAGCCGCGATTGGGCGTCTCGGGCGATGTGCCCACCTCGGGTCCGGGCCACGGCCCATCCAGATGCCGCGTGTGTAGCACGCGCCCGGTGCGCGGCTCGAGGGCGTGGACGTAGAGCCCGCCATCAAGGAACGTGGACCGGCCGGCCACGCAGTAGGCGACGTCCTGATGGACGAGGATGCTGCCGTGGACGGGCCAGGCCGATTCGATCTGGCCGTGGGCCCCGACCATGCGATCCGTCGGCGCGGCGCGGCGACGCCAGATGAGGCGCCCGTCGTCGGCCCGGACGCAATAGACCCAGCCATCGCGGCACCCGAACAGCGCCATACCCTGGTGAATCGTGGGCGGCGTGTCGATGCGCGCCCCGGCCGTGAACTGCCAAACGGGCTGTCCCGTTGACGCGTCGAAGGCGTGGAGCGTGTGGCGGTCCACGGCCGCGACGTACGCGCGTCCGTCCGCCACGACCGGCGCGCTCGGCTTGCAGCCGAGTTCCGCCGACCATCTCTCGTCGAGGCCGTCGGGGAAGTCCGCCGGCGTGGCTCCGCTTCGCGCCGCATCGTGGCGGAAGGTGGGCCAGTCGTCGGAAGCGGCCGGCTCGGGGCCGACCTGCGGCTTGTCGGCCCATGCGGAACCCTTGACCAGTGACTCGGGCCTTTCGCGATCGTCGCCGGGAGGCTGCGATTCCTCGCTCGCCGGCGCCAGGGCGTGGAACCCGTGCAGGGCCGCCTCGGTGTAGCAGCGGCACGAGTGCTGACCAGCGTAGAGCAGGCCGTTGGCCGGGATCACGCCGCGATGGCACGGCCCGCGAAGCCAGTTGCTCCAGGTGACTTCGCCGGAGGCCAGATCGACGAAGTCGGCGCCGCGTTCCTTGCCGATGACGTACCGGCACGTGGCCTTGGCGTGGTAGCAGCGGGCGTGATGGCCCACGTAGCGGATCGCCGGCACCGACTGCTGCTTGCCGGGTTTGCCGGTCAAGGGGTCGCGGGCGACGAGCCGCCCCTTGCCCGAGTCGAGCGTCCAGACGTGCCCGTCGATGAAGAACGGCCCGCCGCCGCGCGCAAATGGCCGGTCGCCGATCCCGTCTTGCCAGAGCGGCCTGCCGTCGTCGGCCGCCAGGGCGACGGTCCGGCACTGCTTGCCCTGGCGCGCGGCCGCGAGCACGATGCCCGCCCCGGCGCGAAGCGGCTCATTGAATCCGGCTTTTTCCGACGGAGGCTCGGACCCGGGCGCCGACATGGTCAAGGCGAATTCGGTCTCCCACGTTTTCTGGCCGGTTTGCAGGTCCACGCAGACCACGGAACGCCCGCCCGGGCTCGTAAGGAACGCCCGGCCGTCAAGGACGCAGGGATGCGCCCCGGGCAGCTCCCATCGCGGCTTGCCGGACTCGACTTCCACGGCATGGACCTTTCCCCGTGCGCCGATGAGCAGCACTCCCTCGGCAAGCACAACCTCCTTCACCGGCGCCATGCCCTCGTAGGTACGAAGGACCTCGCCCGTGGCCGCGTCGATTGCCGAGAGCGGCTCATCCGCGCCGAGCGGCACGTAGAGACGGTCGCCGGAGGCGACCATCACGTCCATGGCGTTGCGCACGCCGGAGCCGCCGGAGAGTTCGCCCCAGACCCCCAGCACCAAGCCCTTTGGGGCAGGCGGTGAGCCCTTGCGCTGCACAACGCGGCCCCAGCCCCGACCGGTCCAGTCGGGCAGCTCGCGCCGCCAGAGCACGACCCCGTTGAACGCATCGCGGGCGACGAGCACCCAGCGGTCCGCGATGTTGAAAAGCGAGGTGGGCGTCTCGTCGTGGACCAGGAACAGGCGCCCGCCCGCCGTGACCATCGCGCTGATCCGCGGCCCCCAGTGCTTTTTCGACCATGCCGGTCCGGCCACCCATTGAATGCATCGCGGCGGGCCGACCAGCGCGTCCTGCGAGACCGGGTTGCGGTCGGGGCCGTGGTCCCAATGCGACCACGCGTCCATGCCCTCCGGCCACGGCTTGAAAATCCTGGTCCAGGTGCCGTCTTCCTTGCCCACGCGCGCCACTCCACCGGGAGCGAGTGCGCGGAGGATCTCCTGCTGGGAAACGTCGCCAGGGTCCTCCGCCACGAGCAGGCTCACGAAGTTGTCGGCGTAGGGCAATCGGGACGCGTCGGCCCAATGCGCGAACGATACCGGGCCCGAGACGCCGCGCTCGCGCGCGTGCCTGCGCGCCTCGGCGACGCGCGCCGGATCGCGATCCAGCCCGTGCACCAGAAACCGGACGCTGGTCCGCAAGGCGAGGGTCTCTTTCCCGTCGCCGCAGCCGAGATGCACGACGAGGCCGCCTTGCACTTCCGACGGTTCGAGCGCGGCCGAGGTCGGCTCCGCGGACGCCGCGTGCGACGCTATCGACACCGCGATCCCCAGCGCCCAGCCAATCCCCAGTCCCGAACGGCTCAGCATCGAATCACCTGGAAACCCCATGACTACTTCCCCTTCAGGCACATCACGTTTCCGTCGGACAGGGCGAGGAACAGCTTGCCGCCGGCCGCGGCCATTCCGATCCAGACGGGCGGGGCCGGGAGCTTGCGCTCGAAGCGGCGCTCGCCGTCCTCGGTGGAAAGGCCGAGAAGCACGCCGCCCTTGCGCCCCTCCCACGCGGCGTGCGGGTCGTCGGGATCGACCACGTCGGGCGGGCCGGCCAGCACGATCGTGTCCCCCGCGCGGATCATGGCCGTCGGGCGAATCGGCAGCTTCTTCTCCCACCGCTGCGCACCGCGCTTCTTCGGGAAACGAATCAGGCGGTAGGCGCCCGAGCCCGGCTTGAAGATCCGCTCTCGGTGCACCGGGTCGTCGTACACTTCGACGCCAAAGGCCGCGTCCCGACCCAGAACCATCTGGCCGGTCGTCTTGGCCTTGCCCCCCACGCTCCAGAACGTGCGATTGAACCACGTGGGGTCGAGGTAGCCCGCCGTCGAGAACAGGTGCGCTGCGCGCGGGCCCTCCGCGTCGGAGATGCACCTCTGGCGGAGGAACACCCGTGCTCCGTCCGTGGCGGGGATGTCGTTGAGCAGCCCCGGCAGCTTGTGGGCGTCCCGCGTGGTGGCCATCTTGCCCGTCTCGGGATCGGGGTGATAGACCGTCTCCTCGTGGAGGACTTCGCCACTCGCCGGGTCCAGGGCGTAGATGTGGATTCCGCCGTCGAGATACGAGGAACGGCCCGCCGCCAGCCAGCACTTACCCTCGTGCACCAGCACGCTTCCCGGCACAGGCCAGGGGGACTCGAGCTGTCCGAACGCCATGATCCGCGCGTCCGCGGGCGCGGCGTCGAACCGCCAGGCCAGCCCCCCGTCCGATGCCCTCAGGGCGTAGACCCGTCCGTCGGCCGATCCGAACAAGGCCAGGCCCCGGTGAATCGTGGGCGGCGAGTCGATCCTCGCTTCGGCCGTGAAAGACCAGATGCGCTTGCCGCTGCCCGCGTCCAGGGCGTGGACCGTGTGGGCGTCCACGTCGGCGACATACACCTTTCCGCCGGCGATCACCGGGGCGCTCGGACGCCGGCCGATCCTGGTCTGCCAGGCGATCTTGTCGGGCTTGCCCACGTCCGCGTCGGTGGCCCCGCTTCGCTGCGGGTCGTGGCGGAAGGTGGGCCAGTCGTCTTCCGGAGGAATTCGTTGCTTCGCGGAGGCCGCCTTCTCATACGCCAGGCCGCGCACGAGATGTGACTTCCTCTCACGCGTACTCGCAGTGTCTTGCGCCTTGTCCGCCGGCGCCAGGGCATTGAACCCCGTCAGCTTGGCGTCGATGTAGCAGCCGCAGTGGTGCGAGGTGACGTAGAGCAGGCCGTTGCAGGGAAGGTTGCCCAACAGGCACCCGCTCCGCACCCAGTGGTTCTGGAAGTTCTCGCCGGTTGCCAGATCGACGAACTCCACGCCGCGACGCGAGGCCATGAGATACCGCTCGGTGGTCCGGTTGCGGTAGCAGCGGTGGTGGTGTCCGACGAGGAACAGATCGCGGGTCCGCCACTCCTGCTCCAGCTCGCCGGTGCGGAGGTCCAGGGCCTGGATGCGGTAGTCCTTCTTCTCCATGTCCCGCGGGAACTTGCCCTTCATCTCGACCGGGGTGTGGGCGTGCGTCCAGACCTGTCCGTCCATGACGAACACGTCGGGCTGCGTGCAGTGGCCCCATGCCCCGTACTCGCGCTTCCACATCTGCCTGCCGTCCTTGGCGTCGAAGGCGTACAGCGTGCCGGGCATGGTGTGGTAGCTGTGGGCGGCGTTCGGCTCGGGCTGGGCCAGCAGGACCACGCCGTCGTGATACACCATCACGGTCAGCCCGAACTCGAACATCCCCGCAAACCCGATGCTCCGCACTGCGTCGTCCGGGAGTGCAGGCCGCTCGATCCGCCAGGCCTGCTCGCCGCTGTCGGCATCGAGCGTCTCGATCGCCTCGTGCGTGAGGAGAAACACGCGGCCGTCGCCCGCGGCTAGCTCGAGCCGGCCGCAAGGGTCCTGGATCCGCGTGGCGCGGATCGCCGTGAACGGCCCCACATTCCAGAGCACCTTGCCCGTCTCCAGATCGACCGCGCAGACCCGCTTGCCGGGCGCGGGCGGCGGGCCTTTCGATTTGTCGGCCTCGGGGCCTTCCGGCCTCTGGGGTGGGTTGATCGAGGCGATCAGCCGGCCGCCGTCGATGAGGATCGCGTCGGCCCGCTCGGTCCCCTCGTACACCTTGCGCGTCTTGCCGGTGGCCGCGTCGATCGCCGTGACCGGGGCTTGGGCCCCGAGAGTCACATAGACCGTGTCGCCGACCGCGGCGAGGCGCTTGGCCGCGTTGGGCGGCATGGAGAAGCGGCCCGCGCCCGCCCCCGTGCCCGGTGCGCCGCCCAGCTCCGGCGCTCCCCAGTTCGGGACGGGCCGCTTCCATAGGAGCACGCCGCTGAAAGCGTCGCGCGCGGTGAGCGTCCACTGGTCCGGCACGCTGCCATCGGCCCCGGTGAGCGTCTCGTCGAGGATGTAGAACAGCCTCCCGCCGCACGAAACCATGGCCGTAACGCTGGGCGTCCACCCGTGGCTCCGCTGCCAGAGCGGCCCGCAGGTCCAGCGAAGGTGCCGCGGCGGTCCCACCTGCCGATCCCGGGCCACGGCGTTGCCGCCGGCGTCGTGCAGGTGGTGGGTCCACTCGTCGATGTCCCCGGGCCGGGGCTTGACCGTCTTCTTCCACTCGCCATCCCCGTCCTCAGCCAATACAACGCCGCCTGGGGCCACGACGCGCATCAATTCGTCCTCGTCGACTTGGCACGCGTCCCCGACGACCAGGAGGTTCACGAGGCCGTTCGCCAGTGGCAGCCGGGTAGGATCCCTCCAGAGCGCGACGGACACCGGCCCGTAGAGGCCGAGCTTGCTGATATGCTCCCGGGCTTTGGCCACATTCTCTGCCGCTACGTCGAGGCCGTGTACCACCAGCCGCTCGTCGGCGCGCAGGGCCGCGGTCAGTTGCCCATCGCCGCAACCCAGGTGGACGACGAGCCCGCCCTGGACGCCGGCCGTGTCAAGGACCTGCTTCGCATCCTCGCCAGCCGCGCCGAGTCCCGCCAGCATGCTCGCCGCAATCAACGCGCTAAAAACCGACATCATGATCGTTCTCCCGACATAGCCGGCGAGCTTGCTCGCCGGCTGAATGGACTCATGGTCCGTAGACCCGCACGGCGGCGACCGGCGTGTCGGCCCCGCCCGCAATCTCTAGTACGTGCCTCTCGTTCTCCAGTCCCTGCGCCACGGTGACAACCGTCTCCACGCTGCGATCCTCCACCCCTTGCGGCTCGATCCGGTCCACGAAGTGCGGCACGACCTTCCATCGCACGGCGAAAGTGTTGGGAACGGGCCTGACTCCCGCCAGGCGCAGGGCATAGGCCACGTCCCAATCCTCGGGGGCGATGACCACGCGCCCGGAGTCCGACACGAACCGCTGGTCGGAGCGTCCTTCGCCATCGGGGCCGGTCTGGCTCCCTGAGACGGCGAAGTGGAAGAGCTTCTCATCGGCCGGATCGCGCGTGACCTCCATCGTCCAGTCCTCAAGCACGGACGGCTTCTCCCGTGACAGGTTCATCACCACCGGCCACTTGCCGCCCGGCCTGGCGAGCGCGCGGGTGAGGCCGTACAACTCGGGGATCTCCGAGGGACGTTTCCCATCGATAGAGACCGGCGCCGTCTTCGAAGCGCCGTCGCGGAGGATCACGTCCACGCGGTTGCCCTCGAAGGGCAGCGTGAGCTTCTCGCCCTGCCACTCGATATCCTCCCCCACGACGAATGTCCTGACCGTCTCGCAGTTCATGGGATCGATCTGGACGTCGTCCCGACGCACCAGGTAGGCCTTGACCAGCTCGGCCATCAGGTAGTTGCCGTGAGCGTTGAGGTGCACGCCGTCGCGGAGAAGCTTCGGTGCGGGGAGATTATGCTGCTTGAGGTACTTCTTCCACAGGTTGCGCTGGTCGACCATGCCGCACTGGTACTTCCGGGCGATGCCCGGCAGGAAGCGGTAGTTCATGAACGCGCCCCAGATCTTGCCGTTGGGGAAGAGCCTGGCGGGGTCCGTCTCCTCGGTGTGGTTGGCGTCGGACGTGGCATGATCGGTCTGGATGAGGATCTCGGCCGTGGTCCGCTCCCGCGTACGGCGGATGATACTCTCGTACTCGATGTGCGAGCCGTACACGTAGAAGATCAAGAGGTCCGGATAGAACGGGTAGAGGTCCGTCTCGGCCGTCTTCACCAGGCGCTGCGACGCGAAGCCCCCCAGGGCGCGGTTCTCGATGATCAAGTTCGCGTGCGGAAACCGTCGCTTGAGGTCGGCCGCCACCTCCTTCCACCAGTCCTGCTCGGTGATCGACTGTCCATAGAAGAGGACCTTAACGGTGTTGCGGCGATCAGGCGTGCTCGTGGCCAGCAGCGTCATGGTCCGCTGAATGCCCCGGCCCAGCGAGGAGGGATCGCCGAGGTCTTTCGGTGCGGGGTACTCGGCGGCCGTGGCCCCTGCGACTGCGGCTGTCACCACGATGGCGGCAAGAATCGATTTCATCGGTTCTCTCCCTGCTCACGCCGTTTGGCCGGCGAGCAAGCTGGCCGGCTAGATGGAGGGAAGCTCCCAGCCCTCGCGGCGGGGCCGGTCGAGCAGTTCGTTGGCCTCCTCGTCGTCGGGGAAGACCTCGTTATCAGGGTTCCACTTCAAGCGGCGGCCGAGCTGACGCGTGATATTGAGGAGATGGCAGACCGAAGCCGTGCGGTGGCCGATCTCCACGTCGGCATTGGGCCTGGCCCGACTGCGCATGCAGTCGAACCAGTTCTGCACGTGCCCCTTGGCGATCCAGCCCTCGCCCTCCCATTTCTCGGCCAGCTTGGGGTCGGGCGGGTTCTTGACGAAGTCCCTGGGATTCGTGGTGAATTTGTTGCGGTTGATCTCGATCTTGCACTTCTCGCCCACGAAGATCCCTCCCAGGCGCGGGCCGCGATAGGGCCGCGCGTCGGGAAACCGCAGCCGCACCTCCACGCCGTCGGCGTAGCGGAAGTGGATTCGGGCCGTGGGGCCCTCTTCGACGGGCCAGAGCTCGACCGGGCCCGTGTCGTCCGCGCCCAGGGCGTACTGCACCATGTCGAACGCGTGCGCCCCCAGCCCGGTCATCTGGTGGCCCGAGTAATCCCGCCAGTTGCCCCACCAGCGACCCACGCCGTCGGTCCAGTGCGAGAAGAGCTGCCGGTTGAACGGCCGCGCCGGGGCCAGCCCCTGCCACCGGTCCCAGTCCACGCCCTTCGGGATCGGCTCCTCGGGCAGGCCGGCGGCCGGGTAGGGGATCGGCCCGCCGTAGTTGATGCACTCCACCACGCGAACCTTGCCGATCCCGCCGTCGCGGACCAGCTCGCAGGCAAAGCGGTTCATCTCCATGGTCCGCTGCTGGGTGCCGGTCTGCACCACGCGCCCGTACTTGCGGGCGGCGGTGACCAGCGCCCGGCCTTCCTTGATGTACAAGGAGAGCGGCTTCTCGCAGTACACGTCCTTGCCGGCCTGGCAGGCGAGGATGCTGGCCAGGATGTGGTGGTGATCGCACGGGCAGACGATCACGCCGTCGATGTCCTTCTCCTCGATCATCCGGCGGTAGTCGGAGAAGACCTTCCACCTGGCCTGGTGCTTCCTGGTGGCCTCGGCGGTCTTCCGGGTGTCGGCGTCGCAGATTGCGGCCACGCGCCCCGAGTCGGGGATGTTGGCCAGGAGCTGGTTGCCCCGCTCGCCCATGCCCACGATGGCCAGCACGATCTGCTCGCTCGCGCCAGCGCCGCGCGCCAGGCCGAGCGCGCCGCGCGGGACGAACAGCGGCGCCGCCGCGCCGACCGCCGCGCCCATGCTGCCGCGGAGAAACCCGCGGCGCGTGGTTCGGTTCAGGCCTTTCGTCATTTGTTCTTCTCCGCCCGGCGCAGGAGCCGGTTGATCAAGGTCCCCCTCGCGACGGTAGCGTTTCAACGCGCGGCGCAAGGCCCGGCTCAGCTCGTCCGCCTGTGCCCGCCGAGGCGGCCACCGGGCCAAGGGCCCCCAGTGCCGCGCGGATTTCAAGGATATCCTTCGGGCGACTCCCGCTCAACCAGGCTCGACGCGGACCTTGCGGCGGGGGCGGAATGCGGGGCGCTTGCGCCGACCGGCCGGGCGACGATCGTCGGCAGGCAGCCGGGGGTTCGAAGGGCACGCTTCTACCCACGATTCTTCTCGATCTCCTCCCAGTCCCAGTCGAACACGCCGGCCCAGTCGGGGATCGTCGTGTAGCCGTCCTCGTAGCGGCCCTCAAAAAACCCGGCCTCGAACCATGGGTAATGCTCCGCCTCGACGGCCGCGGCCGCGTGCTGGTGGGCCGGCTGGCTGTAGTGGAGGTTCAACTTCACCTCGCGACCGGGGTTCTTCCGGATCCACGACACCAACTGCATGCACGGCGTGATGCCCCCGAAGTCCGTGGTACAGTCCCAGGTGAACTGATCGATCGCCCCCTGCGCGGCCCAGTCGATGAGCTGCTCGACCAGCCTCTCGCGACTCGGCCGGTGCTCCTCCATCTGGAAGCGCAGCGGCGAGCCCCTGCGCAGCTCGATCCACTGGGGCATCCACTTCTCCGCGGGCAAACTGGGAAGCGGGCTCTCAATCCACTCGTAGCGGCACGCCTGGAGCACGTCGAGAACCCGCCGCGCGTCGTCGCGATTGTCGGCCGCGGCCTCCTGGGGATGCGGATCGTAGGCCAGCACGACCTCCTCGCCGCACACCACGCGCGTCTTCTTCAACACGGAGCAGAGGTCGGCCACAGGCATGCCTCGCCCGCCGATGCCCCGGCCGCGGCCCTCGGGCAGGGCATAGGTGCCGGGCAGGTGGAGCTTCGTGGCCAACATGCCGCGGCGCTGGAAGGCCGAGGCCACGGAGCGCGCGTACTCGTCGAGGGTCATGCCGTCGCGCCACCGGCAGTCGCCGTAGCAGGGGTACTTGTCGCGCTTCTTCCCGCCAAGCAGCTCGTAGGCGGGCACGCCTTTGCGCCTGGCGTGAAGGTCCCAGCAGGCATTGTCGAGCGTGGCCCGGCCGAACCCGCCGATCGAGCTCGCCTGAAGGCGACGCCACACCGCGTCGTGGTCCAAGAGGTTCACAGCGCGAAGCACCTGGCGGGCCCGGTCCACATCCTCCTCGGCGAAAAAGCCAGGCGCGGCCCCAACCGATCCGTCGTCGCCGGTGAGCCGGATCAGCCGCGTTTCGCGCCCGCGGCCATGATGCCGGCGGCGGAATCGGATCGACTCGGCCTTGCGCAAACGGACCTCGTCGTCCCCGGCCCAGGCCGCGGGCGGAATCGCCGTCGCGGCACCCGCGACACCGGCCGCCGCAAGGAATGCTCGCCGCGACAGGCCGGACGGACCGCTTCGCTCGATGGTCATGGGCGGAGCTCCTCGGGCGTCAGTGGTTGGCCGAGCCGGTGTGTGTAACCTGCGTGCCGAGCAGCTTGAGCAGCTCGGCCAGCCACGCCGGATGCGCCGGCCAGGCCGGGGCCGTGACCAGGTTGCCGTCCACGCAGGCCTCGTCGGCCTCCTTCTCGACGAACTCGGCGCCCGCGGCTCGTAGGTCCGGAGCGATCGTGGGATAGGCCGTCAGCTTCCGCCCTTCCAGCACGTTCGCCGCGATAAGAAGCTGGGGGCCGTGACAGATCGCGGCGATCGGCTTCTTCTCCTTGGCGAAGTGGCGGACCATCTCCACGAGTCGCTCGTTGGTGCGGAGGTACTCGGGGGCGCGCCCGCCGGGGATCACCAGGGCGTCGTAGTGCTCGGCCTTGACGTCGTCGAACGTGGCGTTGAGCGTGAAGTCGTGGCCACGGCTCTCCTGGAAGGTCTGGGCTCCGTCGAAGTAGTGCACCGAAGTCCGTACGGTCTCGCCGGCCTTCTTCTTCGGGCAGACCGCGTGCACCGTGTGCCCTAGCATCTGGAGCGCCTGATACGGGACCATCACCTCGTAGTCCTCCACGTAGTCGCCCACCGGCATGAGGACCTTCATTCCCTTTCCTCCCTTCTCGGCGGCCGGCGCGGCGGCCAGCCAGGAAACACCCAGGGACAGCATCAACAGAATGCCGACAGTCTTGCAGGTCATGGCTCTCTGCTCAAGGGGACGTGGCAGCGCGAACCGGTGCCGGAGCCCGCTCAGTCCGCGCAGGGTGGGTCACCGGAGCGAGACCCCCCTGCCTCGATTCTTGCGTTATCGCCAAGCCTTGACACGGACGGCGGGTCTCGCGGTGCTCAGCCACCTTACGGCTGGAGCGACGAGTCCTACCCGCCCTTGGCCACGTCGCGCACCGCCCGACCGATCGCTTCCAGGCTGGGCTGGCGCATTTCCTCGTACTCACGGCAGACGACGATCCCCGCGGCCCCGCCGTCGAATGCGCGGCGCACCGCACGATAGACTTCGTCAGGGTCGCTAGGGCAGGCCTGCGTGCCCCAGCCGCGGCCCGTGGGGATGTCGATGGCGATGCCCGCGTAGATCTCGGCCGCGCCTGCCACGCCGTCGACCGCCCGTTGGGTCTCTCGGTACACGTATTCAGGCGAGAGACCTTCTTCGGCCAGCGTGTCCAGCGAGGGCTCTTTGTCGGGATCGTGGCGGGCGATCGCGTAGAACAGCGCCAGGGCCTGCTCGTGGGGAACCTCCTGGAGAAAGTGCTTTCCGTAGCGATCGACGATCTGCCTGCGCAAGCGCGGCCCGAGCACGTCGTGATAGGTGCTGATCTTGAGGAAGTCGCTCGACGGCGTCATGCGCGCGAAAGGCATGGCCGCGCGGTAGAAGAAGTCCCAGGAGAGCTGCGAGTGGTCGATATGCCGGCCCACCCGTGCCTTGGGGTTGGCCGCCTTGACCGTGTCGTACACGCGCTGGTGCAGCTCCTCGCCCGCCCGATAGTGCATCTGTTCCCAGGCGAGGATCTCGGGATGATGCATGAGGATGCGCAGGAAGCCGATCAGGGCGCCGTCCGGCCCGGGCTTCCCGCCCTTCTCCAAGGAGCGGATGTAGCGGGTCATCTCCGACAGCCCCTGCCGTGCCCGCTCGAAGTCGACACCCTCCTTCTTGGCCCTGGCGCGGCAGAAGTCGCAGAAGCAGGTCGGGTCCTCGGCGGCCCAGTCGACCAGGCGCGAGAGGGGCCCATTGCGCTCGGCCCCGTATTGGATTCCGTCGAGCGCGTAGGACTCGAACAGATCGGTCAGCGTGGCCGAGACCCACTCCAGGTAGTCGGGGTTATTCCAGCAGGGCTTCTCGCCCGGCTTGCCGAAGACGTTGACCGTACGCACGGCCTCGGCGCCGGCCACGTTCTGCACCAGCCCGTCGCCGCCCGGCTCGTACATCCGCTCGTAGATCTTCATGCCGCGCTGGCGCGCGGGCTCGACCAGGTCGGCGAAGATCTCCTTGCCCGCGTACTCCAGGTCGGGGTCGGGCTGCTTGTGCCGGAGCCTGGTCTTGGCGTAGAACTTCTCGTGGGGCTTGAAGAAGGTCTTGGTAACCTTGCGCCCGCGCCCGTCGCGGATGGGCACGCCATGATGTCCCTGGGCCTCCTTGGGCCGGAACATGGCTCCATAGTAGGAGTCGCCGGTGACGAAGAGGGTGTTGACCCCGGCGGTCTCCTGGAGGAAGTCGAGGCAGTGGTCCATGCCTTCGTCGTAGAAGCTGTGCGAAGCGACGTGGACGCCGATGAGGGGCTCGTTCGAGTCTCGGTTTGCCTTGGCTGGACTGCCTTCCGATTCAGTCGCCATCTTTTCGAAGAGCACTCCAGCGCCCCCCACTACGGAGGCTCCGGCCAACGTGCTGAGGAAATCTCGACGCTTCATGGCTGGTCTCCCTTGGGAATGTCGCTGTTCGCGGCGTCGATCGCCTTCTTCAGCCGCTCTTGGAACGAGTCGTACTCTTCGCTGGCGACCTTGCGCAAGTAGGCCGCGGTCCCCCCCGGCACGGTGACCTCCTCCGAGCCCAGCACGCGTCGCTTCATCCACCCGGCCAGGGCGCTGTCGTATTCGTCGAACTCGGCCGTTTCGGCCTTCTCGGCCAGGGCCTTCTTCTGCTGGTCGTTCAGGTGGGCCCAGATACGAAGCGTCGGCGGCGGGCTGTCCGGGACCTTGCCGGTGATCGCGGCGCAAAGGCAGCAGAGATTCAAGTAGCAGCCCAGCGTGCCTGGATGGGTGCGGTCGGGCGGGTTCTGGAGTTCCAGGTCCGGCTTCTCGCGCCGCACCCGCGCCCAAGCGCTGGAACAGGGCGCGAACCGCGTGGCCTTGTTGCGCGCGGCGGCCGCGAAGATCTTGCCCCGGCCCTCGACGGCCTTCTCGTCGCGGCCCCAGCCCATCTCGTAGAACACGGGCTGGCCGCCCGCCGCGCGGATCGCGCGGCAGTAGACGTCGAGCGAACGGTCATGCTCCTCGCCCTCAGGCCCGGCAATGAACTCGGCCGGAATCTGGAGTACCACGTAGTCGTACTTCCCGTCGCGGATCCTCTCGAGCACGGTCTGCCCTTTGGCCACGCCGTACTCGGGCTTGAACTCCGGCCGGAGATACACGTGCACGCCCGTGCCACTGCGACCGGCGATCTCGGCCTTGGCTGGCCCGGGTCCCAGCTTGGTGATCCACTCGGCCAGGCGCTTCGGCTGATTGTGGAAGTACATGCTGCTGGAGCCGAGGCAGAGGATGCGGATCGGCTCTGCAGCGCGAAGGTCGGGGCCGAAGACGAGTGCCGCCAGAAGTGCTGCCGATGCGATGACCATGCGGGCGCAGGGCAATCTCATGATGTACTCCTCAACGATGAACAACGCCGGCGTGGTCAACCGCTCACGGGTTCAGCACCACGGTCTTCTCGTCCTTCCAGATCCACTCACCGGCCGGGGGCGTGGTCCAGGGATCGGGGAACTTCACGCGGACCCACTGGGCGGGCTTCCCGCCGCGCGTCGTTTCCTTGTTCGCGTAGGTATCGAAGTACGGGGCGTTCAGATCGACCCACGTCACCAGGGCGACCCAGTCCTCGCGCGACATCTTCACCTCGTCGCGGTGGAGCTTGTCATCGAGCAGCGTGAGGATCAGCTTGCTCCGCGCCGACCCGAATGCCAGCGGCGGCGTAACCTCGGCACCGCCGAACCGATCGGCCAGTGCAATCAGCTGGTCAGGCTGCTCGTTGCGCATCAGGCGCTTGAAGAACGCCTTGTCAGCCGGCGGCATGGGATCGTTCGGATGCAGCCAGCGCCAACCGTCCTCGCTGGCCACGGGCGTGGGCTCGCTGGCCTTTAGCCCGAACAGCGTGCGGTACGACTGCTGGTAGTCGCCGATCTTGCGCGAGGTCAGCTCGATCCCGCCGTCGGGCTCCTTTTCGCCATGGCAGCGCACGCAGTGCCGCTGAAGAATCGGCTGGATGTGCCGCTCGAAGCCCGGAACGTCGGCCGCGCCCCACGCAGGCGGCTCGGGCATCGACGGCTCGCGTTTCAGCGCCAGCGGCAAGGCGTCCTTCCCGGGCGTAGGAGCCAGGCAACGGCTCTCGTGGCATCCGATGCAGCCGCGATACTCGCCGTTCTGGAAAGTGACGTTGCTCCGCATCCGCCGCACTTCGACGAAGTCCTTGTCCAGGGCCTGGAAGTACAGCGTCTGGTCCACCGGCACCTTGAACCACGCCGAGCCGTCCTCTTCCACCGGCACGATGCCGATCGAACGCGTGGGCGACCAGTCCCACACGCCCAGCATCGGGGTCCAGGCGCCTGTGGGCGAGGCGTGCAGGTCGTTGTAGCCGCACTGCTTGTCCTCCTGGCGCACGCACGGCCAGGGCGTCTTCTGGGCGATGCGGAGATACTTGATCGTACCCGGCTCGACGCCCGGCATGTCGTTGTCCACGTTCGCCACGTACACGGTCGCGTAGCGGATGCCCGAGTTCGGCACCGCGTACGGTGCGCCGGGCCTTTCGGGGAATGTCCGCGGCCGCGCTCTCGGCGCCAGCGGCATCAGGTACGCGACCGACAGATGGCGCTCGCGATGGATCAGCTCCTTGTTGCCCCATACGTCGATGTAGTAGAGGGCGTAGTTGCGCCCCGCAGCGCTCTCGGGCTTCTTGTAGGAGTAGGCTGCCAGGAAGCTCTTGTCCGAGAGCGGGTAGGGGAACTGATAGTGCCCGCCCGCGTCCTCGACGCCGCCCTCTTCCACGGTCTTCGTGCGCCCGTAGCCGCCTTCGGTCTTCGAGACCCCTGGCGTCACGTTGCGCATCCCCTCGGGGTCGTTGATCCCCCGCGTGTAATCGACCGTGAACACCGCGCCGATCTCACCGTTGTGATGCCCGCAGGCCACGGCCACGAGTTGGCTCCTGCCCGGGATCTGCCGCGCCTCGCGCAGCGACATGGGGCCGCCCTCGATGTGCTGCTTGTAGATGGCGTCGGTCATCGAGCCGTCGGGCCGGCAGGTCCACAGCGTGTGCGTCTGCCACAGGTGGCGCTCCTGGTACTCCCAGTGCAGGAAGAGCACCTGACCGTTCTCCATCATGTGCGGATAGCGGTCGAAGTCCTTGTTGTTGCTCAAGGCGCGGATGCCCGTGCCGTCGGGCGAGCAGCGGTAGAGGTTGAGGATCATCTTGTCCTGGTGGAAGCTGCCCGCGCACTGGCTGCCGTAGTTGGACCGGTCGGAGACGAAGACGAGGTCGCCGCCGGGCAGGTAGCAGGGCTCCAGGTCCGAGTTGTAGGGAGCATCGGTCAACTGGCGCAGGGCCGATCCATCGATGTCCATCTCGTAGAGGTGGGCCGCGTGCGAGCGACCCATCTCCGTGTTCTCGTGGACCGCGTCCTTGGTGCGGTCGTAGCCGGGCTGCTTGACGTACGCGAACACCAACCGATCCGCATCCCACCAGAGGTCGAGCCCGCGAAAGTGCCCCGGGCCGAGGCGCCCTTGGATCAGCGGCCTGGCCGGATCGGAGGGGGACAGACCCGTCTTCACATACAGGTCGCCGCCTGCGCCGTAAACGTCGCGCACGCCGCCGTTGGTGATGTTGCCGCTGTCCGGACCGGTGCGCGTGGCAAAGAGAATCCGGCCGAAGTCCAGGTCCGGGTTGCGCATCACGACCTGGCGCGCCGCGCGGCGCATGGCAAGCCACAGGCGCCGCTGCCCCGTGAGATCGCCGGGATGGTCCTTGGCGCATTGCTCCAGCCTCGCGCGGGCCTCGGAGAGCGCGCGGAGGGACTTGGCGATGGCATCGCGCCGGGCAGGATCGGCCTTCGGGTGCATCCAGGCGGTGAGGCCCTCGACGCGAGTCGTGGTGTCTTGGCTCGATTGGAGCAGTCCCCTGGTGGCGCGGTGGTGCCCCTGCACGACGGCCTGGCACACGTAGTCGCACTGCAATTGCGATTCCTCATCGACCGCCAGCCACCGCGCGTACCACGCGCAGTCTTCGGGGTCGGGCCAGGGCTCGCTGCGTCGGCCCTCGCACTCCATGCCCAACCGGATGGCGATCGCCCACTCGGCCAGCCCCCGGATGAACGGGTCGCCGTGTTCGAGCAGCGGGCCGGCCAACGCGCCGATCCGCTCGGTGGACATGGTCTTCGGCTTGGGGGCGCCGCGCGGCCGGTACTTCTGCACGGCCGGCTCGCCCCGGGCAGCCCACACAAGAAGCTCCGCTCGCAGCGTGGCGGCCTCAATCGACTCGTCTTCCGCCAGCGCCGCGAGGACTTGCTCGCACTCCTGGGGACTGGTCGCCAGATGCCCACCCAAAGCAGCGATCTTGCCATCGGTCTCGGCGTCGTCGAGCGCGGTGAGAATCTGGCGTGCTGTTTCCAGGGGCGGTCGGTCAAGCCTGGTGTCCGCCGTCTTCTTCCCGTGCGCCGCAGCGCACAGCGCCAGCGTCGCCGCAAGACTCAGCAGCACCGCGGTAGCAGGTGTCTGCCTCATGATGTCTCCTCCTCGTTGCCAGCAGGCTGGCGGCTCTTGACGTACGCCTCCAGGCTTGATTTGCAGATTTCCACGTGCTTGCGGGCGCAATCCCGCGCCCGCTCCGGATCGCCCGTGGCGATTGCCTCCAGGATAGGCCGGTGGCGGTCGATCACGCTATCGGCATCGCCGTGTGCGCGCACGTAATGCAGCAGGAAGTTGCGGATGTGATCGGAGAGGGCCTCCAGCATCACGGCCAGGAACTCGTTGTCTGCCACCTCGGCCACCTCGCGATGGAAGCGGTAGTCAAGCTCCGCCAGGCCGGAATCGCTCTGCCGGGTCGCGCCAGGCTGATCCAGCACCGCGCGAAGCCGATCCACGTCCGCTTTGCTCCGACGAGCCGCGGCCAGAGCCGCCAACTCACCCTCGATCAGCGCCCGAGCATCCACCAGGTCTTGCAGCGCCTTCACGCTCCGCTCGGGAAACAGCGGCACGAGCGCCTGGTTCAAGGCCTCACCGTTGACCTGCTTCTGCACGAAGGCCCCGCGCCCATGCTCCACGCGGATGACGCCGAGCGCGCTGAGCCGGGCCAGGGCCTCCCGAAGCGAGAGCCGCCCCACGCCCAGCTCTTCCTGCAATTCGCGCTCGCTGGGCAGTCGCGCGCCAGGGCCGAAATCCCCGCGGCGGATCCGCTCCAGAAGGTGGCAAACGATAGCCTCCGGCGCGGAGATCCGCCTGACAACCGTCTTCATGCCGATCAACTCCGAAAGTGAGGGGACGACCCGAGGGCGCTAGATATACCACTCATCTGATGAGATGTCAACGAACTTGGCAGCACACGAGTCGCCCAAGAGGCGGCTCGTCCCAAGGCGCCACTTCCCCGGTCCTTGACAGCTCATCAGATGAGCACTATAAGCGGCGTATCGGCCCGCTGCAAGTCGCCAGCTCCCGATTATCCTCCCCTACGCCTGGCCGCCGTGAAACCATCCCCCATAACCAAGCAACCCACCCCGCCCGAGATCCGGATGGCCTCGCGGGTCGCCTCGCTTCGGCCGGAAGGCGCCTACCGCGTGCTGGCCCGAGCCCAGGAGCTGGAGCGCCAGGGGCGCGACATCATCCACCTGGAGATCGGCGAGCCGGACTTCCCCACCAATCCGGACGTCTGTCGGGCGGGGATGGACGCGATCGCCGCCGGCCATACCCGGTATACCCCCACGCCCGGCATCCGCGAGCTGCGCGAGGCCATCGCCGAGGACGCGTCGAAGCGGCGCGGGATCGAGGTCCGGCCGGAGAACGTCGTCGTCGCCCCGGGAGCCAAGCCGCACCTGGTGTTTCCTACCCTGGCTCTCGTGGAGCCCGGCGACGAAGTGCTCTATCCCGACCCCGGCTTCCCCACCTACGAAGCCACGATCGCCCTGGCCGGCGGCGTGCCCGTTCCCGTCCCGCTGGTTGAAGAGAGCGGCTTCTCGTTCGACCTCGAAGCGCTGCGCGCGAGGCTCTCGCCCCGCGCGCGGATGGTCATCCTCAACTCGCCCAGCAATCCGACGGGCGGTGTGATGCCGAGAGTCGATCTGGAGTGCGTGGCCGAGGCCGCATGCCGTCACGAATGCTGGGTTCTCTCCGACGAAGTCTATGCCCGCATGACCTACGACGGGCGCACCGCGCCGAGCATCGCCGCCCTAGACGGGATGGCCGGGCGGACCGTGATCGTGGACGGGTTCTCCAAGACCTACGCCATGACCGGCTGGCGCCTGGGCTATGGCATCATGCCCGAGGCCCTCGCCGAGAAAGTAAGCACTCTGCTGGTCCACGCCGTGGGCTGCACGGCGCACTTCACGCAGGTCGCCGGGCTGGAAGCACTGCGCGGTCCGCAGCAGCCCGTCGATCGCATGATGGCCGAGTACCAGCGGCGCCGCGACTGCCTGGTGGCCGGGCTCAACTCGATCCCCGGCGTGCGATGTCTCATGCCCCAGGGGGCGTTCTACGCCTTCCCCAACGTCACGGGCCTGGGGCGTTCGAGCAGCGAGCTGGCGGACCTCCTGCTCGAGGAGGCGGGCGTGGCGGTCCTGCCGGGCACGGCGTTCGGAGCCCGGGGCGAGGGCTACCTGCGGCTCTGCTACGCCAACTGCCTGGAGAACCTGGAGAGGGCGATCCGGCGGATACGCGACGTCCTGGCGTCGATGGCCTCAGCAGAGTAGAAACAGACCGATTGACAGAGGATACCCAGCCCAGGGGGCAGCCTATCGTCGAGTTCCTCACGCATTCGAATCGCCTTCCCAGCAAGCAGAAATCATGGCCGACCTCTTCGACCGACTTAATGAAACGCTCCTCATGGGCCCGGGACCGTCCTGCGTGCCGCCGGAGGTCTACTCCGCGTTGGCCCTGCCCACGGTCGGCCACCTCGACCCGCGCTTCCTGGCCATCATGGAAGCCATTCAGGACCAGTTGAGGCAGGTGCTGAAGACCGGGAACCGCCTCACACTGCCGATCAGCGGCACAGGGTCTGCGGGGATGGAGACGTGCTTCGTCAACCTCGTCGAGCCGGGCGACCGCGTGCTCGTGGCGATCAACGGGGCGTTCGGCTTGCGCATGGCCGACGTGGCCGGCCGGCTGGGGGCCGAGGTCGAGACCATCGAGGCGCCCTGGGGCTCGCCCGTGCTCCCCGCCGCCGTGGCAGGCAAGATCGCGGAGAAGCCGTACCGCATCGTGGCCGTGGTCCATGCCGAGACCTCCACGGGCGTGTGCAATCCGGTGGCCGACATCGGCCAGGCGGTTCGCCCCACCGGTGCCCTCTACCTGGTCGACACGGTGACCAGCCTGGGCGGGATGGAGATCGCCACCGACGCCTGGGGCGCCGACGCGATCTACAGCGGCACGCAGAAGTGCCTCTCCTGCCCCCCGGGCCTGGCACCGGTGAGCTTCTCCGAGCGTGCCGTGGAGAAGCTCAAGGCCCGCAGGAACAACGTTCCCAACTGGTATCTCGACCTCTCGATGATCGTCCGGTACTGGGAGGGCGCCACGCGGGTCTATCATCACACCGCCCCGATCAACATGCTCTACGCCTTGCACGCCGCGCTGGGATGCGCTCTTCGGGAAGGGCTGGAGAACGTGTTCCGCCGACATCGGGCGGTCCACGAGCGGCTCGTGGCCGGGCTGGCCGGGCTGGGACTGGAAATGCTCGTCGAGCCGGAATGCCGCCTGCCCATGCTCAACTCCGTCAAGGTGCCGGCCGGCGTCGATGAGGCGGTCGTGCGAAGGATGCTCCTGGATGAGCACGACATCGAGATCGGACCGGGCCTGGGGCCGCTGGCCGGCAAGATCTGGCGGATCGGCCTGATGGGACACACGGCCCGGCCTGAGAACGTCGATCGCCTGCTCCGCGCCTTGCAGACGGTGCTGGCTGCGGGCCGAAGCGCGTCCACCCCGGCCCGTGCCCCGGCGTAACCCATGCTTCCCTCCCCGCTCCTCCAAGGCGCCTGCGACCTGCACGTCCACTTCGGCCCCGACGTCGTGCCCCGGGCGATGGACGCCGTCGAGCTGGCCGAGGCCGCGCGCGGGGCGGGCATGGCGGACATCGTGCTCAAGGACCACTGCGGGTGCACAGCCGCGATCGCGTGGGCGCTCGACCGGCAGGCTCAGGGCGCCGCGCGCGTCCACGGGGCGATCGCGCTGAACCCACCTGTCGGCGGCCTCAACCCGTGCGCGGTCGAGGCCGGCCTGCGCCGCGGAGTCGACGTCGTCTTCTTCCCCACGTACGCCGCCCGGCATCAGATCGCCACGATGGGGCCGGACAGCTTCCCCGCGGCCTATTCCCGCCCGAAGTCGGACTTCAGCGGGCTGACGATCTTCGACCCGCGGGGGCGGATCCTGCCGCAGGTCGTGGCGATCGTCGACCTCGTGGCCGCCCACGACGCGGTCCTGGCCACCGGGCACCTCAGTCCCGAGGAGTCGCTCGCCCTCGTCGAATTAGGCGCCGGGCGCGGCGTCAGACGGACGATCGTCACACACGCCTCGGAGCCCGTGCCCGACATGTCGGTCGCGGACCAGCGCGAGGCGGTCGCGCGCGGGGCCCTCGTGGAACACTCCTTCATGGCCGTCACCGAGTGTTGCCCGCGCCCGCTCCCCTGGGGAGCATTCTGCGACCAGCTCCGCGCGGTGGGGCCGGCCGGCGTGGTCCTGTCGTCGGACTTCGGGCAGCCGGGCAACGGCCCGCCGGTCGAGGCGTTCGGCCGTTGGCTCGAGCGGCTCCGCGAGGCCGGATTCGCCGAGGACGATCTGCGCACGATGGTATGCGAAAACCCCCGGAAGCTGCTCGGAGACCGCCGGAACCGCCCCACCCACCGGCAGTAGCCCCCACCGCGGCCCCTTCCCGATCGGAGCCCCGCATGGCCGACCAGGCCCGCCTGACCCGAGATCAGTGGCTGGTGCTCATCGCCGCCTTCCTCGGCTGGATGTTCGACGGCGTGGAGATGGGGCTCTTTCCCATCGTCGCCCGGCCGGCGCTTCAGGACCTGCTGCGACTGGCCGACGACCGCGTGATCGGGCCGTGGAACGGCTACCTCGCGGCCACGTTCCTGTTGGGCGCAGCGGCGGGCGGTCTGGTCTTCGGCTGGATGGGGGACCGGATCGGACGCGTCCGCTCGATGGCGATCAGCATCCTGGCCTACTCGGCGTTCACGGGGGCCTGCTTCTTCGCCACGGCCCCGTGGCAGCTCGGGGCGCTCCGGTTCCTCGGCGCGGTGGGCATGGGAGGACAGTGGTCGCTGGGCGTCTCGCTGGTCATGGAATGCTGGCCCGAGCGCCACCGGCCGATCCTGGCCGGCGTGATCGGCGCGGCCAACAACGTCGGCCTGCTGCTGATCGCCGCGGTCGGCTGGGCCATGCCCATCACCACGGAGAACTGGCGCTGGATGATGCTCGCCGGGCTGGCGCCGGGCCTGTTGGCCGTGTTCGTGATCCTCTTCGTGCCCGAGTCGCAGCGATGGAAGCGCTCGCTGACCGACGCGGCCGCGAGGATCAACCCCTTGCGCGCGATCTTCACGCCGCCGCTCCTTAGGTCCACGCTGCTGGCCATCCTGTTCAGCTCGGTCACGATGATCGGGACCTGGGCCGCGGCCACGAGCTTCGGGCCGCTGTGGACCGACCGGCTCACCGAGGGGAAGATGCCGCACGCCAAGGCCGTGTTCCAGTTCGCGTTTTCCGGCGGGGCGATCCTCGGGTGCCTGCTGGGGCCGCTCTTGGGCAGCCGCATGGGACGCCGCCCGGCCTACTTCCTCCTCAACCTCGCTGCGCTGGCCGCCTGCCAGATCCTGTTCCTCAGCTTTCACGCCTACAGCCTGCTGTTCGTGGCTATGGTCTTCGTCACCGGCGTGGCCGTGGTGTCGTTCTACGGCTTCCTGCCCCTGTATCTCCCGGAGCTCTATCCCACCCGGGTCCGCGCCGTAGGGACCGGGTTGACCTACAACTCCGGCCGCATCCTTGCCGCGGCGGGCGCTCTGACGACCGGGCAGATGGTCAGCCTCTTCGGCGGCAATTACGGCCTGGCCTGCGCCGCGATCACGCTGGTCTATCTGGTCGGAATGGCCGCCGTGTGGCTGGCGCCCGAGACCAAGGGCAAGCCCCTGCCGGACTGACGCCCGCGCGGCGATTCTCGTTGACGGGCGGACGGCGCCGGGTTACCAATACACGGGCAACCCTGGCCCCGGGAGGACCCGCCATGCTCGTCCGATTGCCCATCCTGGTTTCGGCTTTTCTCGCATTCGCCAGCTCGCGCGCCCTTGCCGGGCCCTCGGCGGAGGACATCCTCGCGGCCTCCGGCGTCCAGGGCGGGCTGGTCGCGCACGTCGGTTGCGGTGGGGGTGAGCTCACCGCCGCTTGGAGCGCGACGGAGTCCTACCTTGTGCAGGGCCTCGACGAGGATGCCGCCTTGGTCTCCGCGGCGCAAGACTACGTGCGCAAGGCAGGCCTCTCCGGCAGGGCCTCCTTCGATACGTTCGACGGGCGCCAACTCCCTTACGTGGACGACCTGGTCGATCTGCTCGTCGTCTCCGACGACGGCTCCAAGCTCAGCGCGGAGGAGATCGCCCGAGTGCTCGCGCCGCGCGGTGTGGCTCTCGTTCGCGGGGGACGCGACCTGAAGCCGGACGCCCCCGGGCTGAAGGCCTCGTCCGTCACGCTCGATTCGCAGCCTTGGACCAGGCTGGAGAAGCCCTGCCCCGACACGTTCGACGACTGGACGCATTTCCTCTACGACGCCAGCGGCAACGCGGTGTCGAAGGACGACCGGGTCGGCTCGCCGCGCCGGGTTCAGTGGATGGCCGGTCCGAAGCGGGCGCGGGATCACGACGCCCTGTCGAGCACCAGCGTGATGACTTCCAGCGGAGGACGCGTGTTCTACATCTTCGACGAAGGGCCCACGTCGCTGATCCATCGCCCCGCGAGTTGGAGACTCGTCGCCCGCGACGCGTTCAACGGCGTCCTGCTCTGGAAGCGCGACATCCCCACCTGGGTCACGCACCTGCACTTCTTCCGCACCGGCCCCACGCAGATGACGCGGCGCCTGGTCTCGGTGGGGGACCGCGTGCTGGTGACCCTGGGCCTCGACGCCCCGATCACCATGCTCGACGCGGCCACGGGCAGAACGCTGCTCACCTATCCGGGCTCGGAGAGGACCGAAGAACTGATCCTCCACGACGGCACGCTGCTGGCCGTGATCGGCGACCCGAGCCTGGTCAACGACGAGGCGCCCAAGGTCTACGGCTACTGGGAGCTCAGCGTCGACCGCAAGGCCGAGGTGGCCAAGTCGATCGTGGCCTACGACGCCGAGTCGGGCGACATGCGGTGGAAGAAGACGGGCGAGAATCTGGCCTATCTCGCCCCGCTTTCGCTCTGCGCGCTGGGCGAGCGGGCCTTCTACCTGGACAACGAGTGCCTGCACTGCCTCGATGCGGAGACCGGCGAAGAGCAGTGGAAGACGTCCTTTCCCACCGAGGGGCTCTTCCTGCGCAACTACGCCCCGACCGTCGTGGCCAGTAACGACGTGATCATGTGCCTCACCTGGGACCGACTCGCCGCGTTTTCGATCGAGGAGGGCGAGAAGCTCTGGGAGCATGGGGGCGCGATCGGATTCGCCTCGCCGGGCGACCTGTTCGCCATCGACGGGCTGGCGTGGTCGATCCCCATGACCGCCGCCATCTGGCGCGGCAACAAGCTGGGGCGCGACGGCAAGATCGCCTCGGGCGTCAACATCCCGCGCGAGAGCTTCCTGGGTCGAGGCGGCGCCGAGATCTGGGGCATGGATCTCCACACCGGCGAAGTGAAGCGCTCGCTGCCGCGCAGCAAGCTCCTGCCCGGCGGCCACCACCATCGCTGCTATCGCAACAAGGCCACCCAGCGCTACCTGATCTGCGGGCGCCGGGGCCTGGAGTACGTTGACCTCAAAGGCGAGGACCACGTGAACAACTGGCACCTGCGCGGGGCCTGCCAGTATGGCGTGATGCCGGCCAACGGCTTGATCTACGTCCCGCCCGACCCGTGCCAGTGCTTCAACTTCATCAAGCTCAACGGCTTCTGCGCACTGGCAGCCCGCAGCTCGCTCGACGACGCGGAACTGCCGGCCGTGGACCCGCTCGTTGAGGGCCCGGCGTATGTTGACGTGGCCGCCAAAGGAAAGGCCCCGCAGCGGACTGCGGCTTCGGCCGAGCCGGCGAAGGAAGCAGGCCGTGCCTGGCATGCACCCGTGCGGTGCGGCGAGGCCGAAGACTGGCCGACCTATCGGGCCGATCTCACGCGCAGCGGATCGACCCAGACGCGTCTTCCTGCCAAGCTCGAAACGCTCTGGAAGGCGCCGGTCGGCGAGGGACTCACCGCTCCGGTGATCGCCGGCGGCCGACTCCTGGTGTGCGAGAAGGACGCGCACGCGGTCCACTGTCTCGACGCGGCGACGGGCAAGACCCTTTGGCAGTTCGTGGCTTCCGGGCGCGTGGACTCGCCGCCCACCGTGTGGGACGGCCTGTGCGTGTTCGGCTGCGGCGACGGCCGCGTGTATTGCCTGCGGGCGTCCGACGGCGAGCTCGCCTGGCGACTCCGGGCCGCGCCGGTCGATCGCCGCGTGGTGGCGGACAACCGGCTGGAATCGGTCTGGCCGATCTCCGGCAGCGTGCTGGTTGTCGACGGCGTGGCCTACTGCGCGGCCGGGCGCTCCTCCTACCTGGACGGCGGCATCCGCCTGCTGGGGCTCGACGTGTACACCGGCGAGAAACTCCACGAGGCCCGCGTCGCGGCCGAGCCCGTCCGCCCAGGGCAAGGCAAGCCCGAGGCCCGGTCCACCGGCGCCCTGGCCGACGTCCTCGTCTCCGATGGCGAGACGCTTAACATGCGCCAGGTCCAGTTCGACCGATCGCTGGTTCAGCGCGAGAAGTCCGAGTTGAAGACGCTTCTGGCCACCACGGGGCTGCTGGAGGACTGCTGGGCGCACCGGCAGAACTGGTGCCTTGGCTATCCCGGCCGGATCGACGTCCACCGCAACGCGGGCGGGGCCCGGGCTCGCGGGCGCGGCGACCGCTTCCCCTCGGGCAAGCTGCTCGCATTCAACGACCGGATCGCCTGCGGCGTGCAGAATCCTTACACCTGGCTGAAGCATACAGGGAGCCTGCACCCCCCGACCCACGACGGGCATCTTCACCAGAAGTACTCGCGCTATCGAGCCGAGTGGTTCCCCGTCGGCACGCGGATGTACGCGATGGCCAACCGCCAGGGCAAGCGGACCGCCGCGACGGCCGACAGCGAGCTCTGGGCGGTCGAGCAGCCCTTTCAGCCCCGCGCCCTGGTGCTGACCGGCGATCTGCTGATGGCGGCCGGCTGGCTCGATCGCGTGGCCATCGAGGAGCGCACCGGCAGGCCCCTCGACGCGGCCTGTCCCGACCCGCGGCCCTCGGTGCTCCGCGCGATCGGCGTCGAACGGGGGGAGACCCTCGCGGAGTACGATTTGCCGGCCGAGCCGGTCTTCGACGGCATGGCCGCGGCCCAGCAGCGGCTCTACCTGAGCCTGAAAGACGGCACGGTGCAGTGCCTCGGGGCGCCGGGGGCAGACTGAAGCCAGGGGCGCTTGCCGCCCGACCCGCGCGCGGTTAGTTTCATCCGGGACAGGTTGAACAGTCGCGTTCCCGCCACCCTCCGCCGGAGTCGCCCACCATGATCCACCGCGCAACACACGTCGTTCGAGGAGCAGGATTCCCCGCTTTCCGGCCGGTCCTCGTGCTGCTGGTCTTCTCGCTCGCGACCGGCACGGCGCTCGCTGCAGCGGCCGCTCGCGAGCCGCCCGCATCCGCCGCGAGGCCCTGCTGCCGCCCCGGGGCGAGACCGGCCGCCCCCTGCCGCTGTTGAGCCACTGGAACATGGGAAGCCAGGGCCGTGGCTGGACCCCGCAGTATCAGATCGAGTTGCTCCAGGAGGGCCACTACCTGCTGCCGTGGATGGGCTGGCCCAAGGGCGATCCGGACAAAGACGAGAAGGCCGCCGCCAGGTTCCACGAGTACTACGGCGAGCTCCTCGGGCTGTGCCGGCAGCTAAAGCTCCCGATCTCGTTTCGCGGGACGCAGTGGGAGGCGATGCTGGTCGGCAAGCAGTACCGCGCGCGACCGGCCGAAGAATGCCCGGCGGTGATCCGGCCCGACGGCAAGGCCATCGGCAAGCTCAGCCCCTTCGGGCCCATCGATCCGTGGCGCGACCCGGCCGAAGTCTACGTCGATACGCCGGCCATGAAGAAGCTCCAACAGCTCTATCCCGACCCGCCGCTGGTGCTGTTCGTCTCGAACAACGAGGCCCCGGACCTCCGCTGGCACCAGGTCGAGGAGCTGTCGAAGCGGTACCTCGACAGGTACGGCAAGGGCAAGCCCAAGAAGTTCATGCGCGAAGTGGTGGCGCGCGGTTGGATGGAGCGCTATCCGGTGATGTTCCAGGCCATGCGCGAGGCCCTGGTGAGCGAGACCTGGAAGAAGAACGTGCGGTTCGTGGGCTATGGGGCGTTCGGGCCGTCGCACTTCGGGAGGTGGTCGGGCTGGAAGGAGTACTCCCTGATCACCGACGAGTGGACCAGCCCCGACTGGCACATCTGGCACGGCGGCAGCCCCTCCTACTACACCCACAACTGGTGCCCCAACCGCGACCACTGGGTGTGGTCGACCCAGGTCCAGTCCATGAACTGGATCTTCCAGCTCGAAGAGGCCTGGAAGGTCAACCCGGACTTCTGGTGGGAGGTCTCGCTGTGGGACGGCAACCAGGGCAAGTGGAAGCCCGGCATGGGCTACGACCCTGAGTTCCTGAAGAACTCCAAGGCCTGCCAGTACATGAAGGACGGGCAGACCTACACGCCCGACCGCTTCGAGGGCTGGGTGCAGTTCGGCCTGTGGCTGTTGCGACCGCGCGTGGTCCGCGAGTTCCGCGGCAGCACCGTGCCGCTGGAGCCGTGGCGCCCGTTCTTCGACCGCCTCCTCGCTTCCGTAGATCGCGTCCACCACGACGCCACGCTGGTCGAGTTCTGGCGCCACGGGCAGTTAGTGCCCAACACCGCCCATGAGCACCCGTACCAGGAGAACGTGCCGGAGAAGTACCGCAACGTGAACCGCTGGTTCCTGCTCGACACGGACCTCGATGCCCCGCGGCCGTGGGACCAGAAGACGAACATCCCCGTCTTCTCCATGGCCCTGGAGCTGGGCGAGAAGGGCTCGCGCCGCTGGCTTATTTACGCCCATTCGCCCCTGGAGGACCGCCGCGGCGTGACGATCACGCTGCCCGGCTTCGCCCTGTTCAAGGCCGACGTGCCGCGGGCTGGGGTGTTTTACACAGTCGATGAGAAGTCGAAAGCCGCGAAGCGGCACTGAGATCACCCAGCCCCCCTTCCCCGGGTGCGGGAGAGGGGAAGAGCAGGCCGCGGAGTAGAAGCACCTCCAGCACGCCGGCGCGCCGCGGGGTACCGCCTCGCCGTGGTCGGCCCCGAAGGCCCGCCCCGAAGACCGCGCGCTGGCGAGGGACCTCGCGACGTGGCGAGTGCCCGCGAGGTCATTTGTCTGGCTCGCCGGGCCGGCGTGCAGCGTCAGCGCGACGCCGACTCCGCGGGGGCGACCGACGGGGCCAAGACGACCAGGAGAGTCCTATGAACCGTACGATCCGGTATCGGCAGTCGAACCGTCGGCCCATGGCGTTGGCCGCCATAACGCTCCTCGCCCTGATGCCGACCGTTACTCGGGGTGAAGCGCCGCAGGCGAATCTTGCCCTGGGCAAGTCCTACACCCTCTGGCCTGCGCCGCGCTACAAGCACTGCACCGGTCCTGGCGACGGGATTCAGCTGACCGACGGCGAGTCCACGCAGTCGTACTTCTGGACGCAGAGAGGCACGGTGGGCTGGACCTCGGCGCCCTATGCCACCGTCACGGTCGATCTGGGCCGGCTCGAGCCCGTCGCCGGCGCGGCCATGACCACTGCCGCAGGCAAGGCCGGCGTGACCTGGCCGGCCGCGGTGCGGATCCTGGTCAGCGACGATGGGAAGGTGTTCCGCGACGCGGGCGACCTCGTGTCCTTGGACCACAAGCGCGTCGGGCCATGGCCGGAAGGATACGCCATCCGTCGCCTGGCCACCGACGCGCTGGCCACGCGGGGCCGATACGTTCAGTTCGTGATCATCCCCAAGGCAGGCGGCCCCTACATTTTCACCGACGAGGTCGAGGTTCTCCGCGGCCCCGATACCCTTCTCGACGAGCAGCCCGCCGGCCCGATCGTCAAGGCCGAGGAGTTGTTCGTCCACTGGCGTACGCGGTCGAGTCTCCGCCACCGGTTCCAGTCCGACGCGGCCGCCGTGGAGAAGGCGATCCGCGAGGCGACGCTGGCCGACGCGTCAGCGCGCGAGCCGCTTCTGGCGAGTCTGCGAGCACTTCGCGAAAGGCTCAAGCCCGATGCGGTGCCGATGGACGCGTCTTCCCGCTTGGTGCTCCCGCTGAGCGAAGACCACGCGCGGCTGCTGGCGGTTCAGGCCGCGCTATGGCGCGCGATGGAGCGCCAGCCGTTCAGCGCCTGGGCCGCTCCCACGTGGGACCCCGTCGATCCGTTCGCTCCGCCGCCCACAAGGAACGACGTGGCGGTCGAGGTGCACACGATGCTGGGCGAATACCGCGCTGCGGCGGTTAATCTAGCCAACGCGGGCCCGGAGCCGATCGAAGTGCGGCTCTCGTTCGAAGGGCTCCCGGAGTCACCGGCCCCGGTTTACCTCGCGGTTCACGAAGTCGCCTGGACCGACACGGGTCGGGGCGTTCCCGTGGCCGCGGCTCTCCCGAAGGCGGGCCGCCAGGGCGACGCGTGGAAAGTGCGCGTGCTGCCCGGTCTGGTGCGCCAGGTGTGGCTCACCTTTCACGTGACGGATCTTTGCGCCGGACTCCACGAGGGACGCGTCGTCCTCTCCACCCGCCGCTGTGATCCGCTCCGTGTCCCCGTCAAGCTAAGAGTGTACCCGTTTCGTTTCCCGGAGGAGACGACGTTGCTCGTGGGCGGATGGAGCTACACGAACGGCTCGGGGCGCTACGGGGTCACGGCGAAAAACCGCGCGGACCTCGTCCGCCATCTCCGCGACCGTTTCGTCAATGCCCCATGGGCAACTTCCTCGGTGATGATGAAGTTCCGCTTTGCGCCGGATGACCCCGACACCATCGAGCTGGAGACGGCCGAGATGGACGCCTGGCTCGCCGATTGGCCCGACGCCCGCATGTATATGGTGTTTCTCTCGCAGGGGAACTACTCGGGCACGTCGAAAGCGGGCTTCGCCAAAGCGAGGCTGGGCACATCTGAGTTCGACCGGCGCGTGGGCACATGGATCACGGCGTGGGTCGACCACTTGCAAGCCAAGGGCGTCCGGCCGAGCCAACTCGCCCTGCTGATCCACGATGAGCCGCACGAGGGCACGGATCTCTCGGCGCTGCTGTGTTGGGCTCGGGCGATCAAGAAGGCCCAGCCGGAAGTGATCCTTTGGCTGGACCCAACCTACCGCGATCCGGGCAAGGCCCCGCCGGAGCTCTTCGAGGTGTGCGACGTGCTCTGCCCAAACCGGCCCATGTGGCTCGCCCAGGGCAAGCTTCTGGAGGATTTCTATCTCGACCTGCAGCGCCGCGGCAAAACCCTTCACTCGTACTCGTGCAGCGGCCCAGCCCGGCTCCTCGACCCGTACAGCTACTACCGCCTCCAGGCCTGGCACTGCTGGCGGTACGGTGGCCGAGGAAGCTTCTTCTGGGCATTCGGCGACAACAGCGGGGCGAGCTCCTGGAACGAGTATCTGGCCAAGGCAGGCCCCTACACGCCGTTGTTTCTCGACCAGACGACCGTCACGCCGGGCAAGCACATGGAGGCGATTCGCGAGAGCGTTGAGGACTACGAGACGCTTCGGATGCTCCAACGGGCCGTCGAAGCGGCCAGGGCCGACGGCAAGACGGGGCCGAGCCTCTCGTCGGCCGAGCGTCTGCTCGCGACCGCGGGGGCCGACGTGCTCGACGCCCGAGGCGCCGCCCGGCTCCAGTGGCACGACCCCAAAGACCGGTCCCGAGCCGACCTCGTTCGCGTCAAGGTGCTGGACGCCCTGGCCGCGCTGCGCGGGCCGGAACAGGACGACCTCGCCGTCCCCAGCACTCGGAGGTGATCACGGGCCCGTCCGTCAACCCACGGATGAGTCGCCGCGCCGCGCTGGCGAGGCTGGGTGGGACCGCGGCCCGACCGAAACCGGAACTCGAGACATGCCCGACGTGGGGGCGTCGGCCAAGTAGCCGTGCGCCTTCCTGGGAGGTGGAAGGGCTCAGGACGGCTCGGTGCGAACCCCCCTTCGGGCCGCTTGGGCAGAGGGGGTCCTGCCCCCTTTCCCCGGGATCACGCACGGCGGTTTAGCGCGTGAGCTTCCGCCAAGCGATGTCCACGCGGGTGTGAACGCGGCCGGAGATCTCCAGGATATCGCGGCGGTCTTCGATGATCTCCTGAGCGGCCTTGTCGATGCCGATCCGCTCGACCTCCTGGCACATGAGGAGCACGCCGCTGGCATCGGGCAGCACGGTGGGCTGCGGCTGGAGCCCTGCCTCGGCTGCCTCGCGGCGCGTGGCCTCGACGGCGTCGTCGGGACAGATGATCAGCAGCCGGCGCGTCCCGCCGCAGTCCATCAGGCGGGGACGGCATTCCTCAAAGCACTCGCGGAAGGGCCGGCTGTCTTCCTCCTGCGAATCGCCGCCTGCCAGCGCGCCCGCGACCCGGATCTCGTTCAGCGCGCGGGAAACCGCGGTCCGCGATTCGGCGCGCAAGGACCGGACCAGCTTCGGTCGCAGGGCGGCCCCGTGCTCGAGCAGCCCACACAACCCTCCATGAGGCGTCAGGAGCGACTCGCGGAGATGCGACTCCAGGGACGAGGCCATGTCCCCGACCCGGGCCCTCAGGGCACGGGCGATCTCCTGCCGGGCCTCTTCGGCCGGAGAGAGTCCCAGCTCGCGCCTGGCCCCGCCCCATCCCGAGGGCACGTCGAACTGGTCGGCCAGGTGCGTCAGCTCGCGCTGGAGGTCGGCCAGACGGTCGCCGACCTGCGAGACCTGGGCGCGGATCACACGGGCGAGAAGGATGGCTGCCGAAAGCACGAGCTGCTCGACGCGGGCCTGAGCGTACTGCATCCACCCCTCGTCGAGCTTCGGTCCCTCGCGCTTCACGCGTCCAAAGGAAAGCCACGACTTGACGTGGGCGCGGTCTGTGGATCTCGGGTCGAGCAGCGAATTCTGAAACGACTCCACGGCCGTCTGGAGGGTCTGCGACGAGGTACGCAACTCCTGCTCGATGGCGCGAAGCCGGGCGATGAACCAACCGGCCGCCTGACGGGCCCGCGGCAACCCCGCGTCCGGGGCATCGACTCGCTTGAGGATCCAGGCGCCGACGGCCTCGGCCCGGGGGCTTCCCAGCCGACGAATCGGAGCCTCGATGCCGGGCTGGCGTACCTCGCAGTTGGGCGCCTCGGACTCGCCGTCCTCCGCTTCCAGGCCCAACGCCTCGCGAATGGCCCGCAGCAGTCCGGCCGCGGAAGGGCCTGCGCCCCCGCCGTCGTTCCCGGCCTGGTCGAGGAACTGGTTGAACAACTCGCTGAAGAACTCGTCCGGCTCGGCGCCGAGATGCACGGTGATCACCTCGCGGGCGATCTCCACGAAGGCCTCCCGATTGATCCCGATCCTTGCCGCGTGCTGCTCGAACTCCTCATCCACTGGGGGCTCGGCAGGGCTCGTCTGTTTGGAGGGCAAGGGCCTGGGTCCGCCCAATCCGGGCTTGGTCCCCCCCTGCTCCGGTTCCTGTCGGCGACCGAGCCACCGCTCGACGATCGTCCGAGCCAGCAGTTTCATCGCCGTACCCAACACGCCCGACTGGGAAGTACCCACCTGGCGCAGCCCGAAGGTCCTCAGGTCGGGGCGACCGGTTTCGCGAAGGCACTGGAGGCTGTCGTCCCGGCACCGATCGAAGAAGGCCGACGAGCTCGTGGCGGCGTTGAGGAACAGATAGTCGGCTAACTGCTCCACGCCCGATTCGAACTGGCTCTCGTCGAGTTCGTCGCCCAGGTGCAGGAGATGGGTCGTATCGAATGCCGGGGTCCCGGCGGGCGAGGCCGGCAATTGGAGCGCCGGATCGCCGGGATGCCCGATCGCCGCGCAGTGGCTGAGCTCGGTCAGTAGGCTGTGGGCGTTCGCGGCCGCGACCTGCTTCTCGTTCGGTCCACGCCCGGTCCCGTACACCAGCAGACCGTGGACGAACGACGGGGCGTCGTCGTATCCGATCTCGCCAAGGATCTCGCGGATGGCGTAGCCCAAGTCGAGGACCATGCCGCTGCCCGTCCCGCCGCAGATCGACGACACGACGAACACCCGGGGCGGGCCTTCGGCCGGCTCCAGGCCAAGGACTCTGGCCGAGGCGTAGTGGGCGTCGGGGGAGGCCACGTCCTTGAGCATCTGGCGCAGCCGATCCACGATCTGGGCGGCATGGTCCACGAGGGCGAGACGGCCCAGCGGTCGGATTCCCTCGGTCTGGAGCGACCGCGGGATGTTGTAGAGCCATCGGCGGCTGAGCCATCCCAAGAGCTTGCGCGAGGCGTTCCGGTACTCATGGGGTGCGCGCAGTGGCGCCGGCACCGTGTCGGCGTGTCCCAGGGCGGTGGCCTCGTCGCCGCGGGCAGCCGCGGCGCACGCCTTCGCGTCGGAGTCGATGAGCAAGGTCTGCACGGCCGGCAAGGCGTCGGCGCGGCCGAAGCGGTCGTGCAGCCGTCCCCGAAATTGCCGCAGGACCCGGGCGGCCAGACCGCCGACGCCGACGACCAGCGTGGGCCGAAACCGGGCTTCGCCGGGACGGACCACGATCGGTTCCGCGTTGATAACCGCCGGTGCCCCGGCCGCGGACGCGGCGGATGCCTTGTCCCGCGGCCGGGCTCCCGGCGTGGCCTCACGGTGAACGGCGCTTCCATGCCGAGGTGGGGTGGCGGCGGCGGGTGGGTGCGGCGAATCGTCGGCAACGCCGCGGTAGGTTTCGGTCGGTGAGTACTCGTCGCGATGCAACGGCGGGGCGGTCTGGGTCCGCAACGATTCCAGACCCGCGCGGAAGGGGTCCTGATCCTCCGACGCCGCGGAGGTGACCGCCTTGGAGTGCCGAGCCGACGGGTCGGCTGGCTGTCCGTCAGACGGCTGGCCGGACTGCCGGATCGCCTCGACCGAGAGCGTGGCGTGGCCGGTGAGCGAAGCGGTGTCGCCCTGTTCGGCGGTCGGCGGTTCGGGGTCGGGTCGGCTGCCCCGCGCGCCCCCCGGGTCGAGCAGGGCCTCGACCATCGCGCGGCAGCTTGGGAAACGGTCCGCGGGATCCTTCGAGAGCGCCCGCGCCACGGCGGCCTTGTCCGCCTCGGGAAGCGGACCGAGGCGCGGTCTGGCGTTGAGGTGCTGGGCCGCCAGTTGGGCGGGCGTGCGACCCGGAAACGGCAGCACGCCCGTCAGCATCTCCTGGTAAACGATGGCCAGGCTGTACTGATCGCTGTGCAGGCTCGGCCGCCCTTCATAGACCTCGGGCGAGGCGTAGATCGGCGTGAGACCTCCCATCAGCGACACCGTCGCGTCGTGGATGTCCTTGACCAGCCCGAAGTCGGCCACCTTGACGCGGCCGCCGAGGACCAGGAGGTTCTCGGGTTTCACGTCGAGGTGCTGGAGCGAGTAGTGCTCGCTCATGTAGTCCAGTGCGTCCGCCGCATCGCGGAGATAGACGAGCAGCTCGGCACGGCCGATGCCCGCCGCCCCCTGCTTCTTGCACTCCTCGAAGCGGTCTTTCAGGCTCTGGTCCGCCAGCTCGGTGATGATCACCAACTGGCCATCGACCACCTCGATCCGCTCCAACGAGAGGAGAAAGGGGTGGCGGACCTCCTTGATTCGGTTCAGGGCCTTCAGCTCGCACGCCGCCCGCTGCTCATCCAGGCAGCCGAAGACGAACTTCATCGCCTTGGTCAGACCGCCCGGCGCGTCCACCTTCCACACCTCGCCGTAGCCGCCGGCCCCGATGCGCTGCTTGAGCGTATAACCGGCGATCGGCTCGGGGGATCGGAGGACGGAAGATGGCACGGTCGGCGCTTTCGTCTAGGTCTTGCGGAGGCGCAAGCCGGTGCCGGTCGAGTGGCTGCCGGCGTTGAGCCAGGCGTGCAGGGGCTTGGGACAGCCGTAGAAGTCCCCCTGCGCCAGGCGGCATCCGAGCTGGCGACATGCCTCGGCCTCGGGCTGCGTCTGGATCCCGGTGGCGATGATCTGACAGCCCAGCTTGCGGGCCGAGGCGACGACCGCTTCGACCTGGCGCTTGCGCTGCGGATTCTGGTCGATGCCGCTACTGAGCGTGGGCGCCAGCTCCAGGAAGTCCGGCCGCACCTCGGCGGTGCGCCCGGCGTCCAGCTCCGAGGCGCTGGAGCCGTCCTGCGAGATCCCGATGCCCATCTCGCGCATCTGGTGCCGAAGCCGGCAGGCGTAAGGACTGTCGGAGACCGCGCTCTCCGGCATGCGCACGACGAGGCGCTGTCCCGGCGAGAGCGCGCCCCGCAGCCGCCCGACCGATTCGACCAGGCCGGCCGCGCCGATCTCCGACGAATGGAGCGAAACGAAGACGTCCAGTTCCCCCGGCAACACCGCCGCCTCTTCCACGGCCACGATCCTCCGCATCTGACGCAGCCGGGCGGTGAGCCGGCAATCGAGGGCCAGCACGGCCTGGCGCGCCGCAGGCATGTGGAGCTCGCGCAGGTCCTCGGTAATCGCTTCGTATCCGACGACCTTGCCCGTCTCCAGATCCACGAGCGGCTGGAACAGGCTCTCCACGCCGCGGTGCATCAGGGCCTCGTGCAGGCGGCGCACCTCGCGAATCATCTCCACGCCCGGATCGCACGATGCGCCGAGATCGTCGGCCAATTGCATGACCTGGGTGGCGGCGCCTCGCGGGAACCGGGAGTGGCCGCAGAAGAAGTTGAACTCGACGTCGGCGACGAGAAGGATGTCGCCGTCGCTCAAGGGCGCCTCGTGAACCCGCTGCCCGTTGAGGAACGTGCCGTTGGTGCTGCCCAGGTCCTTCACCCGGTAGGTGTCGCCTTCGACCACGATGACCGCGTGCTCGCGCGAGACCCGCGTGGACTGCAAAGGCAGGTTGGTGGACTCGTTGCGGCCGATCGAAAAGGGCGTCTGTTCCAGGGGGACCTGCTCCGGAGGACCGCCGTCGGTGGGATAGTACTCCAGCCAGGGCTGGCCCACGGCAGGCTCGTGCATCAGTTGCGTTTGCATAACGTCCAACCAGTCGGCCCGGTCGCGCCGGCGGCAAACGAGGGGGTGCGGTGCGGCCCCACCGCCCGCGGCGTCTGTAGCGCTCCCGATGTTCGAGACGAGGTGCTCCGCGGCATGCCTGCGCCCCCGCCGCTCCAGCGTGTTCATCCTGGAGATCCGCGGGACGGGCGCATCGCACCAAAAGTATAGCATAGCTCCCGACCCCCGCTCGCTCGGGGGCGGCCCGAGAGGCCGCGGGGGCGCGGGGAACCGGCAGGCCGACGGCCGGCGGTCCCATGCGCCGAGCCCCGGGCCGGCTTTGAGCTAGACTTGTCGAGGGCCCGCCGCGCGCCGCCGCGCCGATTCGGGGGTCGTGCGCGTCGGCTGCGCTGCTGAGGACACCCCCTCCGCATTCCGGAGACGACTCGACCATGGGCGGTTCCGCCAAGCCGCGACGCTTGCAGGTGCTGATCCTGTCGGACGACCGCAGGACGCTCCGGCATCTCTCCAGGTTTCTCGGGGCCCTGGCCTACGACGTGCGGCAGGTGACCGCCGTGGAGCATGCGGTGGCGGTGCTTCAATGCCGCCCCCCAGACTTCCTGATCGTCGATTCCGAGGCGATCGCCCGGAGCGGCCGCGACCTGTCCCGGCTGGCAGGCCAGCCTACCGCGCTGACCCGCGCGTTCACGTTCCTGATCCTCGACAAGCCCGACCTCGAGGTGGTCACCCAGGCCATCGAGGCCGGCATCGACGACTTCCTCGCCAAGCCGATCGTGTATGCCGAGCTGCTGGTCCGCCTCCGCGCCGGCGCCCGCGTGTTGGAGTTCGAACGTCGGTTGCGGGACCAGGCCGACGTCGATCCGCACACCGGTCTGCCCAACCGGCACGTCCTCGAGGAGCGGATCCGCAAGGAGCTGGCCCAGCCGAGCCCCGACCGCAACCCGCCCGCTTGCGCGCTTATCGATGTGGACTTCCTCGGCCAGATCAACGACGCGCGGGGTTGGGCGGCGGGCGATCGCGTCATTCGCGCGGTGGCCGGGGACCTGTTCCCGCTCTGCTCCTCGCCCCACTTGCTGGCTTCCCTGGGAGGCGGCCGCTTCGCGGCCCTGCTCGCGGACACGACCGTCGAGGGAGCCGCCCAGTGGGCCGAGCGCGCGGCCGGCCTGGTGGCCGACGCCGAGATCGACCTGGACGGCGAGCCGATGCGCGCGACCGCCAGCTTCGGCGTCGCGGCGCCGGCTGACGACGACCGGTCTCCCGACGCGCTGCTGGAGCGGGCCGAGCGGGCCCTCGTCATGGCCAAGCACTCGGGCCGCAACTGCGTGGCGACCTACGGCCAGTTCGACGAGGAGTCGGCCCTGTGGGCCGACCTGGCCGCGCCCGGCAAGATGTTCGAACGGACCGTGGCCCGCGACGTGATGCAGCCCTGCACGCTCGTGCTCCGCGCCCGCCAGACCGTGGAGCAGGCCGCCGCGATGTTCCACCGCACCGGCCTGGGCGAGCTGCCCGTGGTGGACAACGACGGGCGCGTGGTGGGAATCGTCACCGAGGAGGCCGTCCTCGATCAACCCTCCGGCGAGGCCTCCTACGCCCGCGTGGCCGAGATCATGGATCCCGACGTGGCCGCCTACGATGAGGACACGCCGCTGGCCACGCTCATCGAGTTCCTCACCCAGGGCTCGCAGTCGCTGGCCGTGATCGTCAGCGGCGGAAGACCGACCGGCATCGTCAGCTCGTCGGGGCTGGCCGTGCTCAGCGAGCCGCTCAACGCCGAGACCTTCGCCCACGTGGGACGCTACTCGGCGGGCAGCGAATACCTGCTGGTCCGCGATCTCTGAATCGCCTTGCGCGATTCCCGGGAAACGGGAAAGGGGTTGGGACCCTTCTGTGCGAAGCACCCTGTGGGCCGTACCGGCACAAGGGCCCCGCGGCCTCTTCCCTCCCAGGATCGCGCACGGCCGTTTCGCCCACCGACGGCCCTCCGTGCCCCGGCGGTGCGGGCTATACTGGGATCGGTGACCCGCCCGCAGGGCGGCCCCTCGCCGCTCCGATCCAGTCGCCAGGCAAGCCATGCCCGACGATCCGCAAACGCCACCGGCCGCCGCGCGCCGCCGCACGCTCGACGCGGCGAAGACCGTCTCGCTGGTCATCCCCTGCTACAACGAGACGGGCGTGCTGCCGGCCCTCTTCGATCGGGTCTCGGCGGCGGCCCGGCAGTGGCCCGCGGCCGTGGAGGTCGTGCTGGTGGACGACGGCTCGACCGACGGCACGTGGGAGGCCATCGAGGAGGCCCACCGCCGCGACGCCCGCTTCCGCGGCGTGCGCCTGTCGCGCAACTTCGGCCACCAGACGGCCCTGTGGACCGGCCTGAAGCACGCCACGGGCGACCTGGTCGCCGTGCTCGACGCCGACCTCCAGGACCCGCCGGAGGTCCTCCCCCGCCTGTTCGCCGAGTGGGAGCAGGGCTGCGACGTGGCGTACGCCGTGCGCACCAAGCGCAAGGAAGGGCTGCTGATGCGAACCGCCTACAGCGCCTTCTACCGCTTGCTCGCCTTCCTCTCCAACGTGCCCATCCCTCTCGACAGCGGCGATTTCTGCGTCATGGACCGCCGCGTCGTGCGCGCGATGCTCCGCACCGCCGAGATGGACCCGTTCGTGCGCGGCATCCGCGCGTGGGTCGGCTTCCGGCAGAAGGGCGTGCCGTACGAGCGCGACGCCCGGGCCGGGGGCGAGGCCAAGTACACGCTGCGCAAGCTCGCGCGCCTGGCCGTCGGCGGAATCCTCAGCTTCTCCACGCGGCCGCTCCGCATCGCGGCCTGGCTGGGGCTGGGCGTTTCACTCCTTTCCTTCGCGTTCGCCGTGTTCACGCTCCTCCAGCGGATCTTCGCCGCCCAGTTCGCCAAGATCGGCCTGGAGCCGGTGCCGGGCTTCGCCACCATCGTTTGCGCCATCTTCTTCCTCGGGGGCGTGCAGCTCGTCTGCCTGGGCATCCTCGGCGAGTACGTCGGCCGGATCTACGAGAACGTCAAGGGCCGGCCGCAGTCGGTGATCGATTGCACGCTGGGCTTCGACGCGCGCGGGGAGCACGGCCCATGAAGGTCGCCGTCCTCGGCGCCGGCGCCACGGGCCTGGCCGCGGCCTACCTGCTCGCCCGGGCCGGCGCGAAAGTCACCCTGCTCGAGGCCTCGTCCCGTGCGGGCGGCCTGTTGGCCACGTTCGACGCCGGCGAAGGACACCGCCTGGAGCATTACTACCACCACTTCTTCACGCACGACGCCGAGATCCACTGGCTGCTAGGCGCGCTGGGCCTGGCCGACCGCATCCTTGACCGCCCCACCACCATGGCGGTTTACCGCTCCGGCCGGTCCTGGCCCTTCTGCGGAGCGCGGGACCTGCTCCGGTTCCGCGCGATCGGGCTGGCCGCGCGTTTTCGGTTCGGATTCAGCTCGCTCTTGTTGAGCTACCTGGGGCGCTACGCGCGGTGCGAGGACCGGCCCTGCCTGGAGTGGTTCGGCCGCGTCGCTGGACGCCAGGCCACAGACGCCATCTGGCGCCCGCTTCTGGAAATCAAGTTCGGCCCCGCCGCCGAGCGGATCCCGCTGGCCTGGATGGCCGGACGCCTGCGCCAGCGGGCCCGGTCGCGCAAGCTCGGCGGCGAGCGCCTCGGCTACCTCGAGGGCAGCCTCCAAGTGCTCGTCGACCGGCTGGTCGAAGCGCTGGGGCGCCTCGGCGTCGAGCTCCGTCTCGATTCGCCGACCGACCGGCTCCTGGTCGAACACGGAAGTGTGACCGGGGCGCACACACCCCACGGCGAAGTCCGCGCCGACGCCGTGCTCGCCACGGTCCCCACGCCGATCCTCGCCCGGCTGGTGCGCCCCCATCTGCCGACCTACGCCGACGAGCTCCAGCGGATCGAGTACCTCGGCGCAATCTGCACGATCCTCGCGACGCGCCAGCCGCTCACCAAGGCCTACTGGACCAACGTGACGGAGCCGGGCTTCGACTTCGGCGGCGTGATCGAGCAGACCCGCTTCGTTCCGCCCGAGCACTATGGTGGCCGGCATCTGACCTACCTGTCGCGGTATCTCTCCACGGACGATCCGCTGTGGTCGCGCGGCGACGCGGACCTCCTGGACCGGCAGCTCGACCAGCTCGGCCGCATGCTGGGCCGGCCGGTCGCGCCGCTTCTCATCGACTCTTGGATCTTCAGGGCGCGCCACGCGGCCACGCTGACCGACCTGGGCTTTCACCGGCGCATCCCCGCCATGCGCAGCCCGCTGCACGGCCTCTTCGTGGCCTCCATGCCGCACATCTACCCGGACGAGCGGAGCGTGAACAACAGCATCCGCGTGGCCGCCGAGGCCGTGCGCGTGTTGGGCCTGGCCGGGGCCGCTGACCTGGTGCCCCGGGGCTTGAGCCTGGCGGGCAAGTACGGGCAGTGAGATCCGTGGGCGTCTCGCAAGTCGCTCGTCGGCAAGGCGCCCGATTCCCCTCTTTCGACGGGTTGGATCGGCAAGAATTCCCGCCTGGAGAAGGGTACGATCGCGCGAAAAGCCCGCCTGACGAGGGGGTTGTGCGCGCCCGTTCGCGCGCCCGCGGCGCCGGCCGCGCCTGGCTGGATCGAGACCGCTAATCGGCTGTGCTTCAAAGCTTTGCGCTGAGGGCCTCGGCCCACGGGGCCCGTGGGTTTTGGTCAGCAGGTTTGAGTTTCTCCAGCTCGAAGCCTTCGATCCCCGCCCCCTGCCACCCGACCGTGGCAGTGCGTCCGCGCCCCGCGGAGGCCGGGAGGGCGCGAGACGGGTCGCGGCCGTTCCGGCGAGCCGGTCGAGTGGAGGCAGGGTAAGTCGGCAGGACATGATCGGAGTAGCGAGAAATCCCCGTTTGGAGTTGCGCATGGGGCGCAACCGTGCATACTCGCCAGCCTACCCGACTCCAACGAGAAGGGCGACGGCATTTTTGAACACTCTTTCGGATGGGTGGTTTTGCGCTAGTGAGGTCCCGCAACGCCCTACTTCGCCGCCCTGCCGATCTTCACCGAAGGCTCCGCGGCGAACTCGGCGAAGCGCAGGTCCAGGTCCGCGTCCGCGGCTTTGCCCGCGTGGAGCACGATGCGGTAGCGGACCGTCAGCGGTTTGCCCGGCTGGATCGTGATCGGCGCCTCGGCGCACAGCGCGGCCCCGGCCCAGCCGTCGTTGCGGCAGTGCCACGTCGCGGGGTGATTGGGGTTGGAGGGGTGGTCGAGCAGGGCCACGCCGTTGACGACGGCTTCGGGCGCCTCCGCCGGCGTCCCCGCTGGTCCCGGGGCGACCGGCCCGGACTGGTCGATCCACGCCGCCCGCTCCCGGTGGGCCGCCGATTCATTTCGCTGCCCCCGGGCATTGAGGATCTCGCCGCCTCCGTCGAAGGGCGTCATCGACTGGGCCACGCGCGCCGCCAAGAGGCCGAAGGTCGTCTGGCCCAGCTCGACCGGCTTCTCGCCCGCCGGCTGGAGCTCGAGCTGAACGTCGATCAAGCGATACCGCTGCCGCAAGCCGGAGAGATCGTCCTGCCCGGACCAGAAGGTCAGCGTGCGCCGGCCGAGAAGCAGCGGCGCCCCTTCGCCGATCCACTGGGTCTTCTGCACGATGCGGCAGAAGAGCGGGCCGTCTTCCAGGAGCTCGAGCGCGTCGTGGGCGATCACGCCGCCCCGCTCGGACCAGAAATCCTCGCCGGCCACCTTGGCGTGGGCGATCCACAGCGAGTAGTGATGGGCGTGGCTGCCGGTCGGGTCGTGGGCCTTGCCGAGCTCCGTCAGGCTCACGCCCTCGGGCCCGTTGACCGGGTAGAGGAACGGCCGGCGAATCCGCGGCGAGCCGGACCTGGCCTCTTCCACCGTCGGGCCGATGTGGTAGGTCGTCACCAAGCCCCTGTCCTCGTAAACGCTCAGCTTGCCCTCCAGCGGCCATTGCGGGCGGATCCGCACGCGGGGGAAGTGGAGGCAGGGCGTGGCCCTCCCCTCGGCGTCGAACACGTGAAGATTGCGCGGCAGGTACGGCACCTGGATCGCGCGTCCCTCCTTCGGCACCTCGCAGCGGAGCTCGTAGTGCGAAGGCCGTCCCTTCAGGCCGGTCGCGCGCCACGTGAGCGTCCCGGCCTGCCTCACCGGCGGAACCGCATCGACCGGGTATTCGGCGACGAAGCTCACGGTGGCAGGCGTATCCGACATCAGCCGCCGCGGCTTGGGGCGGGGTTGCGGAGCCGGCGTGTACTGCACCGCAATCGGCCGGCCCCTGCCTTCGGTGCAGACCATGCGCAGGCGCTGCGCATCGACCACGCCCTCGACGCCGGCCTGCCGCGCCAGCGCACTGAGATCCACCTCGCACGCGACCGGGCAACCGGCTCCGGACGGAAGCCTCGAGACTTCGATGGGAACGGTGAACGTCCGCGGCCCGGGTTTCTCGGCAGTGCCCGTCTCCGGCCGGCCCATCGCCCCCGCCAGCAAGAGCCCCAGCATGAACGCCGCGCCACGCAAGATGTGTTGCATCGCCCCAGTCCTCCGGCATGCGAGTGCGCGTCTGCTCTGTCGCGCAACGGTTCGCGACCTGATGTGAATCATGCTACAATGGCGACTCCATGGAGCACAAGGAGCGCTAATCGAGCTCAGAAGCCTCATGCCCATCCCGTCCGACACGCTTGAGAAGCTCGCCCGCTTCGATACGCCCACGATCTGCAACGTGATCGAGCTGTTCGAAGTCCGCCCGCGCACGAGCGGGTTCATGGACGGGCGGATTCGCGCGGTGTTCCCCGAGCGGGAGCCCATGGTCGGGTTCGCGGCCACGGCGTCGTTCCGCAGTAGCGCGCCGCCGCCCGAGGGCTCGGCCTACGGCAGCCTCAGCGAACAGGTCGAGCAGTTCGCGCGCCTGCCCGGCCCGGCGGTCGTCGTGTTCCAGGACCTCGACGATCCGGCCGTGGGAGCGACGTTCGGCGAGGTGATGTGTTCGGTCTATCAGGCGTTCGGTTCGGCCGGGCTGGTCACCTCGGGCGGCGGCCGCGACCTGGAGCAAGTCCGGGCCCTCCAATACCCCGTGTTCACCGGCGCGACGATCTGCTCCCACGCCTACTGTCACATCCTCCACGTCGGATTGCCCGTGCGCGTCGGTGGGCTCGTCGTGGAGCAGGGCGACCTGTTGCACGGCGACGCCAATGGCGTGACCTCCATCCCGCGGGATATCGCCGCCGAGGTGGCCGACGCGGCGGAGGAGTTCGTGGCTGCCGAGCGGATCGTCCTCGACTACGTGCGCCGGCCGGGCCTGAAGACGCCGGAAGGGCTGGCCACGGCGCAGCGGGAGTTCGGCCAGGTGGTCGCACGGCTCCAGGAGCGCGTGCGGCGGAAGTAGTGCTTCTTCTCGAAACGGACGGGAGGTGCCCTGATGTTCCAAGCGATCTGCCTGTGCGCGGCACTGCTTGTGGGGACGGGCGACGACACGCTGCCCGATAGTGCGTACACGCCCGACGAGCGCACCATGGTGCTCCTCCACTTCGACGGCGACGCCCGCGACGCGGGCCAGTGGGAGAACCACGGGGACGTCCAGGGCGAGTGCGACTGGGCCGAGGGCCGCTTCGGTCGGTGCCTGAGCCTCAATGGCAAGGGCGGCGTGATCCTCCGCGGCAACGGCACCACCCACGTGGGTGGGAGAAGCTGGACGGTCGAATGCTGGATCAAGCCCGATCGGCAGCAGCCGTCGCGAGCGCCGATCGTGTCCGGCGGCTGGGGGCACGAGCGCCACTACACCCTGGCGATCGACGGCGGCAAGCGGATCTCCGCCACGTTCTCGGCGGGCGCGCGGAGCGGAACCGTGCGGTCGGCGGACGTCTCGAAGACGCTCTGCGATGGCCGGTGGCATCACGTGGCGGCCGTGCTCGACCGGGAGCGGGCGGGCGAGGTGCGGCTGTATCTCGACGGCCGCCGCATCGAGGGCGGGAAGCCGGCCTTCTGCGCGCCGATCGCGTTCGAGGACCACCGCATGGGCGTGGCCGTCGGCGCCAGCACGCCCTGGTACGTGGGCAAGGACGGCTTTCTCGGCTTGATCGACGAGGTGCGCCTCTCCAACACGGTGCGGCGCGAGCACGCGGCCTCCGGTCCCGTCCCCGAGGAGGCGCGCCGGGCTGCGGCCCCGCGGCCGCGGTTTGTCTTCGACGCCGCCGAGTCGAAAAGGCCGCTGACGCTCGCGCCGCAGTCCACGGTCATCGTCCTGCCCGGACCGGCCGGGCGCGGCGACCACGAGGCCGCGCGCGAGCTCCAGTCGTGGCTCCAGAAGGTCTCGGACTCGGCCGCCGGCTACGACATCGTGCAGGAGCGCGACGTCGATTCGATCGCCGGCAAGGCCGTGATCGCGCTGGGGCGCTCGCGCTGGATTCGCGAGGACGAGCTGGCCGGCCTCGCGCCGGCCGGGTTCCTTATTCGGCGCAAGGCCAATGTCCTGGTCGTTGCCGGCGGCACCTCGACCGGCACGTATCTCGGCGCGGTGCGGTTGTTGGACCGCGTCGGCGGCGTGCGGTTCTACATGCCCACCGACTTGTTCACGCACTGGAATCGCGGCGTGCCGCAGATCGGCGGCGACTTGGACGTGCGCATCGACCCGTTCGTCAAGTCGGCGATGATGACGGGCATCGTCGGCATCCCGGGCGACGGCGGCTGGACGCGCCGCAACGGCGTCGCGCGGCGAACCGGCGGGACGCACCAGCACAGCTTCTACGGCGTGTTCCCGCCGGAGCGGTTCGCGAAGAGCCATCCGGCGATCTATCCGATTCTCGACGGCAAGCGTTACGTGCCGGCCGACGGCCGCGACCAGCGATGGCAGCCGTGCCTCTCCGAGCCCGCGCTGGTGAAGACGGCCCTCCAGTCTGCGCGGCGGCACTTCACGCTCCGGCCGGGCGACGAGTACCTGGCCTACAGCGTCCAGGACGGGCACGTCGTCTGCCAGTGCCCCAGGTGCCGCGCGGCCTACGACCGGCACAAAGCCGAGGGGCGGCCCGACCAGGAAGTCGAGGCCCGGGGCTTCTCGCAGCTCTACTGGCGGTTCATCGCGAAGCTGGCCGGTCGCTTCGCCGAGGCATTCCCGCGGAAGAAGGTCCTGGCCATGGCCTACGGCCCGGCTCGGTTCCCGCCGGAAGACGACCTGCCGCCCAACGTGATCCTGTTCACGAACTTCCATATCGCCGAATGGGAGGCGGACCGGATCCTGGCCCCGGACGCGGAGACCGGCGTCTCGCGCCTCGACCTGGTGTTATCGCGTTGCCGCTACTACGGCAACCACGACTGGTACCACGGCAACGGGTTCCTCATGCCGCGGATCTACAGCGGGTACTGGTCGCGCTTCATGCGCCACCTGGCCGCCGAAGTGGACGGGGCCTACATGCACGCCGAGGCGTATCCCCACTGGGGCCTCGCCGGACCGAAGCTGTACGTCACCGCCCGGCTGTGGTCGGAGCCGGACCTGGACGTGGAGGCTTTGCTCGAGCGGTTCTGCACGGACCTCTTTGGACCAGCCGCAGGTCCGATGCGCGAGTACTTCACGCAGCTCGAGAAGCTGTGGATCGCGCTGGACAACGTGAAGGGGCCGGAGCGCAAGCTCTTCCTCTGGCAGCGCCAGTTCCTGGCCGACGAGGAGGACCTGGCCGCGATCCGCCAATGCCGCAAGCTGCTGGACCAGGCGCTGGCCAAGGCCAACACCGACGAGCAGCGGAAGCGAATCGAGCTCTTCTCCGATGCGTTCCTGGTGAGCCAAACGCTCTACCAGTTCGCCGGGGCCAAGAAGATCCAAAGCGAACAGGTCGAAGCATTCCGCCGTCACGTCCGGGAGAAGATCCTCCCCAACCCGATGACGTTCTACCGCACGAGCAAGGACGCCGAGGACCTCGCCGAGAACATCGAGGCCGCCCTCCGCGTTGTAACGGCCGACGGGAAGAAGGTGGCAGGCCCTCGCCGAGCTCGCTGAGTGCGGTCCGCTTCCTGCAGACAAAGCCTTCGTACCTGAGCGGGCACGGCCCACAGCCGTGGTGCTTCTCGCAGTGAAGCGGCCGGCCACTGAGCCTGCCGGCTACTCGGCAAGACCGCTGCGCTCGCCGCGGACCTCGATCCATCCGGCGGCGCGGTCCTTGCGGAAAGCGACCTTCGCCTTGTCCACGGCAACGACGACTTCCTCGCCGTTGAGGCTACACGACGCCGTTGCAGCGGCATCCGTATCCGCGTCGGCCGCGGTGAGCACATGGAGGAACACGTCCTCGCGCGCGGGGCTCGGCGGCGAGATCTCGATGCGGCATTTCGGCGCGGGGCCCGTATCGCGGCTCGGCCGATACGATCGGCCGCCGTAGGTGTACAGGTCGTCGCCGGAGCAGAGCCTCACCTGAGGCTTCTCGGGCAGGAGCGTCTGGATGAACAGGCGCCCGCGACCGTTGGTGACGACCAGGCTCGGCGCCCTGCCCGCGGGAACCTCCATCGCCTGGAGCAGCCAGGTCTTCCTGAATCCGGGCTTCTTGGACGTGACGCGGTCGAACACCACAAACGTGTCGGGCCGCAGATAGACGATCTGCCGCGTGAAGCACTCCATCTTCCGGGGCGAGTAGGCCCGCGTGCAATCACCTGCCACGTAGAGCCAGTCGCCGTGGTCCTCGAAGGCCGTCACGTCGGCGATGTCGTAGAGCTTCTTGTCGCGTTTCCACTGCTGGGGATCGCCGACGGCGCCGTTGTGGTGCGGCCAGGCGTGGTGCTGTCCGCCGTCGTTGCCCGTGACCTTGCCGGCCCGGATGGCAGGCCAGGTCTCGTCGGGATCGTGGACGAGGACCGTGTTGTGGGCGATCGTGCGGAGATGGTAGTTGACGTCGTGGGGCGTGCCGAATCCGTCGTAGTGCCCGCCGTCGCCGAGAAGCTCCTCGTGCTTGTAGATGAGGAAGTGGCCGGCGTCGAGGTGCTGGTGGGCGGTGAAGCGGTCGCTGCACTTGAAGAAGAAGTACGTGGCGCCCTCGTCCCAGGAGCTTCGGGCGTGGACGTGCCCGGCCCCGGGGCTGTAGTGCGAGAGTTTGAAGGAGTTCAGCTCGCCCTTCTTCACCGACGGATCGCGCCAGAGGAAGTCCTTGTACGCGTTGTTGCCGGCGGCCGACCGCGGCGTGATCTCGTTGAAGGCATGGACGATCCGGTGGCCAGGTTCGTCGCGGAAACGGCCGGCCAGGATGCGCCGCGCGGAGAGCTGCTTGTCGCGGTCGCCGCCAAAGACGCGGCCGCCGCCGTCGCCCATCGGGACGGCCCGGCGCGACCGGTACAGCCCGATGCCGGGATACGTTTCGAACAAGCTCGCCACGGCGCGGTGGCGGTAGAAGCCCGGGGCCGCCGCGAAATAGTCCGCCCCCGTGCACCGCCGCGCGGCCTCGCAGAAGAAGAGCCACTCGTAGAGCCAGTAATGCACGTAGTATCCTTCTGCCCAGCCGCCGCCGTCCCCAGCAAGCTCCAGGGCGGGGGCCGCGCGCGTGTCGTAGTCCCTGTCCAGGGCGTCGAGGATCTCGGGCGCGCGGGAGTTCTCGTGATAGGTGGCCAGGCACGCCAGTCCGATGCCCCAGTTCTTGTAGCCGTACCACCCGTTGTGGAAGACGTGGGTCTCGGACTTCACGTTGGCATCGACTGTGGCGTTCATGTAGCGGTGGAACTTGCGGCGGTCCGCCTCGGGCCACCACGGGTGGCAGAGGTCGTAAGCAACCGCGCACCAGGCCAGGTCCGCCCCAAAGCGGATGTGCCCCTTCTTGATCGGCCCATGGACGTGACGCATGGCCATCTCGTGGGCCTGGCGACCGGAGGCTGCGTCCTGTTCGATCGCGGCCACCAGGGCCAGGCTGATGAGCCTTGGATGCTCGTCCACACCGTCGCGTTTGGCCACGGCCTTGACGCGCTCGTAGGCCTCGCGGCGCTCCTGGGCGAGCTTCTTCAGGTCGTCGCGCGAGCCGAAGAGGCGCGGATGCTCGCGAGGCACGGTCCGCTCGGCGGCATGCGCTGAGACGGCCAGAAGGAGCGCGGGCAGGGAGAACGCCACGACCATCGGGCGGCATCGCATGCCGAATCTCTCGTGGGTTCCCAACCGTTGGGCGGGGGCAGGCCAGGGGGTGTCCATAGGATTCCTCATGCGGACGTGGTTGCCGAGCCAGAACATACGATAGACTCTGCGGCGCCTCCCGGCCACTCGCCGCCGCCGATCCGCCGATCCATCGCCCCGGCGCTGGCGTGGCGGCGGCCGCGACGTTATGCTCAAGGCCAACATGCCGGCAGGTCTCGATCGGGCTGCGACGCGCCCACTTCGTTCCCTCCGCTGTATCCCGCCCCTATCCACCGCAGGAGGTCATCCCATGACAAGACGCCCCTCAGCCGTCACGCGCCGCCGATTCCTCCAGGGCTCGGCCGCCGTCTCCACCGGCATCCTCATCGTCCCCCGGCACGTGCTGGGCCAAGGCCAGACGCCGCCCAGCGAATCGCTGGGCGGGGCCCTGATCGGCTGCGGCGGGCGCGGGCCGGGGACGTTCAAGGGCCTGGGCGAAAACGTCCGGCGCCTGGCCGACTGCGACGTGAAGTTCCTCGACAAGGCTGACAACAAGAAGATCTACACCGACTTCCGTCGCGTGCTCGACCGCAAGGACATCGACGTGGTGGCCATCGCCACGCCGCCCCACTGGCATGCCTTGATCTCCATCGCCGCCATGCAGGCGGGCAAGGACGTGTTGTGCGAGAAGCCGGCCACGCGGTTCATCGCCGAGGGACGCGCCGTGGTCGAGGCCGAGCGCCGCTACGGGCGAATCTACCAGGTAGGCACGTACGGCCGCTTCGGCGCCAGCCGCAACAAGGGCCACCTGCTCACGCACAAGATCATGAAGAGCGGGCTGCTCAAGCCGTGCGAGGGCGTCCACATCAAGCGCGGCGGACTGAAGGTGAAGCAGTGGAGCGGCCACGTCCACGAGGTGCCCCGCGAAGTGCCCAAGAGCCTCGACTGGGACATGTACTGCGGCCCCGCGCCCCTGAAGCCCTACTACCCGCACCGCACGGGCGGCACGCACCGCGGCTACTGGGACTACGAAGGGGGCGGCCTGGCCGACATGGGCCAGCACCACTTCGACCCCGTGCAGTGGACGTTTGCCAAGGACGACACGAGCCCCGTGGAGATCGAGGCCTTCGCCCCGCCCGCCCACCAGGAGGCCTGCGGCATGTGGGGCTGGGTCGAGCTGAAATACGCTGACGGGCTGACCTTCGTGATGGACAGCACGGAGTGGCCGGAAAACGGGAAGCCGGCCTACGACCGCAAGCAGTCGCGGGGCGTCGGCCTTGATGACCTCAGCGAGGAGGACCGCAAGAAGGTCGAGGAGATGCCCGACCCCGAGCCGCTGGTGAGCTTCCCCGAGGCCGTGAAGACGCGCAAGCGTCCCGGCGGGCACGCCGAGGCGGCCCACCGCTCGGCCACGATCCTGCACCTGGCCAACCTCGCCATCCGCACAGGGCGAAAGATCCACTACGATCCGGTCAAGGAAGAGGTCATCGGCGATGAGGAGGCCAACCGCCTGGTGAACCAGCCGATGCGGGCCCCCTGGCACCTGTGATCCTCTCAGGTGCCTCGCGTCTCGATCCATCCCCCAGCAACGAACCGACAAGGAATCACGATATGAACGCTGCGTCCAAGAAGGTCCTCGACCTGGTCAACCAACTACCCGACGCCGATGGCGGGAGCGGAAGCAAGATGACCGGCCCCCATCCGGACAAGGCCGAGAAGCTGTATCGGGAGCTGTTTGGCGGAGGGCGCGAGGCGATCGTCGCCCTGGTTGACCTGCTCCAAGTGCCCGGCGAGGGCGACGACTGGAAGGCCCGCTACCTGCTGCACGGGGCGGCCGTCTTCTCCTGCCGCAAGGAGAACGAGGCCCAGCAGAAGCTGCTCGCCCGTGTGCTGGCCGAGCAGCTCGGCGGCGACCGCCCCAAGCCGGTCCAGGTGTTCCTCGTGCGCGAGCTGCGGACGATCGCCGGGCCGTCGGAAGTCGGCACGTTGGGCAAGCTCGTCCCCGACGCGGAGCTGTGCGAGCCGGTGGTCCAGGCCTTGCTGGCCATCGGCCAGGGGGCCGCCGACCATCTCCGCGCGGCCCTGCCCGGGGTCGAGGGCAAGTGCCGCATCACCGTGATCCAGGGCCTGGGCGTGCTCGGCGCGGCTGGGGGCCTGGACGCGGTGCGCAAGGCCCTCACCGACGAGGACCGCGACACGCGCCTGGCGGCGGGCTTTGCCCTGGCCAACAGCGGCGAGGGCTCCGCGGCCGACGCGTTGCTTGCGGCCTCGGACGTCGAGGCCGTGTGGGAGCGCGACCAGATGACCAACCACTGCCTGCTCCTGGCGGAGAAGCTGATCGCCGCCGGGAAGAAGGGCGAGGCGATGAAGATCTACAAGCAGCTTCGCGACAGCCGCACGGCCCCCGAGGACCGGCACCAGAAGCAGGCGGCCACGATCGGGATGCTCTCCGCGGGACGATAACTCCACTTCGATTTGCCGATCGGCAACGGACCTCTGCCCCTCCGTAGCCTCCGCGCTCTTCGGGTCCCATGAGGCCCCAGGAAGCAGCCGGCCAGGGGTCCTCTTGCATGCCACCCGGGCGGCGGGTTAACCTGGGAGCATCGGACCGATTGCTCCTCGAGGGGGACGCCGCGCGTCGCCCCACGCCCGAATGGAGAGGCCGCCATGCACGTCCAGCTCGTTTCCCGGCTTGCCGGCCGCCGCGCGTGGATCGCCCTGGGGGCTGCCGCCGCGGTGGGGCTTTCCGTTCTCGCTTACGACGCGGCGGCCCTGGGCCAGGTCCGCCGACCCTCGGTGATCTTCAAGACGTCGGTCGCCGAGGCCCGCCGTGCCATGTCCAAGCGCGACCTGGACGCGGCGAGCACGGCTTTGAAGCGGGCCAAGGACAATGCCGGATCGGACGAGGAGAAGGACGAGGTCGAGCGCCTCGAATCGATTCACGACTATCTCGTCCAGTTCTGGCGGCTGCTGGCCAAGGGGGCCGACGAGATGGAGGCGGGCACGGAGTTCGACGTGGGCGCGGCCCGGTCGCGCAAGACCAAGGTGGCCTTTGTGGAGGCCGTTGCCGGGGGGATCACCCTGCGCGTCGAAGGCCGCAACCGGCTGTTCCTCTGGAGGACCATGCCCACCGAGCTGGTCCTGGCGCTGGCCGAGGAGTCGCTGGCCAAGGACAAGGTCTCGGACGTCGTGCTCGGGGCCTTCCTGGCCATGGATGAGAAGGGCGACCGGGACGAGGCGCGACGCCTTTGGGAGCAGGCCGTCAGGGCCGGGCTGGACGTGGAGCACTTGCTCGCCGAGCTGGATTCGGGCGCGGCTGGGGGCAAGGAACCGATCCCGACCGACGCCGCCAGGATCACGGCCGCCGAGGAGGCGATCAAGCAGGAATACCGCCGGCTGTACGCCCGCAGCGGTATCAAGAGCTACCAGGAGCAACTTGCGCGCAAGCTCCTGACCGAGGGCCCGGGCGTCACGGACGACCCGGTGCGGCGCTACGTGATGCTCCGCGACGCGCGGGACCTGGCGGCCGCGGCCGGCGATCTGCGCATGGCCGGATCGGCCATCGAGAAACTCGCCGAGTTCTACGAGGCCGACATGGTGAAGCTGAAGCTCGAGATGCTCGAGAAGGCGGCCGAGGGAGCGAAGGGGCCGCAGGAGTTCCGCGACGTGGTCCTCCTCTGCCTGAACCTGGCCGACGAGGCCCACAAGGCCCGGCGCACCGGCGACGCCCAGGCCGCCCTGAAGATCGCCGGCGACGCCGCGCGCAACTCGAAGAGCCGCACGCTCATGCAGCAGGTCGTCGCCGCCGAGCAATACCTCAAGAGTGGCCGGCGCCGGTGAGGAGCCAAGCGCGTGTTCCAAAATCGTGTTCTGCGGCCGGTCGGCTCGGTGCCTGGGAACGCGTCAAGAACAACTTCGCCATTCTGAGTAGTCCGTCGGCAATAGCAAACAGGAGACCGCGGAGGCAGCGGCGTGGGAGAGCTCGGTTGCCTTCGCCTCCTCTGCGGTGTCAATTCAGGCTGGCCCCGGGGAGAACCAGTCTTGCCACGCCTTCCGTCCGTTTCGGGGCGTGGGATTTGAAGTCCTGGCCCCGCAGTGGAAGCTCCATCGTAAGGCACCACGCGTGAATCGACTCGAGCAATCCAGGTCCCTTGTCCTTGTGGACTTCAAACGCCGCACCGACGACGTGGTGCGTGATGCCCGAGGCCTTGGTGAACAGCGATGCCTCGCACCCTATAAAACCGCCAGGGAGCAAGCCCATGCCGAAGACCAGCCGACGCGAACTGCTTAAGGGCGCGGCCGCCGCGGCCGCCATGACCGTGGTGCCCCGGCACGTGCTGGGCGGGCAGGGGCACGTGCCGCCGAGCGAGAAGACCACGCTTGCCGGGATCGGTACGGGCGGACAGGGCATGCAGAACCTGGCCGCCTTCATGCAATACCCCGAGATGCAGGTGGTGGCCGTTTGCGACGTCAACCGCGAAGGCGGGGGTTACCTCTCCTGGAACTGGAGCCAGGGCAAGGACCAGCGTACCTGCGGGCGCGAGCCGGCCCGGCGCGCGGTCGATGCACACTACGCCAAAGACAAGGCCGCGGGCAGGTATCGCGCCTGCCGCGCGTACGCCGACTACCGCGAGCTGCTGGACAAGGAGGACGTCGATGCGGTGATGGTCGCCACGCCCGACCACACGCACGCGGTGATCACTATGGCCGCGATCAGGCGGGGCACGCACGTCTATTGCGAGAAGCCGCTGACCTGGTCGGTCCATGAGGCCCGGCAGGTGGCCGAGGCAACGCGCCGCGCCAAGGTGGCCACGCAGTTGGGCAACCAGGGGCAGGCGTCGGAAGAGGCCCGGCTGGTGCAGGAGTTCATCCTGGACGGCGCCATCGGCGGCGTGCACGAGGTGAACGTGTGGTGCCCGGCCCGGTTCTGGGCGTGGCCGACCTGGGAGGGCCGCCCGCCGGAGACTCCGCCCGTGCCCGACGGCCTGGACTGGGACCTGTGGCTCGGCCCGGCCCCGAAAAGGCCCTATCACCCCGCGTACTGCCCGTGGACGTGGCGCAACTGGTGGGACTTCGGCACGGGCCTGTTGGGCGATCTGGGGTGCCACAAGCTCAGCACGGTGCTCAAAGCCCTCAAGCTGGGGCATCCGGCCGCGGTGGAGGCCAGCTCCACGAAGCACGGCGCGGAGATCTATCCCCTGGGAGTGATCGCCCGATTCGAGTTTCCCGCGCGCGGCGAGATGCCGCCGGTGGCGCTGAACTGGTTCGACGGGGGCTTGAAGCCGGCGCACCCGGAGGAGCTGGAGCCGGGCCGCCGCATCGGCGACGTGACCTACCTGGGTGAGAAGGGCGCGCTGATGGGCCACCGGCTGATCCCGGAGACGAGGCAGCAGGCGTACGGGCGACCTCCGAAGGTGCTGGAGCGCTCGCCGGGCCACTACAAGGAGTGGGTCGACGCATGCCGCGGCGGGCCGCCGGCCGGGTCGAACTTCGTCGATCACGCGGGCCTGTTGACCGAGGTCTGCATGCTCGGCAACGTCGCCCTCCGGGCCGGCAAGAAGCTCCTCTGGGACGGGCCGGCCTTGAGAGTCACCAACGACCAGGCCGCCAACCAGCTTCTGCACCGGGAGTACCGGGAGGGGTGGACGCTGGGGTGAGTGCGAAGCGGCGCGCAGGTCGCCGTGCCCACGGTGCTACCCCCACCAAGCTCGAGCCACGCGGCTCGGGCTCGCACGGTCCGGCCAAGCCCTCCACGCTCCGAAAGCGAGCCCTCCGGCGCTCCGGCCTAGAGCCTCCACGGCTCGCGATAGTCGCTCCGCAGCAGCCCATCCGCCTGCGCGTTATTCGTGATCTTCGTGGCCGCGGGATCGAACTCCAAGTCGCCTTCGACCTGCGTGGCCACGTTGCCGAGCATGAGAAACTCGTTCAGGGCCGAGGCGTATTCGAACCGCGCCCAGGGCGGCTTCCCGCCGCGGCAGGCCTCGATCCAGTCCATCTCGTGGCCCCGCGAGGCTTCGACGTGCTCGGGCCGTTGGCGCTGGACGTCCTGGAACTGGCCTTCGGGCAGCAAACGGAACGTGGCGTTGTGCCCCGTGGTGTGGACGCGGCCCTTCTCGCCCACGATCAGGGCCCCGGCGAAGTCGATGCCGCGGCGGTCCTTCTCCGCGGCCACCTTCTCCAGGGCCTCGACCAGATCGCGCCGGCCCGGCGCGCCGCCGTTGTACCAGGTGAAGGTGATCGGCCCGAGGTTCGCCCGGGCCGGGATACGCCATTTGACGATCTCCCACCTGGGGAACGAGAGCCGGTTGATGCCCGAGGTCCGGGCCTCGACGCGCAGAACGGGGTTGTCACCGTTAGCCCCTCCCGACCACAGCTCGTGGACCCGCAGCGCCATGAACGCCAGGTTGGCCGTGTGCGAGGCCCAGTTGCCCAACTGGCAGGTGCCGAAATCGCGCCACAGGTTCCGCTTCATCCAGTCGGGATGATACGGCCGCTGGGCCGCCGGGCCGAGCCAGAGGTCCCAGTCGAGCGCCTCGGGCACGGGCGGCTCGCCCTCGGGCGGCGTTTTTCGGTCGGCCCCGCCGCCGGAGTTCCAGATGTGCACTTCGCGCACCTCGCCGATCGCGCCGTCGCGGATCAGCTCCAGGGCGCGGCGGAAGGGGCCGGCGGCCGTGCCCTGGTTGCCCATCGACGTGGCCACCTTCTGCCGTCGCGCCAGCTCGCGCAGAGCCCGCGACGCATCGACCGTGCGGGTCAGCGGCTTCTCGCACATCACGTGCTTGCCGGCGCGCATGGCCGCGGCCGAGGCCACGGCGTGCGTGTGATCGGGCGTGGCGATCACCACGGCGTCCAGCCCGTCGCCCATCTTGTCGAGCATCGGGCGGAAGTCGCGGAACGTGCGGGGCCGCGACTTCAACAGGCGCGCGTACTCGTCGGCCGCGCGCCGCTCCCACGCGTTGGGCGAGGAGGCGAACCGCTTGACGCCTTCCTCCCAGCGCTGCAAGGCCTCGACCATCTTGCGGTCGTCCACGTCGCACAATGCCACGACGTCGGCCATCCTGGGCATCGTGCCCACGAACCACGTGCCCCGCCCGCCCACGCCGATCAGGCCGAGCGTCGGCCTTTCGTTGGCCGCATAGGCCCAGGCCGACGAGGCGCGGGGGAGGATCGTCAGTCCGGCGGCGCCGCAGGCCGCCGCCGAGAGGAAACGTCGCCGACAGACGCGGTTTCTCATGCCAAGGTCCTCCCGTTCGCATTCGCGGACCAGCCGAATCAGAAGTACTCCACGAACCCCGGCTTGGGAAGCGGGTAGTTGCCCGAGGCGTCGGGCTGGACCGGGGCCTGCATGTCCAGGCGCACGTCATCGACGGCCGGGCCGAACGTGAAATCGGCGCCCTGCATCTGCTCCCACTTGACCGGCTTGCCCGAGTAGCAGGCGATCTGCCCCATGATGGCCATGTACGTGCTGTCGATCATCGTGGCGCGGTGGTTCACCGGGCGGCCCTCGCGGATGGCGCCGATGAGGATCTTCTGCTCCTCGGCGTGCGGGTCGTTGCGCGGGCCCTCGTAGCGCCACGGGGTCTCGCCCTCGATGCGGCAGGCCGACCAGCGGCACGTGCCCTTGGTGCCGAGGATCACGTCGTCCCAGTTGGAGTAGCAGCCCAGGCGCGTCTGGCACATGCCGTAGAGGCGCGGGCCGCTGGCGAACTCGTACACCGCCGTGTGGTGGTCGAACATGTCGCCGTACACCTCGCCGAACGAGCTGGACCGGCCGCCCAGCCCGAAACACCAGATCGGGTTCTCCTCCCGGAGCACCCACCGCATGCGGTCGAGGTTGTGGACCAGCGACTGCGTGACGTCGTCGCCCGACAGCCAGCAGAAGTGGTACCAGTTGGAAAACTGGTACTCGGTCTCGCTGAGCTTGGGATCGCGCGCGACCGTGCGGTAGGGGGCGCGGAGGAACATCGACTGGATGGCCACGACCTCGCCGATGGCCCCGTCGTGGATTCGTTTCACCTGCTCCTGGTACGGCAGGCTGTAGCGGCTCTCGTGGCCGGAGACCACGCAGAGGTTCTTCCGCTGCGCCAGGTCGCAGACCTTCTGGAGCCGGCGGCAGCCGGCCGGGTCGATGGCGTGGGGCTTCTCCACGAACACGTGCTTGCCGGCCTCCACGGCCTTCTCGGCGTAGAAGGGGTGGTACTTCGACGCGCAGGCGATCAGCAGCGCGTCGCTGGCCTCGATCACGGCCCGGTAGCCCTCCAGGCCGAAGGTGCAGGTCTGGTCCGTGGCCGCGAACTGGTCGGGGAAGTGCTTCTTGAAGTAGTCGCGCTTGGAGAGCATGCGGCTTTCGAACACATCGACCATGCCGGCCAGCTTGACGTCCTTGCCCTGGGCCAATGCCGCCGCGGCCGCGCCTGCGCACCGTCCGCCGCAGCCCAGCATGCCGACGCGGATCTCCTGCTTGCCCTGGGCATGGGCGGACCGGGCCAGGGAAAGCCCGGCCACGGTCGCCCCGGCGGCCGCGCCCTGCTTGAGGAACTCGCGGCGGGAGGGCCTTTTCGCGGGATGGGTTCTGGACATGGGCAACTCCTCGTGCTGTGCAACGGGTCCGACAGGTTCACTCAGCGGCCTACTTCTCCCCGCCCTTGGCCTCCAGCTTCTTCACCGCGGGCTCCAGCGCGAAGCGCACGAACAGCCCCGCCCCGCCGCCCTGGTGGGCCTTGAGGGCCTCGCGCATCGCCGGCAGCGCCGGCCGGGCCTTCGCGCCCAGAAGCTGCAGCGTGCGCGCGGCGCGGATCACGGCGTCGGACTGCTTGCTCTTGAGCTCGGCCGCGAGGACTTCGTGCGGCCTGCCCTCCACGCCCAGCGCAGCCAGGGCCCCGGCCGCTTCGATCCGCACGGGGGCGGAGGGGTCGTCCAGTGCGCCGCAGAGCGCCTCCCCGACGTTCTCGGCAGCGGCGCGCGAGGCCCGAAGGCCCACGGCCGCCCAGTAGCGCACCGCCGCGTCCGAGTCCTTCAGAAGCGCGATCTGCTGGGCCGTGGCCCCGGGCTGCCCGACCAGCTCGGCCGCGGCGAGGATCCTCTCCAGCGGATACTTGTCCGTCTCCCGCGCCATCGCGTAGGGCGTGGTCCCCTGGCTCCGTTTGGCCATTTCCCACTCGGGCATGAACCCCAGGTCCCGCGTCCTCAACACCCACGCACGCAGGGCTCCGCGAAGCCGCGCGCGCACCTCCTGATGCGCCGGCGAGTCGGCCAGGTTGCGGATATTCTGCGGGTCGGCCTCGGTGTCGTACAACTCCTCCAGCGGTCTGGTCGGCCCCGCGTAGGCCATCTGCACGTCGTTGAGCTTGCCCTCGGCGGCCAAGCGCGTGATCTCGCGGCGGACCTCGGCCTGGTCGGAATACCCTTCTGGCTGGTTGTAGGAGACGTGCGGCATGTAGTTCCGCACGTAGAGATAGCGATCGTCGCGCACCGATCGAGCGAGGTCGTAAGCCTCGTCCACGCGGTCCCGCGCCCCGTACACGTATTGGCGCGGCTCGGCCGCCGCCTTGCCGAGGAACGGCCTTCCCTCCACGTACTTGGGAATCGGCAGCTCGAGCAGACTCAGCACCGTGGGCCCGAAGTCCACGAAGCTCACCAGCCGGTCGGTCGTCTCGCCGGGGGCGGCCGGGGCCAGGTGCCGATACTTCTCGGGAAAGCGGATCAGAAGCGGCACGTGCAGCCCGGAATCGAGCACCAGACGCTTGTGCCTCGGCATGCCCGATCCGTGGTCCGAGTAGAAGAAGACGATCGTCTCGTCGGCCACGCCCGCCTCCTCCAGCTCCTCGAGCAACTGCCCGACCCGCTGGTCCATCAGCGTGATGCAGTCGTAGAACCGGGCCATGGTCCGCCGGGTGATCGGAGTCTCGGGCCAGTAGGGCGGGACCGGGGCCGTGTCCGGATCGTGGCGCAGCTCCGGAGCCAGGCGCGACTGGACGTTCTTCTGGAAAGCCTCGTAGGAGAACACCGTGGTCCGGCTCTGGTGCGTGACCATCTCGTTGAACACCGCGAAGAACGGCTGGCCCGGTTTGCGATTGCGCCAATGGGCCTTGCCGCTCGACGCGTCCCACGAGGCCCGCACGATCCGCGGCTCACTGCTGGTGTTGTAGTCGGTCTTCACGTTGTTGGTGCAGTAGTAGCCCGCCTCGCGAAGAAACTCGGGGAACCCGTGGAAGCGCTCCGGCATCGGGAACGCCGACCGCAGGTTCTGCGTGCCCGTGCTCGTGGCGTACACGCCCGTGATCAGGCAGCTCCGGGCGGGCGAGCAGACCGGGGCGGTGGCAAACGCGTTGGTGTAGCGCACGCTCTCCTTGGCCAGCCGGTCGAGGTTGGGCGTGGTGGAGTACTCATCACCATAGGGGCCGATGTTGGGGCTCATGTCCTCGGCCGTGATCCAGAGGATGCTGGGCCGGGGCGGCTTGTCGTCGGCCCGGGCCGGCGCGTGGGCGAGCCACGAGAGTGCCGCGGCGCCGAGGACGAGCGCTCTGAAGTGTCGTTTCATGGGGGAATGCCTTTGCAGGTTGGTGGAACCGGCGGGGGGGCAGCGCTCGGCGAGGCCGGAGAGCGGCGCCGCTTGCGCCTACTCCCCGCCCCCGGCATCAGGATAACCGTCGTCGCAGCCGAAGTACACCGTCCGGCGCTCGGGCCCGGGCGAGACGACGATCCGCGCGCCCGCCTCGTAGTGCCACAGGGGCTTGCCGGTGGCCGCGTCGAGCCCGATCATGTCGTGCGCCGTCATGTGGATGTTTTTCCGCTTCGACTCGTGGACCTCCCCATGGCGGAACGCCGGATCGCGGCGCAACCGCCGCTCGAACTCGGCCCACCGCATGTCCTCGGCGTGGTCTCGATCCAGGGCGTCAGCATACCACGCCCGTACGACGAACGCGCCGCCCCCAGTCGCGACACAGAACAAGATGGCCAGAAACAGCAACTCCCGACCCCGCACGGCGGGCCACCGACCGCGGAGGCGCGCCGCGACGACCAGAGGCAGGGCGAGCAACAGCGAGAGGACAGCGGCACTGATGAACCCGAAGTCTCGCGACACGAGCACAAACCCGACGACGAGCAGCCCGGCGCAGACGAGTACCGCCAGACCAGTGCAATCTGATGTGTCTTGTTCTGGGATGCCTCCATCAGTTCGCTTCCTTCGCCGAGTAACGACCCGGCCCAGCAGCCGGGGGCCGCTGCAGTGCCGTCAACTCTGAAAGACCGTGATGCGGCCCCGGTCAGGTGCAGCGATTCGTCAGGCCCGCATCGACCAGCATAACGACGAACCACACCACGACGGAGTCGGCGCGACCGATGCCCAAGTACACCAGGGCAAGTGCAGATGCCTTGCCGAATGGGAGCGGGGCGCCCTCTTCATCAGGCAACCTCTGCGAGGAAACCAGCGCGTGGCCGAGGACCGAGCCGGCGACGAAGTAGAAGAAGTTCGCTGGCGAGCAGAAGAACAACAGGTTTGCAGGAAGCGAACTGGAGCCTCGCGGAGGAACCCTGTCACCAACGAGGCGGACAGCGCTGCGGAGAACGCCTGCTACGCGGTCAAACACGGCCCAAGAAAGGACCCTTCAACGGCCCCGGCCGCGCGGGAGAATGCGACCATGCGGAAGTCTCGACCGCCACAACCCGCCGCTGCGAGCAGGCCGACCGGCGCGGCGCAAGGACCGCCGCGCCCAGTGTTTCCAGCATTGCGCAGACCTCCTGTTTGTCGCACAACCCCAGGCTTTGCAGCAGCCCGCCCGGGGGCCCGACCGTGGAAAAAGTCGTCGCGGTTGACCAACACGACGCGGCCCGGTATGAGCGGGTCGAGGCGCAAATCCTTGCCCATAGAGCCCTTTTCGCCGCCCAGGGCGCGGTCGTGGCCTCCTCCCGGCGGCGCGGAAACAAGCGCTACGGCCCCTACTTCAGGGTGGCTATCGCGACTGCCGGCGCCAGCGATCGATCTACCTGGGCCCGAGCCAGGCCGTGGCCGAGCGGGTTCGGGCACTGCTGGCCGACCTGCAATCCATCCACCGCGACCGCCGCACGATCGCGCGGCTCCGCAGGCTGGTCCGCCGCGGGGGCAAGCCCGCTCAGCCCGGCAGGGGCTCGATGGTGACGCCGAGCGGGAAGTCGACCTTCCTGGCGGCGTAGAAGTCCGGCCCGGCCGAGCGGATCTGGTCGCGCTTCAGCTCGGCCAGCTCGCGCGTGCCCGACCAGACCACGCCGCGCCCCTCGATGTGGATGCTCTCGGCCAACTGGTAGCACTTCTCGGCCGGGTAGCCGAAGACCTTCATGAACGTCTCCACGACATAAGGGAAGGTGTGCTCGTCGTCGTTATACACCACGACAGCGTACGGCGGCTGGAGCCGGGGCCGGGCGTCGGCCGGGCGCTCGTCGGGTGTGGTATCCGGTTCCGCGACGGCCGCGTAGGAGGTACCCACGGCACTGCTCTCCGTGAATGCAACAGTGGCGCCGACTCGCCTAACCGCCTCCTTCCCGACACGACTTTCCGGGACGGGTCCGCCTCCGCCCGAGGCACGCAGTCGCTATGCCTGCGAGCCCCAGAGCGCCCAGGGCGAGCGTCGAGGGCTCGGGCACGACGGCGTCGGCGCGCAGGCGCACGTAGTCGATCTGAAAGGCGGCGTTGTCCACCGCGTTGACCGGATCGAGGCGCAGGCGGGTGATGGTCTGGCCGAACCAGGCCGGGTCGTCGCGGAAGTCGATCAGGTAGGTGTGAAACTGCCCGTCGGCGTCGCCGAGGTCCACGCGGCGGCTGCCGGAGAAGACGTCGTCCGTGCTATTGCCCCAGAAGAGCTGTATCTGGGCGCTGGCGGCGTCGGCCTGCATGCGGGCTTCTACGATGGGGAACTGGGATCCGTCCACGCTCAGCCCGGTCCGGATCACCTGGGCGTCGCGATCGGGCACGCTGCCCGAGCCGGCGCGGCCGCTGAGGAGGCTGCCGGCGACCGAGTCGGCCGTGGCGTGGTTGAGCGACCAGCCCTCCAGGTCGCCGTCGCGGTCCCATTCGCCCAGTCCGATCGTCTCGAAGCGGTCGAGCATCAGGTAGTCGGCGGTGAAGGAGTCGCCCACCGCGGTGCTCCCGAACGGGTCGATGCGGAATCCCTGGCCGCTAGGTTCAGGCTCGGGGTTGGGGATGTCGTGGTGGTCCTCGACGAAGGCCGTGGACGGCTGGTAACTGGCAGAGCGGCCGCCCTGAGCGGGCAGTTCCCAGACGTTAAGCCCGTTTGTCTTGCTCTGCCGGTAGCGCATCCGCATCCAGGGGTAGGTGGCGTGATCGACCGCTCCGTCTTCTTCTTCGTAGATGATCTTGGGATCGCTGACCGCGGCCGAATAGGTCCAGGTGCTGGTGCCGCCGGCGACCGTTTGCGACGGGAAGTTGCTGGCCCCTCCGGGATGGTACCTGACGTTCGTATCGGACGATCCGGCATAGTCGCGGAAGACGACCGTGTTGGCCTGCTTGGGCGGATCGACGAAGAGAACCGTGCCGGCTCGAACGGGGCTGCCGGCCAGGATCAGGCCGAGCAACAGGGCGATGCGACATCGCATGGGCCAAACCTCCGGAAGGGTCTACATTGCGGCGGGCCGGGACAGCGGGCCCGATTGATTCGTCGGCGAGCCAACTGGTCAAGCTGCGACGGAGCGGCCGGCGGGGAGGAATCGCCGCGCCCGGGGCGCTCCGTCTTGAGGCCACACCATCATACTCCGCCGGGGGTGGCCGCACAAATCGGCCGGGGATGCCCCGGCCGGGGAGCGGCGATGGGGGGGCAGCGCCCCGCGCGCGGGCGCGCACGGAACAACTCGCCGGCGGCGCGGGACCGGTTTGACGGCAGCGCCCCGCGCGCGGGCGCGCACGACCTGCGCCCGTCGTCGGTCGTCCCTTCGACCTTAAGGCGCAGCGCAGCGCCCCGCGCGCGGGCGCGCACGACCTGCGCCGTCGGTTTGGGAGTTGACGCAAGGCAGCGCCTCGCGCGCGGGCGCGCACGGGTCGTCGCCGATCGTTGACGCCCCGCCGAGTTGCACCTGGCAGCGCCTCGCGCGCGGGCGCGCACGGGTCGGGCGGCTTGACAGGGCCAATGGGGCAACGACAATGGGCAGCCATTGCCGCCCTGCGTCTGGGCCCCGCCCTGTCCGGCGCATCCCTTGGAGATTCCCATGGAAATGAACCTCTATCTCCTTCTCGACGCCGCCGTGTTCTTCGGGTTCATCATCGCGGTCATCGGCGTGGGGATCGGCATGAGCCGCCACGAGAAGGACAGCGAGGCCTACTTCCTCGCCGGACGCGGGCTGACCTGGTGGCTGATCGGGTTCTCGCTGATCGCCGCGAACATCTCGACGGAGCAGTTCGTGGGCATGTCGGGCCAGGCGGCCAACTACCTGGGGCTGGCGATCGCCAGCTACGAGTGGATGGCTGCGATCACGCTGGTCATCGTGGCGTTCCTGTTTCTTCCCGCCTTTCTCCGCGCGGGGATCTACACGATCCCCGAGTTCCTCGAGTATCGGTTCAATCATTCGGCCCGGACCATCATGTCCATCCTCATGATGGCCACGTACGTGCTCGTGACCATCGCGGCGGTGATCTACTCGGGGGCCAAGACGGTGGACGTGCTGTTCAAGCAGACGAAGCCCGTCGTCGAGGCGGACGGGGCCGATGCCGACTCGGAGTCATCGGCGGATGTCAGCAAAGAGCCCGAGGGACGCGAAGCCGATGCGGAAGAGGGCGTGGCCACCGATCGCGTGGAGGCCGAGGACGTCTATCTATGGGGAATCCCGGTCAACTTGACGGTCGCCGCGTGGGTGATCGGCATTCTGGCCGCCGTGTACGTGGTGGCCGGCGGACTGAAGGCCTGCGCGTGGGCCGACCTCTTGCAGGGATCGGCACTGATCATCGGTGGGGCCATCATCCTCTTCGTTGCTTTGAACGCGTTAGGCGAAGCGAAGCCGGAGGAACTGAAGCTCCAGCCTCATCCGCGCGTGGTCAAGGAAGGCACGGCGCCGGAGGACCTGCGCGACGCAGGGGGCTTCGAGCGATTCTACCACCTCAACCGCGGCAAGCTGCACATGGTCCTCCCGCGCACCGACGTGTTCGTGCCGTGGACGGCGCTCGTGCTGGGACTTTGGATCCCCAACTTCTACTACTGGGGGCTGAACCAGTACATCGTCCAGCGGACCCTGGGTTCGCGATCGCTCTCCGAGGGACAGAAAGGCGTGGTGTTCGCCGCCGGGATGAAGCTCATCATCCCGTTCATCGTGGTCTTCCCGGGCATCATCGCCTTCAACTTGTTCAGCGAGGACATGCGCGCGGACGCGGAGTCGGGCACGAACAAGGACGCGCTGGATCTGTTCGAGCATGTTCGGGGCTCGCGCGACGATGCTCGCGTGGCGTTCGAGTTCAACGAGGACTTCGCCGTGGTGTATCCTCATCGCGCCAGAGAGATCGTCGAGTTCAATGCCGCGGCGGCCGGGGTCCCCGTGCCCGAGGGCAGGAAGGCCGGCAACGACGATGCGAAGTCCGGCAAGGTCGCAAGGACCGGGCTGAGCGACGTCAACGGCGAAATCCTCGACACGATCCGCAAGGAGAACAAGAAGCTCCCCGCGGACGAGCAGATCGAGATTCAGAAGAAGCTTATCGGCTACGAGTACGACTCGGCGTTCGGGCTGCTGATCAAGAAGCTGGTGCAGCCCGGGGTCCGGGGTTTCGTGCTGGCCGCGATCCTGGGCGCGGTGATCAGCTCGCTGGCCTCGATGCTCAACGCGGCCTCGACGATCTTCACCATGGACCTCTACCGGCCGTTCATCAACCCGAACGCCTCCCAGGGCACTCTCGTGACGGTGGGTCGCATCTGCGTGGGCATCTTCGCGGTGATCGGATGCCTGGTCGCGCCGCTCCTCGGGAACCCCGCGTTTGGGGGCATTTTTACCTATATCCAGGAGTTCCAGGGCTTCATCTCCCCGGGGATCCTGGCCGTGTTCATCTTTGGGCTGTTCGTCGGCCGCGCGCCGCGGGCTTGTGGGGTCGCAGGTCTGCTCCTCAGCCCGGTTGTCTATGGCGTGTTGAAGCTGGTCCTCCCGGACCTTGCATTCCTCAACCGCTTGGCGCTCACCTTCTTCTCGGTGCTCGTCGTGCTGGCAGCACTGACGATTACCAATCCCTTGCCCGAACCCGTGAAGATGCCTCAGCAGGAGAAGATCGGACTGGAGTCGTCGCGCGGCGCCATGCTTGGGGGCGGCATCGTGGTGGTCGTGACGCTCGTGCTCTACGGCGTGTTCTTCTGAGCCAAAGACCCCTTGGGCCCGCGTCTCACCGCGGCCGCGCGGGGCCTGAGCTGGCCATGCGCACGTGGACCGGCGGCGTGTAGGCCACGCGTCCTTGCGCCTCGGCCAGGTGCTCCTTGAGAATCCGCCGCACCTCCAGCACCGCGCGGGGATGGCTGTGCACGGTCGAGTGATCGGCCGGCACGGTCAGCTCCGACTCGACGTCCTCCATGTGGGCGCTCTCGTAGGCCACCACGCCGTCGGTGCCTGCCGCGAACCGACCGAACAGCCCTTCCTCCGGCACCAGGCCGACGATGCCGTGGTACTTCACCCAGGGGGCGCGCCGGGCCTGGATCATCACGGGGAAGACAGGCGACTCGGGCGAGAGCGAGTCGATGCTCGTGCGGGTCTTCAGCAGCGTGTCGTCGCGGAACAGGTCCTTGTTCCTCCGATACAGGGCCTCCTGGCTCTGCACGAGCATCGCGGGCAGGGAGATCAGCCTGCCCAGCAGCCATTGGGTGGCGTCGTTCGAGTAGCTGCTGCCGCGGTGGGGCGTGCCGATGGTCACCACGCGGCGGACCGAAGGGTTGGGGCGGAAGAACAGGATCCGCGCGATTCGGTCCTTGGTCTGGGCGTCGGCCTCGACCTCCCGGAACGACGCGTCGCTGACGATGCGCCAGAAGTCGTCGCCGCTCTCCAGGGTCTGCAGCCGGCTGACCAGGCCGCCCATGCTGTGGCCGATCAGCACCATGTGGTCCAGCGCCCGCTCGCGCCCCAGCGGATCCACGGTCTTGCGCACCTCGGCCAGGTCCTCGCGCATCTCCGCCGCGCTGATCCAGAAAGGCTGCCCCGTCGGATAGAGGTAGAACCAGAACTGATAGTGCTCGCGCAGGTCGCGCTGGCTGCGGAGGTCGTTGAACATCTCCATCCACGTCATGGGGCTGGACCACAGCCCGTGGACGAAGACCACGGGGATCTTGCCCGGCTCGTACGGCTGCACCATCCACAGCCCCTCCAGCGGCTTGTGGCGGCCGGGCACCAGCTTCTGGAGGGACTCGGGGTCCAGCAGTCCGGTGGTAGCCAGGCTTCCCAGCTCGGGATTGGAGAGGAAGTAAGCCAGCGGCGTGGTCAGGTCGCCCTCCAGCGGCACGCGAATTCCGTTGACCGCGATCTCGCTGGTGGTCAGCGGGTCGTAGAGCTCCAGCATCGCGCGAAAGCGGCACGTCGCGCGGTCGCCCGGGCCGAGATCGACCGTGGGGCGAAGAAACGCCGTAACCGGGAAGCTCAAATCCTCGGGGTAGTAGCGCGCGGCGGCCGGCTCGCCGTCGTAGCAGCGGCGGACCGCGATCAGCGGCACGCCCAGGCCGTACGTGAGGTAGTGGTTCTTCAGACCCTTCATCTCGTAGTCGGAGACGAACTCGAAGCGGCCGAAGTCCTCGGGCCGCCATCGCCCGCCCCGGATCACGCACGTCACCTCGCAGGCCCCGGCGGCCGTGGCGATCCGCACGTTCTGGCCTGGCACGAGCTGCCCCTGGCTGCACACGATCCGCAGGCTCGCCTCCAGGGCCCCGTTGTACAGGTCGCACGCCCCGCGAAACTGCGGGTCGTACGGATTGCGCAGGTACGTGAACTGATCGTCGAACAGATAGCGATAGGCATGGATGACGGACGAGCCGTAGAGGTCCAGGGCCTTCTTCGGGTCCTGCCTCTCGACGCGCTTGCCGCCCAGGTAGGCCAGCTCGGCAAGCACGTACATGCCCTCGGCCAAAGGCTGGGCATCGACGATCGCCTGAACCTTCTCCATCAGCGCCTGCGGGTCGCCCTCCGCCTCCTCGGTGAGGTCGTACACGCGGAGGAACTGCAGCGTGCGCTCGCTCGGCTTGGGGCCGCCGCGCCCGAACAGGTTGAGCTTGTCGGCCAGCGGGCTGTCGGGTACAGACCGCATCGTAACCATCTGCGACGACGCGCAGCCGGCCGCCAGCGCGGCCAGCACGGCCAACAGGACCACGCCCGCGACCGCAGGACCCGCGGTGGGCCGGGTTGGATGGATCCGTCCGGCACGGTCCATGAAGACAGGCTCTCAGGTGAGAAACTGAAGAGATCGGAGGATCTGGGAAACCCGGTCGCGCGCGAACGGAGTACCCCAGCAAAGAGGCGGGAGATTAGTGGCGGCCGGGCGAGGAAGTCAAGGCCAGGTGCGCGAAGCTCCCGCGCTCGGGGGCCGAGGGCATGCGCGGAGGGCGCAGCGGGCTGGCGGGAAGCCGTCGCGTCGCGAAAACCGCAACCCGAATTGTCAAAGAACAGGCAAGGCCGAAAGCCCGACCGGAGCGCGGGCCTTCGCCGGGCGCGGCGCTCGTGGTATGCGGGCACGCCCCATCCGTCGCGCGCAACCTTGCCAGGGTGGGGGTACTGCGCCGGAGTGGGCGTCGGCCCCGGCTTCTTGCCCTCGATGCCGGAAGGAACCCATATTGCTATCCAGAAGCGACTTATGCACGACAGGCCATCGGCCGGTCGTCGCCGCGGGCCAGTTGTTGGTCAACCGAAGCGAGTTTTTCCAGCGATGGACCCCCGCATGGGTCTTTGGGGCGAGAAGGCGAGCGGTGAGTGCGTGGCGAGCAGGTGATAGACCGTCGGTGAGATGAAGGCACGGCGCCCACCCATACGATTGTATCCCATCCCCCCCGTTTTTGCGGCTCGGCAGGGAGCGAACCGCCCCAGTCGGCGAGCATAGCGTGAGGCCCACAGAAGACCAGGGGCGATTCTTGGGCCAAGTCCCGCGCGTGCCGGACGCGCGCGTCGCCGCCTTCACGCGGTAGGGCTGGCCGCGCCGGCCAATTGCGCATCGATCTGGCGCGCGGCGCGCATGCCCTCGACCACACCCTGCACGGCGGTGGTCCCGCCGTTGACCAGGTCGCCGCCGGCGTACACGCCCGGCACGCTGGTGGCCTGGCTGCCCGGCTCCGTGGCCACCAGGCCGTGGCGGTCGCGCACGAGCGGTCGCAGCGCGGCGGCCAGGTCGGCATCGAGCGCTTGCCCCATGGCCTCGATCACGTGATCCACGGCCAGGACGCTTTCGGTCCCCGGCACCACGGCCGGCCGACGGCGCCCGGACGCGTCGGGCTCGCCCAGCTCGGTCCGCGCGATGCGGAGGCCCGTGAGCCTGCCAGCGCTGTCGGTCTCGTAAGCGATAGGCTGCGTGAGAAGCATCAGGTGGCAGCCGGCCTTGAGCATCTCGTCGCGCTCGCCGGGCCAGGCCGGCATCTCCGCGAACGACCGGCGATAGACGACGTACACGTCGGCCACTCCGAGGCGCCGCGCGGTGACGGCCGCGTCCACCGCCGTATTGCCCGCCCCCAGGACGGCCACGCGAGGGCCGAGGGAGGTGATGGCCCCGCGCTTCACGTCGCGGAGGAAGGAAAGGGCGTCGTACACTCCTTCGGTTTCGCCCAGCGAAGTCGCCTTGCCCAGGCCCACGCTGAGGAACACCGCGTCGTGGCGGTCGCGAAGCGCGTCGAGCGCCACGTCCCGGCCCAGCGCCGCGCCGTAGCGGATCTCCAGGCGCGACGCGTCGAGGGCGGGCTGCAGGATGGCGCGGATCTCCCCGCCAGCGTCCGTATAGCGGGCGCCCGGAATCGTGGAATCGGGCGTTCCGCCCAGCCGCCGGCCCTTCTCGTAGAGCGTGACCGAGTGCCCCTTCTCCAGCAGTCCCACGGCGCAGGCCACGCCGGCCGGCCCGCCGCCGACCACGGCGACGCTTCTCCCCGAGGATTGCTTCGCCAGGCGCACGCCGGTGAGCCCCAGGCGGCGGGCCTGGCGACTGACCACGAGCTGGATGTCGCGGATGGGGATCGCGCACTCGCGGAAGATGTGCTCCACGCAGCCCCCCTCGCACTGGACCTCGGCCGGGCAGACGTAGGCGCACATTTCGGGCAGGACGTTCGCCTCGCGCAGGGTCTCGTAGGCGTCGGCGATGCGGTCCTCGGCGTAGGCCTTGACGAAGCGGGGCACGTCGACCGACGCCGGACAGCCTCGCGTGCACGTGGCGAACTCGCAGTCATGGCACTGGCGGGCCCGGGCCTTCAGCTCGTCGGGCGCGAACCGCCGCCCCAGCCGGTACTGCTCGCCGTAGATCTCGCTGTCGCGGACCACGCACCCGGTCATGGTCCCGTCGCGCATGATCTGCGAGCATCCCGAGCAGGTGATGCACGTCTGGTTCGGGTCCATGCGCCCGGTCGTGAGCACGTCGCGGGGCGCGTTCGGGTAGGCAAACGAGTTGCGCCCCTGGCCGAGCATCGTGGCCCAGCCCTGGCGGATCGCCGCGGCGCCGGCGTAAGGCACGAGGTGCCGCAGCCAGCTCATACCCGCCCCGATCACCGGGAGATCGGGGAACGCCCGCTGCACGTCGCGGACGATATGAACGAAACGCACCACGCCTTCCAGCGGGTGCTCCTCGGGCGGGGTGACGCCGGCGATCGGCCGGTCGAACGGCCTGCCGTAGTGCGGGTTGTAATAGGGGTTGCCGACGGTGACGTTGAGCACGGGCAGGTCCGGCCCGCCCACCTGCTCGATCACGCGGATCGGCTCGGCGAGGTCGGGCTCGCGGTAGTCCTCGCGATCGACGCCGAACCCGAACGGGTGCGGGATGGCGTCGTACACGTTCATCCGCGTGGTGACGAGGATGCCCGGCACCTCGCGCTTCACCCGGGCCATGACCTCGCGGAGCATGCGCGAGCGGTTCTCCGGCGAGCCGCCGTACTTGCCGTCGCGCGTGAACGAGGCGAGCAGCTCGGAGATCAGGTAGCGGTGGCACGACTTGATGTCCACGCCGTCGAAGCCCGCCTGCCTGGCCAGCCCGGCCGCCTCCACGTAGGTGTCCTGGAGCCGGTCGAGGTAGTCGTCGGAGACGACCGGGTAGTCGGGCGGGAGGTGGTGCTTGGGGTCGAGCACCTCGCTGCGGTGGGCGATCAGGGGGCGCGGCACGCCGTCGGGCTTGCTGTAGCGGCCCGAGTGGGTCAGCTGCACGATGAGGATCACCTCGTGCCCGCAGGCCTCGCGCGCCGCGCGGCGCGTGGCCTCGACGAGCCGCGCGAACACATCGACGTTGCCCGCGTGCAGGCACGCCTGGTGGGGATTCGACCGGGCCTCGTGGAGGATGGCCGTGGCCTCCATCCACAAGAGGCCTGCCCCGCCCGAGGCGAACCGATGGTAGCGGCGGAAGGTCAGCTCGCCCGGGGCCCCGTCCGTGTCGGAGTCGAAGCCCTCCATGGGCTGGACCACGAAACGGTTGGGCGCGGTCAAAGACCCGATCGGCACGGGATCGGCCAGGATCGAGAGGTCCTCGTCGAGGGGCAACTGAAGGCCGAGGTCGTCGAGCTCGGCGCGGAGCAGGTCGAGGTCTTTGAGGTGAAACGTCGTGTGGGCGGACATCGGGGACTCCGAGGCGGGCAGGGGCAGCGCGAACCGGGGATTATACCGCGCCGCGCGGGGACGGGCAGCGGAAAGCCTGGACTTCCGAAGTCTTCAAGGCTTCGGAAGTCCAGCGCGCACCTCGCCCCACGCTTCCAGCCCCCGGGCGAGCGCGTCGATCAGCCGCTCCACGTCGTCCCGCGTCACGTCGAGATGCGTCACCGCGCGGATTTTGTCCTCCGCCGTGGCCAGGACAAAGATCTGCTGGTCCTTCAGGCCCGCGGCCAGGTCGCGCGCGGAGCCGAGGGCCGGATCGACGCGGAAGAAGACGAGGTTCGTCTCGGGCTCGGGCGGGTCGGGCACGAGGCCGTCGATCTGAGCGATGCCCTGGGCCAAGCGCCCGGCATTGGCGTGGTCCTCGGCGAGGCGATCCACGTGATGCTCCAGGGCGTGGAGGGCCGCCGCCGCCAGCACGCCCGACTGGCGCATGGCCCCGCCCAGCACCTTGCGGTGGCGGCGGGCCTGGGCGATCTGGTCGGCCGGGCCCGCCAGGACGCTGCCCGCCGGCGCGCCGAGCCCCTTGCTGAAGCAGACGCTCACCGTGTCGAAGTGCGCGGCCCAGCGGCCCGGCTCGATGCCCGTGGCCACCGCCGCGTTCCACAGGCGCGCCCCGTCCAGATGGGTGCGAAGGCCCTGCTGGCGGGCCCAGGCGCAGATGGCCTCGACCGTCGCGAACGGCTGGATGCTGCCGCCGCCGCGGTTGTGCGTGTTCTCCAGCGTGACCAGGCGCGTGCGCGAGAAATGGGCGTCGGGCGGGCGCACCAGGCCCATTAGCTGCTCGGGCCGCAACACGCCGTGAACCCCGGGCACGCACCGCGCGGCCACGCCGCAGACCTGGGCGTAGCCGCTCTGCTCGTAGTGGTAGAGATGGCACTCGGCCTCGCAGAGCATCTCATCGCCGGGCTGGCAGTGGCTGCGGATCGCCGCCAGGTTGGACATGGTGCCCGAAGGCACGAACAGCCCCGCCTCCTTGCCCAGCAATTCGGCCACGCGCTCTTGAAGCCGGATCACGGTCGGGTCGTCGCCCAGCACGTCGTCGCCCACCTCGGCCTCGGCCATGGCGCGGCGCATGGCCGCGGTGGGCCGGGTGACCGTGTCGCTGCGGAAGTCGAGGAGGCGGTGGGACACTGGCTACCCGCTTCGTGCAAAATCGCTTCGTGCGGAAGGGGACAGGCGTCGTTTGTGCAAAGCACCTTCGGGCCGCGGCGCGGCAACCGGTGCCAGTCCCCGTTGACCCGTCATGCTACGGGTCTGTGCAGCCGTGTCAAGCCGCGCCAGACGCACGGGACGCAGAAGACTTGCGAAGTCTTGAAGACTTCGCAAGTCTGGGAATCGGGATTCCTAGCCGGCGGCGGGCAACGGCCGGTTCAGGCGCCGATAGATCTTGATCGCGATCCCCGCGATCACGGCCAACAGGCCGTACACGGGGAAGAACCCGAGCAGCAAGGCCAGCGCGCCCAGGGCGATCAGGGCCGTGGAGAATCCGGCCCCAAGGACCCAGTCGAAGCCGCCGGCCCGCCCCATGCGCAGCGCGGACAGGGCCAGGAGCACGACCACGACCACCACGGCCGACTGGATCCAGCCGCGAATCGCCTCGTGGGAGGCGCTGCGCGCGACGATCTCGCAGTCGCCGCCGGGCGTGGTGAAGCGATACACGCGGCCGCGCTTGGGCAAGGTCACGTCGAGGCTGGCCATGCCGGTGAGCGCAAGGCCGCCATCCGCGGAGCCGCCGACGAGCTGCGGCGCGCGGCCCCCGCCGGTCGCGGTGGCCCAGAGCCGGACGGAGTCCTCGGCCGCAAGCGACCGATCGGGAACGCCGTCGGCCGACGGCGCGAAGTCTCCTCCCATCTGCGGGACCGCCGAACTGAAGTCCGGGCCGGGTTGCCCCTTGCGGTCGCGCGCGGTCCAGCTCATGTCAACGTCCGCGTTGAGCTCAGCGATTCCCTCCGAGACCTTCCGCTCCAGCGAGGTGCGCCCCGAAACGGGCGCCTGCTGGAGTCGCTTCTCCAGCCTCTGCTGGTACTGCATGATCTGCTCCGACTCGGTCGTGCCGAGGCCCCGCACGTCGAGACGGCCCGCGTCCTTCTGAAGCTCCGTGCGGAGCTTGCCCACGACGACATCCGCGGCCTGCGGCTGCTGGGCCGTGTAGGCCTGGCCTTGCGGCATCGCGTCCTGGAGCCGCAGGCGCTGGCCGCCGCCCTGTTCGCCCCCGCCGTGGCGGTCGCCGCGCGACTCGCCTCCCGCGCCGGCACGGGGTTGTGACGGTCGAGCTCCCGGTCCCGCGGGCGGCTGCTCGCCCCCGCGCTCGCCGTCGTCGGCCGGCGGGGGCAAGGGCTGGTTCAACAGGCCGTTCTCGTCGAGCCAGGCGTCGTTGAACTTGTTGCCCCGCGGCGCCGAGGGCTGCTGCCCGTCAAACGTCGTCACGTCCCAGTTGCCGCCCACGTCCTGCACTGTGTTTTTCCACCTCACGGCGCCCTGGCCCGCGTACAGGTCGTTGAGGCGCGAGCGGTTGTCCATCTCCGCCTGCGTCGGCGGTGCGGCCTCGAACCGGCGGACCTGCTCCTCGGCCTCCTGGAGCACCCCGGCGTTGCGCACGAGCTGCTGTTGGAGCGCCTCGTTGGGAGCGTAGTCGCCCATCTTGGACTTCATGTCCTTCATCGCCATCCCGAGCTGCTTGAGGTTGCTGGTCGCCCGGGCCTTGGCGAACGCGTCGGCCTCGCGCGAGGTCTCGACGAGCCGCTCGACGAGCTTGTTGTAGTAGTCGAACCGCTGCGCGGCCAGGTCGCCCTCGTCCTCGACCAGGCCCATGGTGCCGCGGAAGTCGAACCACTCGAACCGCTCGGGCAGGTGCAGGCGGACCTGGCTCCGCTGGACGCGGATGTTGACGGTCTCGACCAGCGGGAACCGCGTGCGGCGCCCGGCGCGGGGCCGCTTCATGGCGCCGCCGTACTGCACGCGGACCTCGTAGTCCAGCTCGCCCGGCGCGGTCTTCACCAGCGGGATCCGCACGTGCGCGCGCAGATCGCCGGCCGCGATCGCGCCCTGCGGGACCTCAGCCGGCTTGACCGGCTCGCCGTCCACGCGCGCGGTCCAGAGCCTCGACTCGCCGGGCAGGGCGATCTGGAGGAACTGCTCCGTGGAGTTGTCGACCCGATAGACGACCTCGCCGCGGTAGGCCCCCGCGGCATCGACCACGAGGTCGGTCTCGGCCAGCCCGATGGAGGCCCCGGCCGTGCGCACCGCCTCGCGCACGCGCGTGCTCACGCGCAGCCTGGGATCCGCCGCGCCGGGGCTGACCGCGTAGGCCCGGGTGATTCCCCCCAGCCTGTAGCCCTCCAGGGTCCGCCACTCGTTCTGCCCGGAGCTCAAGGGCTCCAGCTCGCGCGGCTCACCCGGCACGATCTCGTCGCGCCCGGCGCTCTGGAGTGTGACGTACTGGCGCACGGCGCGCCCGGACTCGATCCGCGGAATGGGCACCTCGTACGTCGCGTCGCGCTCCAAGAGACGGTCGTTCTGAACCAGCACGCGGAGCTGCCCGATCTTCTCGTCCTGGAGGCGCAGCACCGCGCGGCGCCAGCCCTCGGGCCCGTCGGGCGCGGGCTCGACGGTCTTCTGCTGGAGGTCGGGCACGCTGATCCGCGCGTCGGCCATCGAGGGCGGCAGCAGGAAGGCCAGCTCGCGCACGCCCGCCTTGCGCACCGTGTAGTCCAGGAGGATCGTCTCCTCCACCGCCCGGCTGGTGAAGCGGACGTTGGAGATCGTGGTGCAAAGCACCTCGGGCTCCTCGACGCCGAGCGCCAGCGTGCCCGCGTAGTCGGGCCGGTGGTAGCGCAGGGCGAGCCGCGTCACGTTGCGCTGGCCGTCGGCCAGCCACGATGCGAGCTCGCCGACGAGCGGCGTCTGGAGGTTCTCCGGGTCGCGAAGCTCGACCTTTACGCCCGGATCGGCCTGCACGGCGATGTCGCCCCGCTGCGAGAGCACCCCGCGGACCTCGAACCGCGGCACGGGGACCGTCTCGCCCGGCCCCTTGCCCGGCATGGTCCCATCGACGAGCACCTGAACCTCGCCTTGCTGCCCTTCGGAGAGGAAGACCGTGAGCAGCCTGCGGTCTTCCAACGCGGTCACGGCCCAGTCGAAGCGCCCGGGCGCGGCCACGGCCTCGTCGGCCAGCCCGTGGGGCAGAAACACCTCAACGCGGTAGATCGGGCGGCCTTCGACGTCGAGCTTCACGCGGGCCTCGACCGTCCGCTCGATCTCGGCGATCTTCAGCACGGTCTGCACCTCGGCGCGGACGCGCGCGACCGCGGGCTCGGCGGCAAGCCGCACCGTGAACGGCACGGACGCGAAACGGAACGCCTGGAACGGCTCGATGCCCAACGTCGAGGCGTCCTCGCGGGGCTCGGGCCCGCTGTCTGGCCTGGCGGACGCAGCGACGTCGATCCGCGTGACGCCGGCGGTGCTCTCCGCGCGAAGCTCCAACAGCGGGCTGCGGCGGATGGTGATCCGGCCCGACTGCATGCCGGCCTCGGGCACGCGGACCAGCGGAACGTCGAACTGCTTGAACGCGCCCTCGCCCACCGGCCCCTGGCGCCACAGCCGCAAGGCGAACGACTCCCGGTCCTTGGCGGCCTTCAGCAGCGTGACCTCCACGGTCTGCTCGCCGTCGGCCCGGCGCGCGGTCCAGCCGCGGACGTTGCCGCCCTCGACCTTCTCCACCAGGTATTCCGGGGGAACGGAGAGCGTGAACCGCTCGCGCTGGCTCCGCGGGAACTGGAGGCTCAAGGGCCAGAACAGACTCAGGCCGCTCTCCTCGACGTCGAGCCGGGCGTCGGACTCGGCGGTCAGAGCACGATCGACCTCGCCGGCGGTGACCTGGGGCCGCCACTCGACGTGCAGCCTTCCGCCCGCGCCCAGCGCGGTCTCGATCCGCTGATTGGGCGCCTCGGTGTCGTAGGAGGTGCGGTCGGCGACCTGCGAGAGGCGCACCTCGGTCCGCTCCTGGGGCACGACGATGGCAAGCGAGGCCGCCGGTCCGGCCGGCAATGTCCCCGACGCGATGCGCCAGCCGCCGCGGCGCTGAAGCGGCATGCGCACCGAGAGCTTCAGCTCGTGCCGCCCCTTGCCCGAGACCTGGAGCACCACGAACCGGCCCGCGGGCGCGGCCCGCGGCTGCGCCGCTTCGGCCTTTTGGGGCTCGTTGCCGCGTGGGGCCGCCTCGGCAGGCATGGGGAGGCTGATCTGGGCGGGCCGGCCGTCGAGCTCCGCCCGGGTGAGCACGCCGCCGTCCAGGGCAAGCGGCACGGAGACGTAACCCTCGGCGAACACCTCGACCGTGACCTGCCCCTCGACGCGCAGGTACTCGTCGCCCGACAAGCGCGTGGAGTAGCTGGTGCCTGCCAGGCCGTACGGGGCAGGCGGGGCCTTGGTCTGGAGCTTCTTGTCAGGGTACGCGCGGTTCCACAGCTCCACGTACTTGGCATACGGGACCATCATCTTCTCGGCGTCGCGGATGCCCGTGTCCGAGTCCGGGTCGTAGGGGATGATTACAGCATCCTCGGGCACGCTGACCGGCGGGGCCGGCTCGATCAGCTCGATCAAGGCCGCGAGGCCCTTGGCCTCGGGCGGGGCCGCCGTCGCGCTGGCGGTGAGAAGGACAGCCAGCGCCAGCGCCGCGGCGGTGGCGCACGCACGCCGATAGCCGAACAGCCCCCGCAGCACCCAGCCGACCAGGCCCAGAACCAGCCTGCCCAGCCAGACCGCCAGGTAGAAAGGCACCAAAAGCGCCGCCGCGAAGAAGGCCATGTTGGCCGGGCCGGCCGCCAGAGACATGCCGGGCAGTACGGGCACCAGCGTGGCGATCGCGGCCACCAGGAGGATGAACCTCGCTTTGGCCCGCGCGCTGCGGTAAATCAGCACCAGGCCGACCAGCGCGACCAACAGGGCCAGGGCCCAGCCCAGCGTGACCAGGCGCGGCCGGTGGGCCACGGTCACGCTCAACAGCGGCGCTTCGCCCAGGCTCTGGAACGTGACCACCGAGCCGCCCTCCTCGGGCTTCATCCCCAGCTCGATCTGAAGGCTCCGCACGCCGGCGAGGTCGTCCAGCGCCTTCGTCTCGGACTTGCCGGGTTTCTTCTCGGCCGACTGCGGCAGCTCCGGGGTCCTGGTCGCCGCCGGGGGCGTCGCGGGCTTCGTCTCCGGCTCGGCCGGGGTCCTGGGCCGAGGCGGCGGGGGCGGCTCTTCTCGGGGCATGGCTTCACCGGACCCCGCTGGCCTCTCCGGCGGCGTGAGTGCGTCGGGCTCGGCTTCGTCGCCGTCGGGCGGTCCCTTTTCCACGCCCGGGGCGAGCCTGCGCTGCTCCCCCTCGGCGTCCATCTGCTCGGCGTAGGCTGCGTCGTCGCTCATGTAGTAGGGCGAGGGGAGCGATTCATCGACGGTGCTCTTCTTCTCGGTCTTGTATGCCCTGCCCACGCTGCGGCTAGAATCCACGGCGGTCTCGGCCACCTCGCGCGCCGCGCGGGACATGGGCCGGACGATGTACCCCGGGCCCGGCGTGCCGCCGCCCAGCACGTACATCACCACGGCCACCACGGCCGCGGCCGGCGGCTCGGTCTCCAGCTCGGTGGGCGAGACCGTGCCGTCGCTGGCGACAAGCTCGTAGCCCGACGGCAGGCGGACTTTCCATTGGAGGTCGGCAAGAGGGACCTTCTGCGGCACGGCCCCGGCCTCGGCGCGGAGGTGCAGTGCCGGAGCGGCCAGCGACACCCGACCCGTCATGCCCGGGCTCCGCGTGGGCGTCTGGTACACGATGCGGAGCCGGCACACCGCGGCCTCGGCGGCCGCCGGCAGACTGACGAGGATCCGCGCCCGGTCGCCGTCCTCTTCGCGCTGCGGCTTGATGGGCGCGCCGTTGACCTCGGCCGACCAGAGCTTCGACTCGGCCGGCAGGGTCAGTTCGAGGAACAGCGCCTTGGTTCTCAGTTCGAACGTGGCCTGGGTCTGGCTGACCCCGCTGGCCGACAGCAGCGTGATCAGCGCCGCCTTCTCGACGATTGCCGGATAGAGAGGCACCGAGGCCTGGGGGGCGACCGCGGCCGCGACCGGCGGCGGATCGCCGGCGAAGCTGTGCACGCCCAACAGGCGCCGGCCGGGCTGGTACGCCGCCTCGACCAACTCTCCCACGTCCACCTGCCGGGCGTCGGTGCGGACTTCGACGTCGAGCTCGGCACTCCCCTCCACGGCGACCAGTCCCGACTGGTAGGCCACGTCCGCGGCCCGGATCAGCGGGAGCTGGACCTCGCCTTTCTCGCCCGCGCCCAGCGGCTGCTGGAAATCGACGGCCAGGCGCACCGTGCCGCGCCGCGGCTCGGCCAGCAGCACGTCCCACCGCACGCCCTGCTCGGTGTCGGTGGCGTCGTACTCCTTCAGGCCCACGCCGTCCAGGGCGCGGATGGCCAGGGCCTTTGGTGTCCCCTTCGGCAGGAGCAGCGAGAGCCTGTCGGTCCGTGCCTCCTCGACGCGGTAGATCACCTCGTAGTGGGCCGACAGCACGTCGGGCAGGATACGGAGGAAGGAGAACGTCTTGGCCGTCCGTCGCGCCGCGGTCCGCTCGGCGACGAACGTGGCGCGGTAAGGCTGGCTCTCGTAGCGATAGGCCAGTTGCGTCGGCACGCCGCCCAGGCCGAACCGCGGCTTCTCGGCCTCGGCCAGGGGAATCAGCCGCTCCTGCTCGCCCAGGCGCGCGACGATGTCGTCCGTGCAGCTCACGGCCACCGCGCCCACGTCGCGGGCGGCCCCGCGGACCGCGAAGACCGGCATCGCCACCTCGTGCGACTTCCAGTCGCGCAACCAGTCCGGCGGCGTGCGCGTGGCGCGGAAGCGGACCGTGTAGGTCTGCCCCGGCGTCACGCCCTGGGGCCACTGCGCACGCACGCGCCCCGCCTCCTCCCCGGCCCGCTCGTGCTCAAAGGCCAGGGCCGTCCCGTCCGGCCCGGTCACGCCCTCGACGCTCCAGCCGGCCGGCACCGAGAATTCCATCCCGAACAGCTCTTCGACCTCGGGCAGGAGCACGAAGGCCCCGTGCACCTCCTGGCGGCGGTCGGAGAGAATCAACAGCGCGTTGGTCGTCACGGCGAGGCGCGCGGGGAGCTTCTCGAACTGCGCGGCCAGACCGTAGTCGGACTGGGGCGCGTAGTACATGGCCACCGGCTTCAAGAGCGGCGTTCCCGGCGCGGGCCGCACGTTGGCCTCCATCGACTCGGGCAGGACGCGGACCAGGCTCTCCAGGTCGGCGGGCGTGTCGATGCGGATCAAACCGGTCGGCGCGAGCGCGAGGGTCTTCAGCCGGTCCTCGCTCAGAAGCACGACCACCCCCGTGTGGCCCGCCACCTCGAGCGGCTCCAGGCGCGGGACGGACCACTCGGCCAGGCGCGGCGGCGTGCGCACGGCCGAGACGTCGAGCACGACCCGCTCGGTGGTCTGCTCGCGGAGCTGGACCTCCAGGAAGCTTCGGCCCTGCTCTTCGACCTGGTTCCACCGCGCGAGCATCGGCGAGGAGACGTCGGTGACGTCGAACCCCTCAGGCAGCGCGAACCGGAATCGATCCACCGCCCGGTGCAGCACCTCCATCGAGATCGCGGCGTGCAGACCTTCATACGCCTGGGCCACCTCGCAGGCCGTGACGCTGCGGGCCATCACCACGCGGTCCTGGCGGGCCAGTCGGCTGTTGAGCGTCATCACCAGGCTCATGTCTCCGTCGCGGGGAACGAGGACGAACCGGGTCTGGCGCCCGTCGTCCTCCACCACGCGCGAGGCCACCTCGGCCCCGGTCTTGATCTCCACGTCGCCCGGCACGGTGAGCGCCATGCGCGCGGCCGGGGCGTGCGGGACGCGGAAGGCGAGGGCCTGCTGCGCGGCCGTGGTCTGCAAGGGGGCGACCATGTCGAGGCTCAGCGTGTGGCGCGCGCGGCCCTCGACGAAGAGCACGAGGCGGCCGTCCTTTCCCGCGCCGACCGAGGCGGGCTTGCCGCCGAGCGTGGCCTCGCGCAGCCCCACGCCGGCCACGCTCAAGGGCACGGCGTGGAGCCCCTGTTCGAGCACTTCCAGATCGAGCGTACACGTGAAGTTGGCGCGGTCCTCGGCCACGTCGATCCGCGTATCGGCCGACAGCACGGCCCAGGCCCTGGGGGCTTTCTCCTCGGGGGCCTTCTTGGCCTTGGCCAGAAGCTCTTCGTACTCCGCGCGCTCCAGCAGCACGCGGCGGGGCTGGTTCTCCAGCAGCACGCTCAGGTCGGCGAACGGGACATACAGCTCGCGGACCAGGGGCGGGCGCCTTTCAGGCGGCTCTTCTCCGGCGAGGGCCGAGAAGGCCGCCAGCGCCATCGCCAGTCCGGAAAGGAGAATCGGCGGCTTACGCATGGCTCGGCCCTCCCGCGTCGCGCTTCGACTCGGGCGATGGCTCGGATTCAGGCTGGCCCGACGGCTCGGATTCCGGCGGCGACTCGGACGCCTC
>CAYSUS010000017.1:0-40194 GCA_964434165.1 uncultured Pirellulales bacterium
GCCCGGCCCCCCCAGCCAATTCAGGCGGCAAGAGGCGAAGGGGGGCAGCGGCCGAGCGATCCGGCCGACCACGAGGAACCGAGCCCACTCAAACGTAGCGGGCCATCAGCGAGTCGGTCAGGCGGGGGGAGAGCCGGTTGAGCCAGCACAGCATTTTGCCCCAGGTGTAGGGAATGATCTCGTGCTTTCCCTTCCGGATGGCGGCGACCGTCTTCCGAGCGACCACGGCCGGCGAAACCGCGCCGTGCTCAGGCCAGCGGGGTTGGCCGGTCTTCTCGATCACGCTGTCGAAGAACTCGGTGTCGGTCGTCCCCGGGCTGACGACGAGCACATCGATTCCCAGCGGCACAAGCTCCGCGCGAAGGGCCTCGCTGAACCCCTGCACGGCGAACTTGCTCGCGCAGTATTCGCTGCTGTAAGGCACGCCGCGGTGGCCGAGGATCGAGCTGACGTTGACGAGGATCGGCCGGTTGCCGAGCTTCAGAAACGGCAGCGCCAGCCGCGTCATCTCGGCCAGGGCGAAGAGGTTGACCTCCATGACCCTGCGGAGCCTTTGCGGGTCGGCGTCGGCAAACAGCCCCATGGCCCCGATGCCCGCGTTGTTCACGAGGATATCGAGCCCCCCGAGCGCCCGATCCGCCGTCTGCACCGCCTGGAGCTGGACCATCGGGTCGGTGACGTCCCCGACGACGATCTCTACCCGACCGCCGTCGCGGCCGATCTGGTCCGCAAGCTCTTCGAGCCTTTCCCTGCGGCGGGCGAGGAGGACGACCCGCGCGCCATGCCGGGCGAGCTCGCGGGCGATCTCGCGGCCGATCCCGCTGGAGGCCCCGGTGACGATCGCACGGCTTCCTTCGATCGGACGTCGCGCCATGGCGGCTCCGGCTGGGGCGGGTCGGTGTCAGGCCACGTCTTCCACGGGGCCGATCGAGCCGTCCGGCAGGCCCGCTTGCGCGGCGCCGTCGCGATGCGGGCGGATCAGGGCATCCGGGTCCTTGATCCGGCCGAGGTGTCGCTGCGCGATTCGGCAATGCACGGTGACGCGTGCCGCGTGGTACTGCTTGGAGAGGATCTCCCCGTGGGCCGCAAGATACGCCAGGAGCCGCCCATTGTCCACGCCCGTCTCGATGTCCACGTCGAGGAAGCTGCGGCTGAGGGCCTCGCTGACCTCCACGGCGAGGCGCTGAAGGCCTTCTCCGGTCTGCGCGCTTACCGGGATCGCGGTCGGGTAGCGGCTCAGCAGGCCGTCGAACGCGGCCCGGTCCGCCACGGCGTCCATCTTGTTGACCACCAGGAGCGCGTCCTTGGCCTCGATGCCGATCTCCTCGAGCACGCGATACGCCGCGGCCACCTGATGGCTGACGGCCGAGTTGCTGCCGTCGGCCACGTGGAGCAGGAGATCGGCCTTGCGGGCCTCTTCCAGTGTGGCCTTGAAGCTGGCGATCAGGTGGTGCGGCAGGTCGCGGATGAAGCCCACCGTGTCGCTCAGCAGCACCGGGCCCCAGCCGGGCAACTGCCACCGGCGCGTGCGCGTATCGAGCGTGGCGAACAAGGCGTTCTGGACGAACACCTCCGCGCCGGTCAAGGCGTTCATCAAGGTGCTCTTGCCGGCGTTCGTGTAGCCCACCAGGGAGACGGTGAGGAAGTCGGCCCGCGCCGCGACCTGGCGCTCGCGACGGGATTCGACCGTCTTCAACTCGGCGCGAAGATCGGCGATCCGCTTCTCGACCAGGCGGCGGTCCACCTCCAACTGCTTCTCGCCGGGACCGCGAAGGCCGATGCCCTTGCGCTGTCGCGACAGGTGCGTCCACATCCGTTTCAACCGCGGCATGGAGTACTCGAGCTGGGCCAGCTCCACGGCCAGACGGGCCTCGTAGGTCTGCGCGCGGCTGGCGAAGATGTCGAGGATCAGCTCCGTGCGGTCCAGGACCTTCACTCCCAGGGCCTTTTCCAGGTTGCGGGTCTGGGCAGGGCTGAGGTCGTTGTCGAAGATGACCACGTTGGCCTCGGCCCCACCGACAAGGGACTTCAGCTCCGCCACCTTGCCGCTGCCCAGGTACGTGGCGGCGTCGGGCGTACCGCGCCGCTGGGTGAGGTGCCCGACGACCTCCGCTCCTGCCGCCTCGGTCAGTCCCTCCAGTTCGTCCAGCGGCATGCCGCGGTCCCTGCCGTCGGGCAGAAGGACCCCCACAAGCACCGCAGACTCCCTGGCGACGCTCTCCGCACGTTTCAGCTCATACACGTTCGATCGGTTCCTCCTGGGCGGCGCGGGTGGAGTCCCCTCCTTACAATTCTACCGAATCCACGCGCGGCCCCGCCCGAACGGGCCGCGGCGAGCCGGCCTCCCCGTCCCGCCGGAAGAGGCCGCGACTCGACTTCGGGCTCAGCGTTGGGGCGCGGTCGGCGGTGGAGGCGTCGCCACCGCGGCTGCCTGCTCCAGCCAGGCCTCCCCTCCCCCAGCTCAACTCGCCTCGCCCTGGTAAAGGTGACAGTAGCTCTCGTACCGACGTTCGTCGAGGCGCCCGTCCGCCACGGCGCTCTTCACGGCGCAATCCGCCTCATGGGTATGCGTGCAGTTGGGAAACCGGCACAGGTTGATCAGCGGACGCAGGTCGCGGAAGAACCCGGCCACCTCGGCGGGCGTCACGTCCCAAAGCTCGAACTGACGAATGCCCGGCGTGTCCACGACGAAACCGCCGAACAAGAGCGGCAGCAGTCGGGCTGTCGTGGTCGTGTGGCATCCCTTCTGGTTGTCGGCGCTCACCGGGGCGACGCGGAGCTGAAGCTGGGGATCCACCACGTTCAGCAGCGATGACTTGCCCACGCCGCTCTGTCCGGCCACGACCGTCTGCTGCCCGGCCAACCGCCGGGCGAGCCGACCGGCGCCGGCCCCCGTGCGCGCGCTGAGCAGGAGCACCGGGTAGCCCATGCTGCTGTACACGCCGATCAGGGGCTGGAGCCCGGCCGCATCGACCAGATCGATCTTGTTGATGCAGATGATCGGCTGCACGCCCCCTTTCTCCGCGGCGATGAGCAGGCGATCGATGAGGTTGGGCTTCAGGCGCGGCTCGGCCGCACTGGCGACAATTAGCACCTGGTCCACGTTGGTCACGAGAATCTGTTGGCGCCCGCGGCTGGTGCGGCAGATCGTGCCGTGACGCGGCTCGACGCGCTCGATCAGCCCCTCGTCGTCGTCCGAGCCTTCCACCGGCCGGAACATGACGCGGTCGCCCACGGCGATCACGTGGCGCTGGTCGGTGCTGAGCGTCTTCAGCAGGCGGCGAGTGGCGCAGCGGAAAACCTGCCCCGACTCGTCCCGGACCATGCTGAACAGTCCGTGGATGCTCAGCACGCGGCCGGGCCGGCACACGCGCTCGTCCACCTCCAGGTGGACGGTGGGGCCCTCCTCGCCCTGTTCGGCCGCGTCCGCCGCGAGGACGGTCCGCCGGCGCGTCAGCTCTCCCTTGCCCGACAGCCGCTCGGTACGAGCCGTCGCATCGAGGTCCGGCGCCTCCTGGTCGAAACGCTGCGTCCAGTCCGTGCGCCGCGTCCGCGCGGAGCGATTCTTGCGGAAGTCGGTGCGGGTCTTACGTCCCTTCTTGCCAGAAGCCATAGGCGGATCATTTCGCTCCGCGCGCCGCGGCGTCGAGCGCGAAGCCGCATTGCGGTGCGAAAACACCGCATTCCCCCGTGGAGGCGCAGCGCGAGACCATCCTAGACCGGCCTCTGACGTCGCATTCTGCCGGGCAGCTTGCCGCCGCTGTCATCGGTGATGTCGTATCGCGACTCCTCGTCGTCGGGTTCGGATTCCACCTTGACGCGGTACACCTGTCGGCCCTCCAAACCGGCCCGCTCCAAAAGGGACTTCGCGAAGATGTCGCCCTCGGAGTAGTCGGGAGGCGGCGGGCCGACCGCGCCCAGGTCCATGGGGGAATAGCGCAACTGATACTTGTGCTTGGCAATCGAGACCTCGTCCCCGGGATCCACGCGCTTCTCGGCGACCCGGACCCCGTTGACCTTGCACCCGTTGCGGCTGTTCAGGTCCCGGATGTACCAGTAGCCCCCGCTCACGGTGAGCTGGCAGTGGTGGGCCGAGACGTTGGAGAACCGCAATACGATGTCGCAGCTCTCACGCCGCCCTACCAGAAGGCTTTTCTTGAGCAACGGGATGGGATCGCCGCCCCCGACGGGAATCAGTTCGCCGAACATCGTTCTGCCTGTTGGAGAGGTGTCGGATAGCTCCCTAAAATGGGTCCAGGCACCGACATCCAGTCTAAGGAGGTGCAACCGTGTCGTCAACGAGCGGCCCCCCCTCCGCGGACGTGCCCGCGACGTGGCGGAAGGCCGGACTCCGCTATCATACACTCCGCCATTACTTCGACCAGCGGTTCGGCGGCGCGGTTCGCAAGATCAGCGTCGATGCGGGGCTCTCCTGCCCCAACGTGGACGGCACGCTCAGCCGCCACGGGTGCGTGTTCTGCAATCCGGCCAGTTTCAGCCCCAGCCGGCGCCGCCCGGCCATCACGGTGGCCGAGCAGGTCGAGCGCGGGGTCCGCCGCATGTCGCAGCGTTGCGCCGCGGCCCGATTCATCGCGTACTTCCAGCCCGGCACCAATACGCACGCCCCCCCGCAGACCCTCGACCGGCTGTTCCGCGCGGCGGCCGACCACCCCGACGTCGTGGGAATCGCCGTGGGCACGCGCCCCGATTGCCTCGCCGACGCGGCGCTCGAAGTCCTCGCGCGTCTGGCGGCGCGAACTTGGCTGCAATTGGAGCTGGGACTGCAAAGCATCCACGATCGCTCGCTCGTCTGGATGAATCGGGGACACGACTATCAGGCCTTCCTCCAGGCCGTCGGCCGGGCGCGTCGGCACGGCCTTCGCGTCGGGGCGCACGTGATCCTGGGGCTTCCAGGGGAGTCCCCCGAGGACATGCTCCAGACGGCCCGCGAGATTGCCAGGCTCAAGCTCGACTCGGTGAAGCTCCACAACCTGCACGTCGTGGAAGGCACGCGCCTGGCGGCAGCGCTCCGCGACGGCCGCCTCGAACTGCCCAGCCAGGACGCGTACGTGGACCTCGCCATACGATTCCTCGAACGCCTGCCGCCCGAGTGCGTGATCGATCGGGTGGTGGGCCACGCCCCAGCGCAGTACCTTGTCGCCCCCGCCTGGTGCCTTGCGAAGCCGGCGGTGCTGCGCGCCGTGGACTTCGAAATGGAGCGCCGGCAGACCTGGCAGGGACGGCTGTGCATGTCGGGGCCCGGATAGAGCCCCGGCGGGATGAACCCCGGGGCCGTCTTGGGCGTCTTGACGGGCAGTCAACGCATAGCCCTCGCCGACGGATCGTGTAAGCTGGAATAGGGAGTGTTGGAGTGGACCGGATGGCCGCTGGCCGTCGGGCGGGGTCGTCCATGGGACCCGAAAACGCCCGAGGGCGGGAGGAAAGTCCGGGCTCCGCAGGACATGGTGATGGGTAACGCCCACCGGCCGCGAGGCCAGGGAAAGTGCAACAGAAAGCAGACCGCCACGCGGGTTTCTCGCCTGCGGGGTAAGGGTGAAACGGTGCGGTAAGAGCGCACCAGCAGGTCGGGTGACCGGCCTGGCTAGGCAAACCCCACCAGGAGCAAGGCCAAGCAGGAAGCAGGGCTCGCCGGCCGGCACGCACCGACCGCGCCAGCCCGCGGGCTGGTCCGGCCCGCTATCGACTTCCGGGTAGGCCGCTGGAGGGGCGGAGCAATCCGCCTCCTAGAAAAATGGCCATCGCTCGCTCCTACGAGCGAGGACAGAACCCGGCTTACAGGTCCACTCCAACCCCCTCTCTCTTCCGGCCGTCACTGCTGCCCCGTCCGTGCCTCGCCTCTTGCAAGCAGCTTCGGCACGCCCCCCAAACTGCCCCTCGCGTGCGGTGGGCCTACGGCTCGACCCCGCTTTCCTCTTCGGGGATGATCTGCTTGTCGATGAACTGCATCAGCTTGGAGATGCAGAGCTTGTTCATGCTCGTCTGATGCTCGTGCGCCTCGGCGCGGATCGCGTCGTGGAGGCTCTTGGGCAGTCGCACGGTAATGACCTTGGTGGGCTCCTCGGCCTCCCACGGCACAGGTTGCTCCCGCAACTTGGCTAGCATCTGCTGGATCTTACTGAACTCCTCCGTCTTTTCAAACTCCGCCAGTTCCTCCCGCGTTGGGAAGGCCCGGCGCACGATTCCCCCCACGCCCAGCACCTCCCGGTAGAACTTGACCCAGTTGCTCGACTGAGCGAATCGCTCGTAAGCTCGGCGGTACACGTCCTGGCCCTTATCGGTCTTCTCATCGGTGGTCACGGCGATCCCTTTCTTCGGCATTTGCGGCCCTCCAGACGCCGACCTCCATGGCGGCGGACGACTGAGAGCGGTCGCCGAATTGTACTTGCTGTCACCCGCAGTGCTATAACTGATTGCAGTGAAACAACTTACTAAGGCAAGACCCGACCGCCCGGCATCTGGGCACAACACCGCCACAATGCGCGGAAATGCAGCAAACCGGCGATGCGATCGAATTGATAACAGGTGGGAAAACTTCCCTCTTTGGGGCTGGCTGCCCGCTTTGAGGGCAGTGCGGTCTGTCGCATTCACCAAAGTGTCCACCGGCATTTCTTTCCGATCCGCCGGGCTTTCTCCGGCCGCGTCGATGCGTTGACGATCCCCGCAAATCCAACTATAATCGGGACTTGAGGATCGCCGCCGGTTGAGCCGCCTGCTATGGGGTCTGCCGTGGCGGAATGCCTCGTTCCCAGCCTCCTGGGCAGCGCCTTCGCAGCTCGCGCTTGGGGTTGGGGGCCGACGAAGCACTTCTCTACCGGAACGACATCGATCGGGCTTTGCGGTGGCATCGTCCTCGGCGACCGACGTGACGGGTGGCGCATCGGTCCGTCCCGCCGACCACGCGGGAGGAGCGGCCCCGGTCCGCCTCGACCAGCCCACGGTGATCTCCAGCCAGCCCCCGCTCCCCACTCGGGACGACGGCCTGCCCTCCGAACGGCTCGGGACGGGCGATCGGCTGGAGCACTTCGAGATCGTCGAGTTCGTCGGCGGCGGAGGCATGGCCCGGGTGTATCGGGCGCTGGACACCCGGCTGTCGCGGACCGTGGCCCTCAAAGTGCTATCGCGCGATCAGGCAGCCGACCCGGAGACCCGGCAACGGTTCATCAACGAGGCCCAGTCGGCGGCCAAACTCGACCACGACAACATTGCGCGGGTGTACTACTGCGGCGAGGACCGGGGACTGCCGTTCATCGCCTTGGAGTACATTTCCGGCACGGACATCCGCGCGTTGGTCGAGCGGAGCGGCCCGCTGCCGCTTGAGGACGCGATCAGTCACACGTTGCAGGTGGCCGAGGCTCTCGCCCACGCTTCGAGCCGGGAGGTCGTGCATCGGGACATCAAACCCTCGAACATCCTCATCACGCCGGAAGGCCAGGCCAAGCTCATCGACATGGGACTGGCGCGGCTTCAGCGGCCGTTGGCCGAGCAGGCGGACTTGACCGCCAGCGGCGTCACCCTGGGGACCTTCGACTACATCTCGCCGGAGCAGGCCCGCGACCCGCGCGTCGCCGACGTGCGAAGCGACATCTACTCCCTGGGCTGCGCGTTCTTCTACATGCTGGTCGGCCGGCCCCCGTTTCCCGAGGGGACGGTACTCCAGAAACTGCTCCAGCACCAGGGTGACGAGCCGCCCGATCCCCGCCTGTGGCGCCCGGGGCTCCCCGAGGAGTTGATCGCAATCCTCCGCAAGATGCTGGCCAAGGACCCGCGCCTTCGATACCAGGAGGCCGGAGCGCTGGTGGCCGAGCTCATGGTGTTGGCCGAGTTGGTCGGGGTGCAACCGGCGGGCCTGGGCCGCACGGTGTGGATTACGCCCCAGGAGCACCGCGTCTCCTACCTGGAACGCCATCTGCCGTGGATTGCGCCGATCACGGCGCTGTTGTGTATCGTCCTTCTTCTCGACTTCCTCTGGTCGTCGCCGCAGGATCCCGAAGTTCCGTTTCCGCCCGATTCGCCGCAGCCGGTCGCAGCCGGCTCTGCGACCTCGTCCCCGCCGGGTGGGCAGGCGGCCGGCCCCGGGACGCACGCGAAGCCGGCTTCGCCCCGCGAAAAGGAGAGACCGCCCGAGGTGCCGGAGCCCAACCCGGGGCGCACGCCAGGCCGCACCGCGTCTGCGCCCGGCGCTTCCACCCCGCCTGAAGACAATCCCGCGCCGTCCGGCCGTGCGCGTCCCTCCGACGCACCCGAGCGGATCGCCGCAACGCCCGCGGCGAGCGGTGCCCTCCCCGACCCCGCGGCCGCCGTCGCGTTGCGAGCAGGGCTTGAGCCGGAACCGCTCGCGGCCGAGTTGAGCAGCCACGAGCGTTTCGCGTCGGGCGCGGCGGCAGGCGACGGTCCCGCCGAGTCGCGCGTTGCGAGCGTGTCGCCGGGCGTCGGGGCGACCGCGCCCGGCCTCAAGCGCGAGACCGCCCCGGGCGGACGGCCGGGCGTGCTGGTCGTCACGGATGAGCCCGAGGGCGAGAACCAGTTCCGGTCCCTGTCCGCCGCCTGCAGCATGGCGACCAACGGAGACGTGATCGAGCTGTGCTTCGACGGCCGCCGCGAGGAGTCCCCCGTGCGCGTGCCGAACCTGGCCCTGACGATTCGGGCCGGCCAGGGATTTCGCCCCCAGATCGCGTTCCGGCCAACGGCCGACGACCGCGATCCGGTGAAGTACCCGCGAAGCATGCTCACCCTGACCGGAGGCGAGCTGACACTGTTTGGCGTCGTGATCGAGCTGGACGCCCCGCGCGAGGTCGCGGCGGAAAGGTGGACTCTGATCGAGGTCGGCCGGGGCCAGGAAGTGCGCGTGACGCAAAGCGTGCTTTCCGTGCGCAATGCCGCGGAGCAGGGAGGTGCGTTTCACCCGGATGTTGCATTCTTCCGCGTCCGGGCTCCCCTGGGGGCCGACACGGTGACCGCCGCCGAGGACGCCGACGGCACCTCCCCGGCCGTGATCAACCTTACCGACAGCGTGGTCCGCGGCGAGGCGACCGTCGTCTGCGTCGAAGACGCGGAGCCGATGCGCGTGGTGTGGGACAACGGGCTGGTGGCCGTCAGCGAGCGGCTTCTGCTGGCGTCGGGAGGCCAGGAAACGTCGATGCCGCTGGGGAAGCTCCAGCTCGAGCTGCGGCACGTCACGGCGTTTCTCGGCCGAGGGCTGTGCCGAGTTGCCGGCACGTCGGTCGCACCCTACGCCTCGGAGACCGAGATCCGCTGCCACGACAGCATCCTAGCGATCCCGGGCACCAGCCCGCTGGTCGAGCAATCGGGGCCGGAGACGGCGGAGGAACTGAAGCGGCGGCTCCTGTGGTACGGCGACTGGAACTTCTACGAAGGCTGCCGTATCTTCTGGAGAGTCGAGTCGGGTGAGGAAGGAAGCCCGGACGAATTGATGGACTTCGCGGCGTGGCAGGCGCACTGGGGGCCGCAGCGGGAGATCATGCCCAAGCTGGATCAGGTGGTGTGGAAGCATCCGCTCGACACGACACAGCCCGCCCACGCGCGGGTGCCCGCCGACTATGCCCTGGCCGAGCTTCCCGCAGAGAACCCGGCTCTGGGTGCCGCAAGGGACGGCCGGGACGTGGGCCTCCGGCGTGACCGGCTGCCCCCCGTCGCAGCCGACCGCGCCGCGCCTGCGGAACGCGGGGATCGTCCAGAGCCGGCGGCTCCTTAGCGGTCGAAGCGGGGCGATTAGCTCAGTTGGTTAGAGCGCCACGCTTACAACGTGGATGTCGGCGGTTCGAATCCGTCATCGCCCACTTCAAAAGCCGTTGCGAGCAAAGGACTGGCAACGGCTTTCCTCTTGCGCTGGTCTGCCCCTAATCCGGTCTGACCCTAATCCTGCCCTCAGTTCTGCGCCTCAGGGGTCAGTCTGCCGGCTTCTGGGCGCATCGATCCTCCGGCCGCCCCGTGTGCTGGTTCAACGTGAACTGGAAAGCGGGGCGTTGTGGGTTGGCGGGTTGAAAGGGGCGAGTTTGCGGGTTCCTTTCTCTGTCACGGATTCCTCGGTGGAGGTCAATTGGGGGGCGATGGTTTCGGCCACCTCGCCGGCGGGGTGAGCCGCGGTTGGCACCCTGCTTGCTATCGCGCGGGCCGTGTGCAGCGCGATCCGTTGCTTGCCCTCCGGGCGGACATCCGTCACCAGCGGTGCCTGCCACCAGCTTTTCCCAGTTTGCGCAGGCCCTGCAGGCAAGAACAGGGCGCCACCGCCTTCGCTAGCGCTACCACCCTGGGGGGAGATTTCCCAGCATATTGGTCTGGACACGGGGAGCGATTTCGGCGAACGTGCGGTATCTCATCCACCCTTAGCGGTCGCGCGGGACTTCTGGGGGTTCCCGCCGCCCGCTCCCTTTCACGTAACACCAGGCGCCATCCGCGGCCAGGCCACGCACGATCCGCATCTCTGCCGTGATGGTTCTCGCGGCGGCGTCGCCATCTTGCCTCCCGTGAGCATTGGCCTCGTCCACGTACGTCTGGAGCGTCGAGAACACGCCATGAGCCGGCTCAGATTGGCGGTGATGCGGCGAGCGCGCCCAGGGCGAGCTCCCGCACGCTGCGCGAGCACCGGTCAACGCAAGCGTGAAGGAAAGGCCCCACTGGGATGGATTGGGGTCCTGCTTGGGATAGCTTGCTTCGTTTCGTGCGGTTGCAGTTCGATCACGTCGGGCAGGTGGGCTGTCCCGGCGCATTGCCTGAAGACCCAGGAGTACTGGAAGCCCGAATCCCCCAAGGTGCCCCTTGACTTGACGTTGTTGCGTCAGGAGGCGCCCGCGACGTACCGCATTGGGCCCGGCGACACGCTCGCGGTCTACATTCACGGCCTCCTTCCACCGTCGCTGGAGCAGGCTCCGGTCGTTCAGCCAGCCACGGTCTCCCCGTCGCGATACTACCCTCCCGTGGGCGTGGCGGACCTTCCCGCCCTGGGGTTGCCCCTCCGCGTGCAGGACAACGGCGCTCTGCTGCTGCCCGCTGTGGATCCGATCGTCGTCGAGGGCCTCACGATTCGACAGGCCTACGATCGGATCCTCGCGGCGTACAAAGCCGCGGGAGTGCTGAAAGCGGATCAGGTGCAAATGTCGGTCGATCTGATCAAGAGGCGCGTTTACCGAGTTCTCGTCATCCGGGAAGACGTGGGCGCCGACTTTCCGACCTTGGCGGCCGCCTCCCAGATACCCTATACGAAGCGAGGACGGGGTGCGGTGATCGATTTGCGCCGCGGCGAGAACGACGTGATGCACGCCCTTGCCGCCACCGGGGGGCTGCCCGGTCAGGATGCGAAGGCCGAGGTCTGGGTGCTGCGGAGTCCCCAGCAAAAAGACCTGGCGCAAGTCGCGACCGAAGTCAACGAGGGCGCGAACCTGGAAGAAGTCATCCAGCGCGTCGGCCCCAGCAGGACTATCAGGATCCCCCTTCGCGTCTATCCGGAAGAGACCCTCGACCTCAGCCCGGCCGACGTGGTCCTCAACAGCGGAGACATCCTCTTCGTTCCCGAGCGTCAGGAGTTCTTTTATTCGGGCGGGCTCCTCCCCGGTCGGCAGATTCCACTGCCCAGGGACCGGGACGTGGACGTCATCGAAGCGATCGCCATGGCGGGTGGAGCGGTCGGAGGTCCCCTGGGGGCCGGCGGAGTTTACCTCCCCGGCAAGACCGGCGGGTACGTCTTTCCCCCCTCCCGGGCCTTGGTGCTGCGCAAGCTTCCCTGCGGCCAGAAACTGCTGATCGAAGTGGATCTCGCCCGGGCCATGCACGATCCCCACGAGCGCATCAAGATCGTGGCGGACGACATGGTGATGCTGCACTTCCGACCGTGCGAGCTCGTCGGGAACATGTGCCTGAACTGGCTGAGCTTCGGCATCAGCGCCACGGCCGACATCAAGTGAAGCCGCGCGCAGACTGCGGCGCGTCGCGAGCGTGCCGGCCCCGCGCAAGCCGGCGAGCCCCGGTGGCCTGCAAGGGGGGAGCCCCGAGGAGGAGGTCTCGCCGGGGCGTCACTCCGTGGAGGCGTAGCGATAACCGCGCCGGAAGGCGTGCGCGTGCTTGCCCTCCATGAACCGAGTCGGTGCGTTCCAGCCGTTGGCGCAGATGCCGATCACCCTCGCGCCGACTCCGGCAAGCATCTCCTGAGCGCGAATGCAGTCGTGGCGACGCGCTTTCGACAGCCGCACGGTCAGCAACACCCCGTCGGCTCGCCAGGCCACGATGCAGGGATCCGACGCGGTCAGCACGGGCGGAGTGTCGAGCAACACGAAGTCGTAGCGCTCGCGGCACGCGTTCAGCAACTCGCCGAACTGCGGGGACTCGAGCAGCTCCGCGGGGTTCTCCGTCCCTTCGCCGGCAGGGAGGACCCAGAGGTTGCGCTGGTCGGTCGCGAGAACCATCGCGCGCGGGTCCGAACCCTCGGCCAGTGCGTTCGAGAGGCCTGGGGTGCGCTCGAGCCCGAACAGCGAGTGAAGGCGCGGCTTCCTCATGTCGCAATCGATGACCAGCACGCGCTGCCCGGCCTGCGCGATGCTCACGGCCAGGTTGGCCGTCAGCATCGTCTTTCCGTCGCCTTCGTTCGGGCTGCTGCACGCAATGACGAGCGGTTTCCGTTGCGAGCCGTCTTGCCCTCGAGCCATGTGAAAGAGCCTCGTGCGCAGGCTCCGAAAGGCCTCCACCTCCTGTCCGAGCGGGGAATGGAAGGCGGGGACTTCGGAGGTGATCCTGCCTCCGCGGTAGTGGGGGCGTCCGTGGGCCTTGTGCGCTCTGACGTCCAGAACCTGGGAGACGATCGGGAGTCTCATCGTGCCGCGAACCTCATCGAGATCGCGAAACGCGGGATCGCAGTACTCCAGCACCAGCGCGGCGCCGGCGCTCAAGGCGAGGCCCATGAAGCTGGCCAGGACGAGGCTCAAGAGGAGCCCCACCCCGACTTCGCGTGCCTGGGCCGGGACGAGGAGCTCGTTGACGTACCCGTCGTACTGCTTGGCAAGATCGATCGCCCGGAGCCGCTCGACGAGGGCGTCGAACAGCTCCTGTCTTCGGGCGATCTGCTTGCGGATCGTCGCGTCGCGGAGCTCGTAGTCGATGAGCTCCTTGGCGGCAAGCTGCTCCGCGTCGGAAGCCGCCTCGAGCTCGCGCTCGCGTCGCAGAAGGACGGCCAGATCCTGCTCAAGGAGCTTTACGTAGGCCCCCAGCAGCTCCTTCGGATCGATCACGTACTCGTGCTCGCCGACCCGGTCAGGCACGCCTTGGCTGTCCAGGTACGCCCGGATGGTGTCGATGTGCTTCCGGATCTTCACGACCTCGGGATGGTTCGGGCCGAACCGCTCCAGGAGGGTCTCTTCCTCCGCCAGTCGCGTGAGTAGCTGCGAGTACTCCGTGTGGGCTTGCGCCGAGCGGATCGGCTGCGAGGCCTGGAAGGCGGTTCTGTCGGCATTGCCCAGACAGATGGATACGAGCGCGGCGACGCGGGTCGCGCTCTCTTCGTCGATGAGCGCCAGGTACTCAGCTTCGCTGGCGTCCGTCGTCTCCAGCCCGGCGGATGCCTCCTTCAAGGCATCGAGCCGCGCTCGGAGCTGGGAGATCTTGATGCGGATGGTCGAGAGCTCGGCTTCCATCATCTCAAACCGGGCCCGGTGGATGTTCGTGCCCTCCTCTCCGCTCCAAAGCATGGGGGCTTCTCGCCTTGCCTGGAGGAGCGCCTTCTCCATGGCTTCAAGCTCGCGCTCGAGATCCTCCCGCGCGCGCCGGATCAGCTCCGCGACCTCCTGATTCACGTCCTGGACCTTGCTGGCCAGGAAGTCCTGGTACTCCGAGTAGATCGCCTCGAGGATGAGGTTCGCGTCGGCGGCGCAAGTATGCCTGAAGGCGACGTTCAGCACGTGTGCGGCCTTGGCCGGGCCCTGGCCCCCGCCGGACACGTCGATCCTCGACATCAGATACCCGGTCGCTTCGTCGGCGTCTTCGGCCATCTCGCGAATCGACGGAAGCTCGTCCAGCCTGTGCTTGCGCACGGCGCTCGACACGATTCTCTGGCTCTGGATGATTCGCATCTGGGTGGCCAGGAACTCCTTCGAAATGCGAGGTTCCTCGGGCCCCTCCTCCAGGAATCCGGCAGCGGCCAGGCGCGGGTTCTTGCGCATGACGAGAATCTCGGCCGACGATTCGTAGGTCGCCGGCGTGTTCATCCAGTACGCGACCCCGACAAGCCAGCAGGCCGGCAGGCAGATCATGAGCACTCTCCGCCGGCGGTAGAGTATCTGCCAGATGTTCAGCGAACCGCCGTCGTCGTTACCATTGGCGGACGGGGCGGCGATGTCGATTCTGTCTTGCATCCGACTGCTCCATTGCACTTGCAGGGGTACGGAGCGTTTCCAGGCCACGCGCGTACCATGGTTCCCGCGATACTCCGTGCGGCGTCAACCGCTTCCTCCGCGTGCCCACGTGCGCTCCGCCGGCAACCGACGAGCAGATGCCGGGGTTTCGACACAGACGCGACTTCTCAACACCTCACCACCTCCTATTCGGCGCCATCGCGCACCGCCGCGGCTCCGTCGGCACGGCTCCGACGACTCTCCCGCGCCGCCCCGCGAGGCGCCGGCGCATCCGTACCGGCCCGCGGACGTCCCGCCGGAGGACCGCCATGCTCGAACCGCAACTCGCATGCCTTGGAACGGACGAGGCCGGCTCGCGTCCCGATCCCCGCGGGACGGGCATGCCGCCGACAGATGTCCTCAACCGCATGCACGACGTGCCGCTGCTCCTCCGCGCGCATGCCCGGGAAGATCGGCAGGCTGATCAGCCTTTCCCACTCGACCGTCGCCACCGGCAGATCACCCGGTTTCCAGCCAAACCTCTCCTCGTAGTAAGGGTGCAGGTGCAGCGGTCGCCAATGAACGGAGCACCCCACGCCGGCACGGCGCAGTTCCTCCATGAATCGGTTCCGGTCGATCGACAGCCTGCCGAGGTGCAGGCGTATGGGGTAGAGGTGCCATGAGAGGATGCGGCCCGGCAGCCTCGTCGGAAGCTCGAGCTCCTCGACCCCGGCCAGTGCCCGGTCGTAGCGGTCCGCGACGGCTTCGCGCTCGCGCCGCATCGCTTCCGCGCGCTCGAGCTGGTGAATGCCGATGGCGGCCGCAATGTCGGTCAGGTTGTACTTGAACCCGGGGGCGAGAATCTGGTAGTCCCACGCGGCCCCGCCCGAATAGCGCTTCCACGAGCTCTGCGACAGACCGTGAAGCGACATCTGCCGGATGCGGTCCGCGACGCGCTCGTCTCCGGTCACCGCCATGCCGCCTTCTCCCGTGGTGATCGTCTTGTTCGCATAGAAGGAAAAGCAGGTGACGTCCGCCGTGTCCTCGCCGCAGCGGCGCCACGATCCGTCGTCCGTGCGGCAGGCGGCGGGCAGCGCGTGCGCGCCGTCTTCGACGACCCAGAGGCGGTGCCTGGCGGCGAACTGCTTGATCTGGCCCATGTCGATCATCTGGCCGCCGACGTGCACCGGGAGGAGCCCCACGACCGGAAGCCCCCGAAAAGGCGGCAGCTCGCCGCGGCGGGCCTGTTCGAGCTTGCGCTCCGCATCGACAAGGTCGATGTTCAGCGTCCGTGGATCGCAGTCCACGAGCAGGGGGAGCGCGCCCTGGTAACACACCACGGCCGCGGTGGCCGCGAAGGTCAGCGTGGGCACGAGCACGGCCTGTCCCGGCCGGAGGTCGAGCGCCTCGACGGCAAGGTGCAAAGCCGCGGTACACGAAGTCACCGGGATCGCGTGCTTCGCCCCCGTCCTTTCGGCGAACATCTCGCCGAAGCGCTTCACTCGAGGTCCGGTCGTCAGCCAGCCCGAGCGCAGGCACGCGATGACTTCATCGATCTCCGCCTGCGAGATCGCGGGTCGAAAGAATGGGACGCTCATGGTCTTCCGAGTCGTGGGAGCCGCCATCGTTGTGCCCCTTTTCAGTTGGGTTTCCGCTTGGACAGGGTTCCGGGCCGTGCGCCGCGATGCGGGTAAGAGTCGAGGTTCCTAGGGCTCTCCTGACCAGCCTGCCGCGCAGCCCTCGAAGGGCTGCTTCAACGAGTCCGTCGCTTGACGTCCTAAGGCCGTGTCCCCCGCGCCTGCAGGAACGGAACACGGTCGCCGACCAGCTTCCAGAAGGTCGCGAGTATGATTTTCAGGTCGAGCCACAGCGACCGGCGGCGGATGTACCGCTTGGCCAGTCGGATCTTGTCGGGCAGCACTCGCCGACGGTATTCCGCTTCGGGGTCTTGGGCGCGCCCGAGGAGGGTCGCCTCATCGCAATACTTGATCGATGCCAGGTCGGTCAGACCCGGTCGGACGCGCAGGATCTCTTGGTAGTCCGCGCGGAACATCTCGACGTATTTCCGGCACTCCGGCCGCGGCCCCACGAAGCTCATGTCGCCCCGGAGGATATTGAGCAACTGGGGAAGCTCGTCGAGTTTCGCCTTCCTCAATAATCGCCCCACAAAGGTGATTCTCGCATCCTCGCCGATCGTGACCGGACCGCCCAGGCTGGCGGCATCGTCCACCATGGAACGAAACTTCATGATCAGGAAGGGCCGGAAGTCCTTCCCGATCCTCTCGTGGAAGAACAGCGCCGGACCCCGGGACGTGAGCTTCACCATAAGTGCAATCAAAACCATCAGGGGAGCGAGGACCAGGATCCCGATGCAACTGAGCGTCACGTCCGCGGCGCGCTTCCACGGCGACTCCGTCGAACGCTGGCCTGGCAATGGCTCATCGATGCTGTGGGAACCGGAAGGGGGTCGCGCGTCGTCACGGGGATCCCGCAATCGCGCGGAGTACTCGACCATCCGCCGTCCCGACGATTGCAGGAAAGTCCTTGTGAGGCGAAACCCCAGTCCTTGGTAGAACCGGCGGACCCGGTCGTTGCCGCATGCCCCTGTCGTCAGCCGGACTTCGGCGGCCCCCAGATTCCGGGCGCGAGAGAGAAAGGCCCGCACCAGTTGCCCGCCGAGCCCCTGGCGCTGCCAGCGCGGATGGACGGCAAGCGACGACAGCTCGCAAACCTCGTCGGAGTCGTGGGCGGCTTCGCTTTTCGCGCGGCTGACTCGAAGGACGGACCGCACGATGTGCAGCACGAGCCTTGGCCGCGCGGCCAATGCGATCAGAAGCGGGATCGCGAAACGCCGCGCGTCGCGCTTCATCGTCCGATAGAACTGAGCCGGGGCGAGAAAGCCCGCCACGAACCCGCAGGTCTGCTCGTCCTGGACGATGACCTGAAGGATTCCCCGCTCCAGAACGAGACGGTAGTAGGCCTTGAGAAAGCGAGGTCCCAGGCGCGTCAGGAAGAAGCCGGGAAATGCGGCAGCGTGAAGCCGGACGACCGTGTCCAGGTCTTCCGGCCGGGCATCGCGAACTCGCGCGGATCGCTGGCGGCGCGCGCCGCGCCGTGACGCCAGCGCATCGCGCGCGCGGGTCGGCGGGCTGGTACCAAGGCATTCGTCGGATGTCATGCGTGGTCCTTCGGCAGTGCGAGTCGGCTATGCGAAATCGGCGGCCATCGCGTCGGCCGCCCTCGCGCGGTTTCTGCGCGCGGCCGGCGCAATCCCGCGGAGAATCCCGTCCAGTCGCCGCGTGAACTCCTCCATCGAGTATCCGCGTGCGACGTGGGCCTGAAACCTCTCGGCGTTGCGCCGCAGCAGGTCGCGATCGACCATCAGGCGCGACAGGACGCGTTGGATCGCGGCCCGGTCCCCGATCGGCACGAGAAAACCGCCGCCTTGCCTGATGAGATCCCGGTTGGCGTTCAGGTCGTAGGCCACGGGACACAGTCCGGCGAAGCCGGCCTCCAGCAGGACCCGCGGCAGCCCCTCCCCGTGCGAGGTGAGGACGAACACATCCGATTCCCCGTATTGGCGGTCCAGCTCGCCCCCGTGGAGCTCGCCCAGGTAATCGACGACTCCCCGGGCGGCATGGCGCTCAACTTCCCCGTGGAGTTCGTCGCACCCGACGGACCGGGGCCCGATAAGCACGAAGCGGACGTCCTCGCCCTGCATGCGCTCGGCCACTTCCAGGAAGTCCCGAATTCCCTTCGACGGCAGGAGGCGCGCCACCATGAGGACGCGAAGCGGTCTCTCCCGATCGTCCCTTCGAGGAACGACTCTGCCCGCAACGCCGCTTCCGACATATGCGAAGCGGCGAGCGATCCGCGGCATCCACCGTGTGGCCTGGTCCAGGTCGGACCTGTTCTGAAAGAGGACGCGAGCGCAGCACAGGGCGCTCAGCCGCAGCATGGCTCGATACAACGGACGCAGCGCCCGGTAGCGACGCCGACGGTCGTTGAAGACCCGCCCAAACCCCGTCACGGTGGCCAGGGACCGGACGCCGGCCAGCTTCGCCACGAGCGGCCCCAGAAGCGTGAGCTTCGTGGAGAAGAACTGGACGAAGAGGACGCGGCGTCGATTGCGGCGCAGGTGGCGAAACAGCCGCCAGAAGGCGGGGATGTCTCCGATCCCGATCCCTTCGCCGAAACCCATCGGTTCGAACTGCTCGGGCGGCAGGCCCTCGGGGCGCCCCGGCATGCCCAGGCGAACGCGCCACGCTCCGCATTGCAGCGCGTACTGGACCCGGTAGTCGCCGGGCGGCACGCGCTTGTTGGCGACGAAGAGCAGCTCGTCGGGTTGGTCGGTTCTTCTCACGGCGCGGTCCTGCCAGTGCGTGCGTCAGCTCATCAGGTGTTTGACGTGGGACACCACGCCCTTGAACTTGCCGTTGGGTCCGCGAGGGATCTTCGCCACCCGCACGATCTCCAGATCCGTCTCGGGCCCCACGCGGCGGCGGAGGTCGGCGAGCAGACTCCTCTCGACGCCTCTCGTGAAGTCACGGTCCGGCACGACGAGGATCCGAATCCTGTCCTCTTCCTCCTGGACGACTTGTGCCTCGACAATCCCTCTCGAGGCCGTGAAGGCGCAGGAGAACCGCTGAAAGAACCGACCGCCCGGCAGCGACACGGTGTCGTCCGTGCGTCCAACCAGCCTCCCCACGGTCGGCATCTCCCGCCCGCAGGCGCACGACTCGCCGTCGCCCGCTACCGCCACGTCGCCGATTCGATATCGAATCAGCGGCATGGCGCGCGCCAGGAACGAGGTGACGACGATCTCGCCCTTCTGACCGGGCGCCGCGGGCGTGCCGTCGGAGGTGAGTATCTCGCTGATCCCGTACTCCGGATGGACGTGGAGCGTGCCGTGCTCGCACTCGGACCAGAAGCAGCTCGGCTCCTTGGCGCCGTAGTGGTCGAAGACCCGGCAGTCGAACGCGCGTTCGATATCCCGTCGATGTTCGGGCAGGAGGGTCTCCGCTGTGGTGAGCACGGCCCGCACGGAGGGAAGCCGGATTCCCCGGCTTCTGCTGATTCGCGCGACTGCCGTGATCGCCGATGGGTATCCTTCGATCACGGCCGGGCGGAATCGGCGCAACGCTTCCGCGTAGTGCGGGGCCGTCCCCGATGAAATGTGGCTTGCCGAGAACAGCAGGGAGTTCTCGGCCAGATTCCTCCGCCAGTACACGTGAGCCGTCGGACTCTGATTCTCTGGCACGACGCTTCTTCCCGTGAACGTGGCTCGCCTGGGGAACAGCGGACCGGGCACGCCCGCCCAGGTGCGCAGTCGGGCAAGATAGGCGTATCGCGGCGCCACGCATCCCGGCGTAAAGAAGTACTCCAGAGGACTTCCGGTCGTTCCGCTGGTGCGCCCCTTCCAGAGGCGATGCGGAGGGATCCTCCTGTCCGCGAGCTCCATCGCACGGCTCCTGACCGTCGCCCGGTCGAGAATCGGCAGCTTGCACAATGCCTCGACCGAATCGATGTCATCGATCTGGATTCCATGCTCGTCGCGCAACCCGCGGTAGTAGGGGACGTTTTCGAACGCGTGCTCCAGCAGCGATCGGAGTTGCGCCGTCTGGTATTCGCGGAATTGCTCCCCGGACCAGTACTGGCTCTGGAGCAGGAAACGGAGATGCCGCCTGACGGTCCGCGTGTTCTGGCGGACGGTCCGGTAGTACAAGCCCATCCCGGAGACAGCCAGGTTCTGAATCCAAATGGGGATGCTGTCGTACACGCGCGTAGCGGAGATCATGGCCCACCTCCGATCGTGCGGGCCGGCCGCAGGTCGCCGGCCGAGACCCTCGGGGGTCCGTTTCGGGGCGAGCGGCGAGTCCTTCTCCTCAGGTTGCGAAGCCCTCGCATCGCGGCGCCCATTCCGCCCAGCAGCGTTCGCGACCCGCTGAGGCGGTCCAATTGCGACCGGAGGTACGCCTTCTGAAGCCAGACCGGCGCCGGGGCGCCGACCCACCCCGCGCCGCGCATGATGCGAGACGGATCTCCCGCCGGACGGTTCAGCGCGCTGCCGTTGGTGCCGGCCAGATAGCCGACGTCCCTGGCGAGCTCCAGGAGCTGCTCGCTCGCGCGACCGCCGGGCCACGCCAGCAGCGTCACGGGCTTATCCAGCTTCTCCTCGATACATCGCTTGCTCTCGGCCAGCTCAAAGCGACACCTGGCTCGCTGCTCGTCGATCGTCTCGGCGCGTCCCCTGCGGCGGGCGCCCCGCTTCTCGCAGACGTGCTCCAGACGTGCCCGCCAATGGCGCGACCTGAAGAACTCCGCTCCGCCGTGCTCGGCCACGTAGGCGCAGAGGGCCTCCTCGAGGTCGCGGTCGTCCGGGGTGAACACGCGCGCGATGAGGGACTCCGCGTGCTCGTACACGGGAGTTCCCAGCGGGACGGACTCGTAGCGGTATTCACTCAGCCAGTACGGTTTGCGCTCGGGACGCCGGTTCCAGTAGAGCCAGTAGTGCGCGTCGCCCGGACGATGGAAGTCCACGATCGCGTCGCGCACCGGATACCAGGTGTGGGTCAGCGCGTGCGACTGAACATCGACGACGCCGCTGGACTGCATCACGCGAAGCTCGTCCCACGACAGGTACCCCCACCATGGCAGCTCGGCTGCTGTGATCCTTCCCGCGGCCACGTCGTCCAGCGTGGGCCGCACCAGGGGACGCGGGTCCACGAACTCGGGGCTGACGAACACGGTGAAGCGCACGCCCAGCGTCTTCGCGATCGGCCAGGCGATCGCGTAGTTGTCCAGAAACCCGTCGTCGAAATGCAGGAACACGCTCTTTCGCGGAAGCCTCGTCGTTCCGTTCAGATGCCCGTAAACCTCGTCGAAGTCGGCGAAATGGTATCCCGCTTCGACCAGATACCGCATCTGCGCCACGAACACCTCAACGGGCGTCGTGAGGAAGGACCACGGGCGCGACTCGGCGTGGTCTCCGACGCTGTGGTAGTACAGTACTGGGACGGCGTCGTTCATTGATCAGCCTGCCGACTGGTATTGCATTGAGGCTTGCGCCGCCGAGGCTGCGACCTCGCGGTAGAGTCGCGACACGTGCTCAACGCTCTGTTCCAGGGAGAACGCCGTCGCGTGTCTCCGGCGCGCGGCTTCTGCAAGTCTTGCCGCGTGGTCGCGATCCGAGAGGATGCGGACCGTCGAGCCGGCCATGCCCTCGATGTCCTCCCGGTCGTGCAGGTAGCCGTTCTTGCCGTGCTCGATGATCTCCCCGATGCACGGGATGTCCGAGGCGACCACCGGGAGCCCGGCCGCTCCAGCCTCCAGGACCGCCACGGGCAGCCCTTCGTAGAGCGAAGGGAACAACATCACGTCGCTGCACTGCATGAGGGAAGACACGTCGTCCCGCCACCCAAGGAAGCGCGTCGAGCCGTCGATCCCGCGGCGCACCGCCTCGCGCTCCACCTCCGACCGAAGAGGGCCGTCGCCGACCAGGAGCAAGCGGGCGTGCGGCAGCCTCTGGAGAACCCGCGCGAAGACCGCCAGCACCCCGACGTGGTTCTTCGCGCCGCAGAAGCGACCGACGTGCAGCACCATCGGGACGTCCCGCGAGCCGGCAAGGGCCGCCCGCAGTGCGTCGATATCGCCGGGGTCGAGCGGGGCGGGCGTGGGCACGCCAAGATGCACGACGCGCGCGTCGTCGAGGGCGAGGCCCGCCATCCCGGACACGAGCGCGAGCGTGGACTGGGAGACGCCCGTCACGAGGTCGGAATGGCGCGCCGCGTACCGGATGCTGCGCTTGGCGAAAGCACGCCAGAGCTGGGGCGGGCCCGGAACGCCGAAGTACCACTTGCGCCGCCGAAGCGAGACGTTGTGAAACGTCGTCATCACCGGAGCCCCCGCACTCCGCGCAGCCCACACCGCGGGTCCGCTCAGGGCGTTCAGGTGGACGTGAACGACATCGTAGCGGTTGTCCTTCACGATTCGCCCCAGACGTCGAACGAATCCGACGAGCGCGGGGCGAAGCGGGCAGTGGTAAACGGTGGCGCCCAGGTCGCGCGCCGACGGGGCGAGCGCGCCCACCTGGCTGCCCTTGCAGCAGACGTCCATGGCCACCGCGTCTCGCGGGATCGCGCGAAGCAACTGGAGCAGGGAGGTTTCGATCCCGCCTCGATCCATGGAAGACACGACATGCAGGACCCGGAGTGTATCCATGACGGACCGTTCAACGCTGTTAAAGGCTCGTTCGGGCGGGCTCGTCGGCTCACGAACCCGCGCTCCCCCAGGAAAACCCACTCGCCGGTCGCGCGGGTCCCAACGCGCGCGGCGACACTCTGCATGCCTCCCTCCCGGAGGCGCCCTGGCACCGCCCCACCGCGTCGCGGGAGATCGCCTCCCGGTGCACCAGGCCGAGAAGGAAGGCGAGAGGCAGATACGGAGAGGCGTTGGTCAGGACCGGCATGAATGCGAGGAAGGGCAACTGGGACACGTAGCCGACCACGGCAAGCACGATTCGCTCGTTCCATCGACCCATGCGCAGGCATATGAGCATGGGCGCGCACCACGTCAGGAACATGAAGCACGCCGCGGGCACGCCGCAGTCCACCGCGTACTGCACGAAGACCGAGTGCACCGCCACGTCGTGCTGCTCGCTGCCGGGGCCGGCCCCAAAGAAGACCTCCTTGGCCCCTCGAAGATCGCGCACCCGGTGCTGGATGAGGCCGAGCCGGGGCGCGTCGTCGAACAGGCGCTGGGTCAGCCGAGAGGTGCGCACCGGCAGATTCGCGATCGTCTCCGTGCCGATCCTGAAGAACGACATCGCCAGGCCGCCTAGCAGGATCACCCCGAGCGCCGCGGCGAGTTTCCCGCTTCGGGGCAGGTAGCGCGGCTGCATCGCAATGCAGCAGGAGACCGCGGCGGCGCACGCAACGCCGACGAGCGAGGTGCGCGACGCGATTCCTGCCACGACGATCGCCGTGGGGCACAGCTCGGCGGCCGCGGCCAGAGGATGTCCGCCGCCCGTCGCCAGCCTCGCCAGGACGAGTGCGGCGTGGAGCACGGCGAGGCGGTAGGCCGCGTCCTCGTTCCAGAGGGGGAAGAACCGCTGCGATCCCTGATCGCTCACCAGCCCCGTCGGTACCCCCGCCATGAGCAGGACGAACGCGATCGCGTAGCACACGCTGAATCCGAAGCAGATCCGCCTGACGTACTTCTCGGGCTCCCTCGCGCGCGCCAGCCCGAATGCCGTGCAGGGCACGAACAGGAGGTACACGAACGCGAGCTGGGAGGCCGCCAGACCGGACTCCCACTGATTCGGCGACACAAGAGCCGACAGGAAGATCCAGCCGATCCCGAAGAAGGCGGCGATGCCGTACGCCGACCAGTAGATCCGCGTCAGGCCCGAGCCGCACCTCCTGTCGAAGAGCATCAGGGCAACCCAGGCGCACAGAAGCACGTCGGGCAACGACAGATTGCGGAAGAGGAGGCAGGACCCCTCGAAGGGATAGGCGATCGCAATCCCGCACAGCGCCAACACCGTCCAATCCGGCGGCCCGGCGGCGTTGTTTGCACGAAGGCGGTCGTGATGGGTCGTCGAGGTCATCGCGGGCGAGCCCCAAGGCGCGTCAGCTCTCCGCACGGCGGCCTACGGCGAACACGTAGGGAGCCGTGAGCCGCACGCCGCCGTAGCAGGGGAGCGGCCAAGAGAGCACGTGGAGACAGTTCACCCCGAACCTGATGACGGGGTCCGCGACCCTGAACACCGTCGGCCACCGGGTTTCGACGCCGAGGCTCAAGATCACCGCAAACAGCCCTCGATATCGACAGTCCACGTCCACCAGGCCGGCCCGCGCGTACGCCCGAGCCAGATCCCGCTTCGTCAGCGGCCGATGGCGCGCCAGGACCTTCGGCTGGTAGATCCGCATCATAAGACCATGAATCGACGCGAGATTGGGCACGCCGGTCAGGAGTACGCCGCCGGGCGCGACGAGGCCGAGCATCTGCTTCAAGATGCGCTCGGGCGAATCGAAATGCTCGACCACGCCCAGTGAATAGACCAGGTCGAATTGCCCCACGTCTTCCCCGCCGACGTCGAACACGTCCGCGGTAACGATCTCCCCGTCAACCCGTGCGTCGCGGAGCCTCTTGCGTGCCAGCTCGGCGCCGGCCTCGGAATAGTCGATTCCCGCCACCCGGACGGCGTAGGTTCGCGCCAGGTAGGGCAGCCATCGCGAGTTGCCGCAGCCGACCTCCAGCACGCTCGCGGGCGCGGCCTCCCTGAAGATCGGGGCGAATGTCCTGGCAATCGTGCGGGCCCGGTAGCTGCGCGGGCGCCAGTACCGGCCAGGCGAGGAACCGGCGCGGTCGTGGATCGCGTCCCAGTAGGCCCGCGCGGCGAGATCCGTCGCGGGCCGCGGATCGACGGAGCACGCTCCGCCGCCCGGCTTGCCCACGCGGCCTTGCCGAGGCGGACGAGCGCCGCCTCCGGTCGGGCTGTGAATCCTGGTCATGATGACGCGACGACTCCCGGCAGAGAACGCTCGGCGGCGGCATGGGCAGCGCGGTGCAGCAAGAACACGATCGCGGTCCCGAATGCCATGATGTCGAATATCTTGGCCGCCAGGATCGCGAGCGCCGCGCCCACGAGTCCGAAGCGGTCGATGAAGACGTGACAGAGCGCGAGAAGGACAAGGACGCTGGCCGAAGCGATGAGGAGGTGCGCCCGGAAGTGCCGCATCGCGCTGAAGGCCCCGCTCAAGAACCCGCTGGTGTACTGCGCCGCGAACGCCACGGCAATCCATGTGAACAGGCTGCCGTGGGCGGCGTACTCCTCGGCGTAGAGCGCGGTGAGGATCCACTCGCCGCCAAGCGCCGCAAGTGCCATCGCGCCGGCGCCGACGAGCGCGCACAGAGCGACGCAGTTCCCCAGAAGCTTGAGAAACGCGGGGCGGTCGTCCGTCGCGTACAGGCGCGAGAAACGATGGATCGTCGCGTGCACCAGCGCGTTGGAAGCGAGCATCCCGACCATCATGACGCAGCTCAGCGCCGCGAAGAGGCCCAGTGCGCGAATGCCCAGGCGGTGCTCGATGAAATAGCGGGGAAGGCTGGCGCTCAGGGACGTCAGGCCCGCGGAGAGACCCAGCGGCCAGGCGATCCAGGCGAGGCGGAAGACGGCCGGCCGCCGCGCCGCGGACCGTTGCGTCGATGGGGTCTCGACCTGCCTGCGGAGACCCGCTGTGCGCGGCAGGTCGAGCAGGCACAAGCAGACCAGGGACGCCGCCCCCATCGCCAGGACGACCCACAACAGGCTGCCCGTCGTCAACGCGATTCCGGCCGCGCCCAAGGTCAGCAGCCCGCGCAGAATCTGCGACTGCCCCACGCAGTCGATGCGTTCGTGCCGCTGAAGGAAACCGTACAGTAGATCGCTGATGCTCTCGAGGCCCTTGGCCACCGCCATCGCGATGACCACGGCTCCCAGGGTTTCTGCGCTGCCGGACGACAACGTGGCCGCCACGACGAGGGCCACGGCCAGGAGGGACGTCGCGACGCGCAGAAGAAGATAGTCCCCGAGCCGGTCCGACGGGGAGGTGCTCGTGGCGAGCACTCGGCGAAGCTCGAGGTTCGCGAACATGATCACCGGGGCGACGATCGCGACTGCCAGCGCGAACTCCCCCACCGTCTCCATCGATCCGAACTTCGCCAGCAGGACCACCATTCCCCACTGGCACAAAGCAAGCGTCCCCACCCCGGCCATCGACCAGACGTAGCCGGCCTTCAGGGAGCGGTGCTCCGGGGCGCTCTTGGGGCTTCCTGCGATCACCTTGGGGCCTCGGCGCTGGCGCGGGAGACGGGAACGTGCTCTTCCCGGGTCACGGCGCGGACGAACACGGGGGAACCGGGGCCCGGGGCCGGCGGTTCCACTCGCACGGGGGCGGCCTGGCCGGAGCGTTGATTCGCGCTCGTCGAAGTGGCCCGCACCGCCCTGAGCTCCAGGTCGAAGCAGCTCTGCCGGCCGTCGGCCAGCCTGGAGGCCGCGTACTCGCGGAGAAAGCGGTGGTTGTCGTAAAGAGGGCGCTTGTAGTCCACCACCTCCCCGCTCGAGATCATCTCGAGAATCTGATCGACCCCCTGTTCGACCGTCCATTCCGGTCGGAATCCGATCAGCCGCGAGACCTTGCCGAAATCCACGCGGTAGCTGCGAGCGTCGGTGTCGGGACCGTTGATCTGAAGCTCGGCGGGGATGCGACGCTGGATCAGCTCGCCAATCTGCTGGATCGTGTAATTCTGCTGATTGCATCCCACGTTGAATACTTCCCGATTGACCACGGCGGGCGGGCTCTGCGCGATCATCATCATCGCGCGGGCGGCGTCCTCGACGTGCACCAGCGGCCGCCACTGGGAACCGCCGTGAATCGGAATCACGCCCTCCAGCGCGGCCCGGGCGGTCAGCACGTTTACCACCAGGTCGAACCGAAGACGTCCAGAGACCCCGTAGATCGTGCCGAGCCGGCCGATCGACACGGTGAACGCGGGACTCGCCAGCTCCTGGAGGCCCCGCTCGCAAGCGACCTTGGTGCGGGCGTACAGGGAGATGGGATTCATCGGCGACCGCTCGTCCAGCAGTTGATCGCTTGCCCCGTACACAGAGCAGGTGCTCGCAAAGACGAATCGCCGCACCCCGCTCGCCCTGGCGGTCTCGGCAAGTGTCCGCGTCGCGGCGAGGTTCACGTCGATGGTTAGCTCCTCGTCGAACGAGCACGCGGGATCGCCGACGATGGCACCCAAGTGGATGACCGTGTCCACGTTCCGCATCGCATCCAGGACGACTTCGATGTGGCGGAAGTCGCCTTCGAGCAACTGCAAACGGGGGTGCTTCAACACGCCGGCAAGGGGCTCCTTCCCAAACAGGAAGATGTCCAGGACCCGAACGTGGTAATCCTGGGCGAGAAGCTGCGGCACCATCGCCGACCCGATATACCCTCCCCCGCCGACCACCAGGACTCTCGGGGGGCGATCGCGAGCGGACGCTTCCCCCCCCGCGAGAACAGCGTCTCGCGGTTCGACCTCGGCCGGCGGGGACGGCCACAGGCGTGCCATCGTGAGCAACGGCGTGGCCGTGATCCATGCCAGAAGCAGAGATGACCGTGGAAGATGCGCGCCGCGAGCAAATACCGTGTAGTGAAGCACGGCGAAGACCAGGAAGCCCAAAGACGCCGCGCCGACGACGCGGAAAACCGCATGTCTGCTTCGAAACGTCATCGCTTCCCGGTAGAACCCGAACAGGTACAAGGCGGCGACCGCGGCCATCGCCAGTAAAGGTGCGTTCGCGGCGACCCCTGTCCACCAGTGCCCGATCGCATCGCCCTCGACACGCGCGGTGTTCACGTAGGGGTGGGCGAGACGAACCGCCAGAACCAGCGCCAACGAGATGGTGACAAGCAGCGCGTCCACGACAACGCGGCCCAAACCGTGCAGTCTCCAGGAGGAATATTTCGCATCAGTGTATTTCCGCATTTCTCCTGTTCCCTGCCCTGTTCATGTGGCCTGGCTGAAGGATGGCGGCCCCTTTGGTCCACTAATTGGGCTATCGGATTCCCCTCGGACTGATCGTGCAGAAAGACACCGCATGTTGCCTATTTTCTCCACTTGGAAACGTCGCCGATATCGGCTATGACGACCAAATCGATTCGATTGGTTGCACGGAACCGACTCCGGGGTTCTGCTTCGTTGGAGGGGGTGCACCCGCCGGAGGCTTCAATCACGCTCCCCCCAGCCATCGGGTTTCAGCACTCGGTCAGGGTCCAAGCGCTCTTTCCATGCTGGGAACTGAAATGGCCGTGCACGATCCTGGGAGGGAAAAGGGGTCCGGCCCCCCTTGTGCGAAGCACCCTTCGGTCCGTACCGGCAGGAGGGTCCTGCCCCTTCCGTAATCACGCAAGGCTGCTCAGGCCGTGCGCCTCCAGGGGGTTGTCGATCGTCCGAGGCCCCGGCAAGATGCTTTACGCAAGTTGCGGCGCCCGACTGGATTAGCCCTTATTGCGGGATGCGTCCCCCTCCGCGACAACACGCGATCGCATCTTACTCGTCGGGAAGCGCTGCCGGGCCTTGTGTGGCCGGCTTCAGGGGACGAAGTAGAATATGGGTTTGCCGATTCTCTTACCCCATCGACCGTTGCGCGGGCCGTGAGAGCGAAGACTCCTTGGGCTCAGCCGGGCCGCTGGCTCGCGAGAAGACCCGGCTGAGTTCGGCGACACGTGCTGGGCGGGGTCTTCCCCCGGCCCATCGCTTTCCGCCGCGTTGGCGGCACCCCGGTTCTCAAAAGTCGCTCGAGGCGGCAACGGTCTGCGGGCGTCGGGTTCATGGAGCAGATCGACCAACAGCGCGAACGGATTCAGGAGGACCTTCGCGGTCTGATCGCGGGCGACGTCCGCTGCGACGACGTCTTCCTCCAGATGTACGCCACCGACGCGAGCATCTACGAGGTGCGGCCGCTCGGCGTGGTGCGGCCGCGCTCCACGCGCGACGTGGCCGCGTGCCTTCAGTACGCCTCGGAAAACCGCGTTTCGGTGCACGCGCGCGGGGCGGGGACCGGCATGGCCGGCGAGTCGCTCGGCGGGGGCCTGGTGATCGACTTCTCCAAGTACATGAGGCGGATTCTGCGGACCGAGGCGGATTCGGTTCGCGTCCAGCCGGGCATCGTGCACCAGCGCCTGAACATCCATCTGCTCAAGTCGGGCCGGTTGTTCGGGCCGAACCCGGCCTCCAGCAGCGTGACGACCCTCGGAAGCACGATCGCCATCGACGGCGCGGGGAGCCGATGGCTGAAGTACGGCTCCGCCCGCGACCACGTGCGGAGCCTTCAGGTGGTGCTGGCCGACGGCCACGCCATGGAGATCGGCCGCGAGCCGCTGGTTGCGCAGGGGGGTGGCGCCGACGCCCGCAAGCGGGCCCTGGTCGGGCGCATTGCGTCGCTGTTGCGGAGCCGGTCGGAAGTCCTCCGGCAGAGCCACCACGACCGGCCGTTCAACCACGGCGGCTACAACCTCGACGAGGTGCTTTCTGAGGACGGCCCGGGGGGCGGGTACCTCGACCTGGCCCGCCTGATCGTCGGATCCGAGGGTACGCTGGCGCTGGTGACCGAGGCCACGCTGGCCACGCAGCCGCTGCCTGGGGCGCGGGGCGTGGTGCTGTTGCTGTTCGACACCCTGGACGGGGCGGCCCGCGCGATATGCGACGTGCTGGCATACGGCCCGGCCCTCTGCGACCTGATGGATCGGCGCCATGTGAGTTTGGCGCGGGAGAACGAGGTTCGGCTCGACGTGCTGCTCCCGCGGGAGACGGAAGCCGCGCTGCTGCTGGTCGAGATGCACGGGGAGGACCTGGAGGAGGTGTGTCAGCGTCTTGATCGGGTCACCGAGGAGATCGTGTCGCGGAAGCGCCTGGCCATGGGGAGCCGGGCGGCCCTGGAGGACGACCAGATCGACTTGCTCTTGAACCTGGCGGTGATGGCGCAGCCGGGGCTGTACCGGATGAAGGGTCCGTCGCGGCCCGTGCCCGTCGTCGAGGACATGGCCGTGTCCCCGGCGTGCCTGCCGGAGTTCATCGTGCGCGTGCAGAACGTGCTCAAGCAGCACCAGGTGACCGCCTCGCTGTTCTGCCACGCCGGACAGGGGCAATTGCACTTACAGCCGTTTCTCGACCTCTCGCGCCCCGACGAGATCGTGCGGATGCGCCGCCTGGCGGACGACCTGTACGACGAGCTGTTCGACGTCGGCGGGAGCATCAGCAGCGAGCACGGCTGCGGGCTGAGCCGGACCCCCTATCTCGCCCGGCAGTACGGCGGCGCGTACGAAGTGTTCGGGGAGATCAAACGGATCTTCGATCCGGGCAATATCCTCAACCCGGGCAAGATCGTGGACGGCGACTCGGACCTCCTGGTCCGCAACTTGCGTCCGGTGGTGGCCGCGCCCGCGGAGAGGCCGCCGGGCGAAGCGGCCGACGAGGCCCCGCCGCTGAGGAACCTCGTCGAGCTCCAAATGGACTGGGAGCCCGCGCAGGTGGCCGAGGTGGCCCGGCAGTGCCACGGCTGCGGGAAATGCCGCTCGCAGTCGCCGCACGAGCGGATGTGCCCCTTGTTCCGCGTCCTCCCCGCCGAGGAGGCGTCGCCGCGGTCGAAGGCCAACCTGATCCGCGGAGTGCTCTCCGGGCGGCTGCCGCTGACCAGCCTTACCGGCGAGCAGTTCAAGGAGGTGGCCGATCTGTGCTACAACTGCCACGCCTGCCGGCTGGAGTGCCCGGCCTCGGTGGACATCCCGCGTCTGGTGACCGAGGGAAAGGGCGCCTACGTGGCGGCCAACGGGCTGTCCCTTTCGGACTGGGTGATGACCCATCTGGAGATGCCCGCGGGTTTCGGCAGCCTGATCAGCCCCCTGGCCAACCGCCTGCTCGGCAGCCGCGCGGCGCGGTGGATGCTGGAGAAGCTGTTCGGCCTCGCCCTGGGACGGAAGCTGCCCCGCGTGGCCGCGCGGAGCTTCCTCCGGCAGGCCGCCCGGCGTCGATGGACGCGCCCCGTCGCCGGCGAGGGGCGCAAGGTGGCGCTGTTTCTCGACACCTACGCCAATCACTTCGACACCCAGTTGGCCGAGGCGTTCGTGGCCGTGCTCCACCACCATGGCGTGCAGGTGTTCGTCCCGCCCGACCAGAAGCCTGCCGGTACGCCCGCGTTCTCGCTGGGCGCATTGGAGCGGGCGCGTCGCCTGGCGGGCCGCAACGTCGCCGTGCTGGCCGAGGCCATTCGCCAGGGGTACCACGTGGTCACGACCGAGCCCGCCGCGGCTTTGACCCTGGTCCGCGAGTACCGGTACCTGGCCGACGACGAGGAGACGCGCCTGGTAAGTGAAAACACCAGCGAGGCGACCTCCTACCTCTGGAGGATGCACACGGCCGGGGAGCTGAGGCTGGACCTCCGGCCCGTGGAAGCCACGCTCGGATACCACCTGCCCTGCCGCCTGCGCGCGCTGGAGGTGGGCGCCCCCGGAGAGAACCTGTTGGGGCTTATCCCGGGCTTGAGGGTCCGCCGCATCGAGGAGGGATGCTCGGGCATGGCCGGCACCTACGGGATGAAGCGGGAGCATTACCGGACCAGCCTCCGCGTGGGATGGGGGCTGATCACCCGCTTGCGCCAGCCCGACCTCCAGGCGGGAACCACGGAATGCAGCACCTGCCGGATGCAAATGGAGCAGGGCACCACCAAGCCCACGGTTCACCCGATCAAGCTGCTGGCCCTGTCCTACGGCTTGATGCCTCAGCTCGCCGCCTTGCTTACGCGGCGGGGCGAGGAGCTGCTGCTGACATGAAGGTCTCCGTTCGCCTGTTTGCTCGGGGCCGGGAGCTGGCCGGGGCCGAAGAGGTCGAGATCGACCTGCCCGACGGAGCGACGGTCGCACGGCTTCGCCAAAGCCTCGCTGAGCAGGTTCCCCCTCTGGCCAGGCTGAGCCGTCACGTGATGTTTGCCGTGGATGCCCGCTACGTGGACGACGCGGCGACCCTGTCGCCGGGGGCCGAGGTGGCCTGCATCCCTCCGGTGAGCGGCGGTTAGGAGTGCGGCGTTGCCGAGGATTGCGTTGGGAAGTGCCCGGTCGGGCACGCGCGCGGCAACGCGGATCGCGCATGCCACGATCGGGCCTGACCGTCCGAATCGCCTCGCGCGATTCCGGGAAAAGGGGGTCGGGCCCCCTTTCCCTCCCAGGATCGTGCGCGGCTATCTAGAATGGACTGGCGGCACGAGGACGGGGCCTCGGCCCGGGGACAGCCCAAGGGGAGCAGGAATTCCGGCCTTGCGCACGCCGATGATTGAGCTCAGCGATCGACCGATCGACCCCTCCGCGCTCCTTGCCCGGGTCGCCGCTCCGGAGGCCGGCGCGGTCGTCCTGTTTCTGGGGACCGTCCGCGCCGAGACGGACGGTCGCGGCACGGCCTCGCTGGACTACGAGTGCTACACCGAGATGGCGCGCGAGAAGCTCGTGGAACTGCACGACGCGGCGTTGGAGAACTGGAGCCTGGCGCGATGTGCCGTGGTCCATCGCGTGGGGCATCTTGTCGTGGGAGAGGCGAGCGTGGCCGTGGCAGTAAGCTCCGCCCATCGCGAGGCCGCCTTCGAGGCCGGCAGGTGGCTCATCGATCGCATCAAGCAGGTTGTGCCGATCTGGAAGAGAGAGAACCGGGCAGACGGCTCCTGCCAGTGGATCCATCCCGGGCTGGACACGGCCGCCGAGGGAGAAGGGTAGTCCGGTGGCGTCCCGCAACTCCCAGCTCGTCGATCGCTTCGGGCGCGTGCACACCGATCTGCGTGTCTCGGTGACCGATCGGTGCAATCTGCGGTGCTGGTATTGCATGCCGCCCGAAGGGGTCGCGCCGCACGCCCACGACGAGGTGCTCCGTTACGAGGAGATCGCAAGGGTGGTTCGCGTCGCCGCCGAGCTGGGGATCCGCCGCGTCCGCCTCACCGGCGGCGAGCCCCTGGTGCGAAAAGGCATTCGCGACCTGGTGGCCATGCTGGCCGCGATCGCGCGGCTCGAGGACCTGGCAATGACCACCAACGGCGTGGCCCTGGCCGCTTGCGCCGAGGATCTCCGCCGGGCGGGCTTGCGCCGCGTCAACGTGAGCCTTGACACGCTCGATCGGGAGAAGTTCCAGCAAATCACCGGCCGGGACGCCCTGGCCGACGCGCTGCGCGGAATCGAGGCGGCCCAGCAGGCGGGTCTGCGGCCGATCAAGCTCAACGCCCTGGCGATCCGCGGCTCAACCGAACAGGACGTCGTGCCCCTGGCCCGTTTCGCCCTCCAGCGCAGGATCTCCTTGCGGTTCATCGAGTACATGCCCCTGGGCGGCCATGGACCATGGGATCCGAGCCGGGCCCTGTCCGGCGAAGAGATCCTCGCCTTGATGCGCCGCGCGTTCGGGCCGCTGGAGCCGTGCGGTCCGGCCGGAGGCCGGGCGGCGCGGGAGTATCGTTTCGCCCGGGGCGAGGGCCGGCTGGGGATCGTCCATTCGGTCACCGCTCCGTTCTGTGCGACGTGCAGCCGGCTCCGCTTGAGCTCGGACGGTCAGGTCCGAAACTGCCTGTTCGCCCCCAGCGCCTGGGACGCGCGCCGTCTGCTCCGCGGCGGCGGGACCGACCCCGAGATCGCCGCGCTGTTGCGCGACGCCGTAGGCGCCAAGCCGAAGAGCCGCGGTGCCTGCACAGGTCAGTTCGCAAGGACCGATCAGACCATGCTCCAGATCGGCGGGTGACGGCCCCCGCCGCGCAAATCCTGCTCTGACGAACCCGAAATCCCGACGCGCCATGGGCGACCGAGCCTGGTATCACGAAGGCCTGCGGTTTCGATGCACCGGCTGCGGCGAGTGCTGCACGGGGGACCCCGGGTTCGTCTGGGTGACGGACGAGGAGATCGCCCGCCTGGCGGCCGAGTGTGGTCTGGACCGCGAGCAGTTCGAGGCGAACTACGTCCGGCAGGTCGGATCGCGCAAGAGCCTTATCGAGCACGAGAACGGCGACTGCGTGCTGTTCGACCCTCACGCCCGAGCCTGCAGGGCCTATCGCGCCCGTCCACGGCAGTGCCAAACCTGGCCATTCTGGTCCTCCAACGTGAGGACTCCGGCGGACTGGAAACAAGTGTGCCGCGTTTGCCCAGGCAGCGGCAAGGGCCCCGTGGTGCCCCTGACCACCATTCAGGCTCGGATCTCCTCGGACAAGCGCCTGTAGGCGGCCACGGGCGTTGCCGGGTGCGAGGACGCGGTCCTCCGTCTCCTGGGAGGAATCCTCTCACCCGAACGCGCAGATACGGCTGCGGTTAAGGGACTGCCTCAAGCCGGGTTGCACGGGTGGCGCCGACTTGACGATCTGGCTGGAGTTTTCGGATTGGGAAGCCGATAAACCTGTGCAACCGCCAGGCGGCCTAACCGACCGCCTTGGCGACCCCGGACTGCGGCGCACGGCGCCGGGTGGACACTGGACTCCTAAGTCTTTATTTAGTATAGACTTATATCCATCCGCCCGATCCCGCGGGGCCGCACGTCGGCTAAGCTCTTTGACAATATAGACTTACAGGAACCGCATAAGCTCGCCTTGCGATGCGGTCTGTGGCGCTTCTTCGTGCGACCGTTTGACGAAGACGCCCTCTGGCTGACCGATTGGTCTTGACTCTAGTCGTTGCAGCATCTACACTTGGAGCGTGGCTTGGCGATTCCGTGGCGCTGACTTGCGTCGCCTCAACGGCCCCTCCTTGCAGGAGAAAGCGTCGTGACCAAGAAAGAGATTGTCCGGACCATCTCTGAGGAAATCGGGCTCACGCAACTGAAGACCAAGGAGATCGTGCAGAAGACGTTCGACGCCATCGTCGAGGCGCTGGTTGAGGAGGGCCGGATCGAGCTTCGCAACTTCGGTGTGTTCGAGGTCAAGCGGCGTGCGCCGCGCAAGGCGCGCAACCCGCGTACCGGCGACAAAGTGTTTGTGCCCGAGAAGTTCGTGGTCACGTTCAAGCCCGGCAAGGAAATGGAGCTTCGAGTACGCGAGATGGAGCGCAAAGCAGCCGTAGCGGCCCAGGCGGCAGCCGGCGTGGGCGAGTCCCCGCCATCCCGGGCAAGCATGTCCGAAACCCTCGGCTCTCCAATGGGTTAGGCGACTTCGATCGCGGACGATTCGCTTGCCTGGCCCTTCTCCTCGTCGATCTGCCCTCCCCTCCTCCCGTCGAGCCGGTCCGCTTCCCGGCGGAAACTGACACGTTTCCAGGATTTTGGGCTCGGCGCCGATCCCGACCTTCGCTATTGTTCGACCCGACTGGAAGCAGGTCTCGGCCTGCCTCCCTACCTTTCCCGCATAACGAATCACTTGAAGACCGCCGCGGCAGGCGCCTCGGTCCCGGTACCGATGCCGTCCGGTCGTGGCGCGCCGCCCAGCGCTTGCGCGCCGGGGGAAGTGCGGCTGCCCGCGCCGACCGTACGTCGGCGCCGGGCCGCTGATCCCCGTATGCGCCGCCGGTAGGCGGGATTACGGAAGGAGCTGACCTTGCGCGCCGTCGGCGACGCAACTTGTGTTTCAGGGAGGATTTTCGTGATGCGCAGACTGTTCCTGGCTCTTGTGTCGGGCTTGCTGTTGAGCACGTCCGTGGGGTGTCTCATCCCGGGTTATTCGGCCGATCCGGTCCGCCGTACCCAGCAGTTGATCTTCACGTCGGAGAACCTTCGACTGATGCTGGAGGAGTGGGAGCGGATCTGGTTCCTCGACATGCCCGACCACCAGACCCCGTACCGCACCCACGGCGGCGTGATCTGACGACGCGTCGCCGCCACGGCCGATCCGGCGCTTGCGGCCACGCTCGTCCGATGCGTCCGCATCGGCGCGAGGCGGTTGCGCGCCTGCGACCGCCTTGCCGGGCCGGTTGACGCGCGCCACCAGCAGGCGGGTCGGCCGTTGTCGGCCTGCGCGCGGCGGGCTACATTGGCGTTGGGGCCGCGTTGATGGTCGCGCTTCGTCAAGCCGGTCAACGCGGCAGCGCCCCGCTCGAGCACGCCGTGAACCGCCCCGCCGCTCGTTTGAACGTCCGAATCGGCCGACTCGGCCTGGCCAACCCGATCCTCGTCGCTTCGGGAACGTTCGGTTATGCGCGGGAAATGGCCGGCATCGTGCCCCTAAGCCGGCTTGGCGGCATCCTCCCCAAGACGATCACTCAGGCCCCTCGCGCCGGGAATCCTCCCCCCCGCACCTGCGAGACGGCCGCCGGCATGCTCAACTCGATCGGCCTGGACAACGACGGAATCGAAGCCTTCGTCCAAGGGCAGTTGCCCTACCTGGCCACCCTGGGCACGGCGGTCGTGGTGAGCATCGCCGGAAAGAGTCACGACGAGTTCGTTGCCATGGCGGCCCGGCTGGACGGGCTGCCCGGCGTGGCGGCCCTCGAGCTCAACATCTCGTGCCCCAACGTCTCTGGGGGCGTGGACTTCGGCACCGACCCCCGCATGTGCCGGCAGGTCGTCGCCGGGGTGCGCCAGGCCTGCTCGCTTCCGATCCTGGCCAAGCTCACGCCCAACGTCGCCGACGTGGTGCCCGTCGCCCAGGCTGCCGAGGAGGGGGGGGCCGATGGCCTCTCGCTGATCAACACGTGCCTGGGCATGTCGGTGGACTGGCGCCGCCGCCGCCCGCGTTTGGGGAACGTGCTGGGCGGGCTCAGTGGGCCGGCCATCAAACCGATCGCCCTGCGCATCGTCCACCAGGTCGCCCGGGCGGTCGCCGTGCCGCTGGTCGGCATCGGGGGCATCGCCTCGATCGACGACGTGATGGAATTCCTCGTCGCCGGGGCCACGGCCGTGCAGATCGGCACGGCGAACTTCTACGATCCCACCGTGTCCATCCGAATCCTGGACGCGCTGCCCGACGCCCTCGCCGAGCTGGGGGCCTCCCGCGTGACCGACGTGGTGGGGACGCTCGACCTCGATCCCCCCCGCGACGCGGGCCATTGAACGTGCCAGGTTTGCCCGCCCCCGCGCATCCCCAACCACCTCCCGAGACCGCAAACAAGCCATGCGAGTCCTTTCCGGCATTCAGCCCACAGGCCGATTCCACTGGGGCAATTACTTCGGCGCCATCCGCCAGTACATCCAGCTCCAGGACGAGGCCGACGAGGCGTTCTACTTCATCGCCAACCTGCACGCGCTGACCACGGTCCGCGACGCGAGCCTGCTGCGGCAGTACACGTTCGACGCGGCCGTCGACCTTCTGGCCCTGGGGCTCGATCCACAGAAGGCGACGTTGTTCATCCAGTCGGACGTGCCCGAGGTCTCCGAGCTCACCTGGCTGCTGATGACCGGCGCGCCGATGGGGCTTCTGGAGCGCTGCCACGCCTACAAGGACAAGCTCGCCAAGGGGATCCCGGCCGACGCGGGCCTGTTCGCCTATCCCGTGCTCATGGCGGCCGACATCCTGGCGTACGATTCGGACACCGTGCCGGTGGGCCACGACCAGGTGCAGCACATCGAGGTGTGCCGCGACCTGGCCTCGAGCTTCAACCACCACTTCCGCGAGACGTTCGTCCTGCCCAAGGCGAAGATCCTGGAGTCGTCGGCCAAGGTGCCGGGCGTGGACGGCGAGAAGATGTCGAAGAGCTACAACAACACGCTCGAGGTGTTCGAGGAGCCCAAGCCGCTCCGCAAGCAGATCATGCGGATCGTGACCGACTCCCGCCCCATGGAGGAGCCCAAGGAGCCCCAGTCCGATCACCTCTACCAGCTCTACTCGTTGTTCGCCGCCGACGCCCAGCGCGAGGAGATGGCGGCCCTGTACCGCCGGGGCGGATTCGGATACGGGCAGGTCAAGTCGGCCCTGGCCGATCTGGCGACCGAGTACTTTGCCGAGGCCCGAGCGCGCCGGGCCGATCTTACCGCGCGACCCGACGACGTTCGCCACGTGCTCGCCACCGGCGCGGCCAGGGCCCGGGCGAAGGCCGCGGAGGTCCTGCATCGCGCGCAGCGGGCCTGTGGCGTGAAGCCTGATTGATGTAAGATGGGCGCATGCAAACGCCCAGCGAATTCCCCGGGGCCGTCGCCACGCCCCTGGCCGCAGCGCCAGGTCCGGGCCGGCGATTCCGCCCGAGTCGATTGGCGATGTGGCTCCCCGCGGCGTGCATCGCGGGGATCGCGGCCGGCGGACTGGCGGTCGTTGCCGGACAGCTCTTCCAACCCTTGGCGATCTTCCCGCTGCTGGTCGGGGCGCTGCTCGGCGGGCTGCTGGTGCTTCTCGCGCGGCTGTTCCACGTGGGCCACCGAGGGACGCTGATCGCGGGCGCGTTGGGGGCCGCGGCGGCTTGCGTCCTCGCGCAGCATGCCTTGACTTACGCGCAGGCGTGGCGGCGATACGAGCGTGCCCGCCTCGAGGCGCAGGGCACGGCGCAGGCCCTGGCCCGGGCTCCTGCCGCGCTGGCCGAGGCCGTCCAGGACCGCTTGCCGTCGCCGCCGGGATCATTCGACACGTACATGGTCCGCCAGGCGCGCCGGGGGCGGCCGATCGGGCCGTGGGTCGCCCGGGGCTGGGCAGCGTGGCTGAGCTGGGCCGCGGACGGGATGCTCGTGCTCGTCGCGGCGTGCGCGGCGACGCTGCTGGGCGTGCGCAGCCCCTTCTGCGATCGGTGCGGCACCTGGTATCGCACGGTGCGCCGCGGTGGCCTCGAAGCCGAGACGATCGGCGCGCTTGGCGACCTCGTGGGAAGACCGGTCGCCGGCGACGTCCGGACCGCGGGGTACCGCATGCGGAGCTGCCCGGGCGGATGCGGGCCGACCCTGCTGGAGCTCTTCTGGGAAGACGCGCGGGGCGCCTCCTCCACCCATCGCGCGTGGCTCGACGTGGAAGGCCGCAACCGCGCGACCGCCCTTCTCGACTCCCGGCTTGACGCGTCGCTCCGCTGATGCGAACCTGGAATCCGAATGAGCTCGGAGCCGGGCCCCAGCTCGCTGGCGGAACACCGGCCCGCTGGTCCTTCCCTGGCTCGTGGCCGGAGCGACCGCATGGCGGAGATCGTGGGACTCGGCACGAACATCACCGAGTGCCTGCGGATTGCGCGGATGATTGAGCGGCACGGAGAGCTCTTCCTGGGGAGGGTCTTCACCCAAGAGGAGATTCGCTACTGCCAGAGCCGCAAGCAGGCGACCCAGCATTTCTCGGCCCGCTGGGCGGCGAAGGAGGCCGTGCTCCAGGCCCTGGGCACGACGTGGCAGGCCGGCATCCAGTGGCAGGACATCGAAATCCTCACCGGGCAGGGTGGACGCCCCGGCGTCGTCCTGCGCGGCGGGGTCAAAGACCTCGCCCGGGAACAAGGCATCGGTGAGGTCCTGCTCAGCATCTCATACTGCCGAACCCACGCCCTGGCCACCGCCGTGGCAACGGGCCGGCGGTGAACGAACGGCAACACGAACGGACAGGGAGAGACCTCATGCGACTGCCCGCAGCCATCGTCCTCGCGCTTTTCACGTCGGCCGTCATGGCGGAGACGCGCACGTGGACGGACGACGCGGGCGCGTTCCGTATTCGAGCCGAGCTCATCCAGGTCGCCGGCGGCGCCGCGCACCTGAAGCGGCAAGACGGCAAGACCGTGATCGTGCCGGTGGAGCGGCTCAGCCCCGCCGATCGCCAGTACGTGGAGTCCGTCACGCAGGCGGGTTCGGACGCGGCGTCGGATAGCTCCCAGACGCGCCCCGCGGCCGCCGAGCGGCTGGCAGCCACGGTATCGGTGGACTTCTCCGGCGCGCCGCTCCGTGACGTGCTCGCCTTCCTGGCCACGGCAGGGCGCGTGGAGCTGCACCTGGACCGCCCGGCCCTGGACAAGGCCGGGCACAAGGCCGACGCCCGGGTGACAATCTCCACCAACGCCATGACGCTCCAGAAGGTCCTCGACACGATCCTCGCGCCGAGCGAGCTCGGCTGGTACGCCCTGGGCGGGGCCATCGTGGTGACGACCGCCGAGGAGGCCCAACGCCGGCTGACCGTCCGCGTGTACAAGTATCGCAAGCACCTTGTGCCCGATCGCCTCATCGACGACATCACCCAGAACGTCGAACCGCAGAGCTGGGCCGACGTGGGCGGTCCGTGCGCGCCGGCCCCCACCGGGTTCTGCGTCGCCATCGCGCAGACGCGCGCGGGGCATGCCGAGATCGAGCGGAGCTACCGGGACCTCATCGAGCCGGTGTCGGTTCCGCATCCCCAACCGATACCCCAGCTGGCCGCCCGCTATCCGCTGGACAAGCTCCACCGCACGATCCGCCTGAGCAGTTCCGGCTCGCAGCTCCGCGA
>CAYSUS010000017.1:40204-86983 GCA_964434165.1 uncultured Pirellulales bacterium
GTGGCCGCGTTTCTCAGCGACGAAGGCGGCCTCCCCGTGATGCTCGACGCGGACGCGCTGGCCACCTTGGGCATCAAGGCGGACACCCCCGTCACGCTGAAGACCGAGGGGCTGGCACTGCATACCGTGCTCGACCTGTTGGCCATGCAGCTCGATGCCGATTGGAGCGTCAACAGCGACCGCGTGCTGGTCACCGCTCCGAAGGAGGCGCAGGAGGAGATCACGCTGGTCTCCTATCCGGTCCGCGATCTGGCCGATCGAGCGGGCCGGCTCGATACGGTCGTCCACGTCGTCCGCAGGATCGTGGCCCCGGCGACCTGGGATTGCGTGGGGGGCCGAGCGCAAGTCCGCGCCGGCATCCGAGGCACGCTCGACGTGCGCCAGACGTTTCGCAACCACCAGCAGGTCCATCGGCTGTTGGCCGAGCTGCGCGCGTCGAAGCGGCGATGAGGCTGCGCTACGCCGCGCGATGGCGCTCGGACGGGCCCTCGCGCTCGGACGCCGCCGATGCCCGCTCGGCCCCCGCGGCTTCGACCGCTCCCTCAGGCACGGCGGAGGGCCATTCCGTGGAAGCCGAGGCAGGTGTGGTTTCGCGGGCATCGGGCGGGGTGTCGCCCAGTCGGAACACCACGTACAGCACCAGCCCGGTCATGTAAACCAGCCCTCCGGCCCAGAGCACGTCGCTGGCGAAATGCCGTCCCTGGACAATCCGCGCCAGGCCCATGGTCAGCCCGCCGGCCAGCCCGAGCAGCAGGAACCCCGCGGCCAGGACTGGTCGGCGGCGATAGAGCAGGAAGGCCGGGGCCATCAGGTAGAAGCCCATCGAGGCATGGCCGCAGGGAAAGGACTTGGCGTCGGGATGGTCGCCGACGTCCCCCACGGGAAGGAATTCCTTGTCTCCGCCGAAGTGGGCGGTCTGGTCGGGCCGCGGGCGGCCCCAATTCTCCTTCAGCGCCAGGTTCACCAACATACCCGGCCCGAGCAGCAGCATGGCGCCGAGGAACAAGCCAGGCCGGCTGTATGCCCGGCCCCGCGGCAGCATCCGAAGAACCAGCCCTACGATCAACCCGCCGATCCCGACGACCAGGGCGGGATAGACGCCGTAATGGTAAAGCGCCAGGCAGGGCCTGGCGTAGACCAGCGGCCAGACTCCCTCCTGCTCGTTGTAGAAGTAGCGCGATACGGCCAGATCGGCCTCCGTCAGTCGGAACAAGGCCGTGGCTGCAAGCAGCAACAGGGCAGGCGTGATCAGCGGGGGCACCTGCTTGGCCCAGCCGCTACGACCGCTTGAGTAGCGCAAGTCTCCTTCTCTCCCTGTCCTGCGTTCTCCGAGCCCCGCAGGGACTCCGAATCGGGGGATGGGCGGATGCAACGCCGAGAGCTGGACCAGCGTCGTTGCGGGCAAACCGCTCGGTAGGCGGCCGCGAAGGCGGACCTCAAGCCCGCACGTGGCCCGTAAACGTTCTATACCCTCATCGGCCGTTCGGGTCGCGCAGAATAGTGAAACCGAGGGCAAATCGGGCGGATCGAAGCTGACCCGGAGGGCCTGAATCGCGGACCGTGCCCGACGTCCGGTCCGAGGGACCTGCTCAACGAGAAGCGGCCGCCGCCTCAGCGAAGGGCCCGATTGAGGAGCCAGAAGCCCGCCACCGCGAGCACCCCGTTTCCCATCCAGAAGAAGACGGGAGGAAGCGCTCCGGAGGTCGTGAGATCCTCCCCGACCATGAGCAGCGGGTAATACACCCCTAGAATGGGCAAGAAGCAGACGAAGAAGCTGGTGAGGAAGTTTTCGCTCCTTCTAAGCATCGTGACCGGCACCCCGACCAGGGCGAAGCAAAGGCAACTGAAACCGTTGGACCAGCGGCGATAGGGCTCGGTCTTCAGGCGGAAGACCTTGGACTCGTAGTGGTCCAAGGATTCCCGCTCGCTGCGGGCTTCTTCTTCGGGCAGCAAGCTGCCTTGTTCGCGGAGGCGTTTGCGGATCTGCTCGGCCTGGGCCCGGAACGCCGCCACATGCTCGGGGATCTCGCCCTGGCCCAGCCAGTCGCGGTGGACGGGCCGACCGGGCAGGTCGATCGGGATCTTGAACTCCGCGTCATTGCCGTAGGAGAGCTTCATCAGGCCGCTCACCTCCAACTGTCCCTCGTCGCAAAGCACGCGGATCACTCCCGACGAGAGGTCCGATCGCAGCTCGGCCACGTCCGCGGTGAAAGTGACCGGGGGATTGCCTCCCCGCCCGGCGATCATGATCACGGGGTGGATCAGCTTCCGACCCTCCACGGCCCGCACGGCGATGGAGAAGCCCGGGGCCTGATACGAGCGCTGGTTTCGCAGCATGCCGTAGGCGATGTCCTCCACCGAGGTCGCAATCACGCGCTGCACGCTGGGCCGGCCCCAGGTCGCGCTCCATTCGTACATCTGCACGGTGAGAAAGCTCAACACCAGGGCCAGCACGAGCACCGGCTCGATGACGCGCAGGGGGCTGATGCCGAGGGCCTTCAGGGCCACGATCTCGTTGGTCCCCGCCATCCGGCCGAACACGCTGGTCACCGCCAAGAGCATGGAGACGGGCATTGTGATGCCCAACATCTCGGGGAGCATGAAGGGCGTGGTCATGGCGACCACTTGGGGGGGTACGCCGGCGAAGACGGCCTCGCGCGCGCCCATGCCGAGAGTGAGGAGCAGGGTCATGCCCCCCAGCGTGAACGCGAAGACCTTCAGGACTTCCCAAATCACGTACAGCGTGATGATCCCCATGGCGGCGGATTGTCCTGGGCGGCTCAAGGCGGGTCAATAGCAGGCGCAACCGGCACGCGGCCCGGTGCGGGGGGCCGAAAAGCAATCTGGCATCCCCCCTGGCAAATGGATAGAATTCGGCAACCTTGGCATTTTGGACAGGTCGGGCTGGCGTTTCTTCGTGCTTCCCGATCCAGTTTCGATCCGGAGTCCGATGGACTTAACCAGAAGTCACGCGGCGTTCGAGCGGTCTGGGCGTCTGATTCCCGGCGGAGTGAACAGCCCGGCTCGGGCGTTTGGTGCGGTCGGGGGCGATCCCGTCTTCATCGCCAGGGGCGACGGGCCCTATCTGTACGATATCGACGGCAATCGCTACGTCGATTACATCGGTTCCTGGGGGCCGATGATCCTCGGCCACGCCCATCCGGCCGTGGTCGCCGCGATCGAGGCCGCCGCGCGGAACGGGACCAGCTTCGGCGCCCCGACCGAGGCCGAAAGCGAGCTGGCCGAGTTGATCGTCGATGCCCTGGCCTCGGTTGAAAAGGTCCGACTGGTCAACTCCGGCACCGAAGCCACGATGAGCGCCATCCGCCTCGCCCGCGGCTTCACCGGGCGGGACGTGATCGTGAAGTTCGCGGGCAACTACCACGGGCACGTGGACAGCCTGCTGGTCGCCGCCGGAAGCTCGGCGACCACGCTGGGGGTGCCCAATTCGCCCGGCGTGACGGCGGGCACCACGCGCGACACCCTGGTCCTGCCGTACAACGACGTGCACGCCTTGGAAGAGGCCTTCGCGCGCCGCGGATCGGAGTTGGCCGCGGTGATCGTCGAGCCGGTGGTCGGCAACATGGGCGTGGTCGAGGCCTCGGCCCCGTTTCGGGAAGCTCTCCGCGACCTGACCGCCCGACACGGGGCCCTGCTGATCTTCGACGAAGTCATGTCGGGCTTCCGCGTGGACTACGGCGGGGCCCAAACGGTGTTCGGCATCCGGCCCGACCTGACCACGCTGGGGAAGATCATCGGCGGCGGCCTGCCCGTGGGGGCCTATGGCGGCCGTGCGGAGATCATGGACCACGTGATGCCGGTCGGCAAGGTGTTCCAGGCGGGGACGCTCAGCGGCAATCCGCTGGCCACCGCGGCCGGGATCGCCACGCTCCGGACCCTTCGCGACACCAACCCGTATCCGACGCTCGAGCGGCTCTCCACGCGCCTCGCCGCGGGACTGGAAGACGCGGCCGGCGAAGCCGGCGTGCGCGTGTCGATCGGTGGGTTCGGCTCGATGATGACGCTCTTCTTCACGGACCGGCGCGTCGAGGACTGGGACGGGGCAAGCTCTTGCGACACGAAGCGGTATGCGCGATACTTCTGGGGACTTCTCGAGCGCGGCGTGTACATGCCGTGCAGCCAGTACGAGGCCCTGTTCGTGTCCGCGGCGCACACGGAAAAGGACATCGACGCCACGGTGGCGGCGGCCCGCGAGGTGCTGCACGAACTGGCCGAAGGGGAACGAACGTAACGGCAGGCGCCGGGGCCGGGTCGGCCCCGGACGGTGCCGGGGATGCGGTGATGCAAACGCCTGAATCGAAGGAACGATGGTGGCCCTGCCGGACCGGCCCTGCGGTCCGCGCACGCACGATGCGCGCGGGACTCGCTTTGGCCGCGGCCGCCTGGCTGGGATCGGCCTCGGCCTCGGCCCAGGACTGGGCCAAGGCCATGTTCGACCATACCTCGAAGGACCTCGGGGTGGTCGCGCGCGGGGCCACGGTCGAGCACACCTTCACGATCGAAAACAAGTATCTCGAGGACGTCCACGTCGCAGCGATCCGCTCGAGCTGCGGCTGCACGACGCCGAAGGTGGACAAGCCGCTCCTGAAGACCTACGAGAAGACGTCGCTGGTGGCCGTCGTCGATACGCGCAACTACACGGGACGCAAGGACGTGACCTTGACCGTCCTGCTCGACAAGCCGTTCCCGGCCGAAGTCCGCTTGAACCTGTACTGCTTCATCCGCAGCGACGTGGTGTTCCAGCCCGGCTCCGTGCAGTTCGGCTCCGTGCCCCAGGGCACCGCCGCGCAGCGCAAAGTCACCGTGAGCTACGCGGGTCGGGCGAACTGGCGGATTGTGCGCGTGGAAACCACCAACCCGCACCTGCAAGCCAAGGCGACCGAGGTCTCCCGCGGGCCGGGCCCCTCCTCCGGAAGCACGCTGGTCACCTACGACCTGGTGGTGCAACTGGACGACCGGGCCCCGGCCGGGCGCCTGCACGAGCAGCTCATCGTCATCACCGACGATCCCAATCAGCGCAACTCCCACGTGCCGCTGACCGTCGAAGGCATGGTGGTCGCGCCGCTGACGGTCAGCCCCTCGCCCCTCTCCTTCGGGCCGATCGCCGCCGGCAAGTCGCTCACCAAGCCCCTCGTGGTGCATGCCAAGAAGCCGTTCCGCGTCAAGGAGGTCTCGTGCCCCAACGGCGGGTTCTCCTTCAAACCCCCGGACGCCGCCCCCAAGGTGCTTCAGTTGATCCCCGTCACGTTCACCGCGCCTCCGACGCCGGGCAAAGTGACCGAGACGATCCGCATCGAGACCGACCTGAGCGAGAGCGGCTCCGTCGAGGTCCGCGTGGATGCCCTGGTCGTGGAGCCGTCGGGTGGGTAACGCGAGGCAGGTGAAGCCAGGCGGGTAAGGCTGCCGGCGCGCCGGCCGCAGGGGGCGAGCCCTCAGCCAGTGCGCTCCCCGACTGCCGGCTCCCCCGGGACCATCCGGTCGCGCAGGGCGCGATGGACCTTAAAACGTCATGCGGACGTTGTCGTAGTCCACGTACCGGGGCTTCGGCGGGCCGCCGGCGCCGCAGGAGTCGCACTGCGGCAGATGCACCTCGATTACGCGAGAGGTCTTGTAGGCGAATGCAAGCGACATCGCCACCGCGACGCAATAAACCAGCATCGCGACGATCAATCCGAGCAGACCCGGATCGCCCTTAGTGCTAATGACGCGCACGAAACGAGACGTCTCCCGACCACAGGCGCAGCAGACTCCGGGAAGCACGTCACCCTGCGCCACCGTCATCGTGACACGATCCGGATCTACGCCTGCCAGGTCGCGCACGTTCTTCCGGCAGGCCGGACACGTGCCGTCCGTCATGGGCACGACGCGCGTGTAGCAGTGCGGGCAGTCCTCGAGCATCGCAGGAGTTCCTGAACTCGTAGACCCCAAGGGGTCGAGGCATGGTCAGCGGTTCGATTTGGGCGCCGCGGGCCGCCGCTGTCAAGAGGCCGCCAGCCTTCCGAAGGCTTGATGACTTCGGAAGGCTGCTGAGGGCTACCGCCCCTTGAGCACCTCGTCGAGCGTCTGACGCAGGACGTTCGCACTGGTGCGGAGGCCCTGGAGCTCCCTGGGCCACAGTTCGAGGGCGTGGACCCCCAGCACGCCGCGGCGTCCTACGACCGTGGGCACGGAGAGGGCCACGTCGCGAAGGCCGTAGGGGCCGTGGACCAGGTGCGAGACGGGCAGCACGCGGCGGGCGTCGAGGGCCATGGCGTGAACCACCTCGGCGATGGCCAATCCCACGGCGAATCCGGCCCCGCCCTTCAGGCGCAGGGCCTCGGCGCCGGAGCCCTTGGCCCGCGCGAACAGCTCCGCGGCCAGATGGGGCGTCCACCCGGGGAACTTGTCCAGGGGCAGCCCTCCCACCGTCGCGCTGGACCAGATGGGCACCATGCTGTCGCCGTGCTCGCCAAGGATCAGGGCGGAGACCTGCGTGGGGGCCACCGCCATCCGCTCGGCGATCAGGCTGCGGAAGCGGATCGTGTCCAGCAGGGTCCCCAGCCCGATCACTTGCTCGGATGGCAGGTCAAGCCGCCTGGCCGCCAGGCAGGTGAGCACGTCCACCGGGTTGGAGACCACGAGCACGACGGCGTCGCTCTTCGTGCCGACCTCGCGGATCTCGTCGAGGATGCCCAGGAACAGATCGACGTTGCGGCCCGTCAACTGCAAACGGCTCTCGTCCGGCTTGCGCCGCAGGCCGGCCGTGATGCAGATGCAATCGCTGTCCGCCACCTGCTCGTAGGACCCGGAGCCGATCACCTGGTCGGCCGCCACCGAGGAGCCGTGCAGCAGGTCCAGCGCCTGACCGGCCGCCAGGTCCGCGTTGACATCGACCAGGGCGATCTGCCGCACCACCCCGCCCGTCTGGAGAGCAAAGCCCGCACACGAGCCGACCAGCCCGCCGCCGCCGATGATGGAGACTTTCAAATCGTGCCCCTGTTGCCGGTGGGTCGGAAGTCGGAAGTCGGAGGTCGAGGGTCGGAGGTCGAAAGCGGGATCACCACTACCCACTCACTTGCCCGCCGCCAGCGCCTCCAGCACCCGGTCGGTGACCGCTTGAATCAGCGCCTCCTGCTCGGCCGTGCCTTGCGGCACCAACCCGCCGGAGGTGGTCTGGCCGTTACTCGACGGGCTGGCTCCGGCCTTGCACGCGCCGTAGTGGGGCGGGGTGAAGGCCTGCGGCACCACGCCCGTCTCCTGCCAGCTATTGCGGAACACGTCGTTGGCGCAGATGTCGCAGTTCTCCATCTCGTTGCGGGGGGCGGTGTAGCCCCACTTCTGCTTGAGCTGCAACAGGGCCTGGGCCTCCGGCTCGGTGAAGTAGTGAATCCTTCCCAGTCCCTTGGCCAGCATCAGGATGCGGCAATAGGCGTCGAGGATCTCCGTCCACCAGTAGGCCTTTTCCACGGTCTCGCCGTAGCTCACCGTGCCGTGGTTGGCGAGGATGATGACGTTCGTCTTGTCAACGAAGGGCAGGATCGTCTCGGCGAACTCCTGCCCGCCGGGAATGGCGTACTTGGTGATCGGCACGTCGCCCAGGAAGATCTCCACCTCGGGCAGCACGCACTGCGGGATCGGCTCGCGCGCGATGCCGAAGGCCGTGGCGTGCGGGGGGTGGCAGTGGACCACCGACTTGACCTCGGGCCGGGCCTTCATGATCGCCAGGTGGAGCATGATCTCGCTGGTCCGCTTGCGGCGCCCGGCGATCTGGTTCCCTTCCATATCGACGATGCACAGGTCGTCGGGCTTGAGGAACCCCTTGTTGACCATCGTCGGCGTGCAGACCACCTCGGTGTCGCTGTAGCGATAGGAGATGTTGCCGTCGTTGGCCGCGGCGAATCCCTTGTTGTAGATTCGCCGCCCGATATCGCAGATCTCCTGCTTGACCTTGTGGACATTGAGCATGGCGGTTTGGCTCCTGGTTGATGGGGACTGGCACCGTTCGCCGCGAAGCGGCCCGGAGGATGCTTTGCACCAGCGGTGCCTGTCCCCCTCGTTCTCGGCCGAGGGTTATTCGAACGTTGGTCTCTCCACGCGGACGTGATCGAGGATCGCCGCGTTGTAGGCGTCGATGGGTTTCACTTCAGGGTAGAACGGCATGGCCGCCTCGCGGCTCTCGCTGATCGCGATGCGGCTGCCCACGCCCGCCCCCAGCTCGTCGTACACGGCGATCTCGCCGGCCGGCTCCTTCCCCTCGCCCAACAGGTCGGCCAGCGAGAGCGGCACAATCAGCTTGTACCGGGCCCCGGCCAGGCTGGGGTGCCAGCGGTTGAGGGTCACGGTTCCGATGACGTCGGCGATTCGCATGGCGGAGCAGAGGGCCGGGGTCAGGCGAGGCGGTGCTTGAGGTTTTCCGGGCAAGGGCGCACGCCGGCCCGGACAAATTCGCCCAGCATGCGGCGGAGCTGATACGGCGACATGGCGCGGGGCGAGAGCACCAGGACGTTCGCGCCAACCGACTGACACGCGGCGGCGGTCTCCGCGGCATCCGCGGCAAGCACCGCGCGGACGCCGGCCAGGCGGTTCGCCGTGCACAGCCCGATCGCCGTGTATCGCGTGAGGATGGCCCCCACGGCGTCGCCCTGGCGGACCGCCTCGGTCACGATGTCCGAGGCCGCCACCAGGCAATCGGTCCCGTGCCCTTCGACGGGGATGCCGTCCGCCTGCAAGGTGCGGATCAGTCCAGCCGGGTCGTAGGACTTGCCGAGCGTGACGAGCACGAGCCGCACCGGGGCGGCCGGCCGCGCCACAGGCTGCGCCCGCTCGTACACCAGCATCAGGCTCCTGCGCCGAAGCTCGTCGCGCACCAGCGGCGTCACCAGGGAGCCGGGCGAGACGACCACGCGGCGGACCCCGTCCAACCGGTCGGCCAACTCGGCCATGGTCACCACGCGCGAGGCGACGTACAGCTCGCCGTCGCGCTGCGCGGTCGCAGCGGGGGCGGCCCCCTCTCCCGCAGACGGGGATGCGCCGTCGCTCGGCGCGGTCGCGCCAGCGCTCTGCAACTCCGCGAGCACCTCGCGGACGATGCGCTCGATCTCGTAGGACGGCTCGGCCATCAGTCGGGAATTCCAATCACGGACCACCGCACCGGGGTGTTCTTGCTGCCAAGCATCTCGCGGGTGCCTTGCCCGTCGCTGCTGAGGATCACGATCTCGCCCGGCCCCGCGTTGAGCTGGTCCACGGCCAGCACCGGATCGCCGTCCGGCGATCTGCCGTCGGCCAATAGCGGCTGCACGACCAGCAAACGCCAGCCCTGCATCGAGGGATGCTTGACGGTGGCGGTCGCGGTTCCGACGACAAGGCCGTTGAGCATGGAGGTTTTTCTTGCAGGTCCAGACGTCCGAAGTCTCGGAGACTTCGAAAGTCCTCCTGCTTACTTCCCGAGGATGCGGAGGTTGTCGATCATCGAGCATCGCCGCTCGCGCGTGAAGGTCAGCGGCGTGGTAATGCCTTCGCCCGTGGGGCCCGCGATCGAGTAGGAGATGTAGCCTTCACCGCCCAGACCCAGGCCGGCGCCGCAGGGGCCGTTCTTGACGAACAGCGTGGTATCGACGGCCTTGCCCATCTTGGTCATGTTGGCGACGTTGTTCGAATGGATGATGGCCGTGTGGCGGAAGTTGTGTTCGCTGCGGACGGCCTTTTCGATACAGTCGTCGATGTCGCGGCAGCGCACGAACGGCAGGAAGGGCATCATCTGCTCGACCGGGACGAAGGGGTTCGACTCGTCCGTCTCGCCGAAGATCATCTCGACCTCCGGCGCGATGGTCTTGCCGGCGGCCCGGGCCAAGACGGCCGCGTCCTGTCCGATGAACTCCTTCACCGGCACGTCGTGGCGGTGCTCGCCCTCGCCCACGGTGGTGATGGCCGCGCGGGTGAGCGCGTCGATCTCCGAGGCATTGAGGCGCACGGCCCCGGCCCGCTCCATGGCGGCCATCATCTGGTCGAAGACCGGCTCGACCACGAAGACCTGCTTCTCGGCGATGCAGAGGAGGTTGTTGTCGTAGGCGCCGCCCTGGATGATCGACCGGGCGGCGCGGTCCAGGTCGGCGGTCTCGTCGACGACCACGGGCGGATTGCCCGGCCCGGCCACGATCGCTCGCTTGCCGGTCTTCATGGCCGCACGGGCCACGCCCGCCCCGCCGGTCACGCAGAGGATGTTGACTTCGGGATGGGTGAAGATGGCGTTGGCCGACTCGAGCGTGGGCTCGACGATGATCGAGATCAGGTTGTCGATTCCCAGGTCGCGGTAGATGGCCTCGTTGTAGCGGCGCACGCCCTCGACCGCCACGCGCTTGCCGCTGGGGTGCGGGTTGACGACCATCGTGTTGCCCGCGGCGATCATGCTCACCGCGTTGCCGGTGAGCGTGGGAAGCGAGTGCGTCACCGGCGTGATAACCCCAATCACGCCGAACGGGGCGTGCTCGATCACGGCCAGTCCGTGGTCGCCGGAGAAGACCTCGCTGCGAAGGAACTCGACGCCGGGCGAGCGCTCGCCCAGGATCTTCAGTTTCTCGATCTTGTGCGCGAGGCGCCCGATCTTGGTCTCGTTCATCTCCATCGTACCCAGCTCGACGCACTGGTCGATGGCGATGCGGCGGATGTGGGCGATGATCCGGCGGCGGTCGTCGATCGTGCGGCGGGAGAGGCGCTCGAAGGCCTCGCGCGCGGCGGCCACGGCCTCGTTGACGTCGGTGAACAGCCCCAAACGCCCCTGGTAGCTGCCGCCACCGGCGGGCGCCCCGTTGGGCCGGGCAACCGCGTCGGCCCCCAGGCGCTTGATCACCTGCTCGACGACGTTGCGGACGAGAGTTTCATCGACTTGCATGGCAAAGGGCCTTGTTTTGCGGGTTCATATCCTCTATGGCGGATTCAGACCTCCGAAGTCTCGAAGACTTCGGAAGGCTTCCTGAGCATCCCTGCCCGCCTCACCCCTCCTTGTCGTAAACGCACTTCTGATCCACGTGGACCGTATCGACGATGCCGATGATCACCGTATCGACCGGCAGGTTCTTGGTCTCCGGGGTGAGCCGCGCGGAGGAGCCCTGCGTAATCAGCACGAACTCTCCCTCGCCGGCCCCCACGGTGTCCACGGCCACGAACGTCCGCCCTGTCGTGACCAATTCGCCGCGCGACTTCGGGTCCACCCGATAGGGCTCCACCATCAACAGCTTGTGGCCGACCATCGCATCGACCTTCTGGGTGGAAACCATCGCACCGGTGACTCTGGCGATAAACATCGCGCTATCCTCCAAGGGCGGCGAGGGCTTCCTTGGCCTGCCTCGCCACGATGATCTCCTCGTTCGTGGGAATCACCCAGATCTGCACGCGGCTCTCGGCGGCGTGGATCGGGGCCTCGCCCCGGGCGGTCTCGTTGGCGGCCGAATCGAGCACGATGCCCAGCTCCTCCAGGTCGCGGAGCACCGCGGCGCGGAAGTCCACTCCGTTCTCGCCGATGCCGCCGGTGAACACGATCACGTCGCAGCCGCCGAGCTCCACGAGGTAGGCCCCGAGGTAGCGCCGCGTCTCGCCGGCGAACACCTCCAGGGCCAGCTTCGCCCGGACATTGCCCGCGGCGGCGGCCTCGCGCACGTCGCGCATGTCGCCGCCCGCGCCGCTTAAGCCCAGCAGCCCGCTCTGGGAGCCGAGCATCTGGAGCACTTCGGTGAGCGACTTGCCCGTGTGCTTCATGACCACCGGCAAGGCGAAGGGATCGAAGTCGCCGGCACGATTGTTCTGCGGCAGGCCGCTCTGGGCCGACATGCCCATGCTCGCCGCCATGCTCTCTCCGCCACGGATCGCGCACAGCGAGCTGGAGCCGCCCAGGTGGCAGGAGATGATCCGCAGGTCGTCGCGGCCGAGGATCTCCGCCGTGCGCGTGGCGATGTAGCGGTGGCTGGCGCCGTGGAACCCGTACCTCCGCACCAGTCCCTGCTCCGCCCACTCGTACGGCACCGCATAGTACCGATTGCGGTCCGGGATCGTCTGGTGGAAGCCAGTCTCAAAGGCGGCCACCAGGGGGATCTCGGGCAGCCTCTCGTGCAACAGCCGCATGGCGTGGATGTACGGTGGGTTGTGCGCCGGGGCGACCTCGTTCATCTCCTCCATGGCCGCCAGGACTTCCTCGGTAACCAGTTGCACTCCGCTGATCCTCCCTCCGTGCACTGCCTTGAAGCCGATGGCCGAGACCTCGGCCGCGTCCTTCAGGCAGCCGCTTGCCGGATCGGTCAACTGGGCCAGGCACTGGCGCACGGCCTCGGCGTGGTCCGGCACGCGGAGCGTCTCCTCCTGGCGACGGTCGCCGATCTCGACCACGCAGCGGCTCTCGGGCGAGCCGATCCGCTCGATGCCGCCGCGCGCAAGCTGGCGCTCGCCGTCCATGTCGAACAGGCGGTACTTGAAGCTCGTCGAGCCCAGGTTGGCCACGAGGATCTTCATGGCGTCCTACTCCTTGGGGTCGCGTGCGCCAGACTTCCAAAGTCCTCGGGACTTCGGAAGGCTCGGGGGCTGCGTGCTCCGTGTGCTGGCCAGACTTCCGAAGTCTTCGAGACTCCGGAAGTCTCCCTCGAGCGAGTCCCTTCCACCTTCAGGTCAGGTACGCCTCGATCACGCCTTCGGCGGGCCGCGGGATGATGTGGCTGGCCATCAGCTCGCCGACCTGGCTGGCGGCGTTGGCGCCGGCTTCGACCGCGGCGCGGACGCTGCCCACGTCGCCGCGCACGACGGTGGTCACCAGGCCGCCGCCGATCTGCACGCGCTTGACGATCTGCACGTTGGCCGCCTTGGCCATGGCGTCGGTGGCCTCGACGAGGCCGACCAGGCCCCGGGTTTCAATCAGTCCGATGGCGTCTTGCATGGATAGGAACCTTTCTTGGGTTGTCTTGCGTTCTAAGCGGCGAAAGGGACGCCTGCCGGCCTCAGTCGGACGCGCCGGCCTTGCGCCCCTTGGGGGCGGCGGCGGGCGGCGGCAGGACGATGTCCAGGTCCTCGTGCGGGCGCGGGATAACCTGCACGCTGACGACCTCGCCGATCCGGCCGCCGGCCGCGGCGCCGGCGTCGGTGGCGGCCTTTACCGCGGCCACGTCGCCGGTGACAAAGGCGCTGACCATTCCGCTGCCGACCTTGTCCCAACCGAGGAACTGGACGTTGGCAGCCTTGAGCATCGCGTCGGTGGCCTCGACCAGGGTCACGAACCCCCGGGTCTCAAGCATGCCGAGCGCTTCCATTGACTTCGCCATGGGTAGCATCTCCGGTCTTGTTGAAACGTTGCACTCTCGCCTCGTCCCCGCGCCCTGCGGGGGGACTTCTCCTCGTTCCGCTCTCCTCGTTCCCATGCTCCGCGTGGGAACGTCGATCCCTGTGCCGCGAGGTTCCCACGCAGAGCACGGGAACCAGGTCTCCCTTACGGCTTGAACAGCTCCACGTGCTCGGCGTGGTCCAGGTCGGCGGCGTTGCCCTCGTCGGTGTCGAGGTGCACTTCCAGCTTGATCTTCTCGCCCACCCGGACCAGCAGGTTCTCGAACACGGCCGAGCAGGAGTCCGAGTGGACGCGAAGGCTCATGCGATCGCCGCTCTTCACCCCGTAGTGCGCCGCGTCGGCCGGGCCCATGTGGACGTGGCGCTCCGCGCGGATCACGCCCTGCGCCAGATCGACCACGCCCTTGGGTCCGACGAGAACGCAGCCGGGCGTGCCCTCGATCTTGCCGCTCGCCCGAACCGGCAGGTCGATTCCCAGCGAGATCCCGTCGGTAAAGGACAGCTCCACCTGGCTGGCACCGCGCGGCGGGCCGAGGATCCGTACCGTGGGCAGCATCCGCCGCTTGGGCCCCACCACCATCACGGTCTCCTGGGCCGCGTAGTAGCCGTCCTGGTACAGATCCTTCATCACGGTCAGCTCGTGCCCCGGACCGAAGAGGATCTCGACGTGCTCGGGGCTCAGATGGACGTGCCGTGCGGAGATGCTCACCACCAGGTTGGGCTTCTCCGGCGGGCCGCCCACCTGGCGGAGAACGATCTCGCGCACAATCTGCTCGACGAGCTTCCGATCGACCGGTGCCGCAATGCTCATGCCTGGGTTTCCTGCGGTTGTCCGTTGTCGCGGTCCTCGGCCACCACGAGCCTCACGCCGGCCTCACGGACCTTCTCGCGCCACGCCGGGCTGATGCCCGCGTCCGCCACCAGCATGTCCACCTCGTCCAAGGGGCAGAGGTGGGTGAGGCTCTTGTAGCCGAACTTGGAGCAGTCGGCCACGACGATCGCCTCGTCGGCGGCCTGCATCATCGCCCTCTCCGTCCCGACCAGCAGCAGGTTGTTGTTGAAACACCCCTGCTCGTCGATCGCGGCCACGCTGAGGATGGTCTTGCGCACCCGCAGCGAGGCCAGCATCTGGTCCGCATACGGTCCCTGGGCCACACCCGACCGGGGGCAGATGTTGCCGCCAAGGAACACTAGGTCACTGTGGGCGTCCGACGCGAATAAGTTGGCCACGGGCAAGGAGTTGGTAACCACGTGCAACGGCCGGCCGACCAGCAGCCGGGCGACCTCGTAGGTCGTGCTCCCCCCGTCCAGCAGGATCGCCTCGCCGTCCTCGATCAGCTCGACCGCCGCCCGCGCGATGGTCCGCTTCTCGGTCCAGTGCGCCGGCTGCCGGGCATCGAAGTGCGGCAGTTTGGGGGACTGCCCCGCGTAGAGCACCCCCCCGTGGATCCGTCGCGCCGAACCCTGGTCCTCCAGCCACTCCACGTCGCGGCGCACGGTGGATTCCGAGACTCGCAGCGCATCCGCCAGCTCGGGCATTGACGCAAACCGTTTGATGCGAACGAGTTCCAGAAGCCTGTTGCGCCGCTCCTCGACCAGCATCGGTCATCCTCACCAGAACACAAAGTCTTCCTGCCTTCTCAAGTATGCCAGAGGCTGCGAGAGATTTCAATCATCGGATTGTCAGAATTCTGCAAGATTTTGAAAGAAATCTGTCAGACCGGCCTCTCGGACTATGCGGCGGCGCACGGCTCGGTCCTCGGACTTCCGAAGTCCTAATTCAGACGTCCGGAGTCTTCACTCATTCTTCCGGTGCCTGCCAGCGTTTCCTATGCGCGAAAACACCGGCGTACGATGAGCGGCCCGTTCGGGTCGCGCAAAACGCGGACGGCCGCGAACAAGTGGCTTGACCCTCACCGTAGGGCATGAGTAGCATGATCGTAATGCCCGCCAGTCTCCGGCATTATCCGCGCAGCGCGCCCCGTCCCATGCGAACCACGCCCCGAGCGATACTGACCTGGCTGGCCGCCGGTCTGATCGGCGCGATGTCGTTCGGCGCGCAGGGGCTGCACGCGATCCCCGGCCTGCACCACGGGCTGACCGCTTGCCATCACGCTGCGCCGTCCCAACGGCCTTGCTGCTCCGGCAACGCCGGGCATCATGAAGCCCGGCATCATGATGCCGGGCACTGGGCGGAGGCGGCGCGCGACGCCCCGGAGGCCCTGGCCGCCGAAGCTTGCCGCGACGGCTCCGAGTGCCCGGTGTGCCGCTGGTTCGCCCAGGCCAAGGTTTCGTGCGAGCCGGCCGCTGCCGCCGTTCTGCTGGTACCGGCGATCGAGCCGGCCGTTCGTGCCCCGCTGATCGTCGTCTCTACGCAGCGCGATCCGTACGAGGCCCGCGGCCCGCCGGTGGCGTAAGCCGCCCCTCTGAAGTGCTGATCCGCCGAGACCGTCCGGAAGCGACGCGCCAGCGCGTGCGCCTCCCTTCCGCAAGCGCCCGGCTCCGCCCCAAGACGCCCCCCCGAGGGCAGGTCTGGAGAGCAGGGCCGGTCCAGGCGGTACGGCCATTCCTCGCGGGCCGCGCTTGACCCACTGGTCGTCGAGCGCTTGCCGCGGCCGTCTTCTGCTGCGCCAGGTGCGATCCTGCTCAAGCGGGTCTGCGAGCCGGCCGCTGACCGCCGCCGGCCGAATTCCCACGCGCGGCCCTGGCCGCTCGTGCGGCAATAACTGAGGCAATAACACCTACCGTTTTCTCTGTTCTGACAAGGGGAGTGAGAGATGCTCAATCGCAAGTTCCGTAGTCGTAAGGGCCAGGCCCTGGTCGAGTACGCCGTCGTGGTCGCTGGCGTGACCCTCGTGGCCCTGGCTGGCGTTTCGCTCTTTGGCCACAAGGTCACTGGCTTGATTAACATGACCACCGCCGTCTTGCCGGGCGCCCACGCGCCGGGCAACGCCCCGATTTACACCGGGCGGTTGGTCGAAATCGGACCCGATGAGGACGGGGCGATCGGCCTGGACGTGGACACCATCGTCGCGCGAAGCGATGGCACGGTGGCCCGGTTGGAGGACAACCTCTGGGGCGAGGCGGGCGCTGGCGCCGCCGACGGGCTGGTCCCTGGTGGTCACGAGGATTAGCGCGTGAGTGGTGGGCGGCGCGTGTTCCTTGCCGGGCACCGCTGCCAAGTCGGATTGCATGACAATCGGCCCCTGCGTCCCTCGTCGAGGGGCGCAGGGGCCCCGTCATGTGTCGCGGAACCTGACCAGAAGGCGGTCGCATGTCTCGAACCTGCGCTGGCCACACCCCGGATGCGTTTCGCCGGTCGCCACGCCACGCGCGCCGCGGCCAGGCCCTGGTCGAGTTTGCGGTGGTGGCGATCGTGCTCTACCTGCTCGCGGTGATGATTCTGCTCGGCGGAAGGATGATCCTCTCCGCCCAGGTGCTTCAACAGGCGGCGGACCTCGGTGCCCGGGAGATCGCCCGGACGCCGCTGCCGGCGGACCCGGACATAAGTCTGGAGGACGTGCTTTACGGCAACGACCCTCGTCTTCAAGACGTGCGCCGCCGCGTGTTCGACGAGCACTACCTGGTGTTGAAGCTCGACCCGGCTGGCGAGAACGGGAATGGGGAGACGACGTTCAACGGCGGCTATCGCGTGGCCGACCTGCCCGTGCTGAACCAGCAGCTCTTCCCCCTGATGATACTCGAAGAGGTCGGGGGCGAGCGTTACCTGCGCTACCCCGGGGCCCTGGTTCGGGACCCGGATGACGGCGACGATCCGGTCACGCCGCCCGATTCTGCCAACATGCTGGTCCGCATCCCGGTCGTGCGAACGCGCCCGATCGGCGAGGGGAGCGGAGGATCGTCTGGGGCCGAGGAGTTCCTCGGGTGGGTCAAGGTGGTCGAAGAGATCGACACCGACACGGGCCCGAACCAAGATCCCTTCCTGCTCACGTCCGATCAGTTGGGCGTCGTGGCACTGCGGATCAACTACCCGCTGCAGTCGTCCGTTTCGAGCGGGTTCCGCCCGCGACAGAATCCCTCCGCCCCGCCGACCTCGGACGACCCCGTCGTGCCGGTCGAGGCCGACGATGGGGCCTTGGGGGCAACGCCGCCCCCCGATGCCGGCGATCTCATCACACCCGACGTGCCGCCGGGCACGTACGGGTCCAACCCGTATTCAGGCAAGTACGGCCTGGGCCGCCAAGGGGCTTGGGCCAAGGAAGTGCGTCCGTTTCGCCGGCTGATGTCCTCCCAGGCGATTTGCCGCCGGGAGGTCTTTCAATAGCCGGAGGCCCAGAGAGAGGTCGGTTCTCCCCGAGCCCTGAGGTGATTGCCATGCGACCGAGTGGTTCGCGTCATCGTCCGCGATCGGTAGTCCGCGGCGTGCTCATCGGTTTGGCCGCGGTTGTGGTCGCCGGTGCAGGCACCGCCGGCACGCTCTTTGGCCTGGGGTTGGTGCAGTTGCCCAGGGCGAGAACGGCCCTGGTGACCCCGCCTGGAATGATTGCCGTCCCGATCTGCGCCAGGCCGATCCCCGCCTACACGCAGGTCGAGCGCGAGCACTTGAAAGACCCGGAGACGGGCAACTGGTACGTCCAGTTCCGAAAGCCCGACGAGGTGCCGGCCGGCGTGTTGACCAACATCGCCCAGGTCCGCGGCCGGGTCACGGCCCGCGACAAGGCGGCCCATTTCTTCTTCGTCGAAGAGGACTTCCTTCCCAAGGGGACGCGGCCGGGCATCGTCGCCGGGATCCCGTCGGGAATGCGGGCCCTGACGCTCGACGCCACCAAGCTCTCCGGCGTGTACTCGGTGCGCGCGGGGGACCACCTGGACATGCTGGCCAGCGTCCCCGTCGAGCGGCTCCGGTCGATGGGCGACGCGCGAAGCGGCTGGCGAGCGGAGACCGCCCTCCTGGCCACGGGGCGCTCGCGGAGCATCGAGAAACAGACCGAGACACGGATGCTCGCCAAGGATGCCGTGGTCGTCACCCCGGTGACCACGCACCAACGGCCGATGGCCACGAGCTCGCTCACAGAGGGCACGATCACGCGAAACATCCCGTTCCAGGAGATCGTCATCGCAGTGGCCCTGGAGGACGTGGCGCCGGTAACGGAGGCCCTGGGCATGGAGTTGGAGATCACCTGCATCGCCCGGTCCGGCCGGCCCGACGCGCAGCCCGCGGCTGAACCGCCGGAGGGTAAGACGGCCGTACCCGTCGCCGTGCGCCCGATCCCCGCCTATAGCGAGGTCATGCGCGACGACCTGTTCGACGTGCGCACGCGGGAACTGCGCTTTCTCTATCTCACCCCCGAAGAGGTCCGCCAGCGGCGGATCGTCACCAACGTCGGCGAGATCCTGGGGCGCGTGATCGCGCGGGAGATGCTCGACGGCCAGTTCTTCACCGAGGGGGTTCTGCTGCCGGACGGGACGCTCGCCGGGGTGGCGGCGGGGATTCCGGCAGGCAAGCGGGCTTTCGTCGTCCGCGCCGACAAACTCGTGGGATCGCGCACACTGGCGCAGGGAGACCACTTCGATTTGCTGGCCAGTATCCCCGTGGACTTGACCAGGGGCTCGCCGCTGGGTGGATCGCTGCTGCTGCCGCCCGGCTCCTCGGGGGCCGTCGCCGCCCGGCTTCAGAAGCAGGCCGAGGTGCGGCTGGTCGTGGACGACGGGGTCGTGGTTTCGCCGATCTCGGCCCCGAAGCTCAATCTGGTCAGTTCCCTGGCCGGTTCGAAGAAGGTGGCCGAGGCCATCGAGGAGTCGATTCAAGAGCTCGTGATTGCCGTGACCCCGGAGGAGGTCGCCCGATTGACCGAAGCGCTTTCTCTCGGCCTGGAGATGACCGTCGTCGCGCGAAGCGGCGGATTGGCGGCGCACAACGATGCGGCCCCCGAGGCTCCCCCGCCGTCTGAAGACCGCGTTCGGGGACTCGATCCCCTGCGGGACGTGACGAGTATCGAGTCCGTGATCGGCGGCAAGCGCGAGACGTTGTACTTCGTCGGCCGCGGGCGCGACGCGCTGGACCGATCTCCGGACAACTCGGAGGACTGACGGATGTGGCCTCGCAGATGCGCCGGGAGAACGGCGGGGAGGCATGCCCTCGCGCAGGGTGTCGGTCACGGTGCCGCGCGTGTGTCGTTGTGTGCCGCGGACGGCATTCGGAGAGTGCCTGCGACGAGGAGGAGGCGTGGTTATGTGCTGGTCCTGTTCGCGGCCGTGATGATCGGCGTCCTGGCGCTGGCCGGGTTGGTGATCGACGTGGGCTTCGCCCGCGTGGCGCAGCGGCAGATGCAAACCGCGGCGGACGCCGCGGCGGTGGAGGGGCTACGCTGGCGGGACGTGCAGCAGTGGGAGGACTTGCCGCGAGCGTGGCTTGGAGACGAGAGTTTTCAAGCCCTTACCGGCAGCCCGGCCGAACCGCCGTACACCGGCACGATGAGTGCGCAGCAGGTTGACGCGGCGCGGCGCTGGGCAGCCAGCAGCATGGTGGCGCATGTGTTCGACGACGATTTCGTTCTCTCGGCCGACGCAAGGAACTACGGCGCCGGGCTTCGTGTGGAGCGACGCGCGGGGATCGCGCTTCCGAACACGTCCTTTCGCGCCGCCGAGACCGTGTCTCTCGGGGACCCACCCGTGTACGATCCGCGTTTGCAGTTCAATCGCGGCAACGCGAAGCATGGCGACATCGTCGAGGGGCGCTACGGGCGGAACGCGGGCTACCCGGGGGACGCTACGCATGACGAGTCCGCCGAATACGACCGGCGCGATTTCGTCCCGGACGACGGTGACGAGGCCAACGCGATGCTCGTACGCCTGCGAAGAACGGCCGGTCCGGCTTCCCTGGACGACGTGGAGGGGGTCAGTTCGCGCGCGGGGCCGCTCCCGTTTCTCTTCGCCGCGGGCTCCGCCTTGGACCGGGACGTTGCCGCTCGCGGTATCGAGGTGCGTGCCGTGGGGATCGCTGCCGCGGGGCGGGTTGAAGGACTGTCGAGTGACCCAGGTCAGGGGGCGTTCGAGGCGGGTCGCGTGAAGGCCGCCGGGCCGGTGTACTCAAACGACACAACGGAGCCGCCGGTCGCCATCATGGGCCTTGCGCCCTTCGCACTACGCCGTAGTCGCTGGGAGGACCCGCAACAAGTCCTCTTCGCCTCGGACGGCACCGCGTCGGGCGAGGCCTTCGTGATCGACCCTGGCCAATTGCTCCAGATCGGCGATGTGGTCGCCTCGACTGGCAGCGCGGCCCCGCTTACGACTGCGGACGACTCCCTACATCGCTATGTCGCCATCTTTGAGATCATTGAAGTGGAAGGAGCCCCCGATGCTCATGAGCTTGTCGTCGGCTTCGGAATGGTCAGGTCCTGGACCTTCACACCTGGGCAGGAAGGAGGCGGCACGCTCACGTTCACGAAGGTCGCGTCCCCGAACGTTGCCCGTGGAAACGCGACCGGAGTGCTGGTGCGGCGCTTGCAGATGCCCGGCAAGTCGATCGGCGATCTGCTTTCCCGGCATGGCGATTTCGCCGATCCCCTGCTTGCCCCCGTACTCGTCAACCGCACCACCGTTCCCACACCTTGAGCCGCTGCCATGCCCACCACCCCCAGCCTCCTCTTGATCACCGCCGACCCGCAGCTCCGCGAGGAGATCGAGTCGGCGGCCGCCGCGCTGGATGATCCGAAGCCGCTCCTGTATCACGCCTCCGACGCCCGGCAGGGGGTGGAGATCGCGCGGAGCCGGGCCGTGGGCCTGGTGCTCGTGGAGATGGAGGCCGACGTGCGCGTGCTGGCCGCCCTGGCCGACGAGCTGGCGGCCACCGGGTGCGAGGCGAGCCTGGCCGCGGTGTTCCGGCCTGACGGCCTGGCCCCCGAGATACCCGAGAGCGTCCTGTTCGTCGAGGCGATCCGCGGCGGCGTGAGAGACTTCCTGCGCCGTCCGGTCTCCAGCACGGAGCTGGCTTCGCTGGTGGAGCGTCTGGCCCGTCCCCGCGCCCGATCCGCCGCGCGCCTGGGGGCCGTGCTCTCGTTTCTCAGCAACAAGGGCGGGGTGGGCAAATCGACGCTCGCGGTCAACGTGGCCTGCGGCCTGGCCATGCGCCGTCCGGAGCGGGTGCTGCTGGTCGATGCCTCGCTCCAGTTGGGCGTCTGCGCGTCGATGCTCGACCTCGCGCCGTCGGCCACGCTGGCCGACGCCGCCCGGGAGCAGCAGCGGCTGGACGAGACGCTGATCCGACAGATCACCGTGGCGCACCCCAGCGGGCTGCACCTGCTGGCCGCGCCGGCCGACGCCCTGGACGCGGCGGACGTGGACGACGCCGTGATCTCCCGCGTGATCTCGCTCGCGCGGCGGGCGTACGACTACGTCGTGGTCGATACCTTCCCCATGCTCGACGGGGTGAACGTGGCCGTGCTCGACCTGAGCGACCGCGCGTACCTCGTGTTCGAGAACGTGGTGCCCACGCTCCAGGGGGCGGTCAAGCTCGCCCGGCTGATGGACAGCCTGGGAGTGGCCCACGAGCGACAGCGACTGGTCCTCAACCGGTTCACGCGGCTCGCCGGCAGCCTCGGCCCGGCCGACGTGGCCGAGCGCCTCGGCCGGGCCGTGGATTTCGTGCTGCCGTTTGACAGCCGGGTCGTCGTCGCGGCCAATACGGGCGAGCCCTACGTGCTGCGCCCGCCGCGTTTCCGCGCGTTCACGCGACGTTTGCGCGCGCTGGTCGATGATGCCGAAGCCGCGCTGGCGGGGGCCCACCGCATGCCGGCCTCGCAGAACGGCCGCGGCGCGCCGGAGCGCGCGGCGCACGGCGTGGAAACCGCGCGCGAGCCTCTCGGCGGGGAGGGGATATGACCGAGCCAGGACAGCCAAGTCGTAGCGACGGCCCCGGCGATTCCGCGGCGGCCGATCCCCGCAAGCGGCTTCGGCGGGCCAGTCTCCAGTTGCCGCGGGGCCGCGTGCGCCCGTCGCAGCCCCGCGCGGCCCGGGCGATCGCCGCTCCCGAACCCGAGTCGCCCCCGCCGCGCTCCGCGCGCGTCGGCCATCTGGGCGTCAAGGCCGTCCTGCACCAGCGGCTCTTGGACCAGCTCGATCGGCAGGACCTGCTGGGAGCCGGCGAGGAGGAGCTCACCGGATACGTTGAGGAGTTCGTGGACCAGGCCCTGCTGGAGGAAGAGCTGCCGCTGAACGAGGCGGAGCGGGCCCGGCTCGTGGACGATCTGCTGGAAGAGACACTCGGCGTGGGGCCGCTGGCGCCCTTGATGGCCGATCCGGCCGTGACCGACATCCTGGTCAACCGTTTCGACCGGGTGTACATCGAGCGGTTCGGGCGCCTGGAGAAGACCGAGGTCCACTTCCGCGACACCGAGCACCTGGTGCGGATCATCCAGCGGATCGCCGCCCGCGTGGGCAGACGGATCGACGAGAGCTCGCCCATGGTCGATGCCCGGCTGGGCGACGGGAGCCGCGTGAACGCCACGCTGCCGCCGGTGACGCTCGACTCGCCCACGCTCTCCATCCGCCGGTTCGGCAAGCGCCGCCTGAGGCGCGACGACTTGGAGCAGCTCGGCATGTTCTCCGCGGCCATCCGCACCCTGGCCGATGCCCTCGTGCGCGGGCGCAAGAACTTGCTCGTCTCCGGCGGCACGGGCTCCGGCAAGTCGACGCTTCTGGGAGCGCTGGCCGAGGTGATCCCCGAGGGCGAGCGGATCGTGACCATCGAGGACGCCGCCGAGCTGATCCTCGACCAGGAGCACGTGGTGCGCATGGAGACCCGTCCGCCCAACGTCGAGGGGCGCGGCCGCATCACCGCGAGAGACCTGGTGATCAACGCCCTGCGCATGCGTCCCGACCGGATCCTCGTGGGCGAGGTCCGCGGCGGCGAGGCCCTGGACATGCTCCAGGCCATGAACACGGGGCACGACGGCAGCCTCACGACGATCCACGCCAACAGCCCGCGCGACGCGCTGGCCCGGCTGGAGACCATGGTGCTGATGGCCGGGCTGGACCTGCCCAGCCGCGCGATCCGCGAGCAGATGGTGGCGGCCCTGGACGTGATCGTCCACGTGCGGCGTTACGAAGACGGCGTGCGCCGCGTGGAGAGCGTGGTCGAGGTCACCGGCATGGAGGGGACGACGCCCCAGTTGCAGGAGATCTTCCGCTTCGAGCGCCGGGGCCTGCAGGGGCGGAGGATCGCGGGCGAGTATGTGCCCACGGGGATCGTGCCCCGGGCCCTGGACGATCTGGACCAGCGCGGGCTGATGGTTCCCAGGAGCCTGTTCCAGAAGGCGAGGGAGCCGCAGCATGGTTGAGACTCTCGTCGGACTCGGTTGGCTGCTGGTGGCCCTGGCGGTGGTGCTTTACGGCCTCGGGCGGGTCCGCGCGCGCCGTCGCGCCCAGGATCGCTGGGGCGCGGCGGCCGAGGACACGTCGTATGAAGCCGAGGAGGCAGTCCGGCCCGCGCGGCTTGCCCTGCGGCGCCGCCGCTTCCTCCCGTGGCTGCTCGCCGCGGCCGCGGCGCTCTCGATCCACTTCGTGGTCGGCTGGAGCTACCCGCTGGTCATCGCGGCCGGGCTGATCGCCGGCCTGCTCGGCGGCCAGCTCGAGGCGTGGTACGCCACGCGCCGGGCCGCGAGAATCGAACTGCAGCTCGCCGACGCCATCGACCTGATGATCGGCGCGGTCAGCGCCGGCGCCGGGGTCTCGGCCGCCCTGGCCGGCGCGCTCCGCGAGTCGCACGCCCCGTTGCGCGAACAGCTCGAAGACGTCTCGGGCCGCATCCGGCTCGGCGACGATCCCCAGGCGGCCTTGCTCGGCCTGGCCGCGCGCGTGCCGCTGGAGACGTTCCAGCTCTTCGCCTCGGCCCTTTCGGTCCACTGGGAGACGGGCGGCAACCTGGCGCCCACGCTGGCCAACGTGGGACGCACGATCCGCGACCGCGTGGAGATCGCCCGACGAATCCAGTCGAACATCGCCCAGTCGCAGCTCTCCACCGTGGCCGTCTTGGGGGTGACCTACTTCCTCGCCCTGGTCGTGTGGCGCAGCAACCCCGACCAGACGGCCTTGTTTGTCAACAGCACGATCGGGCAGTGGATGGTGGCCGGCACGGCGCTCCTCCAGGCCGTGGGCATCGTCTGGATGGCCGCCATGAGCCGGCCGAGGTTCTAAGAGAGCAAGAAGAGGAGTCCGGGGGCAGGAGTCAGAAGTCAAGAGGACTTCCGAAGTCTTCAAGACTTCGGAAGTCTGGAGTGGGTTTCAGTGCTTACGTTCCGCATCCTGTCGATCTTCGCCATGTGGTCCACCGTGGCCGCCGTGGGCTACTACGTCCTGGCGCGATGGTCGCAGCAGGATCGCAGCCGCAGGCGCCTGTGGACCGACGCCCATGACCAAACACCTCCGGCACTGGTGTCCGGCCCCGGGCCCGGCCTCCTCCAGCGATGGCTGTTCCTGGCCGGCTTCCGCAACGAGGCCGCGGCCGCCGTCTTCATCCTGGCGAGCCTCCTGGCGGCGGCGCTCGGGCTGGGGCTGGTCGTCGCGATGCTTGCCAGCGACCTGCTGGTTTGGGTGGCTCGGAATGCCGCGCTGGTCCCCGGCGGGCTGGGCGAGGTGGCGGCCTCGATCGCCTACCTGGCCCCCTGGCTGGTCTTCCTGGTCTTCGCCTCGGCGCCGATACTCGTCGTCCGCCGCGCACGCCGCCGCCGCGTGGAAGCGGTGGAGCGCGATCTGCCCCTGACGCTCGACCTGTTGGCTACGCTCAGCGACGCGGGCATGAGCTTCGACGCCGGCCTGGCCCGCGTCATGGATACCCAGGTCGCTGTTCGACCCCTGGGAAGGGAGATCCGCACGTTCCAGTCCGACCTGATCGCGGGGCGCTCCAGGATCGAGGCCCTGCGGCGACTCGCCCGACGGCTGGAAGTGCAAGGCGTGACGATCCTTGTCTCCGCCCTGGTCCAGGCCGAACAGCTTGGAAGCGGCATCGCGGAAGTCCTCCGCCGCCAGGCCGAGGACCTCCGCATGCGGCGGCGCGAGCGGGCCAACGCCTTTGCCATGACGCTGCCGGTCAAGCGGATGTTTCCCCTCGTGATCTGCTTCCTGCCGGGCATCTTCGTGTGGACCCTGGGGCCGTTCTTCGCGCAGCTCTTCCAGATGGCCGATTCCCTCATGCAGGTGCGGGGCCTGTGATGCGCGGGCCGTGGCGGTTGCTCGATGCGGTCTCGGGCGAGCCGGTCGTCGAGCGGCTGTTCGTGGCCGACGGATTCCTTTCCCGGCTGGTCGGTCTCCAGTTCCGCAGGTGCTTGGACGCGGAAGACGGTCTGCTGCTCGTCCCTTGCCGGTCGGTTCACACCTGCTTCATGCGTTTCGCCATTGACGTGGTGTGGCTCGCCCACGGCGGGCGCGTGCTCGCAGTCCGGCGCGGCGTGCGCCCCTGGCGCGTCGCCCTGGCCCCGAAAGGCACCCACGCCGTGCTTGAAACGCCCGCCGGCACGTCGGAAGTCTCCTGCGGCCAGGTGTTGAAGATCGGGCCCACCGCGGCAACCGAGCCGCTTCCACCGTCGATGAGCTTCCTGGAATCGAGCGACTGAGGCCCCCGGGCCCGACCCGGTCGCGAAAATGCGATACCTGGGGAAAGTCTGCGGCTCATAACGATTCTGCTGGCGACTCTGCCCCCCGACAGACGATACATCTTGTGTGATCCGCAGGCTTTGCCTGCCGGCATCCATGCAGAACTCCCCAGTCTATCGCTCTTAACAGGGGGTGGTGGTCTTGTTGGAAAGACGCTTCTCACCCGACGACGGCGATGCCCCTCTTTTCGAAGGCCGATCTCGTCTCTCCACCTGGGTTGTAGTGGGAGCGATCGGACTGACCACATTGGCGGCGCTTGGCTGGCTTTGGGGTACGGTCGGCACCCGCAACGAAGCCTCTCAGGCGATGCCGTGGACGCCGGCCGCTTACGAAGAAAGTGGGGTCCGCTTCGCGGGCATGGGCGCCGCGTCCGGGCCTGCGCAGGCCGGGCACCCCTTGCGGCCGATCTACCCCGTGCACCCGGTCCCCTACGGCGGCCCGGGCCGCGTGCTGCTTCCGCCCGGCTCGGCCGGGCCCCCCGGCTCCGGCGAGGGCATGGTACGTAAGCTGGTCCCAGGATCTGAGCGGATGCTGATCCCGATGCCCCAGCCCAGCGAGCCCGATGGCCATACCTGGGTCTCGGACGAGGCCCCGCGCGTGGCCCAGGCCCCGCAAGCCCCGCCGGTCATCCGGCCCGAGGCCCCCAAAGCGGAATCGCCGGCGCCGGCGAGGAGCGCCGAATCGCAGGGCCGGGCCGCCCCGCCCGAGCCGCCCCAGGCCGCCGGCCCGCTCGATCCGTCGGGCTTCCGGTTGCAGACCCTGGGGCTGCCGGCGGCCCTGGACGTGCCCCGCCCCGACGCCGCCACCCGCCAACTGTATTCCCGCTTCGTCCAAAGCCAGATCGACGCCAGCAACACCATCGTGCTGAGCGTCAACCGCGCCAAGGTGCTCCTCTTTCGCCAGGCCCCGCTGCGGATCTACACGCCGGACGAGGACGTGATCGTCACTCAGGTGATCACCCCAGAGCAGCTCCTCGTCCAGGGCCAGGAGCCGGGAACCACCGTGCTGAACCTGTGGTTCGCCGACCCCGCCGAGCCGAACAAGGAGCACCTCCTGACGTACCTGGTGCGGGTATTGCCCGACGTGGTCCCCGGCCAGGAGCTCAAGGCACGGCTCGACCTCGCCTACCGCGAGCTGGAGCGGCGGATCAACGAGGCCTTTCCCGACAGCATGATCCGCTTGTCCCTTCTGGGCGAGCAGGTCCTGGTCCGCGGCCAGGCCAAGGACGTGATCGAGGCCGCGCACATCCTCCGCATCGTCGCCGAGCACGCCCCGCCCGGCCGACGATCCCGCGTGCGGAGCGACGAGATCCCCCCGATCATCCTCCGCGGCGACGGAAGCGACATCGAGCAGGGCATCGACGCCATCCGCGCGGTCTTGCGCGGCAACCCGAACCTCGTCAACCTGCTGCACATCCCCGGCGAGCAGCAGGTGATGCTGATGGTCACCGTGGCCGAGGTCAACCGATCGGCCGCGCGGAGTATCGGCCTGAACTTCGACATCCAGGAGGGCGGCTTCCGCATCGCCCAGTTCACTGGCGGGCTGCTCTCTGCCACGGCGGCGGGGTTCAGCGGGCAGGCAGTGAACGTCCCCGTCTCGATCGACAACGGCGACGTGCTGCTGGCCATCCAGGCCCTCCGCAACCTCCGTCTGGCCCGCACGCTGGCTGAGCCCAACCTCACCACGCTCAACGGCCGCACCGCGCGGTTCCAGGCCGGCGGGCAGTTCCCCGTGCCCGTGGTCACCGGGACCACGTTCACCGGGCTTCAGGGCGTGGCCTACGTACCATTCGGCGTGCAACTGGAGTTCACGCCCTACATTGCCGACCGCGACCGCATCCGGTTGAACGTGGAGGCCGAGGTCAGCACGCGCAACGAGGACACCGGCACGCAGGTCGGCAACTCGAACGTCTCCGGGCTCGACACGCGCAACTTCCAGACCACCGTCGAGCTGCGCCACGGGCAGACCCTGGCCGTGGCCGGGCTCATCCAGCACAACCTCGAATCGCAGTCCGACCGCACGCCGCTGTGGGGCGATCTGCCCCTGGTCGGCCACACCGGCGGGCGCAGCAGCGTCAGCGCCGGCGAGCAGGAGCTGGTGATCCTGGTCACGCCGCTTCTGGTCCATCCGCTGGAGCGGTGCCAGACGCCGGGGCTGCCGGGCGACGACGTGTTCGAGCCGGGCGACGTGGAGTTCTACCTGCTCGGACGCATGGAAGGCCGGCGCAGCGAGGACTTCCGCAGCCCGGTCCGCACCGACTGCGACCGCATCAAGCAGTGGCGCCGCTGCGAGGAGATGTTCATCATCGGGCGCCAGGGCCCGACCTACGGCTGCTGCCCCGAGGCGACGGCCAGCCCGTCGCCGTGTCCTTCCCCCTGCCCCTCGCCGCGCCCCCAGCCCGTCGGCGCGGCCTACGCCGAGGCCCCTCTCGACACGCGAGGTCTGCCATGATGCAAAAAAGCGGTTGGCTCGCCGCGGTCCCGTGGATCCTGCTGGCCGGCCTGGCGGGCTGCCGAGGCGATCGCGCGGCCTCATGCCAAGACATCCCGCCCGGCGCTATCCCGCGCCCGGCCGGCAGCTTCGCCTGCGACTGGATCGAATCCCACGCCGCCCGGGCCGAGCGCGACATGCTGGTGATCTACCAGTACGAATGGGTCACCGATCGGGCGGAGCTGGGGCCTTTCGGTCAGCAGCACGTGGAGCGGCTCGCCGCGCTCCTGGCGCGAAGCTTCGGCCCGATCGTCGTGCAGCCGTCGGGACGGTCCGAGCTCGACGAGGCCCGGCGCGCGGTGGTTCTCGACCGGCTCGCCGAGAAGAACGTCCGGCTCTCGCCCGAGCAGGTCGTGGTCGGCCGGCCCGAGGCCGAGGGGCTCGACGGCCTGGAGGCACCACCGATCGCCGAGGAGATGCTCGGACAGGGCCGACGCGGCGGCGGCAGCCGAGCCACGACCGGAGGCAGCTTCGGCGGCACGCGCGGAGGCATGCAGCTCGGCCTCTGACCCCGTCACCCGTTTGGCCGGCGGGCTCGCTCCCCCGCGCCCTATCCAGCACAAGGAGAAGACGCGCGTGCCGACCCGACGACTCCTCACCGCGCTGCTCCTCGGCACGCTCGCCGGATGCGGCGCGCCGCGCGGCGGCGAATCGCAAGGGCCGCCGATCGTCGAGGTCGCGCACCGCCGCGCCAAGACGAGGGCCGCGCCCGGCCCGAACCGCGAGCTGCCGCCGCCCGAGGCGGCCAAGGCATGTCTCGCCGCGGCCAGGCAGTTTCACGAGCACGGCAATCCCCGGAAGGCGATCCTGCTCTACGAGCAGGCGCGGCAGAGGGACCCGCAAACAGGGGCCGTGGCCCATCCGCTGGCGGTGCTTTACGACCAGCAGGGCGATGCGCGCCGGGCGTGGGCCGAGTTCCAGAAGGCACTGAGCGAGTCGCCCCATGACCCGGACCTGCTCAACGACCTGGCGTGCTTCTACCGCAGTCACGGCGACGAGGCCGAGGCCGAGAAATGCCTCCGCCGCGCAGTCGCCAGGCAGCCGGACCACGAGCAGGCGTGGGTCAACCTGGGCATGCTCCTGGGTCGGCAGGGCCGATGGGACGAGAGCCGCGAGGCCTTCGCCCGGGCCGTGGGGCAGGCCGCCGCGCATTCCAACGTGGGCGTGCTCATGGCACGGGCGGGAAGGCGCGAGCAGGCCCTGGCCGAGCTGCGCCAGGCCCTGGCCCTCGATCCTGCGCTCAAGCCCGCCAGGGCCTTCCTGGAGTACCTGGAATCGCCCCCCCGGCCCGCCCTTGCCGACCGGTACGAGCCGCGGGCGAGCCACTGAGCCAGGCGCTCAACTCCATGCCAGCGCGGCCGTGTTGGGCAGCGGGCTCGCGACTTCCGTCAGGGAGCCGTCTGCGGACCGCTCGAACGGCGCGACCGCGATTGCCTAGCCGCTCTTGGCACGTGCCGCGGCTCTGCTAGACTGAATGGGGGAGGCGGTTGCCTCGGCACCAGCGGCCACAACTCCCGTGCCGGGCCGCGCACCCGGGCCTGCTTGCCCGTGTCCTGAAACTCGGGGCGCCACCCCCACCCCATCCTTGCCCTCGTAGCTCAGTGGATAGAGCACCGGTTTCCTAAACCGGTGGTCGCAGGTTCGAGTCCTGCCGGGGGTACTTCTGCGGGGTCGTGCGTGGGTGTGCCGTGGCGTGCCAAATCCCTCCTTGCTAACGCTTCGTGTTCCGTTCTCTCCCGACGCGCCGCGCGCTCCCCTGTGCGCCGCCATGCCTGGCCGGGCGCCGATTCTTGAGGCGACAAAAGGGGTCAGGACTCTTTGTTTGGCCCCAAAAAAGTCCTGACCTGCTCTGTAGAAAACCTGGATGCGCCAGAGGATCATGATGTTGTGGGTGAGGACCATGAGCATCAGGTCGCGGCGGCGGGACCAGTAGGTGCGTCCGCTGACGGCTGGGCCGAGACGTCGTTTGATCATGTTGACCACGGTCTCCACCCGGTGCCTTCCGGCCGTTTCGGGCGACCGGTATAATGCGCGCCAGTCGCGCGGGGCCCGTTGGCCCCACACTCGCCTCCTCGCGGAACGAAGGAGAGCAGGCCATGTCTCTGTCGCGCCTGGCGGCGCTGGCCGTGCTGATCGCGGTGGCGATCGATCCCCGTCCGGCCATGCAGCGATCGGAGGCACTCGCCGGGCCCGCCGTCCCCGCCCATCTTTCGACGAGCCAGCGCCGCGCGCTTGAGGCTTTGAGCTCGCCCACGGAACTCCGATGCAAGGATCAGCCGCTTGACCGGGTACTGGAGTACCTCAGCCGGCTGCACAGGGTGGAGATCGAGCTGGACCGCACGTCGCTCGGTGCGGCGAGGATCGGCCCCGAGACGTCGGTTACGGAGAGCCTCCGGGGCATCACGCTCCGCTCGGCCCTGGGCCTGATGCTGCGCGATCTGGGGCTCGACTACGTCCTCTCCGCCGGCAAGATCGTCGTCCTCAGCCGGAAAGACGCGGAGGAGCGCATGTACGCCGCCGCCTACCCGGTGGGCGACCTGGTAGGATCGCGGGCGGCGGCCGGCTCGATGAAACTCGACACGATCGACCTGGTCACGGCCATCCAGGAAGTGATCGTTCCGGCAAGCTGGGAGGGCCTCGACGGCGACGGGCTGATCCGCGCCGTGCCCCCGGGCGAGTCGCAGTTCCTCTCCATCACCAACACGGCGCCGGTGCATCACCGGATCGTCGACTTCCTCGAGCACATCCGCTTCACGATCCGCTGCCGCACGGGGCGCGTGACCGCCTCGGCCGAGCGGGCCTCGCCGCGCCTGGCCGCCGAGTCGCGGCTGTGGCAGGCCCTCGAGCAGCCGGCCGCCGAGGGGCTGACGCTCATCGAGGTCCCGCTCCAGCAGGCGGTGGCGGAGATCGGTTCCCGGCACCAACTCCCGATCCGCATCGACTTCACGGCCCTGGGGGTCGACGGCATCGACCCGGACGTTCCCATGACCGCTGACCTCAAAGGCATCCCGCTCGGACCGGCCCTGGAGGAGGCGCTCCGCTCGCTCGACTTGGCATGGGTCGTGCGCAACGAGGTGGTGCTGGTGACCACCGAATACCTGGCCAGCGAAAGACTGCTCGAAACGCGGTTCTACCCCGTCGACGATCCGCCTGAGCGGCGCGCAAGGAGCGGGCTGCATCACCTGAGCGACGACGAACTCATCGACATCGTCACGCACAACATCGACCCGTGCAACTGGGAGGACGTGGGCGGCCCAGCCTCGCTCTGCGTCGTGCGCAAAGGCGCTTTCCGCTCGCTGGTCGTCAGCCAATCGCAGCGCACACACGCGGAGATCAAGAAGCTGCTGGCCGGTCTGCGCCTCGCGGCCAAAGGCCCTGCCGCGCGCCAGTCGGACGGGACGGTCCACGTGCCGCGACCTGCCGAGAGGCGAATCCTCGAAGCGCTAGAGAAGCCCGCCACGGTGGAGTACATCGAGACGCCAATCGAAGACCTGGCGATGAAGCTCAGCAACGACCATGGGATTCCCATCTGGCTGGACCGAAAGGCCATGGAAGACGTGGGACTGGGCCCCGACGCGCCGATCACCGCAAGCCTGCAGAGCTTGACGCTGAAGAACACTCTTGCTCACGTGTTGCGGCGTCTCGACCTGACGTGGGTTGCCGGCGAGGGCATGCTGTTGATCACCACGCAGGAAGAGGCGGAGATGCGTCTTCCGACGCGAGTCTATCCGGTAACGGACGTGCTGCCGAGTTCCTCGGGGGCGGACTTCGATTGGTTGATCGAGGTGATCACCTCGTGCGTGAAGCCGACGACCTGGGACTGCGTGGGCGGGCCTGGCTCGGTATCGCCCGTGCCGCTGGGCGCGGAGAAGGCCCTGGTGGTCTCGCAGACCCCGGAAGTCCACGCCGAGATTGCCGGTCTGCTCGGCGCCCTGCGGCGCGTCACTGCCGAGGAACCTTCTTCGCGCAAGGGGCCGCCTGCGAGCACGTGGCTAGCGATCCGCGACCCTCACGGCCCCGTTGCCAAGGCCGAGGCCAAGATTGCCGCGACCCTCAAGAAGCCGTGCGACCTGCCCAGCTTCATCGAGACCCCGTTAGGAGATGCCGTCGACCACTGTCGGCAGCTCTTGGGACTCGAGGTTCTCGTGGACGAGCGCGCACTGGAAGACTGGGGCATCGATACGAGCACGCCAATCACGACGCCACGGATGAAGGACGTCTCGCTCGGCTATGGGCTCGGTCACCTGTTCAAGCCGTTGGATCTGGCTTACACAGTTCGCGACGAGGCCCTTGTCGTGACCACGCCCGAAGGGGAGGAGTCGGCAGGGATCCTTCGGGTTTACCCTGTCGGCGACCTAGTGGGCACGCCCCGCCACCCGGACTTCGACGCGCTGATCGACCTGATCACCGGTTGCGTGGCCCCGACGACTTGGGATCAGGTGGGCGGGCCGGGCTCGATCGCGCCGTACACGGCCGCGCGAGCGCACGTCCTCGTCGTGGCCCAGACGTACGAGGTCCACGAGCGCATCGCCCGGCTGCTGGAGCACCTCCGCGCCGGGGCAGGGCTCGTTCGGCCTGACACAACTGCTGCGAGGCAGAAGCCTCCGCCCCTGGAGCGGATCGAAGCGTCGCTCAATCATCGCGTCACGGTCGAAGCCAAGGAGGCCCCTGCGGCGGATGTGCTGGACCTGCTCCGTGGGCAGGCCGGCGTGCCGCTCCTGGTGGACCGGCGCGCGCTGAAGGACGCTGGAGTAGCCCTGGAATCGCGCGTCACGCTGCAATGCACGGACGTGACGCTGCGGTTCGCGCTGGACAAGGTGGCCGAGCTGCTCAAGCTCCGGTGGATCGTCGATCGCGAGGCGATCCTCCTGACCTCCAAGGACGGAGCCGCGCGTACGCTCTGGACCAAGGTCTACCGGGTCGACTGGGCGCGGGCCCGCGGGCTGGCTCCCGGCCTCGCTTCGGGCGATTTCGATGCGCTGAGAGACGCCCTTCAGGAGAAGATCGAGCCCAACTCGTGGGATGTCGTGGGCGGGCCCGGAAACATCGAGGGGCTTGCGGTCGGCCGGGCCGGCCTTCTCGTGATCTTCCAGACCGACGTGGCCCACCGCAAGATCGCCAAGCTGCTTGGCGCACCGCCTCAGCGCTAGCGCGTTCCCCCTCTCCCGCGCACGGGAGAGGGGCCGGGGTGAGGGCCAAGGAACGCGTCAACAGCAGCTTCTCCACTGCGGGTGGTCCGGCTGCTAACGGGAACAGGAGAAAACGGGGGCAACGGAGTGGGAGAGCTCGGCCATTTCGGCGAGCTCCTGTTCCGTCCACCCTGTCATCCATCCAGCGTGCCATCGAATGCGTCCTTCGACGACCAGCGGAAGCCGCGGTTGCCTGTGCCTGCTCCCTACGCGGCGCGGTCACGACTCCTTCTTCGGCTCCTCCTTCCCCTCTCCCTTCTTCGTCTCCTCCCTCTCCTTCACGCCCAGCTCCTTGAGCTTGGCGGCGATGTCCTCGGCGTGGGAGCCGGTCTTCACCTTCTTGTCGATGTAGAGGATCTTGCCGTCCTCGCCGATGTAGAACGTCCAGCGCTGCGGCCAGCGGCGCACCGCATCGACCACGCCGTAGGCCTCGGCCGTCGTGCGCGTCGGGTCGCTGAGGATCGGATAGTCCAGCTCGAGCGACTCGGCGAACCTCTTGTTGGTCTCCGCCGGGTCGCAGCTCGCCGTGAAGTAGGCCACGTCGAACTTGCGCACCGCGGCGCCGTTCTCCTTGAGCGACTTGCACTCGGCCGTGCAGCCGGAAGTGAAGGCCTTGGGGAACCAGGCGATGACCACCGCCTGCTTGCCGCGGTAGTCGGAGAGCTTGTACGTCTTGCCGTCGCTGCCTTCGAGCGAGAAGTCGGGGGCCTCGTCGCCCGCCTTCAGCTCCTCGGCCATGAGTCGGGCCGCCGCGGCCACGGCCAGGAAACCGACCACCAGCGCCACAGCCCCGATCGCGAGGGCTCGGATACTCGACCTCTTCGACATGGTGACCTCCCAGGGTAGAAGGGGTACTATCGCTTCGACACCGCCGCCGCCCAAGACGCCGGCAGAGCGAGGAATCGAAACGATGAATTGTACGAAGGGGGAACAGCCGGTCACGTGCCCGCGACCAACGCCCGGGTGGTGCCTGGCACCCCTGGAGACGACCGGGGGCGCGGACATGGTACGATGGAACCGGCGCCTCACGCCGAATTCGCCCCGGCCAAGGAGTGGAACGATGCTCGAATTGTTCGTGGTCTCGGACGCCACCGGCGAGACGGTGGAGCGCGTGGTCCGCGCGGCCCTGGTGCAGTTTCAGGACGCCCCGGTCCGTCTTGCCCGACACCCGCGGATCCGCTCCCCCGAGCAGGTTCAGGCCGTGGTCCGGCAGGCGGCCGAGCGGGGGGCCTTCCTGGTCCACAGCCTCGTGTCGGACAGTCTGCGGGGCCGGATCCTCGAGGAGTCGCGGCACGCGGGCATCGACGCCCTGGACATCCTCGGGCCGGTCCTGGAGCGCCTGGCCAAGCACCTGGAGCTGACGCCCCAGGAGAAGCCCGGTCTGTTCGAGCAGCTTTCCGACGCGCGGACCCGCGAGATCGAGGCGGTGAATTTCGCGTTCCACCACGACGACGGACAGAACGCCGACGAGCTCGATCGGGCCGAGGTCGTGGTGGTCGGCGTCTCGCGGTCGATGAAGACGCCGACGATGCTGTACCTGGCCTATCGCGGGTGGTTCGCGGCCAACGTGCCGCTGGTGCTCGAGCTCGACCCGCCCGAGGCCCTGCTGGCGCAGAGCGCCAGCCGGGTCTTCTGCCTGCACATGACGGCGGAGCGCCTCGTGGAGCTGCGTCGGCAGCGGGCGCGGAACGACGGGATTCCGATCGAAGGCTATGCGACGACGACCCAGGTCGAGAAGGAACTGCACCACGCCCGCGAGCTCTGCCGCAAGCACCGCTGGCGTAGCATCGACGTGACGGGCAAGTCGGTCGAGGAGGTCGCCCGCGAGATCATCGCGCTGTTGCCGCCGCGCGCGCAGGAATAGGCTCCTCGATTCGGCCGATTCCCGGGACAGGCTGTGTCTGCCCGGGGCGGGCCGAGTGGCGTCGCGCGATTCCGGGATCGTGCACGGCGATTCGGCCTACGGCCGGCGGCGCCGGCGCAGTCCGCGGAGGCCAACGGCGGCGGCGCCGAGGGCCAGGAGCACGAGCGTGCCCGGCTCGGGGACGAACACGAAGTCGGCCTCGGCCACGGCGATCTGCCCGGCGAAGATCGACGTCAGGCGCAGCCGGGCCTCGGTCCCCAGGTCGAAGCTGGCGAGCAGCTCGTCCCAGGCCTCCGAGCCCAGCATGTCGTTCGTCCCGGAGGCGAGCGGCAGCAGGGCCCCGTCGTAGAGGTCTTGCACGAAGAACGCGCCGGTGAGGTCCGACCAGCCCGTCTCGCCCGGGGTGATCCACTGCAAGCGCGCGCTCTCGCCGCCGCTGAACTCCCGGGCGCGGAACTCGACCTTGTGCAGGCCCTCGGCCAGCTCGAGGTCGTACCAGTGGCTGTGCCAGGTGTTCTGCTCGGGGCCCGCTTCGAGCACCCCGTCACCGTCCAGGTCGATGAACATCCAGGAGCGGTCGTCGCTGGCCATGTAGAAGCTGTAGGTACCCGTCTCCGGCACGTCGAGGTAACCGGTCCAGCGCACGCCGAACTGGTCTTCGAGGTTGCCCCAGCCGGGCGGACTCGGGTTGTTGTACGCGTAGTTGTCGCCGAAGTTGAAGGCCGAGGACGAGCCGGTGAAGTCACCGCGCGTCCCGAGCGGCGCAAGACCGTCGTCCCAGGCCGGCGAGCCGCCCGCGTAGCCGTAGTACTGGCCCACCAGACCGGTCATCCTGGCCTGCCCGTTCTGGACCACCTCGTGAAGCACCCAGGTCTCCGACGGCAAAGAGACGGCCAGGGCGTCCACCTCGGTGTAGGCCTTGCCGAACAGCTTGTGGCCGACGCGCCGCAGCTCGGCCTTGGGGGTGACGGCGAACGCCCGGGCGGAGAGATCCGTGCCGTAGCCGGCCGCGTTCGGATCGCGGCTGCTCTGGAGCAGGTCGGAGGTCTGCTTGAACGAGAGCTCGACGGAAGACCCGCCGGAGTTCTCGTAGTGGTAAAGCTCCACCGGATACAGGCCGGACTGCGGGATGTGGACGAAGCCGGTGTTGGCGGTCCCGCCGGGGTGGCCGCGGCCTGAGGAGAACTTGCCGATGATCTGGTCGCCCACGCGGAGCCGGAAACCGTCGTCGCTGCCCACGGCGAACGCGTAGTCGCCCGGCTCGGGGAAGTACATCAGTCCGCCGACCGCCGTGGTGAAGTAGTTGTCGTCGCTGCCGGTGTTGTGCGGCCACGGCGGCGTGCCCGCGAAGCTCCCCTCCGACCCGTTCTGGGGATCGCGGAAGTCGACCGCCAGGGACTTGATCGCGGCCGCAGGCGTGGCGCTGCGGCGCGAGAACATCATCGCGTCGTCGATGTTGGCCGATCCGCCGGGCCGCGCGTGAATCGTCACGTTCAGGCCGTCGGCCAGCCCCGCGTCCACGGTGCCCGCGATGGCCGGCGCCCCCGCCGCGTTGAACCCCCAGTCGCCGTCGGCCGGCATGGCGTCGGGGCGCTGATAGACCGGAAACGCGGCGTCCGCGCCGAGGATCTGGAAGTCGGTCGTGTTGAACGAGGTCACCTCCCCGGCCGCCGAGCTGACCTCCAGCCCGGCACCTCCGCCGCGGTTGCGGTAGAGCACGTCGATCGACCAGTAGCCGGCCTCCGGAAAGGTCACGGTCACCAGTTGCGGAGTGGTTCCGGTCCCGGAGAGGAAGCTGGAACCGCCGATGCGCAGCTCGTAGCCGTCGTCGGCGTCCACGGCAAAGGTCCGCGTGTAGCCGGCCGAGGGGGCATAGACGTAGCCGGCCATCTGGACGGCGTAGTCCTCGGGACCGGCCGCCGAGGAGTGCCCGTCGCCCGGGAACAGGCCCACCTGCCCCGAGAAGCGGCTCCCCGCGGTGTCGAGGTCCACGCGATCGACCACGCGAACCTGGGAGGCCGAATGGTTGCCGTCGCCGGGCTTGAGGTTCATCGCGCTGGCGACCTGGCCCATGTTGTCCAGGTTGTTGTTCACGCGAACGATTTGCGTGCTCAGTCCGGTAAGGTCCGTGTCGATGGAGCCCTCGGGGGCCGCCAGGGTGCGGAGGAACTGGTTCGGCGAAAGGACCGAGTTGGAATAGCGGACCTCGTCGAGCAGCGTGCCGCCGGGCAGGCCGCCGTTGTTGCCGAGGATCAGATCGGCCGCCACGGCCGTGGCCTCGGAGGCGGTGCCGCTGAGCGTCGCCGTCGCGCGGTTGCCGTAGTCGTTGTAGTACTCGATGAGGCCACTCGAGGCGTTGAAGGTCACGGCCACGTGATGCCACTGGCCGACGCCCAGCGCCTGACCCGCGTTGGAGCCCGCGACCTGGTTCGTCTTGGCGGTCGTGTCGAACCGCGTCCGGCCCTCTTCGCCCGGGTCCATGTCGAGCTGCCAGCCCAGGCGCGGGCCGCTGGGGGACACGTACGAGATGTATGCCGGGTAGCTCCCCTGATCGCCGCCGATGAGGACGAAGGCCTCGATGGTGAAGCTTGCCGCGTCCAGCGCGTCGTTATCCGCCACCGAGGCGCCGTGCCCCTGGCCGGCGTCGAGCGAGGAAGCGTTGGCGAGGATCTGGCCACTGAAGGGGTCGAAGACGAACGCCCCGGGGGTGGACGTCTGGTAGGTTGTCCCGCCCGAGCCCTGCGCGTCGAGAAAACCGGGGCTCAGAACGTTGGGCGCGGCGCCGACGGCGCCCGTCCCCTCGAACCGCCACCAGGCGACCGGATCGGCGCTGGCTTCTGCGCAGATCGCCGACCCCATGCCGCATACGAGGACCACGGACAACGCACGACGAACGGCGCAAATCGACATCGGCACCGACTCCCGGGAGAATGGCTTGGCGGCGGGAAAAGCAGCGAACACCCCAGCCCGTGTATCGCTGCGGCGTGGGCGAACCGAACGGGCCGTCCGGTCCACGGCTTCCAGACTAATTGGCGATAACGGGCCGGTCAACTCAAAGTCTCGCGTCGCGGGCCTCGGGGGCAGAAGGCCCCCTTGCGGGGTGTTTGACCCTATCCCCAGGAGGGTCGGCGGGGAGGCCCGAATTCGGAAGTCGGAGGCCTGCGGCGGTGTGGGCAACCGGCGCGACCGGTACGCCAAGAACGATCCGCGCAATCGGAACCCGCGCCGATTTCGGAATCCGCCGCATCTCAATCGGGAAACGAGGTCTCCCACCCGATAGGTGTTGGTGACGTGCTTGCGCGCCTCAACCCGCTCCCTCGGCATGGAAGTGATTGTGCCCCCCCAGCGCGACTGCATGCGGCGGCCGTTCTCGCGATCTCATCGCGCGGGGCCCGTGGCCGCATGCGCCGCGGCCTTGCTGGTGGTGGCTTGCTCTTTGCCGGTCGCATCGGCGCAGCCCCGACCGGGCGTCGATCCATCGCACGACGTGTTCCACCGCACGCCGCAGAGCGCCCCGTCGCCGTCGCGCATGGAAGTGGGCGAGGACGAGCTGACGGATGCAGCGGACCTGGAGCACGAGCCCGGGCGGCTGTTCGGTCCGCTCCTCGACGGCGAATCGGGCATCACCTTCGAGCCGGTCTATTACGGCGAGGTGTTCACCAACACGCGAGGCGGCATCTCCACGCGCCGGGCCACGCGCTACGAGGCCCTCCTCGATCTAGCCCTGACCGCCGACTTCGAGAAGCTGAACCTGCCCGTGCCCGGCAAGTTCTTCCTGCTGGGGCAGAACACGCACGGCCAGGGGCTGACCGAGCAGTTCGTCGGCGACGCCCAGGTGGTGAGCAACATCGACTCCTTCGACAACATCATGCAGGTCAGCGAGTACTGGTGGGAGGGGGCGTTCTGCGGCGAGAACGTGACCGTGCGCCTGGGCAAGCAGGACGTCAACAGCGAATTCATCCTGCCGGAATCGGCCGGCGACTTCGTCAACTCGTCGTTCGGCATCTCGCCGACCCTGGGCGTGCCCACCTATCCGCACACCAGCGCGGCCGCCGTCGTGCTGGTCCAGTTGACCGATTCGCTGGTGGCCAAGGTGGGCGTCTGGGACGGCGTGCCCGACGGGCGCAACTGGGGCTTTTCAGGTACAGGGATCACGCTCACCATCGGCGAGCTGGAGTACGACTACGCGCTGTGCGACGGCCTCCTGCCCGGCAAGATCGACGGCGGGGTGGGCTACGTCTCGGCCGGCCAGATCGGGCCGGGGCTTGACGAGCCGCAGAGTTGGGCCGTGCACGCCGATTTCGAGCAGGTGCTCTGGCGCGAGAACTGGCACGACCCCGCCAACGAGCAGGGGCTGGCCATGTTCCTCCAGTACGGAACGTCCTACGACCAGGTGCTGATCGAGTTTCCCGAGTACTTCGGGGCGGGCATGATCTACCGCGGGCTGGTGCCGGGGCGCGACGAGGACGTGGTGGGCGTGGCCTTCGCGCGCAGCCGGCTCAGCTTCGGCGGCACCGAGGTGGAGACCGTGACCGAGGTGTTTTACAAGGCCGCGGTCCGGCCCGGCTTCGCCGTGCAGCCGGACCTCCAGTACATCACTTCCCCCTCGGGCCTCTACCGCGACTCCCTGGTGGTGGGCATGCGGTTCGAGGCGGCGTTTTGACCCAGCCGAACCGTTCTGCCGCATGCCGGGGGTTTGGCCCCGCGCGCGGCCTCTTTCCGAACGCATGCAGCGCGGCCCACGGGCCGATGCCCGCTTGCCCGGGACATCCTTGGCGGCACGCAAGGAGAAGACGGCGTCCGGAGCGCCAGTCCATGGCCAACCGCGGGCGGTTGGTGTTCCACGCCGCGTGCCCCTGGACTACCCCCTGGAAGGGTCCTTGTGAGAGGTTGGGTAAACCGTTACCTTTACGGTTTGGCCAAGTCCGGCCACCCCCGTCTCGGGCTCCGTGGGCGCGGTGGCCGGCTGCCGTTCTGGGTCCCGTGTCGGTTTGGAGGGCGGCTACCGATCGCGTAGTGCGTGAGACTCTCCGGCATCGCACCCGGTCGCGTCGCTTTCCGCTCTAGGGGCAGGCTTCTTCGGCAGCGCCTGGGAGAGGGAGCTTCCAAGGGGGGCGGTTTCTTCCCGGAACGGCCAACGGATACGAGATTCCTGGTCCTCAAACTACTTCATCCAGAAGAGGAGTTGTCCCGTGGCAGAAAGACGCTTCGTGACCCTCGACGGCAATGAAGCGACGGCCAACATCGCCCACCTCACCAACGAGGTCGCGGCGATCTATCCCATTACGCCTTCTTCGGGCCTGGGAGAGATGCCGGACGCCTGGGCCGCGGCGGGCCGCAAGAACGTGCTGGGCACCGTCCCGCACGTCGTGGAGATGCAGAGCGAGGCCGGCGCGGCCGGGGCCGTCCACGGTTCGCTCCAGGCAGGCGCCATCACCACGACGTTCACCGCGTCGCAGGGCCTGCTGCTGATGATTCCCAACATGTTCAAGATCGCCGGAGAGCTCTCTCCCACGGTCTTCCACGTCACCGCGCGCACTGTGGCCACCCACGCCCTGTCGATCTTCGGCGACCACAGCGACGTGATGGCCTGCCGCTCGACCGGGTGGGGCCTCCTCTCCTCCGCCTCCGTGCAGGAGGCCCAGGACATGGCCCTGATCGCCCAGGCGGCCACGTTTGAGGCCCGTGTGCCCTTCCTGCACTTCTTCGACGGGTTCCGCATCTCCCACGAGGTGAACAAGATCGAGCAGCTCACCGAGGAGGACTGCCTGGCGATGCTCGACATGGAGCGGATCGCCGAGCACCGCGCCCGGGCGATGAACCCCGAGCGGCCCGTCCTCCGCGGCACGGCCCAGAACCCCGACGTGTTCTTCCAGGCCCGCGAGACCTGCAATCGGTTCTACGACGCGGTCCCCGGCGTCGTGCAGAAGGTGTTCGACCGGTTCGCCAACCTCGTCGGCCGGCAGTACCACCTGTTCGACTACTTCGGCGCCCCGGACGCGGAGCGCGTGGTCGCGCTCGTCGGCTCGGGGATCGGCGTGGTCGAAGAGGCCGTCGAGCATCTCATGGAGCAGGGAGAGAAAGTCGGGCTGGTCAAGGTCCGGCTCTACCGGCCCTTCGACGCCGTGGCCTTGATGTCCGCCCTGCCGGCCAGCGTGAAGATGATCGCCGCGCTGGACCGCACCAAGGAGCCGGGCGCCCTGGGCGAGCCGCTCTACCACGACGTGATCTCCGCCCTGGCCGAACGGTGGACGGAAAAGGCCGGCGCCGGCGCCATGCCCAAGGTGATCGGCGGGCGATACGGCCTGTCGAGCAAGGAGTTCACCCCGGCCATGGCCAAGGGGGTGTTCGACGAGATGAAGAAGGACCAGCCCCGACGGCACTTCACCGTCGGCATCCACGACGACGTGACCCGCCTCAGCGTGGACTACGACCCGCACTGGTCCACCGAGAAGGACGACGTGACGCGGGCCGTGTTCTTCGGACTGGGGAGCGATGGCACGGTGGGCGCCGTGCGCAACACCTGCAAGATCTGCGGCGAGAACACGCCGCTGTACTCCCAGGCGTACTTCGTTTACGACTCGCGCAAGGCCGGCTCGGTGACCACGAGCCACCTCCGCCTCAGCCCGCGGCCCATCAAGGGCTCGTACCTGGTGCACTCGGCCAATTTCGTCGCCTGCCATCAGTTCCAGTTCCTCGAGCGGATCGACATGCTGTCGATCGCCGAGCCCGGGGCCACGTTCCTGCTGAACAGCCCCTTCGGCCCGGACGAGGTGTGGGACAGGCTCCCGGCCGAGGTCCAGGAGGAGATCATCGGCAAGAAGCTGAAGTTCTTCGTCGTGGACGCCTACACCGTGGCCCGCGAAGCGAAGATGGGCGTGCGGATCAACACGGTCATGCAGACCTGCTTCTTCAAGCTGGCCGAGGTGCTGCCGGTGGATGAGGCGATCAAGGAGATCAAGGACGCGATTCAGGAGACCTACGGGAAGAAGGGCGGCGGCACGATCGTCGAGCGGAACTTCGCCGCGGTCGATGGCGCCCTGGCCGCCCTGCACGAGGTCAAGGTGCCTGAGAAGGTCACCTCCTCGCACCGGCGCGTGCCGCCGGTGCCTGCCCACGCCCCGGAGTTCGTCCGCGACGTGCTGGGGATGATGATTGCCAACCGCGGCGACGACATCCCCGTCAGCGCCCTGCCGGTGGACGGGACGTTCCCCACCGGAACCACGCAGTACGAGAAGCGCTGCATCGCGCAGACCATCCCCATCTGGGACCCGAAGATCTGCATCCAGTGCGGCATCTGCTCGCTGGTCTGCCCCCACGCCTGCATCCGCATGAAGGTCTATGACCCGTCCTCGCTCGACGGCGCGCCCGAGGGGTTCCTCTCGGCCGACTGGCGCGGCAAGGACTATCCGGGCATGAAGACCACGATCCAGGTGGCCCCCGAGGACTGCACCGGGTGCAGCCTCTGCGTGGAGGCCTGCCCGGCCAAGGACAAGGAGCAGCCCAAGCACAAGGCCATCGACATGGAGCCGATCCTGGACCACGTCGAGCAGGAGCGTGCCAACTGGGAGTTCTTCCTCACCCTGCCCGAGGCCGATCGCACCAAGGTGGCCGCCGACACGGTCAAGGGCTCGCAGTTGCTGCAGCCGCTGTTCGAGTTCTCCGGGGCCTGCGCGGGCTGCGGCGAGACGCCCTACGTCAAGCTGATCACGCAGTTCTTCGGCGACCGGATGCTGATCGGCAACGCCACGGGCTGCTCGTCGATCTACGGCGGCAACCTGCCCTGCACGCCCTACACCGTCAACGCCGAGGGGCACGGCCCGACCTGGTCGAACTCGCTTTTCGAGGACGCGGCCGAGTTCGGCTTCGGCTTCCGCCTGGCCATCGACCAGCAGATCGAGTACTGCCACGAGCTGCTCCGGCGGCTCTCCGGCTCGCTGGGCGATCCGCTGGTCGGCGAGCTGATCGCCAACCCGCAGGAGGATGAAGAGCAGATTGCCCGCCAGAGGGCCCTCGTGGCCGACCTGAAGAGGAAGCTGGCGACGCTCGACGGGCCCGACGCCGGGAACCTCCTGGCCTCGGCCGACTACCTGATCCGCAAGAGCGTGTGGTCGTTCGGCGGAGACGGCTGGGCCTACGACATCGGCTTCGGCGGCCTGGACCACGTGCTGGCCTCCGGCCGCGACGTGAACGTCCTGGTCATGGACAGCGAGGTCTATTCCAACACGGGCGGGCAGTCATCCAAGGCGACCTTCCGCGGGGCCGTGGCCAAGTTCGCCGCGGCCGGCAAGCCCAGCCGCAAGAAGGACCTGGGCCTGATCGCCATGAGCTACGGCAACGTGTTCGTCGGGCAGATCGCGCTGGGCGCCAATCCGCTCCACACGATCCGCACGATCCGCGCGGCGGAGAGCTACCGCGGACCGTCCCTCCTGATCGCCTTCAGCCACTGCATCGGCTGGGGCATCGACATGGCCAAGGGCCTGGAGCAGCAGAAGGAGGCCGTGGCCTGCGGGTACTGGCCGCTGTACCACCACGACCCGCGGGACAAGGAGCAGCCTTTCCGCCTCGACTCGAAGGCGCCGAAGGGCAACTTCAAGGACTTCGCCATGAAACAGGCTCGCTTCGCCATGCTCGCGCGGAGCAAGCCCGAGCAGTCCGAGCGCCTCCTTCAGCTCGGCCAGGACGACATCGACTTCCGCTGGGCCTTTTACGAGCAGCTCGCTTCGGCCAACCGCTCGGTGGCCGAAGTGCTGGCGGAGAAAGAGGACGGCAACGGCGCGGAAACGGCCAGTACGGCAAAGGAGGTGGGAGCATGAGCGTTGATCTGAGCACCAAGTACCTCGGTCTGGACCTGAAGAACCCCCTGGTCGTCGCCGCCTGCTCGCTGACCGACGATCCGGACAACCTCAAGCGCATGGAGGAGGCCGGGGCTTCGGCCATCGTCCTCCATTCGCTGTTCGAGGAGCAGATCGAGTTCGACCAGATGGAGACGCAGCGGCTCTACGAGCGCGGGGCGGAGAGCTTCCCCGAGGCCCTCACCTACTTCCCCGAGCTCGACGAATACCGCGTCGGGCCCGACGCCTACATCGAGCGCGTCGAGAACTCGAAGAAGGCCGCGGGCGTGCCCGTCATCGCCAGCCTCAACGGCACCAACAGGGGAGGCTGGATCCGCTACGCCAGGCTCCTCCAGGACGCCGGCGCCGACGCCCTGGAGCTGAACGTCTATTTCATCGCGGCCGACGCCGAGCAGTCGGGCGCCGAGGTGGAAGCGCAGTACTGCGACCTGGTCGCCGCGGTCAAGGAGTCGATCTCCATCCCCCTGGCCGTCAAGGTCGGGCCGTACTTCAGCTCGCCGGGCCACATGGCGCTCAAGCTCGCCGAGGCCGGGGCCGACGGCCTGGTGATCTTCAACCGCTTCCTCCAGCCCGACATCGACCTGGAGGACCTGAAGGTCACCCCGCGCCTGGCACTCAGCACGCCCCTGGAGCTGCTTCTGCCGCTGCGGTGGATCGCCATCCTCCGCGGGCGCGTCAGCGCGTCGCTGGCCCTGACCAGCGGCATCCACGGCCACATGGAGATGGTCAAGGCGATCCTCGCCGGGGCCGACGTGGGCATGGTCGCCTCGCTGCTCTACAAGAAGGGGATCGATGCCATGACGCCGATCCTCGAGGGCCTCACCCAGTGGCTCCAGGAGAACGAGTACCATTCCGTGGCCCAGGCCCGCGGGGCCATGAGCCAGCAGAACTGCCCCGAGCCGGCCGCGTTCGAGCGGGGCAATTACATGAAAGCCCTGACCCACTTCACCGGCGAGTTCATCTAGGACGCTTGAGCGTCGTGGCGAACGTTTTCTCCAGCCCGCGGGTTGCCCGGTCAGCCCGCGGGCTTTCGTCTGCGCGCGAGGATCGCTACCACAAAACGGGTGGGCGATGGGCAGCCTGCCCGTTCAGGCCCCACGTTTGGCAGGCAGATGCGACGAAGTGGATCGTGAACATCCAGCGAGACGAGACAGGGATGCTCGTGGTGGAATGCCCTGCCATGCCGGGCTGCGTCTCCCAGGGGGCCACGGAAGACGAGGCGGTCTCCAGCATCCGCGAAGCGATCCAGGCCCGACTCGAACCAGGCCGCGATCCAGGCCAGCCGCGACACCATCGTCGCCCCGATCCGAAGGAGCCCGCGGGCCGACGCTCCGGGCGCGTCAGGTTGATCGCGACCGCTCAGCGGCGTGGCTCCTTGCTCAAGGCGCACGACGGGCGTCTTGCACGGGGCCTCCGCGCAACGGGTCCGAGTGACCACCGTGGGATTCGGCTCGGCCTCGTTCTCCAGGCGCGACAGGGACGCCCGGCCGATGCCGCTCGTCTCCTCGACGCCGGAGAGGCTCAGGCCCTCGGCCTCGGGCTCGAATTTGAGGGGGTTCAAAGCGGCGCGGAGGGCGGCACGGGCCGGGCGGCCAGTGCCAGGGGATTGGCGCGGCGGGCGAGTCGTCCCTAACCCGCCGCCTGCTCGGCCAGCACGCGCTGGACGGCGAGCACGCCGCGACGGGTCTTGAGACAGAGCTGACGCGCGGCCTCGGGGTGGGGCACGCCGGGCCACCGCATCACCTCGTTGCCCTGGCGGCGGAAGACCAGGTCGCCGGCCCTGAGCCACTTCTGGCCGGGCAGCACCTCCACGTCAAGGGCGTCGAACTCGCCGAGGCCCAGCGACGCCCCTTCGCTGGCGCACAGGCCCTCCAGGACCGTCACGCGCCGGTCGGTGATGCGGTAGCGGCGGCAGACCCACGGCGCCAGGCGCCAGAAATAGAGGGCGAGGCTCACGGGGATCGTGGCCAGGGCGAGCAGTTTGCCCAGCGTCAGCGCGCGATGCGGGCCGGCCCGGACGGCGCACCACCGCCCCACGCGGCGTCCCAGGGGAAAGGCGGCGATGGATGGCCAGAGCACGGCGACGAGCGACTCGGACGCCGGGTCGTTGGAGGTGGAGGACATGGGACCGAGGAATGACGAATGGGGAATGACGAAAGACGAATCATGACCGACTGGCCCCTTGCCGGTCAACGGGGCTGTGCGGCCACTGGCCGTTCATCCTTCCCCACTCGGTATTGCACGAAAAGGCCCGGCCGGATCGCGAAGGATCCGGCCGGGCCAGTATGAATTCGGGTAGTGATCGGCCTCGCACCCGCGGTTCGGGCGAATACAGGCAGGACGCTTCTGCGTGGTCCATCCGGCACAAGCCAAAGTTGGCCTACCACCGGGGACCGGAGCAATCCTTAGAAAGGAGGTGATCCAGCCGCAGGTTCCCCTACGGCTACCTTGTTAC
>CAYSUS010000018.1:0-85557 GCA_964434165.1 uncultured Pirellulales bacterium
GTTGGGCCGGATGGCAAGGGAACGCGAGAGATCCCGCTGCTTCGGGAAGCCCCAAACAGTGCAGCGGCTGAATTCGTGGAAGGGGCGGCGACTCCGATCCAGTTCAAGGGCAACCGCGTGTTTGCGTTGATGCGCAACAGTCGTGAGGGTGGGAACTATCGAAGCTGGCAATGGATGAACCGAAAGGCGACGTCTACGTCGAATCGGGGAATTCATGGCAGCCCAGAGACAAAGGCGCATATCCAAAGTGTAGTCGATGAACTCGAAGGGCGTGGATGGACTGTATCGAATTACTGGGATTCACCGGCTGGTGAACTGTACTTGCCGGGTCCCGGTGGTGGACGCTTAGGTTCATCGTTCATTGACATAACGGCAACAAAGAACGGTCGCGTTCTGCACCTCAACACCGTTGATACGCTGGCGGATGGAGTGACGCTTTCAACGCGCGAGGCCACGAATGCGGCACGGATTCGGGCGCAATTGCAGACTCTGTTCCCAGGACAACGTCAGCATCTGTTGACCGTGCCCAAACCCAAGGTGAGGTAACACTCGATGGCAAAGCCCACTCCTTTTTATGCGACACGAAACGACTTGCTGGATTGGCTGAGTGCTGTGTCTGCAACACGTGATCTCGCCGTGACAGAGTTCGGGACGTTTGAAGAACCAGATGTCCGAACAGTGGCACTAGAGCAGGCAGAGCAGCTTGGCAAATCGGAATCCGGAAATCACCTCACAGATACAACGTATCTGATTCACGACGTTTCAGAGGCGATCGAAGTACGCGAAGTGCCTCAGCGGCGCGGGGGCGTACGATACAGCATTGATCAACAAATGAACCCGCACACGGTTGGACTAAAGGCTGGTGGAACATTCGGCGAGAATGTCGTGATTTCGGGCCAGCTCGGATTAGGAACAGGTGACCCACGTTCAGATGAGTTGGCTGCGCTTCTGCTTCGAGAGATGAAGAAGCGGTTTAGTAAGATCAAGTCGTATTACGTCGGCGCGGAAGCGGCGTCTCTCCTAGATTCAGGGGCACGGTTGACGATCAACGAGGCAGCGTCAAAAGAGTACGACTTGGTGCGTTAGTCTGCCGTCGCCGAAAGCGGTGTCCATGTGCGCGCGGCAAGTACGGCCACGAAAAGGACAGGCATCATTCAACGCCGCAGCGGAGAACGACGAACGAGATCCCCCCGCGCCGCGGGGGGGGCGGAAGCGGCTCCGTGCGACGCGGGGCAGCGTCGCTTGATGGCAAGTCCGCAGCAGGGTGCGCGCCCCGACGACTAGGATGATGCCTGTCCTTTTCGTGTCCGCGCCCGCGGCAAGAATGGACACCGCGTCCTGAGTTCCGCCGCGACTGGACACCGCGACTTGATGCAACGTCGATTGTCGCGGCGCCTAAAAGAAGACCAACACATTGCTGCATCAGCCGAAGTAGCCGTTCATCAAGCCCGTGAAAGTGTCTTCAACTCCAAGGTCCACTTCTCCACGCGGGTTGACTTCGACCACACGGCAATTGTTTTCCGCATCAAATCCGAAGCAATGGCCTTGCATGTCGTCCCCAAAGACCAACACCGATTGAAGGCGATCGCCATTCACCGAATACACAGATGTTGCCGATGTTGGCTGGTTGTACAACTGAAGCTCACCAAGATTCCCGTAGCCAACTTCTTGCAAGAATTCCACGTAATCGCTGTCAATCCAACTGTAGTCGTTGCGAATTTTAGCGGCGTCCGCTTCTGACAGTCTCGTCAGCGAAGTGGGGTCTTCGATATTGCTTACAATCGCGTCGAACTTAGCCATTGCTCAGACTCCTACGGAAACAGAACATCCATGATTGCTTCCAAGTGAATTCCACCTTGATGTTGATTTGGGAACCTCGCCGGCGTCAGGTTCCACCATTCGTGCGGCCCTCCGTAGATGTTTTCAATGACGTGATGCGCGTCGAATGGATCACCGGCCCTTCGAAGCACCGTTCCATTTTCGTTCACGAGATCCTCAGCATACCGCGGCCATGTCTGAACCGTTTGCCGTTCCCATTCGGCGATCTGGTTTCGTCGAACCGTCTGCGTAAATCCACGACGATGTTGACGACCAGCTTCGGTTGTAAGTCGCGAATACGAATTCGTTCGCAAGTCATCAATCAGCCTCGCACGCTGAGCCGGATGTAACCTGAAACCGGTGTGATTCTCGATTGCGTTAATGTATGTGCGAACGTTTTGTGAAAACTCAGATGAAAGCAGTCCTCTGTTTGGGGCAAGGACAAATCACTAACTCATGATGGACCTCCAGTGTGGAGCAAACAAGTCTGCCGCAATCTCACGAGATTGAGCTCCAAAGTGTTCCTCAATCCGATCAAGGTAGTAGGTTCGTTCGTTCTCTAAGTAGTAGCGAAGTGTTCTGTTTCCATCAGTCGTCATGTACGTCGGGACGTTGTGGATATGATCTGTTTCTATCGCGACCCTACGAGGGTTGTCGTCTTCGTTCGCTTGCTGTGCGAATGGCAGGCCAATCTCAAGAATCACGGCCAGAGCGTCGTAGTCGGGCACCTTAGATCGTTCGCTATCGGAAGCGGAGATTTCCCCTGCCGCTTGCAGGAGCTTGCGGTAGAAACTAGACCGCCACTTCATGATCTCGTGATTTTCATTCTCCGCATGGTCCTGGTACTCGTCGATCCCTTCGGAAAAACGTGCAGCTGGAGATACATCTGCTAGTGCGGAGAGCATAGTCTTCGCCAGCTCAATCTCATGCCTACATCTAGCCGCATCACTGTTTTCTGCTGCGCCGCGTCCTCCATCGATCACATCGCTAAAGAGCTCAAGTAATCCTTTCGTAATCATAGTTTTATGATCTCCACAGGTAGAGCCCAAACACCTGCTCGCAATGCAGCTTGAATGCGAGTCAAACCTCCGCGAACTCGTAAAACTCCGTTCGACAATTCAAGCTGAATCGGATGATCGAACTTGTTCCAGTCCCACTGTCCAAGTCGGGCAAGTTTCGCCGGATCGTACACATCTCGACCTCCCGGAACTCCGCCAAGGCTTGCGAAGGAAAGGACAGGCATCATCCCCGTCGCATCCCCGTGCGCCCGGGTGTGGAGGCTTCGCTTGCCTGGGCGACTCGAAGCCGGGGTGGACGGCACGCGGAGCGTGCCTGCTACGGGGGGGCGAAGCCTCGATTCCCGTCCGCTCCGTGTCACCCGTCGGTCGGGCCGACCTGGATCTTGCACTTCGGCAGGGCCTCTTGCAGGCTCTTCGCCCCGGCGGCGGTGGCCTTGGTGTTGGTGATGTGAAGGTCCTTGAGGTCCTTCAGGCCCACGAGGTGCACCAGGCCGGCGTCGGTGATCCGCGTGCGCCCCAGGTGCAGGAACTCCAGGTTGACCAGACGCTTGAGCTTGGCGAGACCGGGGTCGCCGACCGCCGTGTTGTCCAGGTTCAGCCACGTGAGCTGCTTCATGCCGGCCAGGTGGTCCATGCCCGCGTCGGTGACCTCGGTCGTGTAGAGGTTCAGCCAGGTGAGCCTGGGCAGGTGCTGGAGGGGAGCCAGCCCCGCGTCGTCCACGGCGGTCTTGCTCACGTCGAGGTTCCACAGGTTCGCCAGCGGCCTCAAGTGATCGAGGGCCTTGCCGGTGATCCTCGTCTCGCTCAGGCGGATCCGCTTCAGCCTGGGCATCGCTCCCAGGTGCTCCGCCCCGGCGTCGGTGAGCGGAGTGCGTGCCAGGTAGATCTCCTCCAGGGCCGGCAGGGCCTTGAGCCTGGCCAGGCCCGCGTCGCCCACGCGGGTCAGGTCGATCTTCAGTGCCTTCAGGCGCTTAAGGCCCAGGAGGTGGTCGAGCCCCGCGTCGGTCACTCTCTCGCCGTTGACCTGGACGCTCTTGAGGGACGGGAGCGCCGCCAGGTGCTTCATGGCCGCGTCGCTCCCTTCCTTAAGTTGCACGAGCACCGCGCGGCCTTGATCGTCGGTGCGGATCGAGGCCCCCAGCGCCTCAAGCGCCGCGGCGGCTTCTTCCTCCCCCGGAGCCGGCTCGGCGGCGAGGGCGGCCGAAACGATGGAAGACATGAAGATGGCGGCAGCGATCAGGCGGGCAAACGCGTCGGGCTTCATCGCGGTCTCCGGTCGCATCGAGTGTTTCTTGCCGAAGTAGCGGCTCGGCCGCAGGGGTTTCTCGCCCCCCGGCATCAAGGGCATTCCAGTATAACACGCCCCCTGGCCGCATAACACGCGCCCCCCGCGCGACCGCGCCACGCCGTCCGGCCGTTGCTTGAGCGTGGCTTAGACTTGCAGAGAGCCTCACGCCCGTTTCCGCCCGAGATGCGAGGAGTGCTGCCGTGTCCACCGCCACGCAGGAAGCCCGGGGGAGCCTGCTTGCGCAGCTCCTTTCCGACGAGACGTTCCATCCCGCGGCGCCGCGGTCGCTCGAAGAGACGGGGCTGGCCGTGTCGATGATCGAGTCGCTGGTCGTCAAGCACCTGGCGATCGTGGGCACCAACAGCGGCCGGGGCATCGCCAAGCACGTGTGCCTGCCGTTCGGGGCGATGGAGGCCCTCTACCAGCAGCTCCGCTCGCGCCAGCTCATCGTGCACACGGGGGCGGCCCCGCTGAACGACTACTACTACGTGCTCACCGAGCAGGGGCGCGATCGGGCGCATAACGCCTCGGCGGCCTGCGCCTACGCCGGTCCGGCGCCCGTGCCCCTGGTGGATTACGTGCTCTCGGCCGAGGCCCAGACGATCCGCGCCGAGGCCCCCAAGCGGCACCAGCTCGAGAAGGCCTTCGCCGACATCTCCGTGGACCCGAACCTGTTCGAGGACCTCGGGCCGGCGGTGAACTCCGGGGCCGGCCTGTTCCTCTACGGCGCGCCGGGCAACGGCAAATCGACGCTCGCCCGGCGGATCACCCAGTGCTTCGGCCAGAACATCTGGGTCCCGCACGCGATCGTCGAGGACGGGCAGATCATCAAGCTGTTCGACGCCGCTTACCACCAGGAGGTCGAGGAGGAGGGCTCGGGCCTGGTCAAGGTGGCCGAGCACGACCGCCGCTGGGTCCGCATCCGCCGGCCCACGGTGATGGTCGGCGGCGAGCTGACCCTCGACGGGCTGGAGATCCGCCACGACCCGCACAGCAACATCAGCGAGGCCCCGCTCCAGGTGAAGAGCAACTGCGGCTGCCTGCTGATCGACGACTTCGGGCGGCAGCGGATCGAGCCGGCCGAGCTGCTCAACCGCTGGATCGTGCCGCTGGAGGCCCGGGTCGATTTCCTCACCCTCTCGACCGGCAAGAAGATCCAGGTCCCCTTCGAGCAGTTGATCATCTTCTCGACGAACCTGGAGCCGAGCGACCTGGTCGACGAGGCCTTCCTGCGGCGGATCCCGTACAAGGTCGAGATCACCGACGCCACGGAGCAGGAGTTCCACCGGCTGTTCCAGCTCTATTCGAAGTCGTTCGACTGCGACTATCGGGCGGAGGTGATCGACTACCTGATAGAGAAGCACTATCGCCCGCTGAAGCGCCCCCTGCGGCGATGCCACCCCCGCGACCTGCTCGGGCAGATCCAGAGCTACTGCACCTACAACGACCTGCCCCTGGAGATGCGGCCGGAGTACTTCGACCGCGTGGTGCGGAGCTACTTCACGGTGGTGATTGGGGGCTAGGAGTCAGGGGTTAAAGAACCACTCCCCCCCTTCCCTTTGGGAGAGGGGCGGGGCGGAGGTATGCCCCAGACCGCCAACGGTTCAAATCACCGGGCACCTGGCGATCAACCCGAGATCGACGAGCCAGGCATGATCCCGCTTCGGCGTCGCTGCCCCGCCACTCCTCCTCGCCGAACGCCTGGAACACGCTATCGGCCACATTCAGAAGCCCTGCATCGGTTACACGCGACTCCTCGTCGGTCCTTCATCATTCGTCCTTCATCATTCGTCCTTCGACCTTCCCCATTCCCCCCCGTTCTCATACCACACCACGCCCAGGTTGTCCCGCTCTTCGCAGGTGAGGGCGTCGAGGTCGCCGTCGCCGTCCAGGTCCAGAAGCTCGACCAGGTCGTACTTCGCGCCCTCGGGGCCGCCGATGTCGCGGGCGGTCCACGGCGCCTCTGGTCCGGCGCCTTTGCGCTGGAGCCAGAAGATGCCGGAGAGCGGCCCCTTGGCCCCTTCGCAGGTAACGACCAGGTCGGTGCGGCCGTCCCCATCGACGTCGCCGGCCCGCACGGCCTTGGCCGTGCCGAAACGGTCGCCATAGTCGATCCTCTGCCCGGTCCAGTCCCCGTCCTTCTCGGCCGGCTGGCGGAGCCAGACGATCGCGCGGGGCTTGACGGCCACGAGCACGTCGCGCCGCCCGTCGCCCTCCACGTCGGCCACGTCGAGGAACATCACCTCCTCGCCGGCCGCGCCGAGCGTATGCGCCTTCCATGCCGCGGCCCCGCGGCCTGGTCCGGGGTTTTCCAGCCAGAGCACGCGGCGCCCGGGGCCCTTGCGGTCGGAGGCCACCACGTCGGGATCGCCGTCGCCGTCGAGGTCGGCCGCCACGAGCGACATGATCCAGCCGGCCTGGCAGACGGCACGGAGCCGCCAGCGGTCGAGGCGCCGCGGGTCTTCGGGGGAGTGGAGCCAGCCGATCATGGCGCCCGGCTGCTTGGAGCCGACGACCAGGTCGAACCCCTTGCCGGCGCGGGTCGGCACGGGCAGGGCGAACATCCAGCGGGTCTTGTCCTGGGCGGCGGGGATCGGCTCGGTGCGCCAGGCCCCCGGGTCGAGGAGCTTGTCGCGATCCTTCGGCCCCCAATGGACGAACATGCCCTGGGTGCGGCCCTCGCAACTGCTGACCACGTCGAGCCGGCCGTCGCCGTCCAGGTCCACCATCACGGCGTCCTCGGGCGAGGCCACGCGCCCGACCGTCACGCCCGGCCAGGGGCCCCTGGCCCCTTTCGGCCCGGGGTTGAGGCAGACGCGGATCACGCCGCCCTCCTCCCAGCCGGTGACCACGTCGAGAAGGCCGTCGCCGTCCAGGTCGGCCAGGCGTACGCCGTCGGCCCCGCGCGACGAGGCGTCGATCGTATGCCGCTTCCACGGCGTGTCCAGCGGAGCGGCCGCGACCGCGGCGGCGAGGATCAAGGCGCCGGTCATGGGAAAACCTCCGGGGCTGCGTGAATCTTGGCCAAGACGCTTGCCATACGTGAGTCGTCCGCTAATATCTTCCGCAGATCGCGGCGAAGCAAGTCCCGATGCCTCCTTGCCCCCAGGCTCATTCACTTGCCGGACGAACCGGCACGGGCGTGTTCGCTCTGGCTTCCCAAACTGGTTCACCTGCCCGACGCGCGGGCAGGGGTCTGGGCACGTCCCTGAGAGAGGTTCCGGGATAGCCGCATGAGCACGGTCCCTGCGACAGTGCCCCCCGACACGCTCCACCGCCAGCTCGGCGTGGCCGGGGCGACGCTGTTGGGCCTGGGCTCGATCGTGGGGACCGGCGTGTTCGTGAGTCTCGCCCTGGCGGCGGGCGCGGCGGGAAGCGGCGTGCTGGCGGCCGTGGCCCTGGCCGCGGGGGTGGCCGCGTGCAACGGCTTGAGCAGCGCGCAGCTCGCGGCCAGCCACCCGAAGAGCGGCGGCACGTACGAGTACGGGTACCGGTACCTCTCGCCGCTGTGGGGCTTTTCTGCCGGGTGGATGTTCCTGTGCGCCAAGACGGCCTCGGCCGCCACGGCCGCCCAAGGGTTCGCCGGCTACCTGCTCGCGGCCGCCCGGACGCCGGGCGACGCCGGGATCGCCGCGGTGGCGATCGGGGCCGTGGCCCTGCTCACGGCGCTGGCCCTGGGGGGCGTGCGGTCGTCGAATCGCGTCAACGCGGTGATCGTCACCACGACGCTGTTGACGCTGATCGTCTTGATCCTTGCCGGCGTGCTGCGGTCGTTGGGGTGGCCCCCTGCATCGGCCGCGCCGCGGTCCCTCGCCGCCGCGGGCTCGGCGGCCGCGACGCCCACCGCACAGAACGTGCTGTACGCCTCGGCCCTGATGTTCGTGGCCTACACCGGCTATGGCCGCATCGCCACGCTGGGCGAAGAGGTCGTCGAGCCGCGGCGGTCCATCCCCGTGGCGATCCTCCTTACGCTGGGTGTCTCGATGGCCCTGTACCTGGGCGTGGCCTGGGTCTGCGTCCAGACGGTCTCGCCCGCGCTGCTCGCGCAGGCCGCGGAGCAGACCGCCGCGCCGCTGGAGCTCGTGGCCGAGTCGCTTGGCATGCCGGGCGGCCGGGCGCTCGTCGCGATCGGGGCCACGGCGGCCATGCTCAGCGTGCTGTTGAACCTGGTGCTGGGGCTTTCGCGCGTGCTGCTGGCGATGGGGCGCCGGGGCGACATGCCGGCGGCGTTCGGCCGGCTCAACGCGGCGCGGACCGCGCCGCCGTGGTCGGTCGTGGCCGTGGGCTTGTTAATCGCCGCCGTCGTGCTCCTCGGCGGGATCAAGGCCACGTGGTCGTTCAGCGCCCTGACCGTGCTGGTGTATTACGCGATCACCAATCTCGCCGCGCTGCGCCTGCCGCGCGAGGACCGCCGCTTCCCCGCGCTGTTCGCCTGGGGAGGCCTGGCCTCGTGCCTGTTCCTGGCTTTCTGGGTGGATCAGCGCACGTGGCTCTTGGGCGCCTCGATGCTCGGGGCCGGATGGGTATGGTTCGGGGTGCGGAGGCTCCGGCGGCAGAGATCGGCCGGCGCGTCGTGAAATCGCTTGAAGGCGGTCCGGTGCAGGGGTAGAGTGGACCTTGTCGCGCGGCGGTGAAGACCGGCCCGGACACCTGCCATCGAGATCCCGCCCCATTTCCCCCTGCGCGCACCGCCAATGACCATTTCTCCCCGAAAACGCCTCGCTTGTTGGATCGTCGTCGTCCTCTCGGTTGTCAATGCGCGAGCCACCGAGACCGAATTCTGGAGACCCTATTCCGGCCCGGACGAGGCGGCGTATCTGCTCGCCCCGCTGGACGACGACGCCCTGCCCGCCGGCTCGGCCAAGGTCACCAAGGCCGAGGAGCGCGGCCACGTCGAGTTGGTCGAAGGCCGCTTCGGACGCGGACTGCACTTCGACGGAAGCAGCTCGGTGCGCTACGCGACCGGCGAGATCTTCCCCGGCGGCTACATCTCCATCGAGGCATGGGTCAAGCTCGACAGGCTCCCGGAGAAGCGGGCGTATCTGGTGCATCGGCCCGCCAGGGTCGATCCCCACGCCGCCTACGACCCCGAGAAGGACCTCACCAAGGGTTTCGGGCTGTTTGTGGACGGCGAGGGCGCATTGCACCTGGAGATCACCAACTGCGGCTACGGGCACACGATCCTCACCGCGAGCAAGCCGGGGGCGGTTCCGGTGGGCAGGTGGGTCCACGTGGCCGGGATCAGCGCCAATTTCCCCATCTCGCATCGCCGGCTGTTCGTCGACGGGGGCGAGGTCGCGTCGGAGGCCATCACCTGGGGCAAGGGGCTGATCGTCCACGGCGAGGAGGAGAAGGAGCCCGGGCCGCTGTATCTGGGCAATAGCGCGGCGGCGGACGCCGGGCTGGCCGGCACGCTCGACCAGGTCCGCATCCACCGCCAGATCGGCAGGTTCTGGGCGGACGAGAAGGAGCCGTGGATCGCCCAGAACCGGCCGGGCGAGGTGCCCGACGGCCCGCCGCACTTCGCCCCGGCGCATCGGCCCCGCGTGTATCTGCCGCTGGACGGCGGCCCCGGTCCGCAAGGGGCGGCCCCGAAGGACCTTCAGGTGAAGGCGGGCGGGCCGTTTGCCCCAGGCGTCTGCGGGAAGGCCGCGCTGGGAAGCGTCGAACTGGGCGCCCCGGACCTGCTCGACTTGAGAGAAGGGACGATCGAGTTCTGGCTCCGGCCCGGCGGGGTGAACAGCATCAGCGACCGCAACCGCGCCCTGGTGCGCGGGCCGTTCATCTTCTACATCTACAACAGCGGCGGCCTGAGAAACAAGCCGCTGGCCCTCTACTTCCGCAAGCCGGACGGCGAGCTGCACTTCGTCAAGATCGAGGGCCTCGAGCTGCACCCGGGGCGGTGGTACCACTTCGTCATCGCGTGGCGGGAGGACGAGATCGCCCTGTACGCCGACGGCCGGCCCGGCGAGCGGTCCTACGGCGTGCCGCTGGCGACCGACCCGAAGCGCGCGACCTGCGGCCAGCTCGTGCTCGGCACGCCCCGGTCGCGCATCGACGAGGTGCGGCTGTACGACAAGGCCCTCTCGCCGCTCGAAGCGGCCAACGCCTACTGGCGGTACGTCGATCGCGCGAGGCTCGTCGCGGTGCAGCCCGCGGCGATCGCGCTGCGCATGCAGTACTTCCCCAGCCGCAGCCGGATCGTCTATCGGTTGCAGCCCGAAAGCGCGGAGATGAAGCGGGCCGTGCTCGTGCTCCGCGCCGGGGGCGGCGAGGAGGTACTTCGCGAGCAGGTCGAGATCGTGCCCGGCGAGCAGGAACTGGAGGTCCCCGACCTGGCCGACGGCACGTACGCGCTCTCCGTTTCCGCGGCGATGCCGGACGGCGCGCTTCGGAGAGGTGGCGAGGTGGAGTTCCGCCGCAAGCACTTCGATTGGGAGGGCAAGCAGCTCGGCACCACGGAGGAAGTCTTCCCGCCGTTCGAGCCGATCCGCACGGACGGGAGCACCGTGGCCGTCGTGGGGCGGCGGCACGCGCTGAATGGCTTCGGACTCCCGGAGAGCATCACAAGCGCCGGGCGCGAGCTGCTGGCGGGGTCCGTTGAGGTTCGCTATGAGACGTCGCAGGGGGAGGGCCGTTTCGCCTTCGAGAAGTGCGGTTTTACCACGACCCGGCGCGACCTCGCCGTGTTCGAGGCCGCCGCCACGTCGCCGGCCGTGAAGGTCACCACGCGCAGCCAGATCGAGATCGACGGCTGCATGAAGGTCGCGATGCACCTGCTGCCCGGCGAGAAGCCGCAGCCGATCGAGCGGCTCTGGCTGGAGATCCCCTTGCGCGACGCCGAGGCCCCGCTGATGCACGCGGTGACGGCGGGCCTGCGCAGCAACTACTCCGGCGCGGTGCCCGACGGCCAGGGCCGGATCTGGGACGGGTCCAAGGCCCACCAGTACCAGCGGTGGCTGAACGCCTTCGTCCCGTACGTCTGGCTAGGCTCGCCCAACCGCGGGCTGGCGTGGTTCGCGGAGAACGACCGCGGCTGGATCACCGAGAAGACGCCCGCGGGGTGCATCCAGGAGCTGGTGCGCCAGGGCGATCGCCTCGTCCTGCGCGTGTACCTGGTGAACCGGCGGGCCACCATCGCCGAGCCGCACGAGCTGGTGTTCGGCCTGCAGGCCTCGCCCACCAAGCCGATGCCGGAAGCCTGGCGGGCCAGGGTACGGCACGCGCCCGGCGGGCTGGCCGTGGTGCCGTGGGGCGGGCTGGAGTGTGCCAGCCAGGCCCCGTGGCGCGACGACTGGCAGGTCGTGGACAAGATCGCCGAGGTCCGCACCGGCAAGCCCTTCGACCGGGAGTGGTTCGCCGCGTACGCCGAGAAGCACCGGCCGCCGCCGGCCCACGGGCACTGGCCGTGGCTCGACGCGGTGGGGCATTTCGCCCATCGCGTCCGCGAGGCCGGCCCGGACCGCCCGGTGGCCGTGTACCAGGAGGAGATGCGGGGCTGCCCCGCCCGGCCCGAGTGGGCCGTGTTTCAGGACGAGTGGACCGCCGAGCCGCACCGCTTCCAGCGCACGGTGCTTCCCGACCGTGTCTTCGAGCGGGGCTATGAAGGATACGCCCCGCCCGAGAAGATCACCTTTCCGCGGTCGTACCAGGACTTCGGCTGCGCGATCGCCCAACAGTGGCTCTCGCGGGGCGTCAGTCTCTACTGGGACAACACGTATCCGTACGCCTCCACGAACACGCGGACCACGGCCGCCTACCGCACCGAGGACGGACGCGTGCAGCCCTGCATGATCGTCTGGAGCCACCGCGAGTACGGCAAGCGGGTCTGGCACCTGCTCCAGCAGTGGCAGCGCAAGCGAACGGAGCCGCTGGAGTTCACGCTGCACATGACCAACACGCTGCTCCTTCCCGTGCACACCTGGGGCACAGTGAACCTCGACCACGAGCTGGACACGGACGAGCCGTTCTCGCCCGAGTGGCTCCAGGCCGAGACGGTGGGTCGGCAGGTCGGCAACCTGCCGCTGACCCTCTACCACCTGACGGGAAAGGCGCAGAAGGCCCTCTTGGGCATGTCGTCGGACGAGAAGGCCCTGACCGAGTGGGGCATGCGCGCGGTGCACGAGGTGGGCCACCGCAGCGGGCCGATGGAGGAGGCGCTCACCGCGTTCGGCTACGGCACGCCGTCGGTCGAGGTCCACAACTACTGGGCCGATCGACCCGCCATGCGCGTGAAGCCCGAGCCGGTCAAGTGGCTTCTCGTCGCCCGACCGGAGAAGAAGGAGTATCTCCTCGTGCTGGCAAGCTGGTCCGAGGAGCCGGGGCGAGTGGAGCTGGCCATCGACCGGGACCTGCTCGGGTTCTCTCCCGACGGTCCGGCACGCGATCTGGCCGGGGATCGAAAGGCCGGCGAGGTCCGCCAGGGGCGGTTGACGCTGGAGGTGGAGCGGAAGTACCAGGTGAAAGTGCTCAGGGTGAGGGCGACCGAGCCGCTTGCGTTTTCGCTCGAAAGACGGTTGTTCGGCAGGGCGGGAGGGCGCGCGGGTCGTGCGGGGGGCGCAAGTGGTTGATCCGCGGGGATTGAAGAGAGAGAATGCGCCCCCCGGGAGCTGCGCGCCGTGCGGCCGAAGTCGCCGCGATCAGGAATTGCGGCGGCGCGGCGCCGGCCGTAGAATGGCGCGGATCGAGAGACAACCATGAACACGCGCGCCAGACCTGCGATCTTGTGCGCATTGCGGACGGCCTTCCCCTCCGAACACCCGTCTTCCCGGCGCTCAAACGGGGAGAGGTGGTCTGCGTACGGACGTGGCGGGCGGTGTACGTCAAGGGCAAACCCGTTGAGTGGCTCACGCTCTTCATTCTCGGGGAAAGGGCCGGCAGGATCGGGATTGTCCGCATGGATGATGCCTGAGTGCCTCGAAACAGCTCCTAAAGCGCACCGCAGACAGGCGGCGACGCTGAAGGGCGTCGTTACGCAAGTAGGAGTCCACACGCCATGATTCCAGGGCATAGATGTTCGTTGCGCGCAGTTCGCTACCTTGCCGCGGTCTTCGGGTTCGCAGCCGCGCCTGTGTTCGCGCGCGCCGCGGAGCCTGTGACGACAGCGGAGGCCTTGGTGGCCGCGGTCAAGAACGGGTCCGAAGGGGATACGATCGCCCTGGCTGAAGGGACCTTCGAGCTGGACGCGACTCTCGTATTGAAGGCGGGGATGACGCTGAGGGGAGCCGGGATCGACAAGACAACGCTCACCCACGCGGCCGGTTGGAAGCCGGCCACGGAGGCGCTCCCCGACCCCGAGATGAGGCTCGAAGGACTGGACGCGGACGCCTACCTGATTCGCATCAAGCGGGACACCAGCGGCGTCACCCTCTCCGACATGACGCTCCGCGCCCCGCAGCTCCACGGCGCCATCTTCGCCTGGTTCCACACCGACCTCCTCCTGCATCACCTGCGGATCAAGGAAACGATGTGGAGCGGCGTGCGGACGTTCGGTATGAAGAAAGCGAAGATCCACGACTGCGAGTTCGTGGACGCGGGCGGGCGGTGGAGGAAGGGGAAGCCCGGGGTGCAGGGAGGGATCACCGGCGGAGGCATCTTCGCCTGCTGGATGTCCGATTGCGAGATCTGCGACAACCGTTTCCGCCGTACGCGCAGCGCACCGGAGCATGAGTTCTACGGCATCAAGGTGCGGCAGGCCAAACGATGCCGCGTCCACCACAACACGATCGAGGTCAACTTCTCGATGGAGTTCCCGTTCGAAAACGACGAAGACAATGAACTCGACCACAACGTCTGCCACGGCACGATCTCGATCCCCAAGCACGCCGGCGGGGCGGTGCCGAAGAGCGGCAAGACGTTCCACATCCACCACAACTACCTCACGTCGAGCTACGCGGTCGAATTCGTGCGGAACGGGGTCGAGATCGATCACAACCTCTTCGACTTCGATGTCGAGAAGGACGGCGGCAACCTGATCTCCGCGTTCGGACGCGCACCCGCCCCGGGACCGGCGGTCTTTCACAACAACCTCGTGAGCAATCCGGGCCGGGGGGTGATCTGGATCAACGAGCCGTACAACAACCTCGTCGTTCGCAACAACCACATCGTCGCTCGCACCACGGCCACGCCGCGAACCGAGGGTTTGTTCGGACTGAACGGCAAGAGCGATTTCAGCACGGTCAAGATCGTCGACAACGTCATCCGGTGCGAAGGACAGCCGCGACCCCTGCTGCGCAACGAGGCCAGCTACCGGGCGTCCATCCGCAACAACCACCTCACCCAGGTTTCCGACACCGACCGATACGAGAACCCGAGGACGGGCGCGGAAGCCGGGCTCGAAGAACCGCTTCTCTTCCGGTGCGGGGTCCACGGGGAATTGACCGTGGACGGATGGGAAGTGCGGTCAACGGACCACCGCGAAAAGGAGGGTGGTGCCCCTCCGCGGGAGCGATGAGGAATCTGGTGACGCGGATGGCCGCCGCCCGTTCACCTTCTGGTGCGAAGCGCTTGCCCCACCTCCCACCGGATCGAATCTGCACCGTGGCGACAAGGGAACGCAGCCCGCCGGATGGCCAATCCCCGGACCGCGCTGCTTCAATCGGATTCAGCCTCGACCAACAACGGAGGCGCCGGAGGCAACCGAGGCAGCTCCGTCATCTCGGCGGACTCCCGTTCCCTCCACCCTGTCATCCATCCAGCGTGCCATCGAAGGCGTCTTTCATCGACCAGCCAATGCGGAAGCCATTTCTGCGTGATCCCAAAGGGAGCTACGCGCCGCCGACGGTCGGATACCAGTCGGGCCGGCGGGGGTCCTGGTGGAAGCGGGCGTAGTAGTCGCCCTGCTCCTCGTAGTAGCGCTCGTAGCGGGCCATCTTCTCCTCGTCCAGCGCCACCCCCAAACCCGGGCCGTCGGGCACGCGGATCGCGCCGTCCACGTAGGGCATCTTGCCGCCGGCGATGATGTCGTCGTCCAGATAGTGGTAGTGGGCGTCGCCGGCGAAGTGCATCTCGGGGATCGTCGCGGCCGTGTGGAGCATGGCCGCCAGCTCCACGCCGAACTCGGCCCCCGAGTGCATGGCCACGCCGAGGTTGAAGGTGCGGCACACGGCGCACAGGTCCTTCACCCCGCGAGGACCCTCCCAGTAGTGCAGGTCGGTGAGGACGACGTCCACTGCGCCGAGGCGGATCGCGGGGCCCAGGTCGTCGAACTTGTTGGGATACATGTTCGTGGCCAGGGGCATGCGCACCTGCCCGCGCACGGCGCGCATCCCCTCCAGGCCCCAGGCCGGGTCCTCGAAGTACTCCAGGTCGAGGTCCTCCAGCGCCCGGCCCACGCGCACGGCCGTGGCCACCGACCACGTGCCGTTGGGATCGATGCGCAGGCCGAAGCCCTCGCCCAGGCGCTGGCGGCACAGCGTGAGCACCCGGGCTTCCTCCATGGGGTCCATCACGCCGGCCTTGAGCTTCATGGCCCGCACGCCCAGCTCCTGGTGCAGCGCTTCGCACAGGTCGGCCAGGTCCTCGGCCCGGCCGTCGTCGCCGCCGCCGGGCCGGTCGTAGCGCCAGAACAGATAGGCGATCATGGGCACGGCGTCGCGGACCTTGCCGCCCAAGAGCGCGTGCATCGGCACGCCGGCCGCCTTGCCCTGGATGTCGAGACACGCCGTCTCGATCGCCCCGTAGAGCCGGGCGTTGGAGAGGTAGTAGATCGCGCGCAGGGTCTTGAGCTTGATCACCTCCAGGCGGAACGGGTCCATGCCCACGACGCGGGGCTTGAGCTTCAAGAGGGCCCCGCGCTGGTCGCCCCCGCCCACCTCGCCCAGGCCGACGATTCCCTCGTCGGTGAACAGCTCCAGCACGGTCCGCATCAGGTAGCCCGGGTGCACGCCCGTGTTGTGCCGCAGCTTGGCGCCGGTGGGAATCGCCACGGTGCGGACGCGCATGTCGGTGATCTTCATGGGCGCGGGCCTTAGGGTTTCCACTTGAGCTTGAATCGGTTCGGCTCGCCGGCCGAGAGCTTCACGTCGAACCGCTGCGTGGCACCGTCCTTCTCGACTTCGACGGAGTACATGCCGTAGAAGCCGCGAAACCTCGCGGCTCCCTGGGCGCCGGTGGTGAGCTGCGCCTCGGTCTTCCACTGGTGGTTGATGAGCTTGTCCAGCTCGCGGTAAACGGGCTTGGGGTCGAGACGGGCATCGACCAGGCCGCCCAGGGCCTCGTTCTCCCCCTTCACCGCGGTGTTGTCGCCCAGGTTCCACCACGTGATGCCGGCCATGCGCGGGGCGCTGAACCAGAGGCGGTAGAGGTCCGCCGTCACCCGGGCCTGCAGCTCGGCGCCGCGTTCACCGGCCGAGGGGATGGTGATCTCGGTCACCCACAGCGGCCGTTCGAAGTCGCCGAAGGCCTCGTACACGTCGAGCAGCCTGGCGGGGTCGCTGTTCCCGCTGGCCAGGTAGCCGTCGAGGACCTTGCGGCGGAAGAAGTGGTACTGGAAGCCGATCCCTTCAATCCTCAAGCCCTGAGCCAGCAGCCCCTTGACCTGCTTGTAGTACGCGCTTTCGGGCGCCTTGCGAAAGCTCCAGGTGGTGACCTCGTTGATGAGGAGCTGGTTGTCGGCGGGGAAATGCCTGGCCGCCTCGCGGAAGGCCCAGGCCACGTAGGCGCGATCCTCGGTGCAAAGCCCGAACGTGGGCTTGCACTCCAGCGATTCGTTGACCACGTCCCAGATCTTGATCGTCTCACCGTAACGCGAGCCGATCTCCTTGAACCGCTTCTGGTAGAGCTCCTTGAGCTTCTCGGGGTCCTTGGGGATCCAGCCGGGATTGTGGGCGTGCCACAGGAGCGGATGCCCTTTGAGCGTGACGCCGTACTTCTCGGCAAACGGCGGGAAGCGATCCGTGGGCGGGCGCCGCCACATCTTGCGCGAGCCCTCTTCATAGCGCAGCTCGCCCTCGACCGGCTCGGTGCCGGCCCAGTAGAACGGCACCGTGGCGAAGTTGAACAGGCGCACGAAGGCCTCCTCGTACTTGCGGTTCAACTCCGGCGTGTCGAGCTGCCCGAGCACGAAGGCGTTGCAGCCGAAGAGGAACTCGTGCCCGGTCTGGCGCACGGACAGTCTGGCCCCGGGCACGGGCTTGCCGGCGGCGTCGAGCACCTCAATCGCCGCGTCGCCCTTGCGGTGCTTCTCGATGTTCTGTTCGATGCGGTCGGCCACGGCGGCCCACTGCTTCTCGTACTTCTCGGAGACCTGGGCCTGCGCGGTGGGGGCGAAGGCCAGTAGCGCGGCGCCGATCGCGCCAACAAGTATCTGCGACTTCATGGCAATCTCCTTGGAGCTCGGATAGCGGTGTTGCCGGGGCGCGGCGCCCGGCTCAAAGGCTCAATCCCCCATCGACGAAGAACGACGCCCCGGTCACGTATCGCGCCGCGTCCGAGGCGAGAAACGCGACCAGGCTCGCCACGTCCCCGGGCTCTCCGATGAAGCCGGCCGGAATCTTGGCCCTCACCTTGGCTTCGTACTCCGGATCGGCGAGGACCTCGCGGTTGATGTCCGTGCGGATCGCCCCGGGCGCGACGTTGTTCACGGTGACGCCCGATCGGGCGTACTCCCGGGCAAGCTCGCGCATCATCAGGAGCATGCCCCCCTTGCTCATGCTGTAGGGCGTGCAGAAGCCGGTGGGCGTCAGCTCGTGGACGCTCGAGACGTTGATTACCCGGCCCCAGCCCTTTCGCCTCATCCCCTCCAGGGCCCGCGTGGCGCAGAAGAACGCCCCCTTGAGGTTGGTGTCGAGGATCGCATCGTAGGTCGCCTCGTCGAAGTCGCGCGAGGCCCGGCGGATCTCGATGCCCGCGTTGTTGACGAGAATCTCGACCGGGCCCCAGGCGGCCTCGACCTGGTCGAACATGCGGTCGATGTGACGCTTCTGGGCCACGTCGGCCTGGACGAGCATCGCCCGGCGGCCGAGGCCCTTCACTTCGTCCTCGACCCCGCGGGCCTTGTCCTCGCTCCGGTAGTAGTTCACGGCCACGTCGGCCCCGGCCCGGGCCAGCTCGACCGCGCAGGCCGCCCCGATTCCGCGGCTGGCGCCGGTGACCAAGGCGGTCTTGCCGGTCAGGAGGGTCATGCGTCTGGCTCCTCGGGCGATTCCTCCACGCAGTCGCGCGCAAACGACGTGTAGCGGGCGACCATTACGACAACCCCCGACAGGATGTACACCCCGGCCATCGAGGCGATGGCCGTGCGCATGCTCAAGGTGTCCGCCATCCAGCCGAGGATCGCCGAGCTCGACGCGCCCATCACGAACGCGCAGGAGAGCATGATGCCCACGGCCGAAGCGCGGTAGCGGGGCTCGATGACCTCGAACGGGGCGGCGAACAGGTTCGAGTCGTAAATGCCGCGGAACAGGCCGAACAGGGCCAGGGCGATGCAGCACGTCACGGGCCCGGCCGCCATGCCCATCCAGTAGATGAACGGGGCGCCGAGGAGCAGCCCCAGGTACTCGAACTCCATGCGCACGGCGCGCCGGCGCACGGCGACGCGATCGGAGAGCCGCCCTCCGGCCGTCACGCCTACGAGCGCGCCGGCGTAGTGCGCGGCCATGGCCCAGAAGCTGGCCCAGAACGGCGACAGCCCGTGGTCTTCCTCCAGGAACGACGGCATCCAGGTCTTGTAGCCGTTATCGACGAACACCATGCCCGCAAACGCCAGCGACAGGAGCAGCACGGTCGGTTTGCTGAACACGTGGCGGAGCACCTCACCCACCGAGGGGCCGGCGTTCCGACCCGCGCCCGACGCGTCGCGCGGGGCCGGCGTGGGCGTATCGTGGACCCTCAGGTAGATCACAACGGCCATCACCAGCCCAAAGCCCCCGAACACGTAGAACCCGCTCCGCCAGCCGTACCACTGGCCGACCAGGGCGGCCAGCGAGCTGAACACGATGCCGCAGTAGAGGGCCGTCTGGTGGATGGCCATGGCCATGGCCCGGGTCTTGCGGTGGTACTGGCCGATGAGCGAGTTGGCGGCGGGGTAGTAGAAGGCCTCGCCGCCGCCGGTGGCCACGCTGCGAAAGACGATCAGCGCGATCAGCCCTGTCGCGAAGCCCGTCAGAAGCGTCGCCGCGCTGAACACGATCAGGCTCCCCAGCACGACCCATTTGCGCCGCAAGGCGTCGCCCGCGTAGCCGGCCAGCGGGACCATCACGCCATAGACGACCATGAACACCGTGCCCACCAATCCGAACTGGAACTTCGTCAATTCCAGGCTGTCGCGGATCATCGTCGAGAGGTTGTTGTAGATCTGCCGGTCGGCCTGGTGCAGGAAGAAGGCGAACCACAGCAGAACGATGAGTTCCCATTTGTAGGGAATCCACCGCGCTGGGCCCAGGGACGCCTTCGCGCCGTTGCGGTCAGAATCGTCCATGGCGGGCGTACACCTCGAAGGGGTCCTCTCCCGTGGCCATGTCCGCGCGGCTCTTCTGCTCCGACTCAAACCACTGCTCGGCCTGCTCGAGCACGCGGAGCGTGTCCTGCCGGGGGACGATGACCACCCCGTCGTTGTCGCCGAACACGTAGTCGCCGGGTTGGACGACCATCTGGCCGTCCACGCCGCGCACGTAGATCGGAATCTGAAAGTCCACGGCCATGAAGCGGCCGAAGGCCTCGACCGGGCTGCGGAACCGGCAGAAGGTGGCGAAGCCCATCTCGATCAGGTAGTTGCTGTCGCGCGTGCTGCCGTCGATGACCGCCCCCACGCAGCCGGCGGCCTTGGCCGCGGTGGCGCTGATCTCGCCGAACTGCCCGCAGTTGCGGTTGTTCTGCGTGTCGCGGATCTGGATGCACCCCGGGGTCATGCTGCGGAGCATGGCCAGGCGGAGGTCGTGCACTTTGGGATCGCGGCTGGGCGTGGAGATGCAGTGGACCGTGAACGCGGGCCCGGCCACCTTCATCGTGTGCACGAGGGGATAGACTCCGCCTTCCATGGCCCGGCCCGGCAGCCCGAAGTGCTCGCAGGCGTCGTACACCAGCCCCGCATAAAGGCGCCGGTAGCGCTCGGCCACACGCGGCACGTCGTAGTCGAGATCCAGGGGGGCGTGTTTGAAATCGGCGGTCATGAAGGGGGCCTCTCGGCGGTGCTCCCAGCCGGCGGCATCGGCCGCGCCTGGCCGGCTTGCAAGGTCCCATGTTACCCGGCGCCTTGCGCAGGAGGCAGCGGGCCTGGCATGGAATATGCGCCATATTTGCTGCACTTTCTGCACGCCCGTCTGGCTAGCGAGGGGGAGCCGGGCTTATAGTGGGCAAGACGTCGATCCTTCGAGGCCAGATCATGACTGCATCGCCCCGTCGCGTCGCCCTGTTGATCGAGGCGTCGCGGGCGTACGCGCGGGGGCTGATCCGTGGGGTGGCCCAGTACAACCTGGAACACGAGGGGTGGTCGCTCTACTACGCACCGCGCGGCCTGGAGGACCCACCCCCGGCCTGGGTGGCCGGTTGGGAGGGAGACGGCGTTCTGGCGCGGATCAACGACCGCCGCACGGCCCAGGCCGTCACGAGCCTGGGCGTGCCCGTCGTGGACCTGCGGCGGGCCTTCGACGACCTGGATCACCCCACGGTCGGTCCCGACGACGAGGCGGTCGCGCGCCTGGCCTTTGCGCACCTGTTGGAGCGGGGTTTTCGAAGCTTCGGCTTCTGCGCCATGCCGCGCCGCGCCCACCCGCCCATGGACGTGCGCGCGGACTGCTTCGAGCGGCTCGCCCGGGAGCAAGGACACGACTGCAACGTGTTCCGCGCCCGGCGCCAGCGTCGTTCCTCCAGCGTGTGGGAGGAGGAACAGAACCGCATTGCGCACTGGATCCATGCCCTGCCCAAGCCGGCGGGGGTCATGGCGTCGAACGACGACTACGGGCTGCTGTTGCTGGACGCCTGCCGCCGGGCCGGGGTGGGCGTGCCGGACGAGGTGGCCGTGGTGGGGGCGGGCGACGACGAATGCCTGTGCCACCTGGCCGTGCCGCCGCTTTCGAGCGTGGACCTCAACCCCGAGCGGATCGGCTTTGAAGCCGCGGCCCTGCTCGACCGGATGATGGACGGCGAGCCGATCGCGCGCTCCAACTTCCTGGTCGAGCCGCGCGGGATGGTCACGCGCATGTCCACCGACGTCTTGGCCACCAGCGACGAGGCCGTGGTCCGCGCGGTGCGGTTCATTCGCGCCCACGCGTGCCGGCGGATCCAGGTGGCCGACGTGCTGCGGCACGTGCGGATGTCGCGCACGGCCCTGGAGCCCCGCGTCAAGGCCGTGCTGGGGCGAACCGTGTACCAGGAGATCCAGCGCGTGCAGATCGAGCGCGTCAAGGAGCTGCTCGCCGGCTCCGACATGCCGATCAAGCAGGTGGCGTTCCGGACCGGATTCCGCTACCCGGAGTACATGATGCGCGTCTTCCGCCGCGCCACGGGGACGACCCCGGCCCGTTTCCGCAAGTCCGCCCGGCAGGAAGGCCGAGCGGCCTCGTTGCAGCCCAGCGAGTCGCACGGGCGGATTGTATAGCAATTGGGGCGCAAATTACCGTCCAAAATCGCGTGCCCGACCCCGCTCGCCCGATTACAATAGGTTCGTTGGGGTAGGCCCCACCTTGTTCCGGTGGGACCCGCCTTTTTGCGCGGGAGAATCCTCCCATCGCTCAAGGAGCCTCTGTCATGCGTCCCTTCTTCCTTTGCATTCGCGCCGGCCTGGCCACCCTCCTTCTCGGAACTGCCCTCGCCCAGGCAGGCTACGTCGATGCGGTGACCTCCGAGACCGACCTCTTCGCCTACTGGCGCTTCGACGGCGATACGGGCGACAACGGCTCCATCGCACTGGATCAGGTGGGCGCCCACAGCGGCACGTACAAGGGTGGGGCCGTGGTCACCGGGCCGGGCGAGGGCGCGCCGATCGGCGCTTCGGCCAACCGCGCGCTCGACCTCAGCGGCATCGCCAGCTACATCGACGTGGGCACGCTCGACGGCTTCGCCCCGGCGCTCGGCTCCACCGGCGTGACCATCGAAATGTGGGTCAACTCGTCCAACGCCCCGCCGGGCACGTCGAGCGCCGGGTCCGGGATTCCGTTTGGCCTGTTCAACAACAACCAGTCCTCGCTGTTCGTCAACCTGGATGAGGACCCCCAGAACAACGGCGCGGTGGCGCGTGACGACTACATCCGCGTCTACAACAGGGGCACCGATGGGGAGTTCGCGGGCGGGTATCAGGCCGATTCGGACATCACCGACGGCACGTGGAACTACCTCGCCGTGTCGCTCCGACCGACCACGAACCGGATGGCAATCTACACGGCCGACGCGGGCGACGTGGCTACCATGCGTCTGACTCCCATCTTCATTGACAAGGACACCAACCCCGCCAGCTTCCCCGAATTCCTCACCTCCGCCTTCCTGGGCGCCGTCGATTTGAATGGCTCGCCGGCACTGCCGTTCGACGGCCTGATCGACGAAGTGGCGATCTACACGCGAGCGCTGGGCCAGGCCGAGCTCGACGCGCACCTCTTCGCCTCGCTCCCGGCGGAGGTCGTCTATCAGGAGCAGTTCCCAAACCAAACCACGAGCAACCAGGCTATAAGCTCGGTGGGCTGGCAGGCGTTCGTCGGACCAGGCGCCGCGGATTACACGAACCTCAGCCCCGGGGAAGGGACGCGAGTGGGCGTCTCCAACTTGACGGGCTACCCTTCCTCCGAAGGCGTCGGATACGGCTTCACCGTGCCGGTGGGCGAAGCCCTCGACTTCCTCGCGCTGACCGACGAGTTCGCCCCGCTCGATCTGGCAGGCTACACCTCGCTCCAGTTCTCGTGGCGGCAGCACGCCAGCGTGGAAGACGTCGAGTTCCGACTCGCGGTGCAGATCGGCGACGAGTGGTTCGCCACCGACGAGGCCTTCGTGAACACCGGCTCGGGGCAACTCGGCGGCGCCGGCGACTTCCCCAACGAGGGCGTCTATCGCTCGGTGCTCTTCGACCTCGACGGCTCCATGTGGCGCGACCTGGGCTTCACGCCCGACAGCCTGCTCAGCCTGGACGACGCGGCCCGGACGCTCGACCTGCCGCTGGGCCCTGTCAACGCGGCAGGCCTGTTCATTTCGTCGCCGGCCGGCGCGACTTCCCGGTACGACGACTTCCGCATCACGGGCGCCGTGCGCATCCCGGAGCCGGGGACGATGACGCTCTTGGGCCTGGGCGGAGTCCTGATGGCCGGCGCCTGGGCGCTGCGCCGTCGAGCCGCGTGACGCCCTCATCCGATGCGGATCCCGCGAAGGAGACCTGGGATGCACGAGAACGGATGCGCTGGACCGCGGCAGCCGAAGGGATTCACGCTGGTCGAGTTGCTGGTGGTGATCACGATCATCGGCATCCTCATCTCGCTCCTCCTGCCGGCGGTGCAGGCGGCGCGGGAAGCCGCCCGGCGGGCGCAGTGCGCCAATAACCTCAAGCAGATCGGCCTGGCGCTGCAGAACTACCTGAGCGCGATGAAGGTGTTCCCGCCGGGGGCGGTGGGATGCGACAGCGGGGGCGACCGCCGCGACGTGTGCTCCGACGCCCTGAACCCGCCCGGCACGCGGACCGGCAACAGCGGCTTCCTCATGCTCCTGCCGTACCTGGAGCAGCAGGCCTTGTACGACCAGTTCGACTTCCGCGACGGCGGGCCGTGGCGGTGGTACGGCAGTTCGCAGGTCGAGCTGACGGAGCCGAATTACGAGCCGGTCACGCACCGCCCGGCCGTGCTGGTCTGTCCCAGCGACAACTCGAAGCCGGCCGTCTCGCACGACGAGTGGCCCAACACCCACGGCGTCGAGGCGGCCGTGGGGAGCTACGCCCTGGTGCAGGGGAGCAACGGACCGAGCGCCGGCTGGTCCACGATCGAGGCGAAGGTCTACAACACGGGGCCCTTCCGCTACAAGATTCCCTCCACGGCCGAGGACATCCGCGACGGGCTCTCGAATACGATCTTCGTGGGCGAGGTCATCGACGCCCACACCGACTGCTCGCGCAACATCTGGTCCTACGCCTTCCGCCACCAGGACTCGCTCCGCTCCACGGAGAACCCGCTGAACACCACGCCCTGCGAAGGGGCCGCGCTGTTCGACGCCCACGGCTTCATCTACAACGGGGCCTTTGCCAGCCGGCACCCCGGCGGCGGGCACTTCGCGTTCGGCGACGGGCACGTGTCCTTCCTCAGCGACAGCATCGCCCTGCCGATCTACCGGGCGCTCTCCACGCGCGACGGCAGCGAAGTCGTGTCCGCAGAATACTGAGAGGCCCCCTGTGATTCGCACCGTCTTGCCCGTCCTGCTCGCTGGGGGGATCGCGATCCAGGCGGGCTGCGGCCGCTCCGGGCCGCGGCCGGTGCCCGCCTCCGGAAAGGTGCTTCTCGACGGCCGGCCCCTGCCCGGCGGCTACGTGCGCGTCGTGCCGGAGCAAGGCCGCGCGGCGGGAGGGCGGATCGACAAGCAGGGGCGTTTCACCCTGGGCACGTTCGCCGAGGACGACGGCTGCCTGCCTGGCACCCACGGCGTGGAAGTGACCGGCGCCTTCCGCGGCGGCGAGGGAGAGCGAGCCGCGGCCCCGGGCGTGACGCTCCCCCGGAGGTACGCCGACCACCGGACCTCGGGGCTTCAAGTGACCATCGACGGGCCGACCGACGCGCTGCTCATCGAGATCCGCACCGGCGGCGGCTGAGCGCGTCCGGTTGGCCGGCGGGATTGCCCGCCGGTCGGCAGGGCGGCGACTCGCATTCGTGATACTTGAACACCATAACCCCGCGAGGTCCGAACTGTGCGATTCCGTGTCATGCTCACCGTCGCGTCGCTGCTTCTCCTCTCGTCCTCCCTGTGCGCGGCCGAGCAGCCCGGCCCACTGGTGTGCGACTACAAGTACGCCTGGCCCCGCGCCGAGCAGGTCAGCCTGGACGGGCCGTGGCAGCTCGCCTGGACCGACCCGCCTGAAGGGATCGCCCTGCCCGAGAGCGACAAGCTCGAGTGGATCGACGTGACCGTGCCCTGCGGCGTGCACTGGGCGCTGTACCGGGCGGGCAAGGCGCCGCACCCCTACGTGGGCAGGAACATCCAGTCGATGCGTTGGATCGAGGACAAGACCTGGTGGTTCCGCCGCCGCTTCGTCGCCCCGGCGAGCCTGGCCGGCAGGCACGTGCGCCTGATCGGCGACGGGGTGGACTACTACGCCCACTACTGGCTCAACGGCCGCTATTTGGGCCGCAGCGAAGGGGCTTTCGGCACGGTCAAGATCGGGCTGGAGAACCTCCGCATCGGGGCCGAGAACGAGCTGCTCGTGCGCGTCGATTGCGGCGGGTACAAGCTGGGGCGCGAGGGCGGCGCGCCGCGCGCGTCGCTGATCAAGAGCGAGCTGTGGTCGGGCTGGGACCAGGGGGCCACGGACATGAATACCGTGGGCATCTGGCAGTCGGTGCGCCTGGTGCCCAACGGCTGGCCGACACTCGAGCGACCCTTCGCCCGCACCCTGGAGCTAAGCGACGAGAAGGCCCACGTCCGCGTCACAACCGAGGTTTGCACGATTCGGCAGGACGAGGCCCCCTGCGAGGTCCGGGTGACGGTCCGCGGCCAGCAGTTCGACAGCCCGCCGGTCCGCGGCTCGGTCCGCGTCGCGCCGGGCTCGCCCATGGCCCTGGCGGACGTGGACCTGGAGATTTCCCAGCCGCGCCTGTGGTGGCCCAACGGGCTGGGCGAGCAGCCCATGTACGAGGCCGAGATCGAGCTGGTGCGCGACGATCGCGTGATCGACCGGCTCTCCGTCCCCTTCGGCATCCGCACGGTCGAGCGCCGCCCCGGCGGCGCGCGGCGCACGTCATACGCCGCGAGAGAATGGGTGTTTTACGTCAACGGCCGGCCGATGTTCGTCAAGGGGACGAACTGGATGCCGATCGACGCCCTGGCCAACGTGGACCGCGAGCGCTACGAGTGGCTCCTCTCCGCGGCCCGCGACGCCGGGATCCAGATGATCCGCGTCTGGGGCGGGGGGAACCTGGAGACGGACGACTTCTACGAGCTGTGCGATCGCTACGGGATCATGATCTGGCAGGACTTCCCGCTCAACGTCGCCTGGCGCGCGGGGAAGATCGACCGCGACCTGTGGCGCACGATGGTCATGTGGCAGATGTTCCGGCTCCGCAACCACCCGTCGCTCGTGTTCTGGTGCGGCGGCAACGAGTTCCCGCCGGACGACCCGGCCAACCGAGACCTGGTGGCCACGATCGCCCGCTACGCGCGGATCCTCGACGGCACGCGGCCGTTCATGGGGGCCTCGCCCGACGAGGGCGACATCCACGGCTACCGGCAGTGGGACGCCTCCTGGGCGTGGCGCTCGGAGCTGATGCGCGGTCCGTTCATCAGCGAGTGGGGCTCGCACGGCATGCCCTCGGCGGCGACCTACCGCAAGGTGGTGCGCGAGGAGGAGGCCGACGCCGTGATCGGGCCCGTGCTGCTGAAGATGGACAAGAAGCTCCTGGAAAAGGAGTTCCCCGAGATCGCCCATCACTGGATCGAGTTCAACCCGGCCCGGCTCCCGCAGATGCTCGCGCGGGGCTCGGCCTACGACGACCTGGCCTCGGTGCCGCTGGGGCGTTTCAGCGAGGCCGTCGCCGCCGGGTCGGCGGAGTTCTACAAGTACTCGGCCGAGGCCTCGCGGTCCGCCTGGCCCGACAACGGCGGGCTGCTCTACTGGGTGTGGAAGCGCCCCTGGCCGGCCGTGGCGATCCAGATCTGCGACGGGCTGGGCCAGCCGATCCAGGTCTATTACGACGTGAAGCGGGCCTACGGCTCGCCCTGGCCGTGCCTGGTGCCGCCGCATCTGAATTACGCGCCGGGGGACGAAGTGGAGATGGGCACGGCCGTGCTCACCGAGGTCAACCGGCCGGCGATCCGAGGCGCGCCCCTGCGGGCCCGGATGGTGGGGCCGGACCTCAAGGTCCGCAAGACCTGGGACGAGCTGCCGCCGCTCGACGTGCCCGAGGGCCCGGAGGCGGTCTCCGGACCGAGCTTGAGCTTCGCCGTGCCGGAGGACTTCGCCCGGTCGTTCTTCTTCGTGGTGCTGGAGCTTTTCGACGCGGAGGGCAAGCAGCTCGCGCGAAACGCGTACACGTTCCGCTGCCCCCCGCAGTTGGAGGACGCTGCCTTCCGAAAGGCGTACCGCGCCAAGCCGGCGCCGGGCCTGCGATTGGACCAGGGGCCCTGGCTCCGCCCGCAACTCGAGAAAACGCCGACGAAGCTCGAGGCTCGCGTCCTTGCCGACTCGGTGAAGCGCGAGAGCGCAACGCGGGCGAGTCTCGCCGTGGAGGTCAAGAACGCGGGTCACCTGCCGGCGGTGATGGCGAGTATCGGCTTCCAGGAGGACTACCCCCACGTGGCCGACGACGGGTTCTTCTGGCTCGAGCCGGGCGAGCAGCGCGTGGTGTACGTGCGCGTGCGCCTGCCCAGCGGAGCGGAGACCACCCTGACGCCCATCGCCCGGGCCTGGAACAGCCAGCCGGTGCGCATGGAGTCGCAGGCCCTGCCGGAGATGGAAGAGCAGGATTCGGAGGACACCGAAGCGAAGCCTGCGCCCACCCCGCCGGCCGACGCCGTCCGACCCGCGGCCCCGGGCGCGGAGCCGGGCGAGGGATTCGCCCACTTCGTCACGCGCCAGGGCGATCGGCTCATGGACGGCGAGCGCCCGTGGCGCTTCGTGGGGGCGAACATGCCGGGCCTGGTGCTGCCGTACGACTACTGGTGCGCCCTGCCTGAGCGCATGGTGCTTCCCACCCCGTGGGAGCAGGAGGACGGGCTGAAGTCGCTGGCCCAGATGAACCTCCGCTGCGTGCGCACGTGGAATTTGCCGATCCGCGCGCCCGACGAGGACAAGGCCACGAGCTGGAAGCACGTGCTCGGGCCGGGCGAGTTCAACGACGAGGCCTTCCGCGCGGTCGATCACCTGCTCGCTCTGGCCAACAAGCACCGCGTGCGCGTGATGTTCCCCTTGACGGCCGACGCGGGCGACTACCTGGGCGGGATCGGCACCTACGCGGCCCACCGCGGCAAGCCCCGCGAGGCCTTCTACACCGACCCCCAGCTCAAGGAGGACTACAAGGCCACGCTCCGCTACGTTCTCCAGCGCAAGAACACGGTCACGGGGGTGCGCTACAGGGACGACAAGGCGATCTTCGCCTGGCAGTTCGGCAACGAGATGGATCGCACCAAGGCCCCGCCGGGCGTGCAGGAGGCGTGGCAGGCCGAGATGGCCGCCTTCGTGAAACGCCTCGATCCGAACCACCTCGTGGCCTACGGCCGGAGGTTCATCCCCGACGAGCCCGACCCCAACGTGGACGTGGTCGTCAATCACTACTATGGCGGCGACTGGGTGAAGACGTGCCGGGCCAACCGCGACAAGCTCCGCGGCAAGCGGCCCTACGTGGTCAGCGAGTTCGGCCTCTCGACGAGCGCGGAACAGATCGCGGCCATGCTCCGCGAGGTCGAGGCCAACGGCACGTCCGGGGCCATGATCTGGAGCATGTACTTCCACCACCGCGACGGCGGCTTCTGGTGGCACGCGATCCCCACGCACTCCGGCGGCAGCATCTTCTCCTACCACTGGCCGGGCTTTCCGATCGGCGAGCCGATCCAAGAGCGGGCGATCCTCCAGCTGCTTCGCGCTGCGTCCTTTCGCATGGAGGCCCGGCGCGAGACGCCGCGCGCCCCGCCCGATCCGCCCGAACTGCTTCCCTTCGATCGCGTGCCCATGTTCTCCTGGCGCGGGTCGGCCGGGGCCGATCGCTACGAGATCCAGCGGGCCGAGGCTGCGGACGGCCCCTGGACGACGCTTGCCAAGGACGTATCCGACTCGGAGGTGGCCTACCGCCCGCTGTGGAGCGACACGAAGGCCGAGCCGGGCAGGACGTACTTCTACCGCGTGGTCGCGCACAACGTGGCCGGTCCGTCAAAGCCGTCGGCCGTGGTGGGGCCGGTGCGCGTCGAGCAGGTCTGCCTGGCCGACGAGCTGGCCGACTTCTCGCTGGCCCATGCGAAGTCGGATGGTCTTGAGCTGACCAACGCCAACAACTCGCAGTACGGCGAGTACCTCTACCGCGCCGTGGGCGACAAGGGCCAGTGGATCGCCTACCGCCTGCCGGGCCCGATCAAGTCGTTTCGCGTGATCGGCTTCTCCGGCGAGGAGGAGGGCGTGTTGGCGGTCTCCGTGTCGGCCGACGGCGCGCAGTACCAACCGGTCGCCGGGAAGCCGGCCGTGCGGGTCCTCACGCCGTACCGCGGCAAGCCGACCCGGCAGGTGACGCTCGAAGGCGAGGCCCCCGCGGGCGCGACCCACTTGAAGGTCGAGTGGCTGGGGCCGGGCGAGCTGGATCGGGTCGAGGTGCTCCGCGGCGGCCCGTGACGGGGCGATTCGGGGGGCGGCCGCTAGCCTGCTGCGCCCCCCCCGGGTGAGAAACGTCGCCATGCCCTCCGCACGTCTCCTGGTCCAGGGACCCCTGACGAGCCGCCCGGCTACTTCTCCAACGGCAGCGTCATGATCATCGTGAGGTTATGGCGAATCAACGCGTACGTCCTGCCGCCTTCTCGGCCGGCAATCGGCTGTTCGACGCTCGTGCGAAAAGTATAGGAGCCCGCCTCGTCCGGCGCAAACCGCGCGCGGCCCTCGGCGTCCGTGCGGACGGTCTTCCTGAAGCGCTTGGGGCCGAGGATGTGGACTCGTCGCTCGGCGGCAGGTCTCCCCTTCCAGAGCACGGTCAGCTCGACCTCGGACTCCTCGTCGTGTGGAACGATATCGAGGTCCAGGTGTTCCGCGCGCCCCAGCTCGTGGAGATCCTCGTGGCTGCGGACCTCCAGGTTGCGGGCGTAGTAGTGCAGCAGGACGTTCGTCTTTCCGTACGCATAGACGCCGAATCTGCCGTAGGTATCGATGCTCCGCGGCGGCCCCGCGCGCAGCCTGGCCGTGAGCCAGCGTTTCCCGTCCTTTCGGACGTCCCTGGTCGCGATCATTCCGGGCTCGGCGTGGTCGATGGTGCGAACCCAGGTCTTCAACGTTTCGGCGAAGCGATCCAGATAGCGACCTTCGCCCGCCGACGGCGTTTCCTCGAAGTGGATTTCGGCCGTTCCATGGTCGCCTTCTTGGGCGTCGACCGTCACCCAGAGGTAGTGGGCAAGCGCCCCCGGCGACAGGCAGAACAGGTTGAGGGCGCAGACGATGGGCATTGCTTTGAGCATCGCTTCCTCTCCAAAGTGGAAGAGCGCCGCCGGTGCCGGCGCGACCGGCGGCCGTCCGCCCCCGCGGATCGGCCGCGCCGACCAGCCTAATGCGGTACGACCGCAACCGAATGGGGAATGCTCCCCCGCTTGGACCGCTCCCGTTGGTCGCTCGGTCGAACATGCGCGCATCACGCGCTCATGTCCCGCTGTAAGACTCTAATAGGGACCGCAGGGCACGGCAAGCGTTTCGCGCATCTGCCTGTCCGCTTCCGTCTGGAACGCGCGAAGACAGCGATTCCTGAGCGGAGCCCCCGTGCCGCAGGCTCACGGAGGGCCGGTGGTGGAAGAAAGCCTGGCGGTCGGGTCCGCAGGCTGCCCGTCGGCGGCGGGGGGTTGGAGGCGGGCGCGCGCCAGCGCCGAGAGCACCCCGGCTCCCATGCCCACCGCGCCGCACACGGCAAGGCTGAAGGGCCAGAGGAGCTGGTCCTCGAAGTGGCCGTTGGCGATGCGAAACACGAAGACCGTCAGGCCGACCAGGCCCGGCACCGTCAGGGTGGCGCGCGAGGTGACGGTCCCCCAAACGATCAACGCGACCGCGGCTGTGCCGCAAATCAACTGGTAGGCAGTCAGCGGCCGGTCTCCCAAACGAGCGAGGACCTCGAATCCCTCGTGGAACATGATGTTGCTCGGCACCAAGAGGCTGACCGGCACCAGAACGGACAGGAACCCGCTCCAGAACCGCACGAAGCCGATGGGCGTCCGCAGGCTCATGGCCGCGCCAAGCCAGTACACCGCGCCGTTGAGCATCCACCAGATGTTGATCGCCTCGGTCTTCCAGGGCGATTGCGAATCGAACTGGTTGAGCCACTCCTTGCTGCCGTGCCATGCCAGCAGGGTCAACAGCAACGCGGTCGGCGCGGGGAAGAAGGCGTACAGCACCGCCGGCTGGCTGCGGTTGCCCCGCAGGCCCCAGAAGACCGAGGCCGCCCCCAGGGCCAGCGCCAGAACGAGGTACCACGACAGCGCCCGGGCGACATGCTCGTGCTCGAGCCACACTTTCAGTCCGCTTCGCAGAAGAAGGCCGGTGGCGAGCAGAACGATGCCGATTCCCAGCCAGATGACGAAGAGCCGCGCGAGGCTTTCGCGCACCAGAAGAAGGCAATAGCCCACGAAGACCGCAGCGGCGACGGTGAGCTGGAAGTTCGTCGGGGTGATGAAGGAGAGGCCCTCCTCGTGGGCCTCCCGCGCGAACAGCTCGTGGGTCTCCGACTGGTAGAAGCGCAGCCAGTGGTTCTCGCACAGGACCACCACGAGGCAAAGCGGAAGCAAGAGCGCCCCGATCCCCATGAAGATCCTCGCGTTCCACTTGCTCCGCCAGTAGTAGAAGAGCCAGCCGACGACGTTCAGCACGACCGTGGGGAGGCCCACCGACATCACGCGAGACCACGGCCCCAACTCCGACCAGTAAACCCCCAGCCACAGGAGACTGCTCAGGAGCAGCAGCCAGCCTCCCAGTCGGATGACCACCGTCTCCCACGGAAAGAGCTTGGAGAGCCACATCAGGGGCGTATCCTCGCCCATCATGAACCAGTAGGGCCGCAACAGCCGGTCCATCTCGACCACGCTAACGAGGTTCTCCTCGCGCCATGCGCGGATCTCCGTGCAGTGGTTCTGCAGCCGGCCTTGCAGTTCCGCATCGTAGCGGGTGGGCCGGGCCAGGACCTGTCGGCCTCGGAGGAACCGACGGAGCTCGCCCGCCATCTTCTCGGCCGTCTCGTACCGGTTCTCGGGATGGCGCTCCATGGCCTTCAGGCAGATCCGCTGCAACGGCTCGGGAATCTCGGGGTCCAGGTCCTTGGGCAGGGGCGGAGCGCCTTCGAGGACCGCGCCGCGGACGTCCTCCCAGGAGTCTCCGACAAAGGGGTAGCGCCCGGTCAGCGCCCGATACATGATCACTCCGAGCGCGTAAACGTCGATCGCCGGCGCCAGATCGGCCTGCACCCGGTAAACCTCCGGCGGGATGAAGGGCGCGGTTCCGGCAAGGCGGACCCGGGTGCACGCGGCGCGCCTGTCCGCGGGCTCCCATCGCTCGGCCAGGCCGAAGTCCGTGATGAAAGGGCGATTGCTCGCGTCCAGGATCACGTTGGTCGGCTTCAGGTCGCGGTGGATGATTCCTCGGCGGTGCGCATAGTGGATTGCCTCGGCGATTCGCAGCGTCAGTTGCGCCACGCGCCGCGGCGAGAGCCGTCCCTTGTCGAGCAACTCCTCCAGCGTCCTTCCCGGCACGTACTCCATGATGAGGAAGGGCGTCCCGTCGGCTTGCCGGCCGATGTCGTGGACCGGGACGATTCCCCGGTGCTTGAGCTGGGCGATCGTGGCCGCTTCCTCGACGAACCGGCGGCAATCCTCGGGCGACCTGAATCGTCCTGGACGCGGGATCTTCACCGCCACGTTGCGATGCAGCTCCTTGTCCCACGCCAGGTACACCTCCCCGAAACCGCCGCGGCCGAGCCGCTGGCGAATCTCGTAGCGGCCGACCGTCTGTCCGGCGACGAGCCCCGCCAGCGCGGCTTGCTGCGAGTCCCCAGGCGACGCGCTCGGGGCGGGCCGCGTCTGTTCGGCGGGGCACGCGGATCGGGCGTGCAGCTCGAACGCGTCCCGGATCGCCTGCTCCCCGCCGGGGAGTCTCCCCATGTAGTCCTCGGGGACCGGCTGCTGGCCCTCCCGACAGCGGTAGTCGAGGTCCAGCAGCAACAGCTCCATCAGCAGCAAGCGCCGCGGCGCCTCGGCTTCGCCACCAAGGTAAGCCTCCACCTGGGGATGTCCGCCCGACCTCCAGGCATGCTCGAAGTCCAGGCACACCTTGTCGATGTGCTCGAGCTCCGACAGGGAGAGCCCCTGGCGGTCGAAGCCGAAGTCTCTGGCCATGGGATTCCCAGGGCGATGGATTCCGCGCAGCGGCGGATGCAGCGACCCCTCAACCGCGTACCCTGCTACCTGACCCGGGCGGGCGCGTCAATGACCCGAAAGTAGTAGGATGCCGCGGGCCTCGTCCAGACAGGCAAGCACGGCATCTCCTCGGCGGAAGAGGCACCTGAGGCCGCGGGAAGCAAGGCGGGCCGCGGTGCGAATGAGGCCGGCCCCCGCCGCAGCGCGGGCCGCTCCATGCGCAAAGGAAGTGCTCGCGATGTCGTGCCGGGCCGTGCGACCGGGGACGTCGCCGGCCTGCCGGCGTGTTGCCGAGGACGGCTCAGAGCATCCACTTCTTCCGGTATTCGGTGCGGATGAACCGGCCGGCCTCCGGGGCGTTGGTGGCCAGCATCTTCTCGCCGTCCCAGTCGAGGCTCTCGCCGGCGCGGACGCCGACGACGCCCGCCAAGCCGATCTCCGTGAGCTTGCCGCCGATGTCGAAATCGGAGAACGTCTTGCCCTCGCCGCGGCAGGCGTCGAGCCATTCCCGGCCGTGGTTGCCGGTCCGCGGCAGGGTTCTGGGGATGTCCCTGGTCGCCTCGTGCTGGCTCACGCCCGTGGGGCGGGGCTCTCCGCGGAGGCGGATCACGCCATTGGTGTTCCAGTGGCTGGTAAAGATGCACCCCTTCTCGCCGACGATCAACAGGCCCGACGGCGTCTTGTCCTTGTAGATCGGGGCCAGCGGCTCGAGGACCTCGGCCGGCGGCTTGCCCCCGCCCTGCCAGTACAGCTTGACCGGCACGAGGTCCCCGCGCGCGGCGAAATGGAACTCCACGGCCGGCTTGTCCGGGAGCTGCCTGCCGTCCTTCATGTTGATGACGATCTTCTCGGGATAGCCGAGGTCGAGGGCCCGCAGCGGCAGGTTGATCACGTGGCAGCAGAAGTCGGCCAGGCCGCCGTTGCCGAAGTCGAACCAGCCGCGCCACCGGAACGGATGATAGACGTCCTTCTTGAACGGCCGCATGGCCGACGGCCCCACCCACAGGTCCCAGTTGAAGCAGGATGGGATCGGGTCCTCCCCCTCGGCGCTGCCCTCGTTGGCAGTCACGCCAATACCCCAGTGGTACATCTCGCGGACTTGCCCCAGCGCGCCGGCCTTGATGATCTCAACGCAGCGGCGGAGCGATTCGCTGGCGCTGCCCTGGTTGCCCATCTGCGTGACGACCTTGGAAGCGCGGGACAGCTCGCGGAGCTCCCGGGCCTCGGACACGCTGTGCGTCAGCGGCTTCTCGCAATAGACGTGCTTGCCGGCCTTCATGAACGCCCTGCACAGAGGAGCGTGCCAGTGATCGGGGGTGCCGACGAGCACGCCGTCGAAGCTCGATGCGTGATCGAGCAGCTTGCGGTAGTCCTCATACGCTTTGGCGTCCTTGGCCGCCTCGCCGCCCGACTTGAGGGCGTCGGCCCGGGCCCTCTCGACCATCCCCCGGTCCGGATCGCAGAGGGCCACCAGGTTCGCCCCGTTGGAGAGAAGGCCCCGCATCACGCCGCGCCCCTGCCCCCCGCAGCCAACCACGGCCAGGCTCAGCTTGCTGTTGGCGGCCGTGGAGCCGGGCTCGGCGCCGGTGAGGATCAGCGGCCGGGCCAGCCCCGCCGCGCCTAGAGTGGCCGTCGACACTTTGAGGAAGCTGCGTCGCGAGGAATGGGAGCTCATGGACACACCTTGGGGAATTGGAGAATCACACCGACCGGGTACGGTCCCGCCCCACGGAAAAGGCGCCGGTCCGTCACGATAGTCAAGCGACTCGCAGGTGTCAATCAACGCCGGGGAGCCCGGAGCGACCGGCTTCGTCGGCGCCGCGCGTGGACTCGTTGTCGAAGGCGAGGCTCCGGGCATGTCGCAAACGGTCTGGGCAGCCTGTGCGCCGCGGTCGCGCGCGGTGCTGCGAGGCGCCGAGCGCGCAGCATCATCCCTTGTTGACCAGCACTTCCCCTCGGCCGAGGGCGACGAGGTCGCCGTGGAAAAGGGCGAGCTCGGCCGTGGCCAGGCCTTCCGGAACGGGATAGCCGGAGGAGGCAAGGTGCGAGAGCACGATCGGCATCCACGGCGGCCTCAAGCGGCAGGCGCGGCGGAAGGTGGGAAGGAGACGCGGCGACTCGGGGCCGAACAGACCGATCGTACCGCGGCGCATGTTCGCCCCGGGCCGAATCCCGCATGGGCCGAACACGAGGATGCTCCCGGCGATCAGGTTCACGCCCGCCGCGTCCCCGGCCCCGCCCACGGCGATCAGCCCCCGGCGCATGCTGTGGCCGATCTCGTTGCCGGCCGGTCCGTAAATGAGGATCTCTCCGCCGGTCATGCCCCGAGGGCTGCCGCGGTAGGCGGCGCCCGCCAGGTGCCTCGCCCGGCCGCGGACCTCGATCCGACCGCCGCGCATCTCCCCGCCGACCCAGTCGCCCGCGTCCCCCTCGACCGTGACATTGCCGACCGTCATCTGGCTGCCCACGTGCCGTCCCGCGCTGCCCTCCACGCGGACCTCGCCGCCGTCGAGGTGCGCGGCGATCCAATGGACGCCGGCCAGATCGCCCTGCCATACCATGCGTCCGTCGTCCGCATCGCCTGAGAGGCGAAACATCTCGGCCAGCGCCACCTTGTGCTTGCCGTGGAAGACGGGCGCACGCTCGATCTCGGCGAGCGACCTGCCGGCCACGGCCGATGGAATGAGGCCCTCGACCTCGATGGGGACGCTGGTTTCGGCCGTGAGCGACAGCGTGAGTGCCATTGGCGCCCGGGTCGATCCTGTACCGATCAGAGAGTTGCCTGCGGGAAGAGATCCCGGTTAGTCTAACGGCTTGCGCCCGTCATGCCAACGTGCTCGCCAACTCCATGCAACCAGCGGACTCCCAACTCGTGGCGCTTGCCGGCGGCATCGTGCTGGCCGGCGGGCGCAGCCGGCGCATGGGACGGCCCAAGGCCATGCTGCCGTTCGGTCCCGAGATGCTCCTCCAGCGGATCGTGCGCCTGTTGGGCGAGGCGGTCGGCCCCATCGTGGTCGTGGCGGCCGAGGGGCAGGAGCTTCCGCCGCTGGCCGACGACGTGCGCATCGAGCGCGACCGCCGCCCGGACCGCGGACCGCTGGAGGGGATCGCTGTTGGTCTAAGGGCCCTGGAAGCGACGGTCGGGGCCGCCTTTGTCACGGCCTGCGACACGCCGCTCTTGCGCCCCGAGCTGGTGCGCCGCGTGATCGGGCTTCTCGCCGGGTTCGACGCCGCGGTCCCGTGGATCGACGGCCGCGCCGAGCCGCTGGCCGCGGCGTACCGCCCGAGCGTCGTGCCCCACGCGGAAGCCCTCTTGTCCGCAGACCGCCTCCGCCCGATCGGCCTCTTCGACCGCGTCCCCACCCGGCGGATCTCGCGCGAGGATCTCGCTGACGTGGACCCGGAGCTCGAGAGCCTCGAAGGGATGAACACGTCCGCGCAGTACGGGGCGGCCCTGCATCAGGCAGGTTTTGACGTCTCGTGCAACGGAGCGGACTGAACCACGGGATCAACCCCGCTACGGCAGCTCCGCCCTCAAGGTCACGAGGCCGTAGCCCGGCACCTCGACAGGGCCGGCGATCTCCTTGCCGCAGGTCTCCGTGAAATCGCTCAGGCAGACCCTGGTCGGCTGGGGATCGGACCAGGCCAGGCTCACCTTGCGCGGCTCGCCCGAGGCCCCGTAGAGCCGTACGATCAGGGCTTTTCCGTGGCGGCTGGGCTTGAAGGCCGTCACCAGCACGTCGTCCCAGTCCAGACGAAGGCGCGAAGTGATCTCGTTCGGGGCGTCCTTGCCGGCGGGCACGGCCACCAACGGCTGGCTCCGCTCCACGCCGAACCGGGCCGCGTCCATGCCGTCGTACCCGCCGCGGTGCGGCCGGATCGCGTAGCGGAACGGCGTGGGCCCCTCCTGGTCGGCCTTGTAGTTGGTCTCCCAGTAGTTGTTCATGGCGTAGGAGTACAGGGTCTGCGAGGGCTCCAAGTGCTTGACCCAGCCGGCCAGCCCGAACGGGCCCGGCACGTCCATGCGGATCGCGCCGACCTCGATCAGCGGGGCGTCGAGCGTGGCCCAGGTCACGCCGTACTGCGCGTTGGAGACGTCCACGAACCGCGACACGGTCAAGTAGTTCTTGCACGCGCCGTCAAGCTGGTCCTCCTCGGGCCGGACCACGGCCAGGGGCGTTTCGACGCGCATCACGCCGTCGGGCACGCCGAAGGCGAAGCCCAGGTGCACGGCCTCCTTGTCGCGGACCTTCTCCTTGTCGATCACGTTGAGCACCTCGACGTGGTCCTCGCGCGCGGTGACGCGGTACTCGCGCACCAGGCGGCGGCAGCCCGGGGCGGCCGACTCGACGATCAGCGAGGCGACCAGCGGCCCCGACTCCCCGACGCGGATCGTCACCGGCCCGTTGGGCTGCGGGCTGTCCGGCGAGCGCCCGGCCACGTAGCGATAGGCGTTCAGCCCCAGGCCCGAGGAGGCATCGACCAGCTCGGCGTCCAGCCCCTTGGCCTTGAGGCTCCTGGCGGCGCCGGTCTGCTCGTCGATCGCCAGCTCGAGCAGCCCGTTGGAGAGCCGGTTGCCTTCGGCCTTGGCCACGATGTCCGCGGTCACATAGGCTGCGAAGGGCTTGGACTGCCGGGAGAAGAGGATCTTCTTCGCCCCCAGCGGCGGCACGTCTTCAACCAGAACCGCGACCCGCCCGTCGGCCAGGCGCTGCCACGGCACGTGATTGCCCTTCGCATCGGTCACGGCGCCGTGCGCAAGGGTCCCCTTCGGCAGCACGACCAGATCGGTCCGCGGCCAGCTCGAGGCGTTGAAGACCAGGACGGCCTCGGTCCTTTCGCCGGCCTTGAGCTGCCTGGCGACGGGCTTCACCGCCTCGGCCAGGAGAGCCCGCGACCGCCTGTCGGCCTCCCGCGCAAAGGCCTGCTTGATGGCCCACTGGCCCTTGGCAAACTCGCTGTCCGGCTGGGAGATGCTGTTGTGGGCCCCCCAGGTGTGCTCGTCGTAGAGGATCGCCTCGCGCCAGGCCGCGTAGAAGGCGTCGGCCGGGTAGGCCTTGGGCCGGAGGATGGCGCATAGGGCCTCGGCCTGGGAGAGTCGCTCGGCCGCGGCGCGGTTGAGGCCCGTCTCCAGGGCGCTGGAGGCCGCCCCGTCCTCCCAGTACGGTGTGAAGTCGCCGCGCACCTCGGGCAGCATCCGGCCGTAGTGCTTCTCGAAATCGCGCATCATCTCCGAGGTGGTGGAAATCACCAGCCTGGGATACGCGTACTTGGCGTTCCAATCCTTGACCAGGTCGCTCAGGCCGACGGCCGGGCCCGCGTTGTCGCCCATGCAGAAGCGGACCTGGAGCATCTCGTACGGATAGTCCTTCTGCTCCATGCGCTCGACGAGCTTGAGCACCTGCTCCTCGTTGGTGAACGCCCGGTAGTAGCCGGTCCGCGGGATCCACACCAGGACCCTGCTCCTGCCGTCCGGACCGACCCACCAGAAGGGCTTGTCGCCCCAGGTCTCGTGCACGAGGCCGATGCGGTGGCCGCTGTTGGGCCCGATCGACCAGTACTTGACGCCCGCCTCGGCCAGCACCGTGACCATGCCCCAGGTGTAGCCCGGCACGTCGGTGATCATGGCCGAATCGATCGCCACGCCGCACCGCTGCGAGAGCTGCGCCGCATAGTCGACCAGGCGGACCATCTCCTCGGGCCGGCACAGCGCGGTCAGCTCGTTGCCGTACAGGGCGTCCAGCCCGATCCAGCCCTTCTGCACGGCCTCGATGAACTCCTTCTGCTTCTCGGGCGAGGCCTGCTTGAGGTAGCTGTCGGTCGCCCAGAGGACCTCGACGTTCCACTTGAACTGCGCGCCGGCCGGGTAGTCGGCCGTGCGGCGCGAGGCCTCGATCGCCTGCTCGTAGTAGTTCCAGTGGCTCCGCTCCACCTCGGTCTGCAGGTGCGTGTAGCCGATGTCCACGTGCGAGTGCGGCAGCACGTAGATCATCCACTTGCGCACCGGCGCGAGGGTCACCTCGCGCTCGGCGAGCGTCTTCTCGCCGACGCGCACGGCTACGTCGATCGCGGTCTCCTTGTCCACGGCCGGGGCGGGTACCTCGATCGTGTTCGCCCCTTGCTTGAGCGGCACGCGCACGTCCGGCGCGGTGCCGAGGGACACCAAGGCCTCGACGGGTTCGCCGAAGTGGCGCACGGTCATGCGAACGGTCTGCATGAGCCGGCCATCCCTCTTCACCAACAGCGGCGCGCTGGAGATCGCATGGACGGCCGTAGCCGTAGGCGGAGCACCGAGCTGCGTGCCCGCCGGTGCCGCAAAGGTGATGCTGTCGAACAGGACCCAGCTCCCGCGAAGCGAACGGAGCGTGATCTCATGGGTCCCCCGGACGAGGCGCTCGGCCGGAATCTCGACCGTGAGCTTGTGCTCGATGCCCTTCGATGGATCGCCGAACACCGAGGCGTCGCCGCCCCCCTTGGGCATCTGCTTCTGGGCCAGCTCGTGCCCGTTGACGAGCACGGCCAGGCGCGGCGGGATGATGCCCTGGGTATCGACCAGGTCGATCGTCAGCTTGCACGCTGCCGCGGGCTTCTCCTTCAGGGCGAACAGGATCGCGAAGTCGTGCTGGCGCGAGCCGGCCCACGCGTCCGACGGCCCGGGCAGCACGTAGGGCCAGTCGCGCCGGGCCTCGGAGTGCCCGACCACGTACAAGGCGTCGGCCTCTAGCTGCTGGTAGCCCTTGGGCCCCAGGGCGAGATCGGCCGTGTCGTTGTCGGCCTTGCCGATCTGCCAGAGCGGCGCGGCCTCCGCGGCCGAGGCGAAGACGGGCGCCGAGAGGCATGGAAGCAACAGCAGCGTTACGATGCAACGGAGGAGCGATGGGCGTTTCATGGTCGCGACTCCCGACTCGGGTTCCTTCGGGCGGTGATGGCGGCAAGAGGGACAGCGCGGATTCTAGCCCGGCACGCAGGACACCGCAACGAACGGTGCCTCGCCGCCGTCCGCAGGACGGACTGCCGATTGCGGGCGTTACGTCCTGCGGTCCTCCCTTGAATCACGGCGCGAGCCGGATGATCGTCGCTTCGCCGGGGGCCAGGCGCAGGGGGAAGGTCGTGGCGCCGTCTTTCGTGGCGGCGGAAATCGGGAAGCCCCGCTCGTAGTCCAGGTCCACGACCGAGGCGTACGTGCCGCGCACGCGCACGGTGCCCTCGCCCGGCTCGTCCAGGTCGGGGTTGATCACGCAGAGATAGCGGACATCGCCCTCTTCGCGGAGGACCATTTCGAAACGGTCGCCCTCGTCCGCCGCGGCCCGCGGGGCGCGGCGCTCGATCTGGGAGATCAGCTCCCGAAGCGTTTCGGGCTCGCGCTCCAGGGCCCCGAACGGCTGGCGCACGAGGGCCGCCCGCGACTCGCCGACCCGGCGCCAATCCACCAGCCCGGGCCGGGCCGGATCGACCGCCCACTGCTCCTGCTTGGGGCCGACGAGCTGGAGCTGCGGCGGCGGCTGGCCGAAGACGGCCTTCATCAGCCTGCCCGAGGGAAGGCCCAGCTCGTCGTACACGCCTGCCGGCCCGCACAGCACGAGCAGGCGCGGGCCGCCGCGGAGCCAAGCGAGGATGCGATCCTCAAGCGGCTCGGCGAGGTACACGGCGCAGGGCAGGATGAGCACGTCGAAGTCGTCGAGCTTCGTGCGCCCGTCGAGGAAATACTCCTCGGGCACGTGCTCGTAGAGCATGTTGCGGGGGAAGAGCTGCCGAAACAGCGACCGGGTCTCGCTCTGCGTGGCATGGTAGGGGAAGTTGTTCCGCATCGCAGCCGACGGCGAGAGCACGCCGATCCGCGACGGCACGACCTGGCTCTCCAGAAGCGCCCGCTGGAGCCGCCGGAACTTGTCGAAACAGACCGGCATGGCCCCGCAGCGGTAGCGGATCGTGGTCAGGGCGTAGGTCGGGTCGAAGTAGTTGCCGTCGTACTGGGTGAGATAGGTGCCCGTGGTGTAAGCGTACCACCAGACCTGGAGGAAGCGGTCCCACACGGTCAGCCGGAAGATGTACCGCTGCGTGCCGTGGCGGCGCGGCAGCTCCTCGCCCATGCGGTCGTAGTCCTCCTGGCATCCCCAGAAGTTCTCGTACTGCGTCAGCGGCTTGTGGCCGTTGTAGCGACTGATGCTGTGCAGGAGCATGGTGACCGGCATGAACTCCGATCCGTGGTAGTGCCAGCCCAGCAAGTCGCAATTCCGGAACGGGTCCGAGTCGTTGAACTTGAGGTAGAGCTGGCTGTGGCTGGCCACGATCGGCTTGCTGGGATCGGCTTCCTTCCACGCCTCGTAGATCATGCGCCGCCAGTCGTGGTAGCTCTCCAGGCGCCAGGTCTCGAACTCGGCCGCCAGCGGCCCGGTGTGGCGCCGCTGCTCGACGAGCTTGTCCGGCGGCGGCGCGACGGCGTCGAACGACTCGTAGTCGGCGCGCCACCGGGCGTTGAGCCGGTCGATCGTTCCGTACTTCTCCTCGAGCCAGCGGCGAAAGTCCGCCACGGCGTAGCGCCCGTAGCCGGCCGAGCGGAGCCCGCCTGACTCCAGGGCCACGTACGGCCCGTAGCACTCGGCCTGGAACACGTAGAACAGGAACTCGTCGCGGTCGCGGAACGTGCGCCCGAGGCTGCCGACCAGGTCCCTGGCGTACTGCCGCACCTGGGGATGCCACCAGTTCAGGGGCCAGCGCCCGTTGCGCTGCCGGACCTGCGCCGGCGGGTTGGTGATGAGAAGGATCTCCGGATCGTCCTGGGCCATGTCCAGAAGCCACCGCGTCGTGTAGCTGTTGTCGTGGACCACCATGCTCGTGGACAGGCAGCTCCGCCTGGCGATCCCCGGCTCGCGGACCTGCTCCCATTGGGCATCCACGGCCGACCAGTCGAACTCGCCCGGCGCGGGGCTCTTCGGCGGAGAGACCGTGACGTTCTGCACGGGATCGAACCGGAGCGGCAGCTCCATCTCCTGGAAATCGGAGAGGCTCCGCTTGGCGAAGATGAGCTGGTTGACGCGGCCGTCGGGCGAGATGTCAGGCAGCCCGGCCTCGAGCGGCGGCCGCGGGCCGGGCCACGAGCGCCCCGCGGCCAACTCATCCTGCGCGGCCGCGGCGAGGAAGTCGCGGGTCTCGACGCGAAGCGAGCGCAACTCGTTGTTCAGCCCCGCGACCTGCCGCTCGAACGCCGCTTCGAGCCGGCCGCGCTTCTCGGCATTCTCCCGATCGAGAAAGAGCTTGCCGTACGCGCGGTACGTCTCGGCCAGATGCTGTTCGGCCCGGTCCATCTTCGCGGCGAGCGCTTCGGCCTCTTCGCGCCCCGAGCCGCCCCGGTAATGCACCAGACGCCTGGCCCGGCGCACGTCTTCTTTGACATCGGCGGAGAGGACCATCGCCCGATTGTAGCGGTCGGCCGCTTCGAGGATCGGTGCGTCGGTTCTCTTCAAGGCCTGGAACTGGCGCAGGGGCGCGCTCTCCAGCTCCACGCGGTAGGGGTCGTAGATCCACAGGTCGGCAATGCGGTTCTCCTCGGGCGGGATCTCGCGGATCTCCACGTCGTCGATCCAGATCGAGCCCCGCGCGCCGCGGAGGTGCAGGCCGAGCTGCACGCTCGGGCGGATGTCCTCGGGCAGGCGGAACACCCCGCTTCGCTGGCGCCACTGGCCCTCTCTCTTGCGGGAAAGGATCAGGGGCGTGACGGCGACCATCCGCCCCACCTGCCCGGACTTGGTGGACCGGCAGTTGACCCGCACCTCGAAGCACGCGGGGTCGAGCCCTGGCCCGGGCCGCAGCCAGAGGGAGATCGCGTAGCGGGCGCCGGGCCTCATGGCCGTGGACGCGCGGTGGACGAACGCGCGGCCGTTTTCGTCCGCGGCGTCGATGCGGAGCGAGTGCTTGCCGGTTCGTGCGACCGCGTCGTCGGCGCAGTACGGGTAGCGGGTCATGGGCTCGCTGGGGTTGTCCGTGTACCAGACGCCCCAGCCCTCGATGCCCTCTTCGAACCCGCAGTTGGAGAAGCCCGCGTTGGGGACCTCGCCGGAAGACGCAGAAGCGGTCGCCAGCACGGCGAGGATCAGGGACGCGCTCATGGCTCACTTCCCGAAGCAGTTCATCATCAGGGTGGAGAGGATCTGCTCGAGTACCTCGTAGGAGAAGAACTTGTTGGCCTGCTCGTAGTTGACCTCGACCATCTCGGCGGCGAGATCGGGATCGGTGAGGACCTCGCGGGCCTGGGCGATGGCCGCGCTGGTGATGAAGTTCTCCATCTCCACCGCGCGGAAGCCCTTGGGCCGGATGTCCGAGTCGTAGATCGCGTAGTTGTTCACGAGGATCGGCCGGCGGTAGTAGACCGCCTCGAGGAAGGCGTTGCCGAAGCCTTCGATCGTCGAGGGATAGGTCACCAGGTCGGCCTGGGCGAAGATGTCGGCCAGGGAGTAGATCTTGCGGCCGTCGGCGGTCTGCCCCCGCTCGTCGCTGAGCCGCTGGCCGCAGAAGAGCGTATTCACCTTGAGCACGGCCGAATACTCGCGGACGCGCAGGGCGTAGTCGTCCCCTTCGTCGCCCGAGGAATGGGAAATGACCAGCGTCGCCGGCAGGCCGAGACGATGGGTCAGCTCCACGGCGTGCTCGATCCCCTTGCGCTGAACGATCCGCGTGGGCTGGAGGATGAGCTTGTGATCGTCGGGGATCCCCAGCTCCTGGCGGAGGTCGTCGGCGTAGCCGTCGCGCTCCGGCGGCGGGTTCTTGAAGTCCATCACGTTGGGCACGACCGTGGCCGCCACGCCGCAGCGCAGCGTGAGCTGCTCGGCCTGCGAGGAGTTGATCACCGTGTGCTGGATGGTCGGAAGGCGCGGCGGGAAGGCCGTGGCCAGGTAGTCGGCGCAGGCGTTGCGGTGGAAGCGGTTCCGCTCCCAGTGGAAGTCGTGGTGGTGGGCGATGGCCGGCGTGCCCAGCTCGATGAGGTACTCGGTGATCGCCAGCCCCAGCGGGATGTTCATCGGAATGGTGAGGGCGTTCTCCGGGATGATCAGGTCGAGGTCGAAGTGATCGACGAAGTCCCGCACCGACTGCTTGAGCACGGCCTTGAGCTCTTCGCACTTCCGCGACACCCGCGGGAGGCGCGTGGTGCGCCCGAAACAGCCGTCGTGGACTTCCTGCGCCCCGGGATGCGTGAAGTGGCACGACGGCACCAGCAGCGATCGCTCCAGGGGCGTGTCCAGCTCGCCGGCCATGTAGTAGCACTCCGTGCCCATGCGCGTGAGCACCTCGGCCCACTTGGCCGCTTCGAGGCTCACGCCGTCGGTGCCTGCCAGCCGCGTGGCGACGAACCCGATCCGTTTGCTGCCCACCATCGTTCTCCTTGCGGCAAAGTCCCCCGGTCTGCCCGCCGATGGCCGAAGCCTATCAGGCCCCGCCGCGCCCGTCAACGAACGCCGTGAGGGGGGCCCGGGGACGGCCCCTCGTTCGTGGCGACCATGCCGGGAGTGAGGCTTCAGAGGGCGCCACGGATGCCGCGGATCGCACGGATGGGTGTGATGGGACTGCGTCGTCTCCCTCCCATCCGTGTGATCCGTGCTATCCGTGGTTTCCTTGCGATTCGCGGCCTCCCTTCGCCGTCGCTGCCGCGGCTGAGTGGTACGATTTGCCAAGCAGCGCGCAGGTGCTGGCAAAGAGCATGCACGAGCGAGGCACGATCCGTGGGATCCCGACGAGGCCACCTCCCCCACCCCGTTGCGCGCTGGACCCGGCTCTTGGGCATGGCCGCGGTCGTGGGCGTATTGGCCGGGCTGTCGGCGGCGGCCATGGAGTGGGGCCTTCACGCCGGCATGGAGCGCCTCGTGGGACGCGTGGCCGATCATGCGTCGGCAAGCTACCTCCAGCTCCGCTGGGGCGTGCTCCTGCTGCCGGCCGCCGGGGGACTCCTGTCCGGGATCGTCGTCCTCCTGTTTTGTCCCAACTTGACCGGGCACGGCACGTCGATCCTCACGCGGGCGTTCCACCGCGGCGGGGGCGTGCTGCCCTGGCGCGAGCCGGCCGTCAAGGCCGCGGCCTGCGTGGGCGTGATCTCCTGCGGCGGATCGGCAGGACCCGAGGGTCCCATCGCCGCTCTGGGGGCGGGTCTGGGTTCGAGTTGTGCAGGGCTGTTCCGCGCCACCCCGCGCGAGCGAAGGATCATGCTCCTGGCCGGCTGCGCGGCAGGGATCGGCGCGATCTTCCGCTGCCCTCTGGGCGGGGCCCTGTTCGCCGTGAGCCTCCCCTATAGCGAGCCCGAGTACGAGTCCGAGGCGATCGTCCCCTCGGTGGTCGCCTCGGTGATCGGCTACTCCGCATTCATGGCCGTGTGGGGCAACGGGCATTACCTGCTCGGAAGCGCCGCGCAGCTCGCCTTCACCTCGCCGCGGCAGCTCCTGCCGTTCGTGCTCCTGGGGCCGCTGTGCGGGCTGGTGGCGATCTTCTTCGGCCAGTGCTTCCAGGCCGTCGAATGGCTGCGCGACCGGATGGGGTGGATGCCGCGCTGGCTGGCGCCCGCGCTGGGCGGCCTGGCCACGGGGGGCCTGGCGTGCCTGCTGCCGCAGGTGATGGACGGGCGGTACGAGCTGCTGCAATCCGCCATGGATGAAACGCTCTTCGCCCGCGGCCCGCAGCCGTGGCTCTTTTGGGCCGGGCTGTTCGGGGCCGTGACGCTGGCCAAGTGCCTGGCCACGGCCTTCACCGTGGGAAGCGGCGCGGCCGGCGGCGTGCTGGGGCCGGCGCTGTTCATCGGCGGATCGGCCGGGGCCTTCCTCGGCGCGAGCTGCGAGGCCGTGGCCCCGGGCATCCTGCCCGAGCCTCTGCGCCAGGCCTTGATCCCGATGGGCATGGGCGGGGTGCTGGCCGCGTGCATGCGCACGCCGCTGGCCGCGATCGTGATGGTCCTGGAAATGACCGGAACCTACCGGCTGATCGCCCCCTCGATGCTCGTGTGCGTGGCGGCCTACGTGGTGGGCAGACGCTGGGGCCTGAACCGCGAGCAGGTCCCCACGTCGGCCGAGTCGCCGGTGCACGCGGCCGACGCCGTGGTGCATTTGCTCCAGCACTCGCGCGTCGAGGATTTCGCCGATCGCCAGTGGCCGCAGGTCGTCGCGCCCGCCACGCCGCTCGGCGAGATGATCCGGCGGATCGCCCCCGGCGACCCGCCCGCGGTGGCCGTGGTGGACAACGGCGCTTTGTGCGGGATGATCACGCTTGCCGACCTGGACCGCGACCTGAATGACGCGGCGCTCGCCCGGATGGTGATCGCCCAGGACATCATGAACGACCGCTACGCCTGGCTCCACCCGGACGACGACCTGTACCACGCCCTGGAACTGTTCCGCCGCGAGGGCCAGACCGTGCTGCCCGTGGTCGGGCGCGAGGAGCCGCGCGCATGGCTGGGGATGCTCACGCGGCACCGGGTGTTTGCCGCGGTCAAGGAGCAGATCGAGAAGTCGCGGGACTTCCTCCTCCAGGAATACGAGGGCCTGCTGGCCATCGACCAGGAAGCACGACTCGACAATCTCCTCCTGGCCGTCTCGCCGGCCGAGCCACTGCGCCTGAAGCGGCTGAGCGTGCCCGGCGAAGTGGTGGGCCGCTCGATTCGCGCGTCCGACTTCCGCGCCCGCTACGGCAGCCAGATCGTGGCCGTCGAGGAGCCGGACGGGTCGATCCAGTGTCCGCCCGATCCCGACCGGCCGCTCGGGGCGGACCTGCGCGTGTTGGCCATCGTGCCGGGCGGGGAGCCGGCGCGGGGCCGTGGGGGCGCCGGGGCTTCTGATTAGGCGTGGCAGCGGTTATCCTGGCTGGCGCCGTAGGGTGGGCGAGCGCCGCGAAACCCACCTGTCTCCGGTTGAGATCGGGCAGATGGTGGGTTTCGCGGCGCTCGCCCACCCTACCACTTACCCCGCATCCAACAGGAGAAACCCATGAAACGCCGAGACTTTCACAAGGGCATGGCCGCGCTGGCCGCGGGCGTGCCGGCCGTGTGGGCCACGGGGGCCGAGCCCGATCCCTCCGCACCCCAGGCCCGCACCTACACCGAGCCGGCCAGGAAGCTGCCGGTCCGCGAGTTCGACGTGGTGGTCGCCGGCGGCGGCACGGCCGGGGTGGTGGCCGCCCTGGCCGCGGCCCGGCAGGGCGTTCGCACGGTGCTTATCGAGGTCAAGGGATACACGGGCGGCACGGTCACCGAGGGCGGCACCGCGCTGCACAGCTTCTATAACCTCTGGAAGGCCTTCCCCGGCGTCGAGAAGCGCCAGGTAATCCGCGGCATCGCACAAGAGATCATCGATCGGCTGGCCAAGATCGGCGGCACGTCCGGGCACGCGGAGATGGACCTGGGCTTCAGCTACGACTCGGTCTGCACCGCGATCGACACGGAGCTCTACAAGCTGGTGACCCTCGAGATGCTCGCCGAGGCCGGCGTGACCGTGTGGGTCAACACCCTGTTGGCCGGGGCGATCATGGACGGCTCGAAGGTCCGCGGCGCGATCGCCGAGAGCCGCTCCGGGCGCGAGGCCATCCTGGCCAAGGCCTTCGTCGATTGCACGGCCTACGGCGACCTGGCCGCGGCCGCCGGCGCCGAGTACACCGAGCCCAACGACTACCCCGTGGCCAACAGCATCGGCATCGGCAACGTGGACGTGGAGAGGTACCAGGCATTTCTTCAGGAGCACGACGCCCTCACCCAGCGTGCCCGGGGGCGGCGCAGCGGCGAGGACGGCCAGATCGTGCGTCTCAACGGGCGCACGGTGGGGCTGCCCGAGGGCTTCCGCGCCGCAGCCCGCAAGATCGGCATGTCGATGACCACGACGACCGTGCACGACAACTACTTCATGTTCATCAAGCTGAACCTGAAGATGCCGGTCAGCCCCACGAGCCGCGACGCGGTCGCCCGGGCCGAGCTGGAGCTGCGCAAGCGGCAACACCAAGCGGTGGAGCTGTTCCGCAAGTACGTGCCGGGCTGCGAGAAGGCGTTCACCGCCCGCACCAGCCCGCGATTGTGCATCCGCCGCGGCCGGCTGATCGCGTGCGACTACGACGTGACGCACGAGGACGTGATCGAGGCGCGCCACTTCGACGACGAGGTGTACGTGTACGGGTTTCACGACTCGGCCCCGCGCTTGCAGATCAAGGGCGGCGGCACGTACGGCATGCCGTACCGCGCTTTGCGCGTGAAGGGGATCGACAACCTGCTGGTCTCGGGGATGATGATCACCTCGGACCACCGGGCCCACATGTCCACGCGCAACACGGTCAGTTGCATGGCGCAGGGCCAGGCCACCGGCACCGCTGCCGCCCTCTGCGCCAGGGCCGGCTGCGGCACGCGGCAGTTGTCCTTTCAGGAGCTCAAGGAGGCGCTCGCCCGCGGCGGCGTGCATCTCGAGGGGTGAGCCCCTCGAAGGGTCGCAATGCAATCCACCGCCTCTGGACGACCCCGAGACAGTCGGACCTCGCGGCGCTCGCCCGGCGCACAAGACTGGCTCCGCTGCGGATGAATAGCCGCGCGCGATCCCGGGAGAAAAGAGGGGTAAGGCCCCTCTTGGGCGAAGCCCCCTTCGGGCTGCTTGGGCAAGAGGGTCGTGACCCCTCTTTCCGGCATCACGCAAGGCGAATGACGCCTCCAGGAGGCGCTTGCGCTTGGCTCAGAGTTCTCTCCACTCGCCCGCGGCCGGGGCCGGGAAGTAGCCGTTCTCGTCCGCCTTCACCGGCGGAGGGCTGTCGCAGGCCAGCTCGTCGAGGTAGTCGCAGAACTGGAATTTCGAGCCCGTCACGTCCTCCCAGGTGACGATCTGGTTGGTGTGGGCGGCCGCGCGCCCCATCAGCGAGGCGTAGTCGGCGTACACGGCCCGCCTGGCCTCGTTGTGGGGCTTGTCGTTGCGGATGCTGCGGATGAAGCTGATCCACTCGTAGTCCCAGGGCGTGTGGGCGTCGGGGGTGGGCGACCAGGCGATGTTGTCCTTGTCGATCCGCTGGTCCTTGAACAGGTGGACCGTGGCCTTGTGCACGTTGCCGGAGAACTGGCCGGCCTTCTTCGAGCCGTGGACGAACGTGGCGAACTCGCGGTGTCCCTTGTGGGCACGGCGGAACCCGCAGAACGCCTTCTTGCCGTTGGGGAAGGTGAACTCCATCGAGTAGGTGTCGATGTTCTGGCCGTGGTCGTCGCTGCCCACCTCGCGACCTCCCATCCCGTGGCAGGAGACCGGCCACGAGTCCATCAGCCAGCAGCATTCGTCGATCTGGTGGATGAGGTTGTCGACCATGTGGCCGGATCCGACCCATAGCAGATTGATCTTGCCGAACCGGAGCTGCTCGATCAGGTCGTTCGACTTCTCCCCCATGCTCCCCATCCAGCGGCGGCTGGTGAGACGGTTCGCCCGGATGTAGGAAAGCTCGCCCATTTCGCCGCTGCGGATCTTCTCGATCAGCGCGGCCCGGGCCGGGGAGTGTCGGCACTGCAAACCCGCGGCGATCTTCACGCCCTTCTTCTCCGCCTCCTCGCCGGCGCGGAGCATGCGGTGCAGGCCCATCGGGTCGGGGGCGAACGGCTTCTCCATGAACACGTGGATGCCCTTCTTCACCGCGTACTCGACGTGGACGGGGCGGATGTAGGCCCGCGTCGTGCACAGGGCGATGTCGCCCGGCCGAAGCACGTCGACGGCCCGCTTGTAGGCGTCGAAACCGAGGAACTTGCGATCCTGCGACACGTCGACCTGGCCCTGGAACCGCTTGCCGAGGGCCTTGATCGCGCCCTCCATGCGATTCTCGTGGAGATCGGCCGCCGCGTAGAGCTTGATCGGGCCTTGGTCGGCCGTCTTCAGCGCGTTGCCCACCGCGCCCGTGCCCCGGCCGCCGCAGCCGATCAGGGCCAGGCGGATCGTGTTGTCCTCGGCGGCATGAACGGCGGGCACGGAGCCGGCCAACACGGCGGCGGTCGCGGCAGCCGAGCCGCTGCGCTGGAGGAACTCGCGGCGGGAGGAGGTCGATGCGTGGCGGGACTGGGACATGGGGCTCTCCTGGGTCGATGAGAATCGGGACAGCTGGCGCCGGGTCGGTGAGCGCAGCGCAACCCACCAGTATTCGGCGTCCTTGGCGGGGTTCCGAACTACTCAGGCGCCATCTTACTCCACCTCCCGCGGAATTCCAGGCTGGCGGGGCCCTGGTGACGGGAAACCGGTGAAAGCGGCCGTCTTCCCTGATAAAATGGCCTGGCCCCGTGTCCCCGGGCACACGCCGGCAACGCGCCGGTCCCGCACGTCCTCAACGGAGAAGGCCCACCCCATGATTCGTTTCCTGCTTGCCCTGGCCCTCGTCGCGGCAGTTCCGACCTCCTCCTCGGCCGCCGAGCGCCCCAACGTGGTGTGGATCGTCTCCGAAGACAACTCGGTGCACTACCTCGACCGCTTCTTCCCGGGCGGGGCCGAGACCCCCAACATCGACAAGCTGGCCGGGCACGGGCTGACCTTCGACCATGCGTTCTCCAACGCCCCGGTCTGCTCCGTGGCGCGAACCACGCTGATCACCGGCTGCTACGCCCCGCGGATCGGCACCCAGTTCCACCGCAAGTACAAGCCGGCCCCCATGCCCGAGGGCCTCCGCATGTTCCCCGCCTGCCTCCGCGAGGCCGGCTACTACACGACCAACAACGCGAAGAAGGACTACAACGCCATCGAGGGCCCGGGCGTCTGGGACGAATCGTCGCGCAACGCCTCCTGGCGCAACCGCCCGGAGAAGTCGCAGCCCTTCTTCCACATGGAGTCCCACGGCCAGTCGCACGAGAGTTCGCTGCACTTCAAGAGGGAGACCTATGAGAACCAGCAGACCGAAACCGACCCGGAGTCCGTGAAGCTGGCCGACTGCTTCCCCAACACGCCGCTCTTCCGCTACACGCACGCCCGGTACCTCGACCGCATGGCCGTGATCGACGGCATCGTGGGCCAGACCGTGGCGAAGTTGGAGGAAGACGGCCTCCTGGAGGACACGTTCGTGTTCTACTTCGGCGATCACGGCGGCGTGCTTCCGCGGAGCAAGGGCTACCTCTACGACTCCGGCCTGCACGTGCCGCTGGTCGTGCGCGTCCCGGAGAACTTCCGGCACCTGGTCGATGCGGAGTGCGGCAGCCGCATCGACGGGTTCGTCAGCTTCATCGACTTCGGACCCACCGTGCTTCGGCTTGCCGGGGTGGAGGTGCCCGGCCAGGTGGATGGCAGGCCCTTCCTGGGCCGAGGCGTCGCGAGGGAAGGAGTCAACGCCCGCGACGAGTCGTTCGGCTACGCCGACCGCTTCGACGAGAAGTACGACCTGGTCCGCTCCCTGCGCAAGGGCAAGTACCACTACCTCCGATGCTACCAGCCGTATCTGCCGGACGGCCTGCAGAACAACTACCGCTACAAGATGCTGGCCTACAGGGAGTGGCGCGAGTTGTCCAGAGCCGGCAAGCTCAGCGGTCCCCCGCTGGCGTTCTTCCAGCCCAAGCCGGTCGAAATGCTGTTCGACGTGGAGGCCGACCCGCACGAGGTCCGCAACCTGGCCGGCGATCCGAGGCACGCCGAGGCGCTGGCCGCGATGCGCAAACGCTTGCAGACGATCGTCAAGGGGCTGCCGGACCTGAGCTTCTACCCGGAGAGCTACCTGGTGGAAAACGCGATGGACGACCCCGTGGCGTTCGGCCGGGCGCACGAGGCCGAGATCGCGCGGCTGGCCGACACGGCCGATCTGGCGTTGCTCCCGTACGAGGAAGCCAGGCCGAAGATCCGCAAGGCGCTTGAGTCCGGGAATCCCATGATCCGCTACTGGGCGGCCATGGTTTGCAGCGCCTTCGGCGAGGAGGCGTCCGACCTGGCGGCGTCGGCCAAGCGTCTGCTGGAGGACGACATGGAGATCGTGCGCGTTCGCGCGCTGGTGTTTCTTGGTATCGTCGGCGAGCGGAATCCCCAGCCCGGGCTTGCGCAGATCGTCAACACGACGCGCAGCCCGGTCCTCGCCACCGAGGCCCTCAACGCCGTCGTGTATTTCCGTGATTTCTTCGGCGAACGCTACCCGGCCGCGCGATCGGACTTCGATCCGGTCGCGCGCGGGGGCGACATCGACGACCGGCTGAACTACCTCAGCGGCCAGCCTTATCCCCCCAAGCGCCCCAGAGACGCGAAGCGCCGCCGGAGCAAGGCGCCCGACTGATTGCCCTCGCCGCGCTGGCCTGCGCGGGAGTCGGGCGGCAGGAACACGCTGGCCGGCGCGTGGGGCAGGCAAGCGGTTCGGCCGGCCTTGCGGTCGAGTCAGTCCCTCGGGCTTCGCCGTGGCCACTCGGTCCTCGGATGCCATTTTCGCGTCTGGCACCGCGCGAACCGCGTCGCCCTAAAGTGGCTCTTCAGGCAAGGGGCGAAGCCGGTCGCGCCGCGATCGCTTTCTGCCGCTCGCACCCCTCTGCGGTCTGCAATGGGCGCCCCCGCCAGACCCACGAGACGAACGCCCGCGCCGCGATTGGGCGGCTCGCGACTCCTTGCGACCTGCTCGGGCGCGCCTGCGTCTCCCGTGCCGTCAAGCCTGGCCGGCAGCGCGTGGGGGTGGACACTCGGGCGGACCTCGCAACTGCAATGAAGGCAGACGGTTGCGTTCTCTGCTTGCGTTCGCTCCAGACCTGGGCCACCGCCGTTGTCCCGGTCCGACGTATCGCGGCAAGTGGTTCTCGCGCCTGGGAAATCGCGCGTGGCGCGGGCCTCGAGCGGAGGGACTTGGAGACGATTTGGGCGGCTGGCCGGCGCGGACTGGTAGAATGAAGCAGGGGGCCGGATCGTTCCGGTCGTAACGATTAGGCGGGCCCGCAAAGGACCTCCCGCGATGCCGGCCCCCTCTTGAGTCGTCACGAGGATCTGCTTCGCCGGGAGGCGATGTCGAGCCCAGCGCGGTTCATGGGAAGAGACGGACGCGCATCGGCCTCGAGAGCCCGGCCCGGGATGCCGACCGCTCCAAGGCGTGCCGCAGCGGCCGGCCCCCCCTTACGCTCGACAAAAGCCCGCGGAGGTTAGTCTCATGGATTACGACTTCGAAGATCTGGTCGCGGCTTCCGGGAAACTGGCCGGAGAGACCCTTTGGCGTGGCACGTTCCGGCAGTACTACGAGCTGGTCAAGGAAGACCCCTCGATCGTCAGAAACGCGCATCAGCGACTGTACGACGCGATTGTCCGGTACGGTGTCGAGGAGATCGACACGTCGACCGACAAGCGGCTGTACCGGATTTACGGCGGGCGCGCGCGCAAGATCGTCCGCTACAAGTACTTCGAGAACGAGTTCTTCGGTCTCGACCTGGTGATCATGAGGATCATGGAGTTCCTCAAGGCGGCGTCCAGCGGTGGGGAGGAGTCTCGCCAGGTCCTCTACTTCATCGGACCTGTAGGTTCGGGCAAGACCTCCATGCTGGACCACATGAAGCGGGCCCTCGAGATGTCCACCCCGTTTCACGCCCTGGAGGGCTGCCCGATCAATGAAGAGCCGCTGCATCTGATCCCCAAGGAGCTCAGGCCCCGATGGGCCGAGAGGCTGGGGGTGCCGTTGGACAACTTCCAAGGCTACCTGTGCCCGCTTTGCAAGCAGCGGCTTCACGACGAGTTCCACGGCGAGTTCGGCGAGTTTCCCGTGCTCACGCGTCGCTTTTCGGCCGAGGACGGAGTGGGCATCGGCGTCCTGCCCCCCTCGGACGAGAACAGCATGGACGTGAGCCTGCTGATCGGCCGGGAGAACCTGGGGCTGATCGGCAAGTACGGGGAGAACGATCCCCGGGTCCTGGAGCTCGACGGCGCGCTGAACCGCGGCAACCGAGGAATCGTTGACCTTTACGAATTGAACAAGAACCCCGTGCCCTTGCTGCTGCCGCTGCTCTCGGCCACGCAGGAGAAGCGGTATCGGGCCCCGGGCCAGCACCCCATGCTCTCGTTCGACGGGGTGCTCGTGGCCCACAGCAACGAGACGGAGTTCGAGCGGTTCCGCACGGACAAGCGGAACGAGGCCCTCGTGGACCGCATGGTGCCCATCAAGTTCCGCTATCCGCTGCACGTGAGCGACCAGCGGAGAATCCTGGAGAAGGTGATCGTGCGCGAGGCCAGCTTCCTCTCCACCGAGGGGAAGCCCGCCCACATCGCCCCGGGCACCCTAGAGGTTTGCGCGCTGTTCACCGAGCTGACCGTGCTCCAGGAGTCGAACAAGGTGGACCCGCTGACCAAGGTCAAGCTCTACGACGGGCAGGACGTGACCGAGCAGTCGGCGCGGGAGAAACCGGTGGACATCCGCGAGCTGTACGAGGAAGCGGGCCCGCGCGAGGGACTCGAGGGCTTCTCCACCCGGTTCGCCACCAAGGCCATGGGCGCCGCCCTGGCCCGGGCGCCGGACTGCAAGTGCGTCACCCCCGTGCAGGTGATGGAGGTACTCAGCGAGTTCATCCACGACTCGGACCTCCCGCCCGAAGAGCGCGAGCACCTGGACGACACGATTCTCAAGGGGATCGTGCGCCGCTGGTACCTCAAGGAGGTGCTTCGCGAGCACATCGCCATGGGGTTCATCCACGCCTACGAGGAATCGGCGGAGCAGATGTGGCAGGAGTACCTCGAGCACGTTCTCGCGTACAACATGCGGGAACAGGTTCGCGACTCCAAGACGCACGAGCTGGAGGAGCCGAACGAGGACCTGATGGCGGCCATGGAGCGGCCCATCGGTCTGAACAGCAAGGCCCAGGCCGACGAGTTCCGCTCGCAGATCGCCGCCTTCGTGGCCCGGCGCCGGCAGCACAACCAGACCATCAGCTTCAAGGACCACGAGCGGATTCGCGAGGCCGTCAAGCGGCGGCTCTTCAGCTCGGTGGCCGACTACACGCGGGTGATCTCCCGGGGCGCCATCAAGACGTCGGACGACGAGGAGCGTTACGCCCGCATGGTGGAGACGATGATCGAGGATCACGGCTACTGCCCGATCTGCGTGGACGTCGTGCTGCGCTTCGCCCACAACCACAACCTGTTCCAGCAGTAGCCGCTCCCCCGCACCGCACGATCATCATGACCACCGCGCCCCGAGGGGGCACGGGGCACATCCGGCACGGAGGGACGAGCACGATGAGCATTCACGACTACTCGCGCGAGTCGGGCGGCCAGCGCTCGGGACGCGACCGCAAGCGGCACCGCGAGAAGTGCCGCGACGCGATCCGCAAGGGATTCGCCCGGCTCGTGGCCAATCAGGACATCATCGGCACGGATCGGCGGGGGAAGAAGGCCTCGCTGAGGATTCGCGCGTTCCCCGAGTACCGGTTCGTGTTCGGGCGCAAGACGGATTCCGTCGGCGCGGGCGGCGACCGCCAGCGCGGCGACACCTTCGGCGTCTCCAGGGGGACGCCGCAGCAGGGGGCGTCGGGGCCGGGCGGACGCGACCCGGGGGAAGACATCTACGAAGTGGAGGTCTCGCTGGAGGAGATCGACGAGTTCCTCTTCGACGACTTGGAGCTTCCCGATTTCCTCGCCAAGCAGCTTCGCCAGATGCCGGTGGTCGAGCAGGGCGGGATGACCGGCATGACGCGCTACGGCTCGATGGCGCGGCTCCACCGCCGCGGCACGATGCGGTCGCGGATCCGCCGCGAGCAGTCGGAGACGCGCGAAGGCGGCACGCCGGGGCCCGGCTTCATCGACGAGGACCTGCGGTTCCGCCGGCTCTCCGAGCGGCTCCGCCTGGTCTCCAACGCCGTGCTGGTGTGCATGATGGACGTCAGCGGATCGATGGACGACTCGAAGAAATTCCTCGCGCGGGTGTTCTTCTGGCTTCTCTATCGCTTCGTCCAATCGAAGTACGAACACGCGGAGCTGGTGTTCATCACCCACCACGCCACGGCCCGGGAGGTGAACGAGGACGAGTTCTTCCACACCCGGGAGAGCGGCGGCACCGTCGTGTCCAGCGCCTACGAGATGGCCCTGGAGGTGATCCGGGAGCGCTATCCCCCGGACGCCTGGAACGTGTACGCGTTCCACATCTCCGACGGCGACAACTGGCAGGACGACAACGAGATGGTGGTCGCCGCGGCGCGACGCCTTCTGCAATGCTGCAACCTTTTCGGGTACGGGCAGGTGAACCCCTCGGAGAGCTTCTACTTCCCGGTGTATGCCGCGATGGAGTGGAGCACCGTGTTCGACGTGCTCAAGCCGCTGGCGGAGGAGTTCCCGAACATCGGGTTCGTCAAGATCGAGAAGCGCGACGACATCTACCCGCAGTTTCGCGAGCTGATGACGCGGGAGAAGGTCTGAGCGCGCGGCGGTTCGCCCGCGGCGCGTACGCGGAGCGGTGTCGCCGAGGCCCGCATCGGCGGCCGGCGGGAGCCTTCGAGGCGGTCGCCGCCGCACAACCGGTTCCGATCCTCTCGGGCGAGAGGCCCCCTATGGCGCTTCATGATTGGACGATCCAGGACCTGGCGGTCTGGGACGAACGAATCCGCGAGGTGGCCGAGTCGTTCGGGCTCACGCCGTATCCCGTCGAATTCCGCCACTACAACTACGAGCAGATGCTCGACATCCACGCCTACCACGTGCCGTTCCGGTACGCGCACTGGAGCTTCGGCAAGGCGTACGACGTCCACCGCACGCTGAAGCGGTTCGAGCTGACCAGCCTGGCGTACGAGATGGTCGTCAACACGAACCCCGCCCAGGCATTCTGCTGGCGCGACAACTCCCTTCCCCTGCACGTGCTCGTGATGGCCCACGTGTACGGCCACAGCGACTTCTTCGCCAACAACCTCTGGTTCCGCAGCCTGACCGACGCCGCGGGGGCCGTGGACATGTTCCGCGCGCATGCCGAGGAGATCGAGGTGTATCGCGAGGATCCCTCCATTCCCTTCGACCGGCTGGAGCGCTTGCTGGACGCGGGACACGCCTTGATGTTCCACCGTCCCAGGGTCATGGGGCGCCGGCGCGAGTCGCTCGAGGAGCAGAAGGCCCGCTTGATCGCCTCGCGGCGCGTCGAACCAGGGCCGTGGGACCACCTCAAGCCGCGCGAGGAGCGGCGGCGCCCTCCGCTGCATTTGGACCGCATCCCGCTGGAGCCCGACGAGGACTTGCTGCGGTTTCTGGCCGAGTACGCGCCCTTGCAGGAGTGGGAGAAGCGCGTGCTGCACATCGTGGCCGCCGAGAGCGACTACTTCATGCCGAACATCGCCACCAAGGTGATGAACGAGGGTTGGGCCACGTACTGGCACGATCGGATCTTCCACGCCCTGCCCGACCGTCCCGCCGAGTTCGACGTCGAGTACGCCCGGCGCATGTCCGGGGTCGTCGTGCCCGGGACGTACCAGATGAACCCCTACCATCTCGGTTGGGCGCTCTGGAAGGACATCTACCGCCGGTGGGAGCATCCCGGCACCGAGGAGGCGGACGCGTGGGGCCGGCCCGGAGGCCAGGGCGACCAGAAGCTCTTCGAAGTCCGTGACACCGAGGACGACGCTTCCTTCGTGGCCAACTACCTGACCGACGAGCTGATCGCCGGGCTGAAGCTCTTCCGCTACCGCTGGGCCGACGACCTCGGCGACGAGGCCGTGTACGAGGTGCTCGACGTGCCCGACTCCGAAGGCTACGAGCGGATCCGGGTTGCGGCCGTGATGCAGGTCGGACACAACCTGTTCCCCATGCTTCGCGTCGTGGACGCGAACTACTACACCGACCGCACGCTGGTCCTGGAGCACGTCCACGACGGTCGGGACCTGAAGCTCTTCGAGCCCGAGATCCCCTTGCGCGAAGTCCGCTCCATTCTCCGCGAGCGCGGGGGGCTGGGCGGCGAGGTCCGGCTCGCCGAGGTGGGACGCGTGCTCAAGCACATCTGGATGGTGTGGAAGAATCCCGTCGTGCTGCGCACGCGCTACGACCGGGCGTCGGCCTCGATCCATTGCGACCGCGACGGCCAGATCACCATCGACGTGGGCGGCCGGTCCGGGCCGGTGAACTGAGAAGCCGTCGCCGCTTCGGACGGCGGGATCGGTGCCCGGCCCGCCGCACATCGCCGCGGACCGCGGGGCGGTCATTGCCTCGCCGCGGCCGCTCGATCGATCGCCCACAGGCAGACCGCCATCGGCTCCAGCTCGGCCGAGAGCTTCAGTGCGGCGCCGCCGTCCATCGTCGTCTCCGCGGCCTTCTCCAGGCCGCCGCGCGCGCCGGGCGCGGCGAAGCAGTTGCTGTGCGTCGAGTCGATCAGGTACCGGCGCACGGTCAGGGAGCCGGTGCGCATCGACTTGGGCACGTTGGCGATCGAGACCTCCGCGCGCACCTTCCCGCTCCCCCCCGGGTCGAGGTTCCAGAGGTGGATCGTCAGGCCGATCTCGTCCCGCGTCGCGAGAACGCCCAGCCCGTTGCCCTCCGCGTCCAGTCCCGACGATCGAGCGGCGACTTCCTCGCCCCGGTGCATGCGCAGCATCTTCACGGCCGCGCCGTAGGGCGTCATGCGCATCCGCGGATCGAACTGCACCATGGCGATCTGCGGCTGGGAATGAAACTGGACCCAGGGAAACAGGCGCAAGTCCCTGGCGCGGCGGGCCTGGTACTGAAACGCCGTCATCCCGGCGGCCTGCCAGAGATTGCGGCTTGGATCGGCCTTCCACTTCAAGGCGTATCCGATCTCGGTAACGAAGATCGGAGTGTCCGTGGGCAGCGACGCCTTGGCCAGGGCCCGGTCGATCTCACGCTCCCAGCCGGCGATCTCGGCGGGCGTCTTGCAGGCCCAGTAGTCGTGGAAGGAGACGAAGTCGAGCCGCTTGTCCGCGTCCTTGTCCCGGGCGAAGTCGCGGATCAGGTGCACGGCCTCGCGCGTGCGGAAGCCGGAGTTCCCTCCCACCAGCAGCCGGGGCTCCGGCTCGAGCTCGTCGTTCAGCTCGTTGATCGCCTCGTAGGCCTTGCGGTAGAAGGCATAGTACCGGTCGAGCTCGCCCAGGTTGCTCTGGTTCTTCGCGGTCGGCTCGTTGAGCACCTCGATGTAGCGGAGATTGGAGCACCGCTGCTTGTAGTGGCGCACCGCGGACTTGAACACCTCCTTCCACTTGTCCGCGCCGATCATTCCGGTGAGCACCTCCTGCTCGTACCGGCGGACGTTCATCAGCACCGCGTCGCTGTGCTTGCTGACCGAGTCGAGGTAATCGTAGTAGTGCAAGCCGGTCGTGTGGCCGGGCACGCCGTACCGCTTCTTGTTCGGGTCGCCTTCGTAGTAGTCCCTGTTGATCTCGTAGTCGAAGCGGTACTCGCCCGTGCGGTAGTCCCACATCTGGTCGAGCATGAGCCAGCATCGGGTGACCAGGGGCCGCCCGAACTCCTCCTCGATCCGCCGGCACAACTCGACCGGGGGCGGCGCCCGGCGCGACACGTTCACGTGCCCCCAGAGGTAGAGCGGGCCGTCCAACGTCCGGCCGCAATCGACGGAAACCCGGACCGGGCCGTCGGCCGCCAGGGCAGGCACGGCCGAGAGCAGAAAACTCGCCGTCCACCACCAGACACCGCCCGGACGCAAGCACGCTCGCATCGCGATTTCTCCTTCGAGGCTCGCCGCGCGGCCGCAGACGGCCGGCGCTGACGGGCCCATTGTCGCCTGGGCGAGCGGCGATCGCAAATCGCGGCCCGGGAGAACGCTTCGCCGGGCGCCGCGCGCAGCGCGTGCCCCCGATGCCGGCCCGGCCGGGCGGCAGGAGATCGCCTACCGGTGGGCTTTCAGGAACTCCAGGATCTTGTCCGTGGCCGCGTCGCCCGGCGTGCCGAGGAGCCGGTTGAGCGTCCCGTGATCGCGCCCCTTGGCCTCGTACAGCTCGGCCGGGAAGCCGGCCTTCCTGAGCGCCTCGACGAACGGGACGGCCTGGCGCGCCGCATCGCCGCGGCCGTCCTGCATCACCACGAGGAACGGCGGGATCGCCGCGCCCGGCTCGACGTAGGCGAGCGGCGAGACGCGGCGCCACTGCTCCCTGTCCTTGCCGAACACCGTGTCGATCATCTCCGCGCGGGCAGGGCTCCAGGCGGAGCCGGCCGCGGCCGCGACGTCGTAGAAGCCCATGTCCAGCGGGACCACGCCGCGGATCACTTTGGGCTCAAGCCCGGCCGCCTTCAGGTACCGGTGGTCCGTGCCCAGCAGGGCCGCCAGATGGGCTCCCGCGGAGTGGCCGAACACGAAGACCCGGCGCCCGTCACCGCCGTACTTCGCGGCGCCATCCACGACCCACTTCACGGCCGAGGCGCAGTCGCTCATCATCTCGTCGAGCGTCGCCTGCGGACGGAAACGGTAGTTCGCCGACACGAAGAGATACCCCTCCGGCACGAACCTGGCCGGCTTCCGGTGCGCGGCCAGCTTGTCGCCCCGCTGCCACGCGCCGCCGTGGAAGAAGACGATCGCCGCGGCATCCTTCAGGTCGGGATGGGTGTACACGTCGAGGCTCTGGCGCGCGGCCTCGACGCCCTCGGTCTGCGCATACCGGATCTCATAGTGCGCCACGATCCCGGCCGTCTCCAGCGACGCCTTCCTCTGCCGGCGCGCTTGATCGCGCCTGGTCTCCGCGATCTCGCCCGGCGTGACCAGCCCGTCGCCGTCGCGATCGTACTGCTTCAAGAGGTCCTTGCGCGGGACCTCGTCGATGCTGAGCTTGCCGTCGCCGTTGCGGTCGAGCCGCTCAAAGCCCGGGCCCGGTTCCTGACCGTGCACCGCCCTCCCCGCGGCGTGGCCGTCGAGCAAGACATGCAGCGATAGCACGATGAGGGGCAGTACGGCACGAGTTCTCACGGCCACTCCTTTCGCGGGTTTGCTCACCGGCAGCTCACGACGGGATTCTACTTCAAGGGGTGCTTCTTGAAGAACTCCCACATCGCGTCGCTGGCCGAGAGGTTCCTGGTCGATTTCCCGAGGAACTTCAGGCGCGGCTCGCGGCCCGGCCACGTGTGGCCTCCGCCGTGGATCACGAGCAGCACGACCTCGGAGCCGTCCCTGCCCGATCCGTAGGTCTTGCGCGTGATCGACGTGCCGTCCTCCGCCTTGTCGGGCAGCGTGCCGATAACGGGCTCCTGCTCGCATCCGTTCGCCTTGACCCACTGCCGAATCGAGTGCTCGACCGAGTAGAACTCGGTGGGACCGCGACCCTTGCCGCCCTGGAAGGGAGCGAACCGGTCGTCCGTGCCGTGGAAGTGGATCACGGGCACGGGACGCTTCGGCTTGCAGGTGGCCGTGCCCATCGGACCGCCGACCGGGGCAATGGCCGCGATCCGGTCGGAAAGCTCCGAGGCCAGCCGGTAAGCCATGATCGCGCCGTTGGACATGCCCGTGGCATAGACCCGCCTCCCATCGACGTTGGCCCACGTGCCGAGGTCGTCGAGAAGCCGCCGCGTGAACTCCACGTCGTCCACCTTCTCGCGCAGGGCGTATCCGCAGCAGTTGCCGCCGTTGAAGGTCAGCATCCGTTTCATTGCTCCGGTCCCGCTGGGATAGACGACGAGAAAGCCGGCCTCGTCGGCCTTGTCGCTCAGCCCGCTCAGCCGCATCATGGCCTCGGGGTTGCCGCCCCCGCCGTGAAACGCGAGCACGACCGGGGCGGGCGTCTCGGGATCGTACTGCGGGGGAACGTGCACGACGTAGCTCCGCTGCCGCTCTCCGACGGTCAGCGTTCGCGTGTGGTCGCCCGGAGCGGCCGCGTCGGCCCCGAGCAAGGCAAGCAGCAACAGCGATGGAATCGCGATCATCCGCGCAGTTTCCAGGCGATGGAATCCGGACCAGATGCCGCGCCGTGCACGACGACCTGCGCGCTGGGGGGCGCGGAATCGCCCACCGCGAGCATCGAGGCCGCCACCGTAGTCTAAACTGCCAAACCGCGGCGGGAATCGCCGCGCGTCGAGAAGCCGCTGGGCACCAATGCCTTACGGCGACGCAAGCCGGGCCTTGCCGGAAGTCATGCCCGACGGCGCCGACGGCGCGCCAGGAACAGCCCCGTCACAAGAGCACCCAGCGCCAGCATCCCGACGGAATGCGGCTCGGGCACGTAGCGGTACTGCGTATCCAGGCCGTACTTCTGCTCCAGGTAGAAGCCCACGTCGTTCATCTCCCGGCCGGTGAGCACGCGGTCGAAGAGGAGCACCTCGCTGATGTGGCCGACGTACTCGCGGCCGTTGAACAGGGCCCCGCCCACGCCCACGTTGCCGGTCAGGTCGTAGTGGAAGAAGTCGCCGGGGTCGCTGAGGATCTGGACTCCGTCGCGGAACGCGAGGGTCCCCTCTCCGGCACCCAGGCCGACGACCGTGAGGAGGTTTGCGCCGGTGGGCACGCTGCCCTCCTCCGAGTAGAGATTGCCTGCGGGGGAGCGCAGCCGGAGGCGCTCCTCTCTGGGATCCGATGGGGCGAAATACGTCCCCACGTCGATCATCGTGCCCGTGGCCGTCCCGAAGATCTCGCTGTTCTGCGTGAGCGTGCTGTAGTCCATCACGAGGAACAGCGTCCGCTCCTGGCCGTCCGCGATGCCCAGGTCGGAGACCGTCAGTTGATCGCGGCTGAAGTCGAGGTACGATCGGCCGCCGAGGCCACCCGTCTCGTAGGTCGGGCGCTTGGTCGCCCCGGCCACGGCGTGATTGGCCTGCCCGCTCTTGTCGTCCCACTGCGTGACCTCGCTGCCGTCGAGCGTCACGGTCGTGGCGTCATTGGCGTCGAGCCACAGCTTCAGGCCCTCGACGCGCGGCAGGCTGGCCGGCTCCGTGTAGGTCCCGGCGATGCCGTACTTGGTCTGAAGGTGATATCCCACGTCGTTCAGCTCGGCGTCGCTGAGCGCCCGATTGAAGACCGCGATCTCGGCCAGATCGCCGAGATAGGACCGGCCGTCGTTGTTCGCCCCGCCTACCTGGTAATCGGAGCCAATGGGGAAGTGCTGGTACTTGCCGGCGGCGTCGAAGAGCACCATGCCGTTGGCGTAGGCCTGGGTCCGGGTGGGCAGACTGCGCACGGCCAGGAGATGGTCGGCGCCGGTCGGTAGCGTATCGTCGCCGGAGTACACGTCGCCGTCGTGGCCGGCGTCGCGGAGGCGGAGGCGCTGCGACTGGGAGTAAGTCCCCACGTCGATCATCGAGGATGTGCCTGTCCCGGCCAGCTCGTTGTTGTTGTCCAGCGTGGTATAGCGAATCACGGCCAGGGTGGTCCGCTCCTGGTCGGCGGCGATGCCCAGGTCGCCGGCCACGCCCATCGGCGTGCGGCTGAAGCGCACAGCCGCAAGTCCCCCGATGGCCCCGGCCGCCAGCGTGGGACGCGTCGCCACGGCCGGCGTGGCATGATGGCCATTGCCGGAGAGGTCGTCCCACTGCTCCACGTCCAAGCCGCTCAAGGTGAGGCTGCCCGAGTCGCCGGCGTCGAGCCACAGCTCCAGCCCGGCCAGGGCGTTCGGAAGCGTGGCCCCGTGGGCGGCGGTGGCCGTGGCGACCAGGAGAGCGCAAAACGCGAGGGATGTCGATCTGACCGGCGGCCTTGTCATGGCAGAGGTTCCCGAATAGGGGGGTCGGGCCGCGGGCCTGGCCGCTATACGGATCGCGGCAGCCAGGACGGCGGGAAAGAACCATACCCCAGGGGGGCGAGTCACCCACAGAGCTATGGCGCAGTCTAGACACGCGGCGCTCGCGCGTCAACGAACTGGTGATCGTCGGGCCTGCGAGGCTCTTCCCCGTGCCGTGTGGGTGGGGGGACGCGGCCCGGGGTGGCAAACCGCATCGCGGCCCCCGCTTGGCCCGGCTGATGAAGGAAGTAGAATCGCCGCAAGCTGCGATCGAAGCGCGTGTGGAGGAAAGACGGCCGGTCGGGCAAGTCGCGCACCGCACGAGCCTGCTGCCGTTTTCTCCGACCTCGCAGGCCCAATCTGAGACCCTCCGGGGTATCGTAGATAGTCCGCGGGGCGGCAAGGCCCGCTCCACCGTGCGCCAGGCAAATCCCGAAGACCAGAAGAGACCATCCCGTGGGACTCGCGAAGAACCAGCGGTTGCAGAAGCTCGTCGGCGGCTCGTTTCTCGAGCGGGGGTGGCTTGCGTCCCTCTCGAAGATCCAGATCTTCCTCCTCGGCAAGCACAAGGAGGCGCCCGACGTCCGCCTCGTGCGCCAGGTGCGACGGGAGCGCAACTCGCTTCTCACCGCGTACGAGCTGTACCACGTCCTTTCCCTGGCCAAGGCCCTGGGCAAGCGCGACGGGGCCATGGCCGAGGTCGGCGTGTTCCAGGGCTCGTCCGCCAAACTGATGTGCGAGGCCAAGCGGCCCGAGACCGTGCTGCACCTGTTCGACACCTTCGAGGGCCTGCCCAAGGCCGCCGAGCAGGACGGCGACGTGCACCGCGAGAGCCAGTACACGTGCTCCCTGGAGTCGGTCCAGGAGTACCTGCGCGATTACCCCAACGTCCACCTGCACAAGGGCCTGTTTCCCGACTCCGCGGCGCACGTGGAGGACCTGGCCTACTCGTTCGTGCATCTGGATGTGGATCTGTACGAGAGCACCAAGTCCGGGCTGGAGTACTTCTACCCCAGGATGATCCCCGGCGGGGTGATCCTCTCGCACGACTACTCGCTGTTGGCCGGCGTCAAGCAGGCGTTTCAGGAGTTCGCCGAGGACAGGGACGAGGCCCCCATCGAGCTCTGCTCCACGCAGTGCATGCTGATCAAGACGCCGCAGTAGCCGGCGGGCCCCATCCCTTCGTTTGGCCGGCGGGCTTGGCCGCCGCGCTGGCGGTGGGGGCTTCGGACGCAGAACGTCCGAGCGGGAGGTTCCCACGCGGAGCATGGGAACCAGGGCGCCGTCAAGGGTCGCGGAGCTTGACGAGGCGGAGCATCGCCGGCTCGGGGGGATCGCCGGGATGAGGCCGGTCGCGGTTGCTGGGCAGCGTCTCCCAGCGGAGCACGTAGCGCACGCCCGGCTCGCCGCTTTGGCCCAGATCGGCCGCCGTGCGCACGCCCATGCGAGGGTCCTTCGATTCCAGGCGCCGCACCGGCCGCGGCAAGCCCGGGCGCGAAGGGGCCGGCCCGACGGGCTGGAGCGTGGCCGGGTCCAAGCGCCACGTGCCCGACCCGTGCTTGCGGTGGCTGTAGCTCTGCACCAGCGACCCGTCGGGCAGGACGCGGACCGGGCCGACGCGAATCCCGAAACCGATCGTCCCGCCGCCGGAAAACTCCCAGCGGTCGTCCCAGTCGCTAATCTGGTAGATCTTCCAGCCGTCTTTCTCGCGGCGGGCGTTGTAGAGCTGCGTATTGCCGCTGGCGTCGAACTTGTGGTAGGCCAGCACGACACGGCCCTTCGCGTCGAAGCCGATCTTCGTGTTGCCGTTGATCATCCCGCCGCCGGGCGGCACCGGATCGACGACCTCGGCCTTCCCGAGCGTGATCGGCAGTTCCAGCGGCCTGCCCGCGCTGGTCTCCCAGTGGACCAGGTCGCGGCTCCGCGCGTAGCAGAGGTCGTGGTTGGTGGCGCAGTCGGGCGTATCGCGCCACACCCAGCACACGTGGAATACGCCCTGCGAATCCCGCTCCGGCCCGCGGAAGTACGCGTTCATCTTGCCCTGGCCGGAGAAGAGCGGCTCGTCGAGCAACCGCCGCCAGGAACGGGTCTTCACGTCGTACACGTTCCACATCTGGTCGCCGTTCCCGCTCGACCCGTCGCGGTAGGTGAAGATCAGCTCCCCCTCGGCCCCGCGCAGGAATCGCGGGTACGTGCAGCGCTTCTCGTTGCGTCCCACCATGGCCGGGACCCGCTCGAGGGTCGCGATGTCGAGCGGCTTCTCGGTGCGGAAGTAGATCAGCGGCACGCAGTGCATGTTGCCCGAAAGGTGCAGATGGCCGCCGTCATCGACCGCCATGGTGAGGTAATTGTGGCTGTCCCAGCCCACGCGGCTGGGGAGCCGGACGAACTGCCACTCGCGGCGGTCGAGCTTGCGCGCGGCGACGGTCATCTGCCGCTCGGCGTCGTAGAAGGCCACGAACTGATGCGGCGGGTGCGTCAGCAAGGCGAACCGCACCGGGTGCCCCGACCAGACCGCGGACACGTCGATCGATTCGACGAGCTCGGGGGCGGACTGGAGCGACAGGAGAGCCAGGAGGATGCTTGGTGCGAACATGATACCTTTTGGCCGGCGAGCAAGCTCGCCGGGAGAAGGGAGTATTGGGAGGAAGCATCTGGGGCGAGAGGATTCCCACGCGGAGCACGGGAACCCGAAGTGAAGTGCTTACGGCTTCTCGGCCGCGGCCCAGCGGATGCCCTGGGCGACCAGCTTCTGGAAGCTCGGGTTGCGATACGCGTGCGCATCGTGACCGAGCATCAGGTAGAAGACCGGGCTCTTGCCGTAACTCGTGGTCCAGGCCACGACGGGGTTGTTCTCCGGGTGGTCGGTCCGCAACAGCACGTGGATGCCCTCGGCCGTGTAGAACGGGCCATACGTCTCGTCGTGGATCGCGAAGTCCTCCACACCCTTGGTGATCGGGTGCTCCTTGTCGGCGACGGTGACCTTCAGGTCCTCGCCGTGCGACCAGGGGGTCCTCTCGTAGGTCTTGCCGTCGATCTCGCACTTCTCGAAGACGAACTGTCCGCCGATGATCTTGCGGTACTCGTCCCAGCCGCGGTGGGCGCCGAGATTGTGGTGCAGGGCGACCAGCCCGATCCCTTGCTTGAGCAGTTCAGCGAAGGCCTCCTGGTGCTCGCGCGACATGCCCTTGCACATGTCGTAACTGACGATCACGTCGAACTGCTTCTGGAGGCCCGGCCGCAGCATCGCGGCCTTCTTGGGCAGCTCGGCGCGCGTGACCTCGATGTCGGCAGTGGCCTCGAACATGGCGAAAAAGGGCTCCTGCTGGAAGCCGTGCCCCCCGTAGGTCAAGAGCACGCGGATCTTGTCCTTGCTGGCTGGTTCCTCTCCCGAGGCGAGCGAACCGGCGCAAAGAGCAACCAGGAAGAGCGCGAGGGCACGGATCGGGGCGTTCATGGCGGGGCTCCTTGAGGGAAGCAGGTGCGGGGGGGGCATGATCGATCCACGGGTCCACTCTAAGAGCCCCGCGCGCGGGCGTCAACTTCACGTGAGCACCCGGCCAGCCGAGCCCGAAGAACTAAGAGCCCCGCGCGCGGGCGTTAACTGCGCGGTGCTGGGTGACGTCTCTGTCGCCGCTAGCGCGGCTAGAGAGAGGTGCGCGGACGCTCCTATTCCGTGGGCTGACGCCCACGGCTTTCCGCTCTGGCCGCTACGCGGCCCGGACGCCCACACGTGGCCGGCCTCTCATCATTCCTTCCGTCGGTCTCCTCGGCTATACTGAACGGTCCGCCTAGGGGGGCCCTGTCCGATCCCGCCCAACCATCCGCGTCTCAGGAGTCATGCCATGATGCGAGCCCGTCTCTGGCACCCCGCAAGGAAGGTCCACGGCCGTCTTCTCCTGGTCCTCTTGGCCGCGATTCTCGGATTGTGCCCGACCTCCATGGCAGAGCCGCCGGCGAAGGCCGATTCGGACAAGGCCCCGAATCCCGGCGCGTCCTTCGAAATCCCGGCCTGGGCCTATGACCGCGGCAACGCCAAGACGTTTACCGATTCCTGGGCCGACGCCGAGCCCATGGTCGCGTTCGGTGGCCAATCGCCCATCGAGATCGAGTACGACATCCCGCTCCCCGTGGCGGCCGTGTACACGCTGCACGTCCGCTACGCCGCGCAGCAGGCCCGGCCCGTCACCGTCTATCTCGACCAGGAGCGGATCGGCGAATGCTGCCAGAAGGCGACCGGCTCCTGGATGACCAGCCAGGCCCAGTGGGAGGAATCGCTGAAGCTATGGATCGCGCCGGGCAAGCACACGCTGCGCCTCGTGCGCGAGGGGGCCTTCCCGCACGTGGTGGCCCTGCGCATCGAGTCCTCGGAGCCGTTTCCCGAGGGCTGGAAGCTCAAACGGCCCGGCGCGCGCAAGCTCGACAGTCCTCCCCCCGTCGTGGCCACGCCCGCTGGCCTCGTCGAGGAAGCCGACCCTGCGGCCCTGCGCCGGGCGATCGAGGACCTGATCGGGACCTTCGGCCCCAAGTACCCGAAGGGGCCGGAGTACCTCGCAAGGCTCGCCGCGCTCGAGAAGCAGCTCGCGGAGCTTCAGAAGGCGGGCGATGCCCCGCCCGACGCCAAGCAGCAACTCGACGACGTCAAGCAGTCGCTGGTCGATCTCCGACGGGAAGCCCTTCTGGCCAATCCGCTTGTGGATTTCGACCGGCTGCTTCTGGTGAAGCGGGGCGCGAAGTCGCCGGCCCTGGGACTGCCGCGCAACTGGCAGAGCAACTCCAGTCTGCCGAAGAACGGCTTCGACGACGAGATCGCCGTGCTCTCGCCCGCCAATCCCGAGGGAGAACTCTCCACGCTGTTCAAGCCGGAGAAGGGCAAGTTCGTCGGCGACGTCGATCTGCACTTCGACGCCGATCGGCTCCTCTTCTCCATGCCGGGCAAGCACCACCGCTGGCAGGTCTGCGAGATCGGCATCGACGGCAGCGGTCTGCGCGAGCTGACCGGCGAACAGCCCGACGTGGACAGCTACGACGCCTGCTACCTGCCGGACGGCCGGATCATCTTCACCTCCACGGCCTGCTTCGTGGGCGTGCCGTGCGTGTATGGGAGCTCGCACGTGGCGGTGCTCTACCAGATGGACCGCGACGGCAAGAACATCCGCCAGCTCTGCTTCGACCAGGAGCACGACTGGTGCCCGGCCGTGCTCAACAACGGCCGAGTCCTCTATCAGCGATGGGAATACACCGACACCCCGCATTCCAACACGCGGCTCTTGTTCCACATGAACCCGGACGGCACCGAGCAGTTCGAGTATTACGGCAGCAACTCCTACTGGCCGAACTCGATCTTCTACGCCCGGGCCGTGCCGAACCATCCCACGAAGGTCGTGGCCGTGATCGGCGGACACCACGACAACCCGCGCATGGGCGAGCTGGTGGTCTTCGATCCGGCGGCCGGACGCCGCGAGGGGGCCGGGGCGTTGCAGCGGATTCCCGGACACGGCAAGCCGGTCGAGCCGATCATCCGCGACGGGCTGACCAGGAGCAGTTGGCCCAAGTTCCTGCATCCCTATCCGCTGAGTGAGAGGCACTTCCTGGTCGCGTGCAAGCCCACGCCTCAGTCGCTGTGGGGCATTTACCTCGTTGACACGTTCGACAACTTCGTGCTGCTGAAGGAGCTGCCCGGCTACGCCCTCTTCGAGCCGATCCCCATCCGCAAGACCCGCCGCCCCCCAGTGATCCCGGACAAGGTCGATCTCGACCGCAAGGACGCCGTGGTCTACATCCCCGACATCTACATCGGCGACGGACTGAAGGGCATCCCCCGCGGCACGGTGAAACAGATCCGCCTGTTCACCTACCACTACTCGTACCAGGGCATGGGCGGCCTGCTGGGCGTGATCGGCGCGGACGGCCCCTGGGACATCAAGCGCGTGGTCGGCACCGTGCCGGTCCACGAGGACGGCTCGGCCAAGTTCCGCATCCCGGCCAACGTGCCGCTCTCGCTCCAGCCGCTGGACGAGGAAGGCAAGGCCGTGCAGCTCATGCGGAGCTGGATGACGGCCATGCCCGGCGAGGTCGTACAGTGCGCGGGCTGCCACGAGCCGCAGAACTCGGCCCCGCCCATGAAGCTGACCACGGCGCTCAACCGCCGGCCGGACGAGATCGAGCCGTGGTACGGCCCGCTGCGGGGCTTCAGCTACGCCCGGGAGGTGCAGCCGGTGATCGACAAGCATTGCGTGGGCTGCCACGACGGCTCGCGGCGCCCCGACGGCACCGTCACTCCCAATCTCCGCGGCGACCAGAAGCTCGCGGGGTGGAAGAGCATTACGCCCGGCAATGGCGGCGGCCACGCGGGCAAGTTCTCGGTGGGCTATGCCGAACTGCACCGCTACGTGCGCCGCCCCGGCATCGAAAGCGACTACCACCTGCTCGAGCCGATGGAGTTCCACGCCGACACCACGCACCTGGTGCAGATGCTCAAGAAGGGGCACCACAACGTCAAGCTCGATGCCGAGGCCTGGGACCGGCTGATCACCTGGATCGACCTCAATTGCCCGTACCACGGGACCTGGGGCGAAGAGCTGGACAAGCCGGGTGTGCAGCGTGAGCGTCGCCGCGAACTCTTGAAGCTCTACGCGAACGTGGACGACGACCCCGAGGCCGTGCCCGAGACGCCGGCCGAGCCGGTCGCGTTCGTCCCGCCCGAGCCGCTCGAGGAGCCGGCCCGGCCGGAGATCCAGTGCGCCGGCTTCCCGCTCGACACGGCCGCGGCGCAGAAGCTCCAGGCCGCTGCGGCTCCGCAGACCCGTCGCACGATCGACCTCGGCGAAGGCGAGTCCATCGAATTGGTGCTCGTCCCGGCCGGCGCGTTCGTCATGGGGAGCGCCTCGGGCGAGGTGGACGAGCGACCGCGGTCCGTGGTCAAGGTCGAGCGCCCCTTCTGGATGGCCGTGGGCGAAGTGACCAATCGGCAGTTCGCCCGGTTCGATCCGCAGCACGACAGCCGCGTGGAGTCGAAGAACGCCTACCAGTTCGGCATCCACGGCTATCCGATGAACGAGCCGGACCAGCCCGTCGTGCGCGTCTCGTGGCGGCACGCGGCGGCCTTCTGCCGCTGGCTTTCGGACAGGACGGGCGAGCGGTTCGCGCTGCCCACCGAGGCGCAATGGGAATACGCCTGCCGCGCTGGTACGTCCACGGCGTTCTCGTTCGGCGAGCGGGGCGCCGACTTCTCGCGGCATGCCAACGTGTCCGACGCCAAGATGATCGAGTTCGTCACCAATCCCTACACGGTCTTCGACGTGCTCAAGAATCCGCCGCCGGCCGACGACTGGATCCCCAAGGACACGCGGTACAACGACGGCGGCCTGTTGACCGTGCCGCCAGGCCGCTACGAGCCGAACGCCTGGGGCCTACGGGACATGCACGGCAACGCGGCCGAGTGGACGCTCTCGAGTTACCGCCCTTATCCGTACGACCCGCGCGACGGGCGCGACTCGGGCGAGGCCGACGGCCTGAAGGTCGTGCGCGGCGGCTCCTGGCGCGACGTGCCCGGCCGGGGCACCTCCAGCTTCCGACTGGGCTACCAGCCGTATCAGAAGGTATTCAACGTGGGGTTCCGGGTGGTGAGCGAGGCGCGGTAGGCGGCTCGGGATCGAGCGGCGGATCTCGGCTCTGGCGGCCGTCAATGGGATGAACTACCTGCTGACCTGGAACTGCACACACATCGCCAACGCCGCTTTGCGGCCGCGTATCGAGTCCGTTTGCCGTGCGACGGGTTGCGAGCCGCCCGTCACCTGCACCCCTCAGGAGATGCCCGAGAAAGGAGAGCACGATGCCTGACACGATTGTCGAGGAAGTCCGAAGAATCCGCGACGACTTCGCGAGGCAGTTCAACTACGATTTGCATGCCATGTGCGACGACCTCCGCCGCGAACAGCAGCTCAGCGACGCTGTGGTGGTATCGCTCCCCAGCCGGCCAACCTTTGTGCAGACTAAGCCGCCTTCTGAAGCGGCAACGCGTGAGTGATCGTTCCTCTCACCCTTGCAGTTCGGCGACGCAGCGCACCATGTCCCGCGTCCTCCTCTGCAATATGCCCTTCTCCAATCTCCGCTGGCCCAACCTCGGGCCGAGCCTGCTGAAGGCGGAGCTCCAGGAGCGGGGCATCGGCTGCGACATCGCGTATCTGAACTTCGATTTCGCCGAGCGGCTTGGGCTGGACGAGTACTACTGGATCGCCGACTACTTCGCCTTCGTGCTCGGCGGCGAGCGGCTCTTCGCCAAGCACTATTTCGACGGCAGGCTGCCGGACGACGCAAGCTACTTCCGCGACATCCTCCGCCGCGCCGATCCCGAGATGAGCGAGGAGGAGCTGAAGCAGTACCTGGCCGTGGAGGAACACGTGGAGCCGTTCCTCGACTGGTGCGAGGGAGCGATCGACTGGAGCCGGTACGCGATCGTGGGCTTCGCCTCGTCGTTCCAGCAGACCATGCCCTCGGTGTGCCTTGCCCAGCGTATCAAGCGGCGAAGGCCCGAGATCGTGATCGCGTTCGGCGGGGCGGCCTGCGAAGGCGAGATGGGCATCGAGCTGGTGCGCCAGTTCCCCGAGATCGACTACGCCTTCCTCGGCGAGGCCGACCTCACGTTTCCCGCCTTCTGCGAGCAGGTTCTTTCAGGCAAGACGCCGGAGCCGACGCCGGGGATCGTGGGGAAGGAGTCAGGAGTCAGGGGGGCCGGGGGCAGTGGACGCTCTGGGCCCGAGCATTCGACATTTGTCATTCCTCATTCGTCGTTCTGCTCTTCCTTCACGGTCGAGGGCCTCAACGCGCTCCCCTACCCAGACTTCGACGACTACTTCGCCCGACATGCGCGGAGCTCGCTCAACCGCGACGTCGAGGCCCTGCTCTTCTTCGAGACGTCGCGCGGCTGCTGGTGGGGTCAGAAGCACCACTGCAAGTTCTGCGGGCTCAACGGGGCGTCGATCGCCTATCGCAGCAAGGACCCGCGCCGGGCGGTGGACGAGCTGGTCCACCTTTCCCGGCGCTACGGCGCGACCAAGGCCTGCTCGTCGGACAACATCCTCGACTTCCGCTACTTCGACACGTTCCTGCCCATGTTCAAAGAGGCGAACGTGGACCTGAAGTACGTGTTCGAGATGAAGTGCAACATGACGCGCAGGCAGGTCGAGACCCTGCTCGACTGCGGCATGGGCGCGGCCCAATTGGGGATCGAGACCTTCATCACGCCCGTGCTGCGGATGATCAACAAGGGCGCCACCGCGGTGCAGAACCTGCAGACGCTCAAGTGGCTCTCGGAGCCGGGCATCGAGGTCAAGTGGAACATCCTCTACGGCTTTCCCGGCGAGGACCCCGAGGACTACCGCAAGCTGGCCGAGCTGATCCCGTCGATCTACCACCTTGCCCCGCCGCTGGCCGTGGGCCGCGTGCGCTTGGATCGCTTCTCGCCGTACTTCGCCGATCCCGAGGGCAACGGCATGCGCAACCCGCGCCCCAACCCGGCCTTCCGCTACTGCTATCCGTTTTCCGAGGACGCGCTGGGGCGGATGGCCTACTACTACGAGTACGACTATGCCGACGGGCGCGAGCCCATGGACTACTTCGCCCCCGTACTCGAGGAGGTCGACACCTGGCGTTCGCTGGCCGGCACGGTCACACTTCGGCAGTACGACCGGCCCGATGGGCTTCTGCTCCTGACCGACACGCGCCCCGGCGCCGCCGAGTTCCAGCACCGTCTGAGCGGCTGGGAGCGCGAGGCCTACCTCTACTGCGACACGGGCCGCTCGCTGAAGAGGATCCGCGAGCATCTTGCCTCGCTCGGCCCTCCCGCGCCCGAGGACGGGGAGCTGCAGCGCACGCTCGACCGCTGGGTCGCCGAGCGGATCATGGCCCTGCTCGACGACCGCTACCTGAGCCTGGCCTTGCGGGTACGGCGCGAGGCTGAGCGGGGCGCGCACGGCCGGGGGATATGCCAATAGGCTAACCGGTGCCCTGTGCTCCATCCGGGGGGGTGCGATACCGCCGATCGGGTTGACACTCCTTCGGACCCTAGTACAATCGTTTTCGGCAATGCAACCTGTGGATTCACTCCGTGTTCCGCGCGTCGGCGCGGAACTGCCTTGGACGGAGAGCGGCAGCGTGTTCAGCAACTCGTACCGGCTTATCCTGGCTCTTCTGCTCGTTTGGGGCGCCTCCCTTCCCGGCGTGCCGTCGTTGGCGTCGTTTCCCTCTTCATTCGTTCCACCCGCTCCTGCGCGGGTGTTCCAGGACGCGATCACCGGCGACAACCAGTTCACTTCCTCGGACGGTCGGGCCAGTTGGTTTGTCAACACCGGGGCCGACAACTACTTCGAGGACGTGTACGAGCGACCGACGATCCAGAATTACGAGAGGATCGCGCCGGGCTACCCCGACCCGGCGGATCCCGTCTATGGCACGGACTCCGAGCTCGCGGCCCTGCTTGGACAGGGAGTGGCCGATATCTACGCAACCAACTCATCCGGCCCAACCTACTTCGAGCACATCGATATCACGCGCGGGCTGTACGGTTACGACGCCACCTTCATGTACTTCGGCATCGAGCTGTTCGGCGAAGACAAGGTCTCGGAGGACGGCACGCGCACACCCGACTTCGGGGAGAGCGCCTTCTATCGCGTGCGCATCAGTAACGACCCGGACGGGGCGGGCGGCCTCATGCTCTCGGCCGAGGCCGGCGCGGACTTCCAGAAAAGCGAGTTCTTCGCCTTCAACGATCAGAAGGCGTTTGGGTACTTGGACGAAAATCGCGACGTCGGGGGACCGGGCGGGATCACCGTCGTCAACGAGTTGTCCGGTGCCATGAATGGGTTTGACCCCAAGGTCATCTCCGACGGCAAGGCCGAAGGAGGCGATAAGCCCGAGATCCTCAACATCCGCCGGACGAACGACGGTCTCGAGGGCCGCCCGATCGTCGAGTTCGCCTTGAACTACGCGAAGTTCAACGAGTTGTACCCCGCATACGCGCTCGACCCGGACATCCTCTGCATCGTGTTCGAGGCGAACCGCGGGACGAAGGACAACCAGAACTACCTGTGGAACGACAAGTACAACTACGACGAGGCGGGTAGTCCCTACGACGATGAGAACGAGCCGCCGGACTACCTGGACGAGTACGAGGACCAGTACGTGGACGAGGAGTGGTTCACCTCGTCGGAGAGCCAGTTCGACGACAACGAGCCGCAAAACGTTTACGAGCTGGATACGCTGCGAGGGTGCTCGTCCACGGTCATCATCCCCGAGCCGGGCCCGATCGCCATGCTGATCGGGCTTGGCGTGTGTGTTCTCGGCCCCGCGGGATGGCGCTTTCTCGCGCGCCGCCGCAGGAAGCAGGGCGAGTTGGCCGGCCAGGCCTGGGGCGATTCTATTCCGGCCTCTCTCGGGCCTCATGACATGGCACACGGCCGCAACCCGACGGATGCCTGCTCAAACGGCTAGATCCGACCTTGGAGCCGGTACCAGGCCAGGCCGAGCCACTCGTGGACGGCCACGCGGAGCGTGAGCAATCCGCCCACGCTCGGGGCGAAACTGCCCATCGTCCAGGGGAAGAACGCCGAGATCTGGTTGCAGGGCGAGGGCTGTGCCTGGACGCCCAGCGTCTCGAAGCACCGCCTGGCCCGCTCCATGTGCAAGGCGTCGGTCACCAGGGCGACCCGCGTCCATCCGTGCTCCTCGAGGATCGCGCGGCAGTGCACGGCGTTCTCGTAAGTCGTGGTGGAGCCCTCCTCGAGCACCAGGTCTTCGGCCGGCACGCCCTGAACGCGGAGGAATCGACTCATGGCCTTCGCCACCGTGGGTCCTGGCAGCTCGGGCTTGACCTTGCCGCCGCAGGCGATGATCGGAATCGGCGGGCCCTCGCGGTACAGGGCGGCCGCGTGCAGGCAGCGGTTCATGCTGTCGCCGGCCAGGATCGCCTCGCCGCCCAGCTCGTCCAACAGGCGCGTGGAACCGCCCAGCACCACGATCGCGTCCACGTCCTCGGGCCGCTGCCGCGTGAAGGGGTACGGGCCTTCCAGCGACGCGACCGCCAGATGCCCGGTCGCCGGCAGGGAGATGACGGTCAGCAGCAGCACGGCGAGGAACACGGCCCCCTTGCCGCGCACGGCCTCGCCCCGCCAGACCAGGCGGAGCGTCGCCAGCCAGAGAAGCACGAGGGCGATCGTGTACGGTTCAACCAGATAGACGGCGATGCGGTAGAGCACTTTTTGGGCCAGGGAAAGGGAGGGGGGCGGAGATCGCCGCCTCTTCGACAGGCGGAGCGGAGCCTCGACCGCGCGGCCTCAGCTCAAAGGGGCCTGCCAGTCGATGGCCGACGTCTGCCCCAAGGGTACACCAAGCGGAAAAACGCGCCAAATCCCGCCCCTGCTTCGAGCTGCGCACCGGTCGGCATCGCCCCCGAACACCGTTCCAGACCTCCCTGTCGCCGCGCCCGCGGCCCGGCAGCGCCTTTTGAGGGGCCCAAAGTGTCGCGCGCCGACGGTCTGTCCCCCGGCATCGCAACCCCGGAAGGCTCGGGCATTTCGGGCCTTTGGCGCGCGACGATTGACTATTGATTAGCGGATGAATAGATATCCTGAAATTGGTTGCTGACCGACCCGGTGCCCGGCGACGTCCGGGCGTGTGCCGGGAGGGGAACTCGACCCTGGTTGAATCCACCATAACGACGCAGGAGACATTGAATGAGCGTGCTCGTTGCCCAGGAGGCCCCCGACTTCAAGGCCCAGGCCGTGCTGCCCGACGGTTCCTTCCAGGAGATCAGCCTGTCCCAGTACCGTGGGAAGTATGTGATCCTGTTCTTCTACCCGCTGGACTTCACCTTCGTCTGTCCGACCGAGATCATCGCCTTTTCCGACGCGGCGTCACAATTCGAGGCCCTGGGCGTGCAGCTCCTGGGCTGCTCGATCGACAGCCACTACACGCACCTGGCGTGGCGTGAGCGCCCGCGGACGGCGGGCGGGCTGGGCGACATCCAGTATCCGTTGGTGGCCGACCTGGACAAGAAGATCGCCGAGGCCTACGACGTCCTGCTGCCGGCCGGGATCGCCCTGCGCGGGCTGTTCCTGATCGACAAGGAGGGCGTCGTGCAGCACCAGGTGGTCAACAACCTGCCCCTGGGGCGGAGCGTGGAGGAGGCCCTCCGTATGGTCAAGGCCCTCCAGTACTTCGAACAGCACGGCGAGGTCTGCCCGGCCAACTGGCAGGAGGGCAAGCCGGGCATGAAGGCCGACCCCAAGGCAAGCCAGGAGTACTTCTCCGCGACCTACAAGTAGCCGAACGGCACGGCCGCCCGGCCGATCGCTCCCGCGGACTGCCGCGGAAATCTAAGCGCGGCGGAGCACTGTGTTTGCGCGCCTCGGCTGCGGTCGGCCGCACCGCGACGTAGGGTTGTTCTGCGAAGCGTGCCGGGAGGGGATATACTGGGGAATTTGGGCGCGGGAAGCGGCTCCCGGTCGCCCCCCGCCCTCCCAGTGCACGCCCAGCCCAGGGTCGGAATGGCCACCGTCGCGGAAACCCAGCTCGCCGATCAGACGGCGGCGTGGTGTCGCCGAGCCGAAGGGCTGGGGGCTGCGCCGCCGGACTGGTGCGCGTGCCTGGATCTTGTGCGCGAGGGGATCCTGCTGCGCCGCCAGTGGGACCGGACCGATCCCGAGGCGGCTGTCCGTCGGGAGCTGCTGGCCTGGCTGGCCGCGGCCCAGAGCGTTTGCCACGAGCAGATCGCCGCAGGTTTCAGGGAGGGAGAGGTCTGCGACCCGCGTCTGGCGGATCGCGTGCTCACCCGACTCGCGCAGGACGACGCCTACCTGGCCGAACTGCTCGAGGAGGGGACGCACGCCCCGGAGGCCGTGGCGTTCGCCATCGAGTGCTTTCGCGACGACCTCCACTGGCTGGCAACCCAGGCGGCCATTCTCGACGGTCACCTGGGGGTCGATTTCCTGGGCCGGATTCTCCTGGAGCAGGAGGCCCTGCGCCGGGAGATCGACGCCTGGGCTGACCGGCCAGACACCGTGGTCCCGGACGAGATCCGCCAGGCCGCGGCCAGGCTCCGCGTCACCGCACTGACGCGGCGGATCGAGGCGATCCGATCCCAGCACGAGGTCGGGACCTGGGAGCAATGGCGCCGCACGTGGCGATCGTCGAGCCACCTGCTCATGCAGGCCGGCATGCCGGCCCCGACGGAGGTCCGCCCGGCCCGGGCCGGGCAGGGCGAGCGCGGCGAGCAGCTCGACCCGCAGGCGTATCGCAGCCTGCAAGAGCATCGCGCCCGCGCCATGCAGGGTTGGTCGGAGACGATCGCCGGTGTGAAGGCCGACGACCGCTGCGAGGCCCTGCGCGCGGCGGCCGAGGAGCTGGGCGACGCGGGCGGCGAGACGCTCACGTTCCTGGAGGACCTGCCGCTCGATCAGGCGGCGCGGAACCTGGAGATCCTCTCCGAGGACCTCGCCTGGTGCATGTCCCAGATGCTGCGGCATTGGGACCGCCGGCTTCGCCCCGCGTGGAGGTCGCTGCGCGGGCTGCGGCGCCGGGTGGAGGGGGAGCTGCAGGAACGGCGCCTCGGCGCCCGCCTGGAGGGCATCTTCGGCCATCGCGCGGTCATGTGGTGGGAACGGCTGATCCTCGTACTGCTCCTGCTGTTCGTGGTCATGCTCGGGGTCGAGATCGCGGTCGTCGAGGAGCTGCCCGCCGATTCCCTCGAGGTCCAGGACACCATCGTGGTGCTCGCCTGGGCCGACCTGGGCATCTGCATGGTCTTCCTCACCGACTTCCTGATGCGCCTCGCCCTGGCCCGGCGGCGCTGGTTCTACTTCTGGCGCAACTGGATCACGGGCCTGTTGCCGTCGATCCCCTTCGGTTTCATCAGCCTCTACGCGGTCCACGCGACGGCGATGGCCGAGGCCGGCGAGGGCTTCGTGCTGTTGCGGGCGCTGCGCTATCTCCGCCTGCCGCGCATGGCGCGATGGCTGCGCATCGCGCGGCCCGCCGTGCGCATGATGCGCCTGATTGCGTTTCTGATCCGCGCCTCGGACCGCCTGATGCGGCAGCTCGCGCCGCTGACGAACCGCAACCTCGTGCTGTTCGAGCGCGCGGCCATCCGGGCCGATGAGCCGCCCTACCGCACGGCCATGGCCGCGGTCCGCGAACGGTTCGCCTATCGCGCCGCGGAGGTGACCGGGGCGCTGGACCACGCCTCCCGCATCCAGCTCGTGAAGACGCGCATGGACGACCTGGCGGCGATGCTCTCAGCGCCGATCTCCGGCCTGGTGGCTCCGCCGGCCGACGAGGAATCGGCCACCGCGCGGGAGATCCCCCTGGACGCCGTGGTGGCCCGCCTGCTGTCGGCCACTCCGGCCACCATTTCCGATCGCGTCGGGCGCCGGCTGGCGCGAAGCGTGGCCCAATGGTGCCGGGTGTTCGACATCTTCGCCGTCCGAGGCCTCCCCGTGATCCGCGACGTCGTGGCCGCCGGCCGGCTTGCCAGTCCCTACGAGGCGACCGCCCGGGTGGCGAACCGAATCGGCGTGCTGCTCAAGGGGGTGCTCGACCGGATGTACTGGCTGGCCGACCTGTACGGCACGGTCACGGCCCCGCAACTGGTCGATTCCATCGGCGAGTACATGGTCAAAGGGAGCGCCCGCCCCGCGAAGCGATTGATCATGTTCGGGGCCGCCTTTCTCGCCATCTGGTATCTCTCGACGCTGCTGCCGTTCGAGGCCCTCGAGTTCCTGACGCGAAAGCTGCGCAAGGTGATCGGGACGCCGCTGATCATCCTGGGGGCGTTGTGCCTGATCCCGCTGTTTCTGGGAATGTGGTTCCGCCAGATCGCCGGCGAGGCCACCGACTTCTTCACGCGTGTGGCCGAGGCCCAGTTCCTCTCCGCCACCAAGCGGCTGAAGACCCGGCGCGCCCGCCGCCAGCACGCCGTGCTCTCGCGCCGCGTCCTGGAGCCGGAGATCGCCCTGGACGGCCGGCCGCGGGGGCAGGTCTCTTCGAGCCCCGCGCCGGCGTGGCCGTCGGGCGAGACCGAGGAGATCCATCGCGCCGTGGAGATGCTCTGGCAGGACTACCTCGACGGCGCCCCGTTCCACTCCAGCGACACCAAAACCACCACGCAACTGCTGGGCAATCTCACCCTCGCCTCGCTGTGCCAGACCCGGCTGCGCCTGAGCCGCGCGCGCAAGAGGCAACTCGAGCGGCTCGACCTGGCCAACAGCCGCTTCTCGCTCCGCGGGCCGTATCTCTGGTTCCGCTTCATCTCGCGGTCGCTCGCCCAGCAGACGGCCAAGCTCGTCGTGGACTACAACGCCCACGCCCTGCCGCTGGACCGGCTCCAGTCGGCCGAGGACGAGGTCGTGGGCCGCTACGTGCGCTGGCTGCTGAGGCGCACGGGCCGGACGATCGACGGGCTCGGCCTGCCGGCGGCCGTGCTGCGGCGGATCCGCGACGACCGGTTCAGGGCCTCGGCCGCCGCCGAAGCGTCCGGCCTGAGGGCCGAGGGATTCCAGGGCAACGAATTCACGGCCCTGCACTTCCTGTCCAGCGATCGGGGCCTGGAGAGCGACGTGCGGCGGCGCTACGGCGACGCCGTGGCCGACCTGATGCACGCGGACCGCCGCCGCAACATCCGCCGCGTCTTCCGCACGTACCCCTTGCACCGGCTTCCCCGCGAAGCCCGCACCGTCAACCCCCTGGCGTTCTACCAGCGTCATCTCGCCGGCGGATGGATCTTGCTCTTCCCGCTCAAGCTCGCCTGGTGGGGACTGCGAGTCGGGGCCCTCTGCCTCCGCCTCCTGTGGCGGATCGTGCGCGACGTGCTCAACCCCACGATGGCCGAGTCGGCCGACGAGGTGCACGACGATCCGTACGCCGTGGCCGAGCGCAAGATCCAGCGGATGCGGGCCCCGGTTTACCTGGAATGCATGCGGCTTCGCGCGGCGTTCGATCCGGAGTACCTCGGCGTGCTGCTGCCCGGCGTGTCCGCGGGCCGCGGCGGCGAATCCGCGCCACCGTTCGAAGAGGATCTCGCCCGAATCGACGCCGAGCCCGCCCTGTTCGACGAGTTCCGCCAGATGGCGCGACAGCGCCGCCGGCAGGTCCTCGAGCTGCGCCGGTGGCTGAAACGGTTCGCGCTTCAAGGGACCGGGCCGCGCGGGCTGCGCGCTGCGGCCCTGGCCTACACGATCGACTTCCGCGGGATGCGGGGTACCCTGGAGGCCACGCTGCGCCTGGAGCGGGCTTTCGACGAAGTCTGCTCGCCGGAAGCCGGGGGCCCGCCGCGCAGGATCCGCGGCCTCGCGCCGCGGGCTTTGCTCACGCGGGTCCGGTTCCGCCGCCGCGTCGGGCGGCTCTTCCGGCAGTCGGCCTTCCAGCGGTTTCCGCCCAACGACCAGCGCCTCTGCCGCCGGCTCCTGTACGTGCGTCGCGGGCAGCTCCTGCGCGACGTGCGGCGCCTCGCGCGACGCCGTGGCGCCGACCCGGGCATTGAAGCCCGCAGCCTCCTGGAGAGCGTTGCCCGCGACCCCACCACCTGGACCCGGCAACTGGTCATCCTTCGCGCGGTCCAGACGCTCAGCGTGCTGGACCTGGAGACATACCGCGAGCTGACCGCGGAGCTGGGGGAGTACGAGGAGGCCGGCGCGGTGGAGTCGGAGGGGTAGGAAGATGCCGGCGTCGCTTCCGGCCCCGCGACAACCGGCTCGGCCACGCCGTGCGTCGTTTCGCAAGCCGAGGAGGCTCTCGTCGAGCGCAGGGCGACCGCAGGGCGAAACAGCCTCTCCTCCTTCACTCGGCCGCCTCGAACGCGCCGACGAAGTGCTCGATGGCGGGCCGCCGGGCGTTCTCGGGCCAGGTCACGGCCACCACGTCGAAGCGGACTGCGCAGGGCTCAAGCCGATGCCGGGCGAGAAAGGCTCGGGCCTCGCGCGTGATCCGCCGCTGTTTCTGCCGATCGACCGCTTCGGCCGGATGCCCCGCCGCCTGCGAGGTCCGCGTCTTGACTTCGACGAACACGACCGTCCGTCCCTCCACCGCCACCAGGTCGAGCTCGCCCCAGGCGGTCTCCTGGCCCCGGGCGACGACCCGCATGCCGCGGCGCCTCAGGTACCGGGCGGCGGCGCGCTCGCCGCGCCGGCCCAGACTGACCGGCCCGCGCAGGGCGCGAACCCAACAGCGCAGCCGCGCGAGAGGCCCCATGGCGCCGCTCCGTCAGGCGGGAAAGCCGCGCGACCCCGTCCCCTTGGCCGGGCCACCAAGCCTTCCGCAAGAGCTACCTGGCCTTGGCCGTGTCCTTGGCCCGGGCGCCTTCCTTGGTCTTGCGGTCGGTGCGGCGCTCGCGGAGGCGGACCGCCTTGCCGACGCGGTCGCGAAGGAAGTAAAGCTTGGCGCGGCGCACGCGGCCCGAGCGCTTCACCTTGATCCTGGCGATCTTGGGCGAGTGGAGGGGGAACTTGCGCTCCACCCCCTCGCCCGCCACGATCCGCCGCACGGTGAACATCTCCCGCGTGCCCGAGCCGCTCCGGGCGATGACCGTTCCGGAGAAGATCTGGATCCGCTCCTTGTCCCCTTCGAGGATGCGGCAGTGCACGTCGACCGTGTCGCCGATCTCGAACTGCGGGGCCTTCTCCTTCATGCTGGTCTTCTCGACCGCTTCCATAATCTTGTGGCTCATGGTCTGGTCCTTTCTGGATGCTCGTCGCCAGGGCGATCGACCGGGGGCTCGCCGCTTGCCGCGAGCAGATCGGGCCGCCTCGCTTCGGTTCGTTGTCGGCTATTCTCTTCGCGCCACCGCGCGATCTCCTCGTGATTCCCGCCGATCAGGACCGGCGGCACTTCCAACCCCCGGTACTCCCGGGGCCGCGTGTACTGGGCGAACTCCAGTCGCGGCTCGTCGCCGGAGAACGAGTCGTCTCGGCTGCTGTCCTCGTCTCCGAGCACTCCCGGCACCAGCCGGATCACGCTGTCCATGATCGCCATCGCGGCCACTTCGCCCCCGTTGAGGACGCAGTCGCCGAGCGAGACCTCGTCCGGCTCCAGGAGGAGCCGGATCCGCTCGTCAAATCCCTCGTACCGCCCGCACAGAAGCAGCAGCCGCTCCCGTCCGGCCAGCTCGCGCACCGTGCGCTGGTCCAGGCGCCGTCCTTGCGGCGAGAGCATCACCAGGTGCCCCGGGTCGGCGGCGAGGGCCTGCACCGCCTCGACGCAGGGCACCACGCAATCCACCTTCAGCACCATGCCCGGCCCGCCGCCGAAGGGCCGATCGTCCACCTTGCGGTGCTTGTCCGCGGACCAGTCGCGGATGTCGTGCAAGACGACCTCCACGCGCCCCGCGTCGATCGCCCGCTTCAACAGGCTCTGACCCAGGTACCCGCTGAAGATCTCGGGAAACAGGGTCAGGATGTCGAACCGCATCGATCGTTACTCGGCGCTGGGCTCTTCCTCCGCCGCTTGCGGCTCCTCCTCCTCAGCCGGCGGGGCGCTGGGAGTGATCACCATGGCGCGGCGGGCCTGGCGCTTCTGCGTGAGCCGCTCGAGGGCCGCCTGCTGCTTCTCCAGGTGGGTCCCTTGCGGGCCGTACTTGCGAATCAACACGCCGACCTTCTCGGTGGGCAGCGCGCCGACCGACAGCCAATACCCGACGCGCTCGCCGTTGAGCACCGCCCGCGCGTCCGCGTCGGGGACCATGGGATCGTAGGTGCCGAGCTCCTCCAGAACCCTGCCGTCGCGGGGGCTGGCCGCGTCCATCGCGCAGATGCGGTAGAACGGCCGGTGCCGCCGGCCCATCTTCTTCATCCGAAGTCGAACTGCCACGTCGTGCTCCTCGTTACGCTGATCTCGAGTAACCCGCCTGGTTCGCGTTCGCGCCGCGGCCCTCGCGCCGCGGTATCTCGCGTCATCGGCCCCGCTTCGCCTCGCGCTTGCGGCGGCGCGCTTCGCGCTCCCGCTCCTTCTTGATCCGCTTCTTCTCGGCCGTGGTGAGCCGCTTGCCGGTCCCTTTCTTCTCCTTGCGGAGCTTGCCGGAAGGGTCGAGCATCCCGCCCTGCGTCAGCTCGCGCATCTTCTTCATCCGGCCGAGCACGCCCATGCCCGAAATCTCTTTCATGAGCTTGGCCATGGGCTCGAACTGCTTGACCAGCTCGTTCACCTCGTGGGGCTCCACGCCGGCCCCCGCGGCGATCCTGCGCCGGCGGCTCTGGTCGACGACCCGCGAGGGATTGCGGCGTTCGTCGGGGGTCATCGAGTCGATGATCCCCACCAGGCGCCGCATGTCGTTCTCCACGTCCGCGTCGCCCACCGCCTGCGTGAGCTGGCTCATGCCCGGGATCATGCTCATGATCTTGTTCATCGGGCCCAGCTTCGACGTCTGGCCGAGCATGTTCTTGAAGTCGTCGAGCGTGAACTCCCCCTTGCGGAGCCGCTCCTCCTGGGCCTGCATCTCCTCCTGGTCGAACTTCTGCTGGGCCTGCTCGAACAGTGAGACGATGTCGCCCATCCCCAGAATCCGGCCCGCCAGCCGGTCGGGATGGAACTCCTCCAGCGCCTCCAGATGCTCGCCCGTGCCGATGAACTTGATCGGCACGCCCGTGACCTGCTTGACCGACAGCGCGGCGCCGCCGCGGGCGTCGCCGTCGAGCTTGGTCATGATCACGCCGTCCAGCTCCAGCGCCTCGTTGAACGCCTTGGCGCTGTTCACGGCGTCCTGGCCCGTCATCGCGTCGACGACCAGATAGACCTGATTGGGGTGCACGCGGTTGTCGATCCGCGTGAGCTGCCCCATCAGCTCCTCGTCGATGTGCAGGCGGCCCGCCGTGTCGAGGATCACGACATCGGCCCCGCTCCCCTTGGCCTGCGTGACTGCGTTCTGGCACACGCGAACCGGGTCGGTCGACCCGCGTTCCACGTAGACCGGGAGCCCAAGCTGCCCGCCCAGCACCTCGAGCTGGTCCATGGCCGCCGGGCGCTGGAGGTCGGCAGCGACGAGCATTGGGTTGCGCCCTCGCTCTTTGAGCAGGCGAGCGAGCTTGCCGCAGGTGGTCGTCTTGCCCGAGCCTTGCAGTCCGCAAAGCATGAGCACCGAGACCCCAGGCACCAGATGCATGGAGTGGTCGACCGGCCCCATCAGCTTGATCAGCTCCTGGTGGACGACGCCCACGAGCTGCTGGCTGGGGTCGAGCGATTTGAGCACCTTCTCGCCGAGGGCCTCCTCGCCCACGTCGGTGATGAACTTCTTCACCACCGAGAAGCTAACATCGGCTTCGAGCAGGGCCTGCTGTACCAGGTCCAAGCCCTCGCGCATGTTCGCTTCGGTAAGCTTCCCACGCCCGCGAATGGAGCGTATGGCCGAGCTCAGTCCTTGTTGAAGCGACTCGAACATGGCGCGTTAGAGGTGCCGCAAGGCGACGGCACGCGTAGCAACGGAGGTCGATCCATGCACCGGGTGGGGGGCAGGTTCGGACCGAAGCGCCGCCCCGAACCGCACGCCAACCCATACCCCATCGGTGCCCTTTATCCAGGGAAACCCATATCGTAACGAATCGCCCTGGACTTTGGCAATACTCCCCTTGCCCCAAGACCTTCGGACAAGTCAGGCGGGACAGGCTTGGGGGCACGAGCAGGGGCTGCGCCCCGGGCCGATCAGATCGTGGCCACCAGCTTCCGCGCGACGC
>CAYSUS010000019.1:0-83996 GCA_964434165.1 uncultured Pirellulales bacterium
GACCCCTGACCCCTGACCCCTGACCCCTGACCCCTGGCCGCTGGCCCCTGGCCGCTGACCCCTGACCCCTGACCCCTGGCCGCTGGCCCCTGGCCGCTGGCCACCGGCCGGACTATCCTGGTAGTCGCCAGCCAGGGGAGCGCGCACGCTTGCTCCCGCTGGCACCCACGTCCTGGACCGTTCCAGCACTGGCAACCTCGAAGCACGAAGGAGAACTTCAGATGATGTCACGATGGCTTCCCGCCCGACTTTGCGCGCTCGGCATCGCGAGCCTGGCGCTGATCGTCCTCTCGACCGCGGCGCTGGCCGAGGACAAGTGCGAAGGCTGGGTCGATCTGCTGCCCGGCAACGACATGACCAAGCACTGGAGCACCAAGGGCAACTGGAGTATCGACGAGAAGGGCGTGATCTCGCTCGTGCCCCGGCCCGGGGAGAAGGGCTGGTCGCGGTTCGACGCCTACCTCTGGCTTGACGGGGAGTACAAGGACTTCGAGATCCAGTTCGACTACATGGTCCAGAAGGGCGGCAACAGCGGGTTCTACTTTCACGTGGGCGACAAGGCCAGCCCCGTGGCCAAGGGCATCGAGGTGCAGATCTACGACTCCGGCAGCAAGAAGCAAGGGGCCAGGCTGACCGACCACGACTCGGGCGGCATCATCCCCGGCATTCCGCCGAAGAAGAACGCCGCCAGGCCGGCCGGCGAGTGGAACACGTTCCACATCCTCTGCAAGGGCAACGACCTGACCGTGAAGCTCAACGGCGAGGTGGTCAACGAGGTGAAGCTGGACGAGGGCAGAATCAAGGGCCGGCCCGAGAGCGGCTTCATCGGCTTCCAGGACCACGCCCTGCCGCTGAAGCTCCGCAACATTCGCATCAAGCGGCTGTAGAGTCCCGGCGGCTGGCACCGTTTTCTGGCCGAGTTCACGCCCCCGCGCCGCGAGGCCGATTGGTCGGGTGCCCCCGAAGTCGCTCGACCAGCGCATTGGGAAAGCGGTTCCAGCCCCCGGCGATCACCCCTCACCGCCCCGCGCGAAGATACACCGGGCGCGGGCCGAGCTCGAACGAAACCCGCGGGTGCTCCGATAGGACCGTGCCCTGCTCCGGGTCGGTCTGCCCGGGCCGGTCGATCATCCGCTCCATGACGAAGCGCCCCGGGCCGAGGGGCAGGTCGGCGCGGAGCGTGGGCATGGGCTCGCCGGGCAGGACGACCTTGCCCGGCGCGTACCACGCGACCCAGAGCGTGCCGCGCGGCCGCCCGAAGCGGTAAAGCCGCACGCGCTCGTCCCCGGCATCGACGCGCTCGACCGACGTGTAGCCGCGGATGTGCCCCTGGAGCTGCTTGACGGCATGGAACACCGGACGATGGGCCACCACGGTCCACTCCCGGGAGAAGAGCGGCCGCTTCAGCTCCACCATGCCGCCCCAAGGCGAGATACCGGCCGCCGCGCGGAACCACTTCGCTTTGAACAGCGGCATGTCCTCGGTGAACGACGTGTTGATCAGCGCCACGCCCTGCTCCGCGGCGATCACCACCTTCTTGACGTTGTCGTCGGCAACCAGGGCCCAGGTCCCATGGAGGGCCTCCTCGTCGCCTTCGAGCAGTTTGTTGAAGAAGGCAGCCAGGCGCGGGCGGTCCTCCTCGGTCGAAGGCGGTATGAGCATCCCCAGCCAGGCCTTGGGCCCTGTGGCCGACGTGGCCGGTCCCCAGCCGATCAACGGGTTGGGGGCCGTGTCGGAAATCAGGATCGGCTTGGGGTGCTCCCAGTGCCGGGTCTCCTCGCGGAGCCAGGCCACGGTGTATTCGATCTCGTAGGGATCGCCCAGGGCATGGAAATTCAGCGCGTCGTAGAGGTCGGGCCGGGAGAGGATCGCCCGCATTTCGTCGAGACGCCGCCGTCCGCCCGACCGTGTGATCCCCGCCGCCGCGTCGCGGTCGCTCCGCCGCAGCTCGTTGAACACGGTCGCCGGCAGGAAGGCGAGGTGGGCGATGACCACCTCGTCCGAGGCCGCGTGCGCCGCGCGATAGGCGTGCTGGAGCATCGCCAGGTGCTCGTCGATGGGGCCGGGCTCGAAGCCCGACAGCTCCGTGCCGATCTCGAACCAGCGAATCGGGTGGACCAGGCCCGGCATGTCCTCGCGCCCGTCGCCGTCGTACCGCTCCACCACCGCCCCGATCCACCGCTCGTAGAGCGGCATGGACTCGGGCTTGGGCACGACGTTCTTCAAGGCGCTTTTCGACGCCCAGGTGCTGACCGACTTCAGCCCGAACACCAGCTCGCGAAAGCCGGCCGCCTGATATTCGCGCACGAACCGGTCCATCTTGGAGAAGTCGATAGGCGCGCCGCGCGAGCGCTGCATCTTGCCCCAGGAGACGCTCGGCGGGAAGTGCTTGACGGCCGGAATGCCCAGCCCGCCGAAGATCTCCGCCCGGCCGAGCATGGCGTATTCCACGCCGATGAGGATTTCACCGCTCGACGCGGCAGGGTCGTCCTGCTCGGCCGACGCCACGGCCGCAGTCAAGGCTGGAATCACTGCAATCCAGCAGGCCCACCATCGCGGCTCTGCCCGTTTCATCGCTCACCTCCCGATCAAAGGCACGTGGAGTGACGGATACCCGACCATTGGCCTGCGGGCTATTCGCTGGAGGAGGGAGAATCTTGAAGGGGCATCGGCCCTTGGGGGCCCTGTGGTTTGCAGCCTGGCAGCGCGGTAGGCTGGGCCTCCGTCGGCGCTCACCATGGCGGGCCGGGTGATGGCAGCGTTGTCAGCCCGCACCACGTGGCGCGACACGATGCCGGGAGAGCGCCGAAGACCGACGTGACCAGCGCAACGGGAAAACGTTCCAGCGCCCTTTGACGAGGAGTCCCGAGATGACCCGAAACCTCGTTCTTCTTACCATATCCTGCATGTTGCTGTCATCGAGCCTCCTCCGCGCCCGGGCCGAAGAGCCCCCGTGGCAGCTCGCCTCGCCCGACGGCAAGCTGGCGGTCACCCTGGCGCTCATGAAGCCGGAGGACAAGACCGCGTATCCGGGCGATGAGGTCGGCCTTTTCTACCGCATCGAGCACGGCGCGGAGGGCCGGCGCGTCGAGGTCCTCCCCTGGTCGCCGCTGGGGATCGTTCGCGACGACGCGGACTTCACGCGCGGACTGACGCACCAGGGAGCCGGCCGGGTCCGCGAGATCGACGAGACCTACGCCCTGGCTCACGGCAAGCAAAGCAAGTGCCGCGCCCGGGCCCGCGAGCAGGCCGTCTCGTTTGAGAACGCCGACGGCAAGCCGCTGGAGGTCATCCTCCGCGCAGCCGACGACGGCGTCGCCTTCCGCTACCGGTTCCCCAACGACGGCGATGAGCCGCGCACGGTCGTCCGCGAGACCACTGGCTTCCGCCTCCCGGCGGACAGCGTCGCCTGGATGGCCCCCTACTCCGAGTCGACGAAGTACACGCCGGCCTACGAGGAGTACTACGACCGCATGAAGGCCGGCACGCGCTCGCCGCACGAGGCCGGCTGGGCCCTGCCCGCCCTGTTCCGCGTGCCCGGCGATCGCTGGGTGCTGCTCACCGAGGCCGCGGCCGACGGGACCTACTGCGGCTGCCGGCTGAACCGCGAGGCCCCACACCGTGTTTACACCATCCGTTTCCCCGATCCCGAGGAAGGCGCCGGACAGGGCGAGGTCGAGCCGACCTCGAAGCTCCCCTGGACCACCCCCTGGCGCGTGCTCATGGTGGCCGATTCACTGGGGGGCATCGTCGAATCGACGCTGGTGACCGACCTCAATCCGCCTTCGCGCGTCGAGGACACCTCGTGGATCGAGCCGGGGCGCGTGGCATGGAGCTGGTGGTCGGACCACGACAGCCCGCAGGACTACCGCAAGATGACCCCCTTCATCGATCTGGCCGCGGAGATGGGCTGGGAGTACTTCCTCGTGGACGCCAACTGGACGCTCATGGACCACGGCAACGTGCGCCAGCTCGCCGAGTACGCCCAGCGCAAAGGCGTGAAGCTGTTCCTGTGGTACAACTCGGGCGGCGAGCACAACATCGTCTCCGAAAAGCCGCGGGGCTGCATGAAGGCTGCGGAGCTGCGCGATTTCGAATTCAAGCTGCTCAAGGAGTGGGGCGTGGCGGGCGTGAAGATCGACTTCTTCCAGAGCGACAAGCAGAGCATCATGGGGCTGTACCACGACATCCTCCGCGACGCGGCCGAGCACCGGATGATGATCAACTTCCACGGCTGCACGCTGCCGCGGGGCTGGGGGCGGACCTGGCCGCACTTGATGACCATGGAGGCCGTGCGCGGGGCCGAGTGCTACACCTTCGCCAGGGAGTTCCCCCGGCGGGCCCCGGCCTACAACACGATCCTCCCCTTCACGCGCAACGTGGTGGGGCCAATGGACTACACGCCCTGCGCCTTCACGGACGACAAGTACCCGCACGTCACCACCGTGGCCCACGAGCTGGCGCTGTGCGTGGTCTTCGAGTCAGGGCTGCTCCACTTCGCCGACCGCGTGAGCGCCTACCGCGATCTGCCCGAGGGCCCCAAGACGTTCCTCCGCGAAGTGCCCGTCGCATGGCACGAGATCCGCTTCCTCGCCGGCCAGCCCGGCGAATACTGCGCCCTGGCGCGGCGCAACGGCGACGCCTGGTACGTGGGCGCGATCAACGGAGTGAAGGAGCCTCGCAAGCTCTCGGTGTCGCTTGGCTTCCTCGGCAAGGGCGACTACCAGGGCGTCTTGATCGCCGACGGCGACGGCCCGCGGCGCTTCCGCTCCCAGAAGCTCACGGTCCGCTCCAACGGCGTGCTCGACCTGGCGCTTCTGCCCTACGGTGGAGCAGCCGTCTGCTTGAGGCCGAAGCCGTGAGCCCGCGCGCGGAACTCGCGGGGAAGGTCGGAAGAAGCCGGGAGGCGAGTGGTGGGGCCGTGTCGCCAGAGTGCGGCAAGGGGCCGTTGCGGAGCCGGTTCTCGGCGCCGGCGGCGGGCCATGCCGGGGCGAAGCCGGTCGGCGCGCTCGAGGACGCTCTCATCGAAGGAACCGGGAGGGGCGGGAAGACCGAGCCGCGCGTATCCGGCCCCCGCGCTGCGGCGCCGTCCGGTTAGGGGCGCGGATCGGCCCGCCGACAGGCAGACGCTCCCCGCCGAAACGGCCGGGGCCCTTGGGGGGCGGGCTTGTCAAGTCCGCGGAGGGGACGTAAGCTGCGCGTTCAGATGGGTTGTCGCGCTGTGGGGAACGCCTGCTGGGGCGCTGCGGGACGCACCTTCGGTCAAGGTCGGCGATTCTTCGGAGCGGAAAGGACTCCGTTCCCCTCAGGGCGGCGACGGGCGGCGTTCCGAAAGCGGGGAAACGGCCCTCCGAGACCTTGCGCAGCACGCGGAAAGGCGCTCGGAAGAGTGTGGGGACGGAGCCCCGAAACGGGATGGAGCCTGTTTCCTGCGGGCTTGGGGGGCGGCCGGTGGCGTGTCTTCTCTCGAACCTTCCGGGTTTCGCCCGCGGCGGCAGAATCGCGCTGACGCTCCGCCCCCACGCCTCCTCTTCCACGCGGCCGGAGAGCGAACCGTGAGCGGACCACAGAAACGTCGAGGCAACAGGCCCCACCAGCGCGCCGCGGGAGCACGGCCCCAGGCCACGCCTTTGCCGCCGGACGGCGGGGCCCACGGCAACGGCGAGCTGGCCGGGCTGCGGGCCCTGGTGGACGCGAGCACGGACCTGCTGTTCGAGCTCGAGCTCCCTTCAGCGCGGATCCTCCACGCCAACCGCACCGCCTGCGACCTGCTGGGGCCGCAGCGCCAGGGGCTGGAAGGGACGTCCCTGCTGAAGTGGATCGACGACCCCTGGCGAGCCGTGGTCACCCGCATGCTCCAAGGCGCGCAGTCCGATCTGCCGGTGACCGACACGCAGACGGTCGAGCTGCGGGCCGCGGACGGAAGCCGGCTTGCGGTCGAGCTCGCCGCGCGGCGGATCGACGGCACCCGGGCGGCCGTCTGCGCCCGCAACGTGGCCCAGTGCCGCGAGATGGCCGAGGCAGTGCGGGCCAGCGAGGCCCGCTATCGCCAGTTCTCGTCGATGACCAGCGACATGCTGGCCTGCTTCGCGCTGGCCGGCGACGGGCATCCGGTCCTCGAATGGTCGGCCGGCTCGTACGAGCAGATCACAGGCTATACGGCCGACGAGCTGGACAGGATGGGCGGCCTGTCCGCGATCATGGACCCGCAGGATCGCGAGCGGGCGCTGCGGTCGAAGGCCGAGGTGGAGCAGGGCCGGGCGGCCTTCGCCGAGGAGTACCGCATCACCGCCCGCGACGGGAGCAAGCGGTGGGTGAAGGTCTGGGGCCGCGCCGAGAGCGATCCTGGCCCGGCCCGGCTGGTGCGGGTGTATCACGCGGCCCAGGACGTGACCGAGCGCAAGCAGGCCGAGGAGGCGCTGCGCGAGAGCGAGACGCGCTACCGCACGCTGTTCGAGAGGGCGCGGGACGCGATATTCGTCACCGACACGGAGCGCTTTCTGGAATGCAATCGCCGGGCGCTGGAGATATACGGGGCGTCGCGCGAACAGCTGGTGGGGCATTCGCCGTGGGACTTCTCTCCCCCGAAGCAACCCGACGGCCGCGACTCGCGCGAGGCCGCCGAGGCGCGGATCGGCCGGGCGTGGCGGGGCGAGCCGCAGTTGTTCCAATGGCGGCACCGCCGGCCCGACGGCTCGGAGTTCGACGCCGAGGTCAGCCTGGCGCGGATCGAGCTTGCCGCGGGGCCGCTGATGCTGGCCACGGTCCGCGACGTGACCGAGCGGACGCGGGCCGAGGAGGAGATCCGCAACCGACACGCCGAGCTCGAGCAGATCTTCGAGGCCATCCCGGACGCCATCGTGTATGCCGACTCCCAGCGGCGGATCATGAAGGTCAACAGCGGGTTCACCCGCCTGTTCGGCTATCGGCCCGAGGAGGTGCTGGGCCGGGAGACCCGCATCCTCTATGCGAGCGACGAAGCCTTCGAGGAGCAGGGCCGGCTGCGGTACAACGTGCGTGCCCGCGAGGTGTACAAGCCCTACGAGATCGACCATCGCAAGAAGAGCGGCGAGGTCTTCACCAGCGAGACGGTCGGCACGCCGGTGCGCGACGCGGAAGACCGGGTGATCGGTCTGCTGGGGATCGTCCGCGACGTAACCGAGCGGAAGCGCGCCGCCGATGCCCTCCGGCAGCAGCACGCCCTGATGGACTACATCATCCGCCACGATCCGAACGCCGTGGCCGTGTACGACAACGATCTCCGCTACGTGTTCGTCAGCGAGCGCTACAAGCGGGACTACAACGTGGGCGACCGAGACATCCTCGGCAAGCACCATTACGAGGTCTTCCCCGAGATGCCCGCGCGGTGGAAGGAGGTGCACCGGCGCGTGCTGGCCGGGGCCATCGAGCGGTCGGAGGACGACTGCTTTGATCGCTCCGACGGCTCGGTGACCTACAACCGCTGGGAATGCCGGCCCTGGTACGAGGCCGACGGCCGCATCGGCGGCATGATCACCTACACCGAGGTCACCACCGAGCGGAGGCTCGCCGAGCAGGCGCTGCGGGAGAGCGAGCGGGCCCTGGCCACGCTGATGGGGAACCTGCCCGGCATGGCCTACCGCTGCCTGAACGACCCGCAAAGGACGATGCTCTTCCTCAGCGAGGGTTGCCGGGACGTCACCGCGTTCGAGCCCCACGACCTGGCGCACAACCGGCTCGCTTCGTATGCCCAGCTCATCCATCCGGAAGACCGGGAGAGGGTCTGGGACGAGGTCCGGGCGGCCGTCGCGGCCGATCGGCAGTACACGCTGAGCTACCGGATTCGCACACGACGGGACGAGGAACGGTTTGTCCTGGAGAAAGGGCGGCGCGTGGATTGCACGGAGGACGGGCACCGCATCCTGGAGGGATTCGTCGCCGACATCACCGACCGCCAGCGCGCCGAAGAGGCCCTGCGCGACAGCGAGCAGAAGCTGCGCGACGTCGTGGAAGGCTCGCCGATCCCCCAGTTCGCCATCGACGCCGATCATCGGGTCGTCTATTGGAACCGGGCCCTGGAGGCACTCAGCGGCATCCCGGCCGGGCAGGTCGTCGGCACGCGCCGGCACTGGCAGGCCTTCTACCCCCAGCCGCGCCCCTGCCTGGCCGACCTGCTCGTGGAAGGCGATCTGGACGGCCTCAAGCGATGTTACGACGAGCCGCCGCGAGAATCGGCCCATCTGGATGGCGCGTACCACGGCGTCGCCTTCTTTCCGCGCACCGGCCGGGGCGGGCGCTGGCTCCGCTTCTCGGCCGCGGTGCTGCACGACTCGCGCCACCGCGTCGTCGGGGCCGTGGAGACCCTGGAGGACGTGACCGAGCGGCGGCGCGCGGCCGAGGCCCTGCGGGAAAGCGAACTGCGGCTGAGCGTCCTCTTCGAGCAGGCCGCCGACGCGATCTTCGTGTGTACCCTCGATGGACGGCTCGTCCAGGTCAACGAGCAGGCCTGCCGCTCCACGGGCTACCCCGAGGAGGAGCTGCTCCACATGGGTGTCACGGACGTCGATGTGCAGGCTTCGAGCCCCGGGGGCTTCGCGGCGATGCTGGAAGGGCTCGGCTCGCGGGGGACGACGACCGTGACCTCGCTGCATCGGAGGAAGGACGGATCGACGTTTCCAGTCGAGGTCAGCATCGCCCGCCTGGAAACGCCAGAGGGGACCCGCATCCTGGGCACCGCCCGTAACATCACCGAGCGCGTGCGCGCCGAGGAGGCACTCCGCGACGCGACGATGCGCGAAATGGAGGCCGTCAGGGCTGGGAACGTGGGCCTTTGGGACTGGGACCTGGCCACCGATCGGGTCCGCTACTCCGCGCAGTGGAAGCGGCAGATCGGATACGATGACCATGAGATCGGCGACGGCCTGGATGAGTGGAAGACCCGCGTCCACGGCGACGACTTGCCCGCGGCGCTCGCCGCGGCACAACGGTGCATCGCCGAGAGAAGCCAGGACTACCACACGGAGTTCCGTTTCCGCCACAAGGACGGCTCGTACCGGTGGATCATGGCCCAGGCCTCCGTGCTTCAGGACGATCGGGGCCGCGCGATTCGCATGCGCGGCTCCCACGTGGACATCACCGCGCGCAAGCAGGCCGAGCTCTCCTTGCAGGAAAGCGAAGAGAAGTTCCGCCTGCTCTTCGAACGGTCCGCGGACGGGCACGTCATCTTCACCGACAGGTACCTCGACTGCAATCGCGCGTGCTTGAACATGCTGCGGATGACCGATCGCGACCAGTTGATCGGCTGTCAACCGGCCGACATCTCGCCGGAGAAGCAGGACGATGGGTGCGATTCGCGCGAGAAGGCCGAGGAAATGGTCGCCCGGGCGTATGCGGAGGGGAGCCACCGCTTCGAGTGGGTCTGCCGTCGTGCCGACGGGGAAAGGCTGGAGCTTGAGATCCTGATCCACAGAATCTCGCTGAAGGGCGAGCCGGCCATCCACGGCGTCTTGCGAGACATCACCGAGCGCAAGCAGGCCGAGCGCGCGCTGCGGGAGAGCGAGGCCGGGCTGCGCGAGGCCCAGCGTTTGGCCCGACTGGGAAACTGGTACTGGGACGTCCGTTCCGGCGCGGTCGAGTGGTCGGACGAGGTCTATCGCATCTTCCAGCGCGACCCGCGGGAGTTCACCCCGCGGATCGACTCCATCATGGCGCTCTCGCCCTGGCCCGGAGACAGCCAGCGCCACCAGGAGCTGATCCAGCGAGCCGCGGAGACCCGCGAGCGCGGGACCTTCGAGCAGCGTTTCCTGCGTCCCGACGGGAGTGTCGGCCACTACTTCTCGACGTTCCAGGGCGTGTACGACGAGCAGGGGAGTCTCGAGGCCATCAAGGGGACGGTGCAGGACATCACCGAGCGCAAGCGGGCCGAGGAGGAGCTGGCCCCGGCGCAGGCCCTGCTCATGGCGGCCATCGAGGAGTCGCCGGCCGGGATCGTCATCGCCGACGCCCCGGACGGCCGGATCCGCGTGGCCAACTCGGCGAGCCTGGCGATTCGCGGCCTGGGCGGCGACTCGCTGACCGGCATCCCCGCGGACCGCCATGCCTCCCACTGGCAGACCTTCCATCCCGACGGCACGCCCTATGCCGCGGAGGACCTGCCGCTCTCGCGCGCGGTGCTCCGCGGCGAGACCACGCGCAACGTCGAGGTGATCATCCGCCGGACCGACGGCGCCAACCGCTACGTGCTGGCCAACGGCGCGCCGGTGAGGGATTCCTACGGGCAGGTCGTGGCGGGCATCGTCGTCTTCCCGGACGTGACCGACCTGAAGCGCGCGGAGCAGGAGATTCGCCAGCTCAACGAGGACCTGGAGCGGCGGGTCCGACTCCGCACGTCCCAGCTCGAGGCGGCCAACAAGGAGCTGGAGGCCTTTGCCTACTCGGTCTCGCACGACCTCCGCGCGCCCTTGCGCCACATGGACGCGTTCGCCGAGATGCTCCAGTCCCGCGCCTCCGCGTCCCTGGACGAGAAGGGCCTCCGCTACCTGAAGAACATCCGCGACGCCGCGCTCCGCATGGGAATGCTGATCGACGACCTGCTCGCCTTCTCCCGCGCCGGCCGCGTGCCGATGCGATCGGCACCGGTCGCGCTGGATGCTTTGGTCCAGCAAGTGCTCAAGGAGCTGGAGCCCGAGATGCGGGGGCGCCGGATCGACTGGGCCATCGACCCCCTGCCGGGGGTGACGGGCGACCGCACCCTCCTCCGCCAGGTGATGGCGAACCTGCTTTCCAACGCCGTGAAGTTCACGGCCGGGCGCGACCCGGCGCGAATCGAGGTGCAGGGTCGCGAAGACGACGAGGAAGTCGTGGTCCTTGTCAGGGACAACGGCGTCGGCTTTGATGACAAGTACGCGGAGAAGGTGTTCGGGCTGTTCCAGCGTCTGCACGGCCCCGACGAGTTCTCCGGGACGGGCGTAGGCCTCTCCAACGTGCGGAGGATCGTGCACCGTCACGGGGGCCGCACCTGGGCCGAGGCCCAGCCGGGACAGGGGGCCGCGTTCTATTTCTCGTTGCCCAAGCGACCGTGAGGTGATCTCTGCGACCGGGAGGACCAAGCGATGGACAGGCTGCCGCGGATTCTTTTGGCGGAAGACGACCCCCGCGACATCGAATTGACGATGGAGGCCATGTCGGCCCACAACCTGGCCAATGAGGTGCACGTGGTCAACGACGGCGAAGCCGCGCTCGATTACCTGTATCGGCGCGGCGACTACGCGAACCGGGCCGACGGCTCGCCGGTGGTCGTGCTCCTGGACATCAAGATGCCCAAGCTCGACGGCCTGGAGGTGCTTCGCAAGATCAAGGGCGATCCGGCCCTGAGGACGCTGCCGGTCGTGATGCTCACGTCCTCGGTAATGGAGACCGACCTGGTCCGGAGCTACGAGCTGGGAGCGAACGCCTACGTCGTCAAGCCCCTGAAGTTCCACGACTTCGTGGACGCCGTGGGGCGGTTGGGGGTGTTCTGGGCGGTGCTCAACGAGCCCCCGCCCGGCACCCGCGCGCCGCAGTCCCGGCCCGAGGAGGATGGACCCGCGCCATGAAGCGCCTTAGGATTCTGTACCTCGAAGACGACCCCCTGGACGTGGAGCTGGTGGAGGCGACGCTCCAGCGCGGGGGGGTTGACTTCGCAGCGGTCCACGTGCGAACGGCCGAACAGTACCGCAACGCCCTCGCCCAAGGCGGCTACGACGTGATCCTGCTGGACTACGCGCTGCCGGGCTACGACGGGCTCTCGGCCCTGGCGCTGGCGCGGCGGACCCTCCCCGACACGCCGGCGATCATGATCTCCGGGACGATCGGCGAAGAGACGGCGATCGAGAGCCTGCACTGCGGGGCCACCGACTACGTGCTCAAGCAGCGCCTGTCGCGCCTCGTGCCGGCCCTGAAGCGGGCCCTGCGCGAATCGGAGGAGCTGCAGCGCCGGCGGGGCGCGGAGCGGGCTCTGCGCCAGAGCGAGGAGCGTTTCCGGCAGTTGGCCGAGAACATCCGCGAGGTGTTCTGGCTGACCGACTGGCCCACCCAGCAGATCGCCTACGCCAGCCCCGCCTACGAGGGCGTGTGGGGCCGCACGCGCGAGGCGCTCTACCGCAACGCCTTCGAGTGGCTCGACGCCGTGGTCGAGGACGACCGGCCTCGCGTCCGGCACGCCTTTGAATACGCCGCGCAGTCCGGCTTCGACCAGACCTACCGCATCCGCCGGCCCGACGGCGACGTGCGGTGGATCCACGACCGGGGGTTTCCGGTCCGCGGCCCGGACGGAGCGGTCTATCGCATCGCCGGCCTGGCCGAGGACGTCACCGAGCTGAAGCGGGCCCAGGCCGAGCGCGAGCAGATGATCGCCGCCCTGGAGGCCCAGAACGCGGAGCTGGAGCGTTTCACCTATACCGTCTCCCACGACCTCAGAACGCCCCTGATCACGATCAAAGGGTTCCTCGGCCTGCTTCAGGAGGACATCGTCCGCGGCGACCAGGAGGCCGTGGACGAGGACATCGCCCGCATGCTCGCCGCCAGCGAGACCATGGAGCGGCTCCTCAGCGAGCTCTTGCAGCTCTCGCGGATCGGGCGCCAGGTCAACCCCTCGCAGGACGTGCCGCTCGATCCGCTGGTGCGCGAGGCCCTGGCCCTGGTCGAGGGACGGATCGCCGAGCGCGGCGTCGAAATCGAGATCGCCCCGGACCTGCCTTGCGCCTACGGCGACCGCGACCGGCTGCTGGAGGTGTTCGAGAACCTGCTGGACAACGCCGTGAAGTACATGGGCGACCAGGCGCGGCCGCGCGTCGAGGTGGGCGGCGCGGCCCGCGACGGCGAGATCCGCGTTTACGTGCGAGACAACGGAATCGGCATCGATCCCCGCTACCACGACAAGGTCTTCGGCCTGTTCGAGCAGCTCGACCGCAAGAGCGAGGGGACGGGCGTGGGGCTGGCCCTCGTGAAGCGGATCGTCGAAGTGCACGGGGGCCGCGTGTGGGTCGAATCCAAGGGGTTCGGACGCGGGGCCGCCTTCTGGGTCGCGCTCCCCACGCGCGACGCCGCCGCGCCGTCCGAGGCGAGGAGCGCCGATGGCTGAAGACCGCCTGGTGATCCTGCACGTGGAAGACAATGCCGACCACGCGCGTCTCGTGGAGCGGACGCTGCGCGGCCGCCTCAACGGGACCAGTTTCCACCTGGTCGAGGACGGCCAGGCCGCGCTCGACTTCCTCTTTCGCCGCCGGCCCTTCGAGCAGTGCCCGCGCCCCGACCTGATCCTGTTGGACCTCCGCCTTCCGAAGATCGGGGGGATCGAGGTCCTGAAGACGGTGAAAATGACGCCCGCGCTCCGCGACATCCCCGTGGTCGTCCTCACCTCCTCGGCCGCCGAGTGGGATATCGCCCGGGCCTACGAGAACTATGCCAACAGCTACCTGGTCAAGCCGGTCCGGTTCGAGGCCTTCCGTGACATGATGGAGCAGCTCGGGCTGTACTGGCGCAAGTGGAACCGGTTTCTGAACCGCGAGGAACCGGGCGAGGTCTAGACCCGCGGGGCAAAGGTCGCGCGACGCGGGGCGGGAGGCGCAGGATGGGTGCGACGTCAATGCACGTGCTGGTGGTCGAGGACAACGACGGCCACGTCGCCCTCATCCAGCAGGCGTTCCGCCGCCGCCAGGTCCCCATCCGGTTGTCGGTGGCCGGCACGCTGGCCGAAGGACACGAGGCCCTGGCCACCGCCGCGCCCGATCTGGTGCTGGCCGATCTGCGTTTGCCGGACGGGCTGGGCACCGAGCTTCTGCCCGACGGCGACACGCCGTGCCGCTTTCCGCTGGTGATCATGACCGGCCAGGGCGACGAGCATGCGGCCGTGGCGGCGATGAAGTCCGGGGCCCTGGACTACGTGGTCAAGTCGGCGGCCACGCTTCAGGACATGCCGCACATCGTCTCCCAGGCGATGCGCCAGTGGGAAAGCCTCGTCGCGCGCCGCCGCGCCGAGGAAGAACTCCGCAAGGCCCACGACGAGCTGGAGCGCCGCGTCGAGCAGCGGACCGCCGAGCTGGCCGAGGCCAACGAACACCTCCGCCGCGAGGTCGAGGAGCGCCGCCGCGCCGAGGAGGCCGTGCGCCGCGAGCAGCGCTCCCTGCTGCGTCTGTTGGAGCTGCACGAGCGGGACCGCAAGCTGATCGCGTTCGAAATCCACGACGGCTTCGCCCAGCATCTCACGGCCGCGCACTTCCTGCTCGACGCGGTATGCTCGATGGACGACGCCAACGCTCCCAAGGCCCGGGGGAACCTTCGAATGGCGCTGGGCTGGCTCAAGAAGGCCCTGACCGAGGCCCGCCGCCTGATCGGGGGATTGCGCCCGCCCGTATTGGACGACGCCGGGATCGTGGCCTCGATCGACTACCTGATCTCGGAGCTGGATCAGGAGGGCACGATCCAGAGCGAGTTCGTTCACGACCCGGTGATCGAGCGCATGGCCCCGCCGCTGGAATCGGCCGTGTTCCGCATCGTCCAGGAGTGCCTGACCAACGTCCGCCGCTACAGCCAAAGCCCCAAGGTCCGCGTCGAGCTCGGGCAGTCGCGCGACCGCGTGCGCGTCGAGGTGCGCGACTGGGGCGTGGGCTTCGACCCGGCCCAGGTGAAGGGAGGGCGGTTCGGCCTGGAGGGCATCCGCGAGCGGGCCCGCTTGTTCGGCGGCCGCAGCGAGATCGATTCCGGGCCGGGCCGCGGCACCCGGATCCTCGTCGAACTGCCCCTCGCCGAGCCTTCCAACGGCGAGTAGCCCGGCCGGGCCCGCGCGCGGTCTCCCAACCGCCGACCGGTGCGCGCGGGTTTCGACCCGTCCCGCGCCGCCACCGGAGACACCCCCGGGGCGTGCCACGCCGTCACGGCAGCGAGGGCCGCTCCTCACGGTAGCTCAAGTCGAGCAGCGTCATCGGGTGCATCACCGCAACGGGCTTGCGGTGCTGGCGGACCTCGCGCTGGATCTGCAGCAGGCATCCGGCGTTCGAGGCCAGCACGATCTGCGCCCCGGTGGCGAGGATGTTCTCCAGCTTGCGGTCGCCCAGCCGGCCGGCCATCTCCGGCTGGTTCAGGTTGTAGGTCCCTGCCGAGCCGCAGCAGATCTCGCTTTCCGGCAGGTCCTTCACTACCAGGCCCGGGATTCTGGCCAACAGGCGCCGGGGCGGCTCGATCACCTTCTGAGCGTGGGCCAGGTGGCAGGCGTCGTGGTACGCGGCCACGGCCTCGATCCGGCCGGTCGGCGGGATCAGCCCCAGCGCGTCGAGCAGCTCGTTCACGTCGCGGACCTTGGCGGCGAAGCGGCGCCGGGCGTCCTGGTTCTCGTCCGCCCAGTGCAGGCCGTACTCCTTCATCATCGCCCCGCACCCGGCATGGTTGACCACCACGGCGTCGATCTCGTCGAGCTCAAAAGCGGCCACGTTGGCGTCGGCCATCGCCCTGGCCCCGTCGCTCGAGCCGGCGTGGTAGTGGATCGCGCCGCAGCAGCCCTGGCCTCCGGGCACGATCACGTCGCATCCGTTCTGCTGAAGCACGCGGACCGTGGCCCAGTGCACGTCGCGGAACATGGCGTCGGCCACGCAGCCCACGAAGAACGCCACCCGGGCGCGGCGGCGTCCGATGGCGGGCAGGAAGCTCGGCAGCGGCCGTCCCTGCTTGACCGGCGGGTTGACCAGCGTGGCCATCTGACCCAGGCGCCCGGGGATGAGCCGAAAGAGGCCCAGCCGCTCGATGAGGCCGTATAGCCCCAGCGTCTGAAGCACGCGCACCGGGACCATCGCCAGGCGGACGCGGTCGGGGTGGGGAAAAAGCCGGAACAGGATCAGCTCGCGGAACCAGTCGTAACGCCTGGTCAGACGGGTCCGGTGCTCGTGCTCCTCGACGGCCAGGCGAAACGGCTCGATCAGACGCCCGTACTGCACGCCCGACGGGCAGGCGGTCTCGCACGCCCGACAGTCGAGGCACATGTGCAGGTGGCGCGCGACGCGGTCGTCCGGCTCCAGGCGACCGTCGGCCACCAGGCGCATCAGGTAGATGCGTCCCCGCGGGCTGTCGTTCTCGTCGCCGAGCTCGGTGTACGTGGGGCAGGCCGAGGTGCACAAGCCGCAGTGGACGCAGTCGAGGAACAGGCCGTACTCGACGCGCTCGGCCGGGTTGAAGCGGCCGTTCGGCGCGGCGCCGGGCGTGGTCGCGCTTTCCGGGACCTGGCGATTCATGCGTCCTCGTACACGAAGCGGCCTGGGTTGAGGATTCCGTCCGGGTCGAAACGACTCTTGATGGCCTGCATCCCGGCCAGGCCGCTCGGCGCCGGCCCCCACACGGCCGGCCGATCCAGCGCGGCCTCCGGCGGCGCGTCAACCACCACCGCATGACCGCCGAGCGAGGCCGCGGCCGGGCGCACGCGGTCCACCACGACTGCCCGGGCCTCGGACGGCGCCGCGGCAAGCCGCGCGACCACTACACCACTGCCTGCATGCGCGAGGAGGGATACGTCGGGGTCGGCTTCGCGCAGGCGATGGCACAACTCGGCCACATCGTCGGGCAGCACGCTTGCGCGAATGACCACGGAAGGGGATCGGCACGCTTCGTGCGAAGCAGCCTCCGGGCCGCGCGGCGGCAAGTCGAGCCTGTCTGCCTCTACGAATTCGCCGTCTGCCTTCTGCGATGCCGCCGGGAACTCCGTCAAGCGGCTCCAAAGCCCGGCAGCCTGGTCCGCATCGAGTGCCCTCGCCCGAGCGACGCGTGTCTCACCCCACTCCTTCAGGAGCTTCTCGACCTGCCACGCCACCTCGGCCCTGGTGCCCTCGAAGCCCACCGCAATCGTCGAGGCGGCAGGTGCGTCTCGCGGGCCAAGGGCTTCGTCGTCCTGCCACGCCGGACCGAACAGCAGTTCCACGGCCGCCGGCAGGGTCCTGCTCCGGCTTGTCGCGGCAAGCAGTTCCTCGGCCTTCGCGAAGTCCGGAACCTCGCCGACCACGAAGGCCGTGGTCTCGGCACCGGGCTTGACCATCAACGTCACCTGCGTGAGCACCGCGAGCGTACCCAGCGACCCGGTCAGCAGCCGGCAGAGGTCGTATCCGGCCGCGTTCTTGACCACGCGTCCCCCGGCCGCGAACAGGTTGCCGCATCCGTCAACCGCCGAAAGGCCGATCACGTAGTCGCGGAGCGTGCCCCAGGTGTACCGCCGCGGGCCGCTCGCGCCGCAGGCCACGGCGCCGCCGATCGTGGCCCGGTCGGCCTGCGGGATGTCCACGGGAAGACGCTGTCCGTGCTCGGCGAGCTGCCGCGCCAAGGCGGCGACCGTCATGCCGGCCTCGACGGTGATCGTCAGGTCGCGGTGCGGATGGTCGATCACCCGCGCCAACCCCGACAGCGAAAGCCCCAACCCCTCCCGCGTGGGCATCGCGCCAAAGCCGAAACCCGTTCCCCCGCCCAGCGGATACACGGCCGACTGCGAAGCCCGAGCCGCGCGCACCGCTTCCGCCGCCGCGTCGGCGCTGGCCGGCGTGACGATCTCGCGAATCGGCAGCAACTGCGTTGCGATACTCAAGGTTTCTGGCTCGCAGGGGACGCTTCGACGGCCGGTCACGGCGCCCCGCCGCAGACCGGGGCGGCGATCTCCACGGCCGGCCCGTCGCTCGCCGGGAGCAGCTTGCCGGGCGAGAGCCGCAGCGTGGGGTTGAACGACTCGCGGACTCGATTCATCGCCTCCAGATCGGCCGGGCCGAACAGCCGCTCCATCAGCGCGATCTTCTCCACGCCGATCCCGTGCTCGGCCGTCACGCTGCCGCCGCAGTCGATGCACTCCTGGAGCAGCGCGCGGCTGGCGGCCAGCACGCGGCCGACCTGGTCCTTGTCGCGCTCGTCGAACAGGAGGATCGGATGGACGTTGCCGTCGCCGGCGTGGGCCACGTTGACGATCCGCACGCCGTGCTCGGCGCCGATCTCGGCCACCCGGCGGAGCACGCGCGGGAGCTGCGTGCGCGGCACCACGCCGTCCTGGATGCAGTAGCTGGGACTGAGCCGGCCGACCGCGCCCACCGCCAGCTTGCGGCACTTCCACAGCCTGGCACGCTCGTCGGCCGTGTCGGCTTGGAGGATCTCCCGGGCGTTCCACTTGCGGCAGAGCGCGGAGATCCGCTCTTGCTGCTCATCCAGTCCGGCACGCAAGCCGTCCACTTCGATCACGGCGATCGCCCCGGCGTCGAGCGGGAAGCCGAACTGAAAGGCCTCCTCCACCGCGCCCACGATGCCCTGGTCCATCAGCTCCATGGCCGCGGGGATGATCCCCTCGCCGATGATGTCGCTGATCGCGCCCGTGGCGTCCTCGACGGTCTCGAAGATCACGCGCAGCGTGCGGTAGTCGTGCGGGTTGGGCGTGAGCCGGACCCAGACCCGCGTGACGATGGCCAGCGTTCCTTCGCTACCGACCAGCACGCCCAAGAGGTCCAGCCCCGACGGATCGGCCAGCGGACCGACCTGGATCACAGAGCCGTCGCCCAGGACGGCCTCCAGCCCGATCACGTGGTTGCCGGTGACGCCGTATTTGAGCGTGTGCGGGCCTCCCGCGTTGGTGGCCACGTTGCCGCCGATCGTGCTGGCCTGCTGGCTGGAGGGATCGGGGGCGAAATGATAGCCCGAGCCGGCCAAGGCCTGTCCGAGCTGGATGTTCAGCACGCCGGCCTCGACCACGGCGAACCGATTGCGGAGATCGACCCGGTCGATCTTGCGCATCCGCGTGAGCAGGACGACGACCCCGCCGCCGATCGGGAGGCAGCCGCCGGCCAGACTCGTGCCGGCCCCGCGCGGCACGGCCGGCACGCCGTACTTGTTGCACAGCTTGACCACGCCGGCCACTTGTTCGGTGGCCTGCGGGAACACGGCGGCGTCGGGCGGGTTCTTCTCGATCGTGTAGCCGTCGCACTCGTACACGAGCAGCTCAGCCGGCGCGGTGAGCACGTTCCGCTTGCCCAGGAGCCGACGGAGCTCGCGGATCAGCGACGAGACAGCAGCGGATCGGGTCATGGCGAGGAGCCCGCGCGGGGGACGGGACGAGGCGGGAGCGGTCACCGACGATTATAAGGTCGCCCGCGACGCCTCGCGAGACGCCGCGAGCCGACGCGATGTCGGGGGACGCTACTTCTTCAGCGGCCTGCCGACCTTCTCCTCCACGCTGGCCACTTTGGCCTCCAGGCGTCCCCGCCGGCCCTTGCGATAGTCGAACTTGATCGAGCACTCGATGCGGTCGCAGTCCGCCGCCATGGCCTCGTAGCACTGGCGCACCACGTCCAGGCACGCGTCCAGGGGCCCTTCGAGCGTGGTGCCCATCGCGTGCAAGCGGTAATCCAGACCGCTCTGGTCGATGATGGCCAGACTGCGGGCGACGTAGGGGCTGAGACTAACACCCCGATCGAGGGGAAACATGCTGAACTCCAGTAGTACCATGAGGTCACCTGCGGCAAGGCGTGCGGTTTGCATCATTCGGGGGGAGCCACCCGCCCCTGACATTGTAGGGCGGTCGTCCGTCCAGTCGAGAACCGCGGCGAAACTCCCTTCTCGGAACGCCCCGTTCCAGGCAGGGAGCACCCTGAAGAGGAAGGACTCCCGCTTCCGTTCGACGAGATCGGACCTCAACTCCCTTTGCCTCATTGGCCAAACCACGCTACACTCCGCAGCCCGGCTGCGTGCCGCGAAGCAGACTTCGGAAGTCTTCACCCTGGTTCTTCTCTCACATCTTCCCGCTTCACAAGTGCTCGGCGAAATGCACGGAATTGGAATCCGGCACGTGGCGGTTCTGCTCGGGACGTGTCTGGCGATCGCGCTGCCGGACTCCCGGACGGCGGCCCGTTCGCTGGAGCTCGATCAACCGCAGGCCGGCCAGTCCGAGCCGTGGCGTCCGGCACAGCCCGCCCCAACTCGATCTGTCGATCCGCGCCTTTCGCTCGACCGCCAAACGGCCGCCCGGCTGGCGGAAGCCGAACCCTCTGCGAGCCGGCTCGCCCCGCCCGAGGCGCCGCTTTTCGACGGTCCGACGTTGGTACCCTCCACGGCCCAGTCGCCTCCTCCGGCGATCGAGCTTTCCCCGCTGGGACCGCCCGCCTGCTCGCCCCTGCGGGAGGCCCGCGACCACGACGCGTTCGCACCCTGGGGCTGGCAGTTCTTTCCCAAGGGGCTCCTCTACCCGGCCTATCTAGCCGGGATGCGCGAGACGCGGTTCGGCATCCAGATCTTCAACGAGCGCGACCAGGGCTGGTACTTCGACGCCACGCTCGGCGCACGGATCGGCTTCCTCCGCTACGGCAACGATTCGCCGGTCTGGCCCGAGGGGTGGCAGCTCGACGTCGAGGCGTCGGCCATCCCGCGCATGACCCTCGACGAGTTCCGCGACATGATCGCCACGGACTTCCGCTACGGGTTCCCCATCACCTACCGCCGGGGACGCGTCGAGTGGAAGTTCGGCTTCTACCATCTCAGTTCGCACCTCGGCGACGAGTACATCATCTCGGGCAGACCGTTGCACAGTCAGAACAAGCGGTTCGATCGGATCAACTACCTCCGCGACGTGCTCGTGGCCGGCGTGGGCGTGCGTCCCACCGACTCGACGCGCCTGTACGCCGAGGCCGGGTGGGCCTTCAACAACGACGACGGCAGCGAGCCGTGGGAGCTGCAATTCGGGGCCGAGTATAGCCCCTACCTGCCCCAGGGTCCGCCAGGGTCGCCCTTCTTGGCCGTCAACGCGCATCTGCGCGAGGAGGTCGATTTCGGCGGCGGCCTCTCCGCGCAGCTTGGATGGCAGCGGCGCCTGGCCTACGGCCGGCTGTTCCGCACGGGCTTCCACTACTTCAACGGCCCGAGCGAGCAGTACCAGTTCTTCCGCGAGCACGAAGAGCATTTCGGGTTCGGAATCTGGTACGATTTCTGAGGCGTCTGGCCGTCGATCGCTCGCCCAGACTTCATTATCCCCAGACTTCCGAGGTCTTGAAGACTTCGGCAGTCGGAGCTCGGCCGGGACGGGTGGCCCTTGAGACAGCTCCTCTCCGAGTACCGGCTCTTCCTCCGCGAGTTTCTCTGCACCTACCGCACGACGGGGGCCGTGCTGCCCAGCGGGCGGCTGCTCGGCCGGGCCCTTGCCCGCTACGTGGGCCAAGGCAACCGCCCCCAGACGATCCTCGAAGTCGGGCCCGGCACCGGGGCCGTCACGCGGCAAATCCTCGCGCGCATGGGACCGGAGGACCGCCTCGACCTGGTCGAACTCAACGCGCGGTTCGTGCGCCGTCTTCGCGAGCTGCTCGCGGCCGATCCGGCTTTCCTCCCCGCCGCCGAGCGCGTGCGCGTGCTGCACACTCCCGTCGAGGACCTGCCCCGCGACGTGCGCTACGATGTGATCGTCGCCGGGCTGCCGCTGAACAACTTCGAGGTCGCCGAAGTCGAGGGGATCATCGACCTGCTGCGCAGTCTGCTCAGCCCGCGCGGAACCCTCTCGTTCTTCGAGTACATCGCCATCCGGCGCCTCAAGGCCGTGGTGAGCACCCGAAAAGGGCGCGACCGCTTGCGGGGCATCGATCGCGTGCTGCGCGAGCTGCTCGATCGCGCCGAGATCCGCCGCGACTGGATCTTGCCCAACGTTCCCCCGGCCTGGGTCCATCACGTACGCTCCGAAGCGCCCGCACACCTCCCCCAGATGGTGTAGCCGAGGTTCTCTTGCCCTATCTCCCTTGCTTCACTATACTTGGAGAGTTCGGGTAAGCGAGAAGCCCTCCCTGGATCGCGAACGGAACAGAGGCCGGCGCGGCAATCGTTCGACTTATCCCGACTTTTCGCAACGCCATCACGGCGATCGGCCCGATCCGGGAGCGGCGACTCGCACCAGCGCGCCACGCGGCCGGGTGATACGGAATTCCGGCGACCGGCGCCGCCCGCCTCCGCTTCGGAAGCGCTTTCGCAAGGAGTACGCCCCATGGCCCGTCGCCTGGTGGGTTGGTTGCTGGCCTGCTCACTCCTGGGAGGGACCCTGCTCGCCGATCTGGCTCGCGCCGACACCGTCGCCAAAAAGAAGTCGGAGCTGCGCGACGAAGAGGACTACTACGAGCTCTACAAGCTGCTGGCCGATACGGTGGACCAGGTCGAGCGGAACTACGTCAAGGACGTGGACCGCCGCGAGCTGATCGAGGCCGCCATCGAGGGCGTGCTCGCCAAGCTCGACCCCTACTCCGCCTACATCAGCCCCGACGAGCTCGGCCGCTTCCGCAGCACGGTCGAGAGCGAGTTCGGCGGCATCGGCATTCAGATCACTATGGAGAAGGGCCAGCTCAAGGTCCTCAGTCCCCTGGTCGGGACCCCTGCCTACCGCGCGGGCCTGCTGGCGGGCGACCGCATCCTCGAGATCGACGACGAGCCGACAGCCGGCATCGACCTGGACGAGGCCGTGCGCCGGCTCAAGGGCAAGGAAGGCACTTCGGTCAAGCTCCTGGTCGTCCACCCAGGCCGCAAGAACAAGGAAGAGGTGCACATCGTCCGTGAGGTGATCCGCGTCGAGACCGTGCTCGGCGACCGCCGCAAGCCCGACGATACCTGGGACTTCATGCTCGATCCGAAGAAGAGGATCGGCTACATCCGCGTCACCGCCTTCAGCCGCGATACGCCCGACGAGCTCCGCGCAGCCTTGGACGAGCTCAAGCGGGACAAGCTCCGCGGCTTGATCCTCGACCTGCGGTTCAATCCCGGAGGGCTGCTCAACTCGGCCATCGAGGTCGCCGACCTGTTCGTCGCCAGCGGACGCATCGTCAGCACGAAGGGCCGCAACAGTCCCGAGCGCACGTGGGACGCCGAGTCCGACGGCACGTTCCAAGGCTTCCCCATGGTCGTGCTCGTCAACCGCTATAGCGCCAGCGCCTCGGAGATCGTGGCCGCGTGCCTCCAGGACCACGGCCGCGCCGAGATCCTCGGCGAGCGGACCTGGGGCAAGGGGAGCGTGCAGAACGTGATCGAGCTGGAGGAAGGCCGCAGCGCGCTGAAGCTCACCACGGCCGGTTACCTCCGGCCCAGCGGCAAAAACATCCACCGCTTCCCCGACGCCCAGTCCGGGGACGAGTGGGGCGTGAAGCCCAACGCCGGGCTGGAGCTCCGCCTGGGCGACCAGGAGATCCTCGATCTGGTCGAAGCCCGGCGCCAGCGCGACATCGTCCGGGCGAATCGACACGCCGCCTCGCCGGAGCCCGACGGCCCGGACGGCCAGACCTCGACGACCGCGCCGGGCGAGAAACGGGTCGAGCGACCGGCCGCCGGGTCCTCCGATCCGGAGTCCGACGCCGACCCCGAAGAGCCCAGGCCCGAGGCGCCCCCTCCCAAGGCCGCCGCGGAGACGCCGGAGCCGGACGCGCCCGAGTTCGTCGATCGGCAGCTCAAGCTTGCCGTCGAACGCCTTGCCGGCAAGCTAGCCAAGGCCGACTAACGCATTCGCCCCAAGTAAGCTTGCACCGACGGTGCGGGGCGGCCGCGCCGGGGCAAACGGGGCCTGCCCCCGACCGTGGTTTGCCGCGAAAGCGGGCCGTTCCCTGGCACGTTCCCCTCGATCACCACGCCCGCCCATGCTCCTCCTCGCCATCGAGACCACTTGCGACGAGACGGCCGCCGCCGTGATCGACGAGGGGCTCGCGGTTCGCTCCTCGGTGGTCGCCTCGCAAGATGATCTGCACCAGCGATTCGGCGGCGTGGTGCCGGAGATCGCCTCCCGCGCCCACCTGGAGCGGATTCTGCCGGTCATCGACGAGGCCCTCCGCCGCGCCGGCGTCCGGCTTGAAGACCTCGACGCCGTCGCCGTGGCCAACACGCCGGGCCTGGCCGGCTCGCTCCTGGTCGGGCTGGTGGCGGCCAAAACGATCGCTCTGGCCATGGACATCCCGCTGGTGGCCGTCAACCACCTCCAGGCCCACATCTACGCCTGCCGCATGGCCAGCGGCGAGGAGGTCTTCCCGTGCGTGGGCCTGATCATCAGCGGCGGCCACACGAGCCTCTACCGCTGCGACGGCCCGCTCGACTTCCACCTCCTCGGGGCCACGATCGACGACGCGGCCGGCGAGGCCTTCGACAAGGTGGCCGCCATGCTCGGCCTGCCGTACCCCGGCGGGCCGTCCATCGAGCGGGCGGCGCGGGACGGCAACCCCCAAGCGCACCGCTTCCCCCGCTCGTTCCTCGGCGACGAGGACCGGCTCGACTTCAGCTTCAGCGGACTGAAGACCGCCGTGCGCTACACGCTCGTCGGCCCCGGTCGCCAGGACTTCGACACTCTGGAGCTTACACCCCAGCAAGTGGCCGACGTGGCCGCGTCGTTCCAGGAGGCGGTCATCGACTGTCTGGTCGGGAAGAGCCTCCAGGCCTTGCGGCGCACCGGGCGCGACACCCTGTGCGTGGGCGGGGGCGTCGCCGCCAACCGCCCCTTGCGCCGGCGATTGGAGGACGAAGCGGGCCGGCACAACATCCGCCTGTTCATTGCCCCGCTCTCCCTGTGCACCGACAACGCGGTGATGGGCGCGATCGCCATCGAGCGCCTGAAGGCCGGGCGGACCGAGTCGCTCGACCTGGAGGTCTATCCGGGCGTGGTGCGAAGTACGGGGCAGGAAGTCTGATCCGCGCCATGTCCAAAGCCCTCCTCTATCGCTGGTTCGGGCTCGGCAAGCTGCCGGTCCAGGTCCGCGCGGTCCTGGAGAAGGAAGGGATCGTCCTCTTCGACGAAGGGATCCGCGGCTCGGTCACGATGCGCAACTTCCGCTCGCCCACGCGCCGCTCCTCTTGGCGCCGCGTGGGGTTCGTGGGGTCGGTGGTCCTCACGCGGCGGCGGCTGGCGCTATTCGCCCTATCCAAACCCGTGATCAACGTGCCCCTGGACCACCAGCGGTTCGACGCCCTGGAGATCTCCCTCCCGCGGGAGGACAAGCTCTGCATCCGCTTCGAGGCCGCGGACTTCCACGACGACCGCTCGGGCACGCTCGAATGCCGCGTCCGCACGCCCCAGGCCCGGGCTTTCGTGGAGCACCTGCAAGAAACCGACGCGCCCTGACGAAGAGACGACATAAGCGCATTCCGTCCCGAGAGGAGGCCTTGCGGCATGGAGCGCATCGAAGCAAGCCTTCACGTCTTCCTCCACCTGGCCTTCGGGGTGCCCGAGGAGCGCGAGATAAAGCGGCAGTTCGGCGAGACCTGTCGTGCCTGCTGCCGGCGCGTCCGCCCCTGGATCTGCGACGAGCCGTCGGGCGCGATTCGGGTGAACGGGCTGGACCTCCCGGGATTTGCCGTGGACGTCGTCGAGGCCGGGCGGTGGGAGAACCGCTGGCCTGCCCCTCCCCCTTGACCGCGCCCGCCACCGCTTGCCAGACTGGTGGCTCGACGGCTCGCGGGCGGGGGCGCGGTCAGGGCGTGAGCGGGATTTCGCACGGGAGACGCACGATGGGACGCGTAGGGATCGTTGCCGCGTTGCTGGCCAGCCTGGCACTTCTGCTCGCCCCCGCCGTGGCGGCGAACCAAGGGCCGAACAAGCCGCCGCCCGCGCAGGTGGTCAACCCGGCCGCGATGTCCGAGCAGAGGGCAGCGTCGCTGGTCCGTGTGTCGGAGAAGTACCTGGACTTCCTGGCTCAGAAGAGCACCACGGACAAGCTTGCCACGTTTCAGAAGAACTACTTCGACGCGCTGGTGCTCAAGGGCTTCAACCGCGAGGAGGCCTTCCAGCTCGTGCGCGACATGGGCAACCCGCTCGAAGTCCTCAACAGGCCGCAGCGCGACTGAGTCGCCCGGCCCCGCTCATGCGCGTGTCAAGGAGAAGTCGCCGGGATGCGGCGCGGCGACGCAGGGGGGTAGAACATGCATGCCGAGGCGGACGGCACCAATGCGGGCGAGGCCGCGCTCCTTGACGTGTGGATCGACGGCCGGTTCGTCATCGTGCTCACGGCCGAGGCGTTTCACGCGAAGCAATTCGACAGCGAGGGCGGCGCCCAGAAGGCCGCCGAGAAGGCCGCCAAGGGTCTGCCCGCCCGAAAGGCGCTGGGCCTTATGACCAGGACCATGCCGCTGGAGCGGATCAACTCGGTCTCCTACATCCCGTCGATGAGCGTGCTCACGGTCCGCCCCCGGGGGCTCGGCGACGCCATCACAGTCTCTTTCGCCGATCCCACGACCTGTCGTGAGGTCTTCGAGCGTCTGCACGAGCGGATGGGCAGCGACCTGCCGCCCCGGCGCGCCAGGGCCGGCATGGCCGACGTGCCGGCCAGCCCCGAGCTGGCCGCGGCCGCCTTGCTGGCCGTGTTCGCGCTGGTGGCGATGATCGGCGGGGCTTTGGAAGCCGGAAGGATCGAGGGGGGGCCGGCGAAGTTTCGCCTGCTTGCCATCCTCGGCCAGGCCCTGGGGCTCTGGGGCGCGCTGGCCGTGGCCGTCGTCGCGCTGGCCGGGGCCGTGCTATTCCTCGTCCGCTACGTCCGTCGGCTGCCGGAGAAGGTCGTGCTCCGCCGCGTCCGTCCCTGATCGCGCGCAAGGCACGCTGCGGCCTTGCGCCGGCGTCTCCATCACGCCGCCGCGGCAAGCGCAACAGGGGCCGTGCGTCCGGTCCGTCGGCGCGCCCGGCCGAGAGCTACTGGAGCTTGGACTGATCGATCACCTTGCGGTCCCGGCGATTGCCCAGGTACTTCCAGGTCCGCAGCTCGATCGCGTAGCTGATCGGATGCACCGACCCGTCGCAGAAGACCACGTTGAGGGCCGCGGCATGGGCGCTTCCGAAACGATAGGGATCGCCATGCCCCGGCGTGTCGCGCTTGGGTGGCCGGCTGCTGCTGGGGTCGTCTTCGTTGAAGTAGGTCACCCGCGCGATGTCGTTGTTGTTGCCGCAGTACAGGCTCTCGTTGTCGCCGCCGTCCTTGCCCGTCGCGTAATTGTCCGGATTCAGGTACTTCTCGCCCACCAGCAGCGTGTTGCTCGTTCCGTCCTTCACGTCGGCCACCGTGATCGCGCTGCACTGGTGCGCGATGCCGTTGGCGTCGATGGCCTTCAGATCGCGGCCGGCTTCGAGGCTGCCGGGCCCGCGGCTGTGCTCGACCCAGCTTGCGTCGCCCGCGTTCACGGCGTAGTCGCTCCGCGCGACCTGGAGCGAGGCCGCGTCCTCGACGTTGACCCAGTTGAGATTGTAGATCTGGGGCTGCGTCGGGTAGGCGATCGCCCGACGGCGCGTCGGGCAGGAGAAGATCGTCAGCGGCGTGGAGACCATCTGCCGGTTCTCCTGCCGCTTCTGGTCGAAGTCCAGGCCCCGCCCGATGTCATGCACCGCCGTCTGCTCCAGGTACGGCAGGCAGTTGTAGATCCACCCGCCCGGCTGCTGACGGCCGAAGCCCTGGTCCGGGTCGCCCACCCAGCCCCAACCCCAGCCGCCGGCCGGGAAGTGATTGTGCGCCTGCTCGTGGTTCAAACAGGCCAGGCCGATCTGTTTGAGATTGTTCTGGCACTGCGACCGCCGGGCGGCCTCGCGGGCCGACTGGACGGCAGGGAGCAACAGCGAGATCAGGATCCCGATGATCGTGATCACCACCAGCAGCTCCACGAGCGTAAAACCGGAACAGCGCATGCGCCGCATGAGTCTTCCCCCAACCCAAGAGAACGCGTGGCGACCGCCAGCCTTCGATCCACAGACGAGAACCGGCCCGAAAACCTCGTCCGGTGGTTCGGCTTTGGGTGTGGCGATGAGGCCACCTTACCCGGCCTCAATATAACCCGGGGCGAACTTTGGGTTAATAGTCCTGCCGATCCGCACGCCCGGCCGACCCGGGGGGCAAGCCGGGCGTCCCATCCCGCCTGACTTGCGCAATCGCCGAAATCCCCATTCTGATTACAGCCGGCACAACCAAGACGCGATAAAGAGCTTGAAGAGGGTGCCCGTGCGCGCGAAGCCTCTCCGCCCCTGATTATGGTTAGACACCCCCTCTACATAACGGCTCTCCTTGCCTGTGCCGCCGGTGCGGCAGGTTGCGCAGGTGGGGACAAGCCCCGCGCCGAGCCTGGCGAGTTCTTCGGGCATCCTTCAATGCGGCTTTCGGAGCAGACCGTCCAGCGCCAGCCGCACCGCGACGCGATCCTGCCCGACGTCAGTTCCGTTCCTGCGCCGGAGAAAACCAAGGCGATGCTTCAGGTCGGGCCCGAGCCGGGCGCGTACTATGCGCTCTCGGCCCACCAGTGCCAGTGCCTGGCCGTCTCCAACGCGGCTGTGGCCAACGCGATCGATGAAGAGAGCGAGCTGGCCTCCGCGGTGGGGGCCCGGTGCCGCACGTCCAAGGAGAAGTCGGCGGCGCTGCTGAGCGACTTGCTCGCCTGCGAGGCCCTCGCCCACCGCAACGAAGCGGCCGCCGACGCCCTGGGGGCGTTCTACCGCCTGGCCGAGGCCGAGGCGCAGATCGACCTGCTCAACGCCAGTCTGGAGGAGGTGCGGCAGGCGATCGCCGACGTCGAGCACATGGAGAGAAGCGGCCTGCACCTGGAGGCAGACAGCGGCCCGCTTCACCAGCAGCGGATCGTTCTGGAGGAGAAGCGGTCGCAGGCCGAGGACGCCGCCAGACAGCTCAACGCCAAGCTGCGGGCGATGCTCGGCGGCGGCCCCGACGACCGCACGCCGATCTGGCCTCGCGCGGATCTGTCGGTCACGGTGGCCAAGGTCGATCGGGATCAGGCGCTGCTGGAGGGGCTCGGTTCCCGGGCCGACCTCCACGGCCTTCGCCTGATGCAGGGGGGCATCGACGCCGCCGACCTCAGTTCCGTGCGCAAGGTCCTCGCACAACTCGACCCGGCGTTGGGGGTGTCCCCGTCGCGATTTCCGGCCCTGGCGCGAGCGCTCGGCACGGCCAAGCAGAAGATGGAGGCGGCCACCCGGCAGCAGCAGGTCAGCGGCCTGCTCCATTCCCAGCAGAACGCGGTGGAGGCGGAGATCCGCGCGGCGGCCGATGCGATCGAGGCACGCCTGGTCCAGATCGCGCTCTGCAAGGAGCGGCGCGATCGGAGGGGCGATCGGCTCGCGCGGCTCGAGGAGCGTCGCGGCGCCGACGGCGTATCCGCCCTGGACGTCACCACGGCCCGGCTCGAACTCTACGAGGCCGAGGGCGAGCTGCTCAGCGCGGTCATCGCCTGGAAGCTCGCCGAGGTCCAGCTCCTGCGCGCCGAGGGTGTGCTGCCGCTGGAATGCGGCTTCCCGCTGCCGGAAGGGAGCTGCAGGGGCGCATGAAGCGGATTGCGCCGAGGGCCCGCTGAAGTGTGAAACACGAAACACGAAACGCGAAACGAGTCCGAGACGCGGGAATCCGAACGACGCAAACGCGCGGGGGCGGCCCGGCTGGCCGGTCGGACCAGGTGGGCGAGGTTTCGATCGTTCTTTCCTTCGGGCTACGGATTCGCTTCGTATCTCGGATCTCGGATGGCGTGCTTCGCGAGCCGTGGCTCAGGCGCGGGTCGTCCGCGAGAGGACTCCCGCCCCCTCCACCGGCTACTGCCTTTCGAACAGCGCCCTGCGCAACTCCTCCTCGAACGTGGCGCTGGCCTTGAGCACGGCCTGGAAGTCCTCGTTGCCCAATGTATAGACCTCGACCTCGTCTTCGGCGACGACGGAGGCGTTGCGCGGCTCGCCGGTCAACAGGGCCGCCTCGCCGAAGAAGTCGCCCTGGCTGAGGGTCGCGACCTGGCGCGAGGCCCCATTCTCCCTCACCGCCACGTGCACCGTGCCCCGGCGGATCAGGTAGAACTTGTCGCCGGGGTCGCCCTGGCGGATGATCACCGCCCCGGCCGGGAAGCGCTCCAGGGTCATCTTGTCGGCCACCTCGGTCAGGGTGCGGGGGGTGAGGCGGGCGAACACGGGGCACTGGCTGAGGAATTCGCAGATCAGCGACGACTCGCGGACCAGCACGTCCGACTTGATCCGGCCGTCGATCATGTTCACGATGCGGTCCGCCACGTCCAGGATGCGATTGTCGTGGGTGACCATCAGGATCGCGCACTTTTCGCGGGCGGCGTACTCCTGGAACAGCGTGACCACCTCGCGGCCCGACTTCTCGTCCAGGGCCGCGGTGGGCTCATCGGCCAGGATCAGCTTGGGCGCGTGGATCATCCCCCGGGCGATGGCCACGCGCTGCTTCTGCCCCCCGGAGAGCGAGCCCGGCCGGTAATGGATGCGGTGGCCGAGACCCAGACGGGTCAGCAGGTCCTCGATTCGAGTCCGGGCCTGGCGGCGGTCGAAGCGGAACAGCTCCAGGGCCATTCGCACGTTCTGGAAGGCGGTCAGCGACTCGAAGAGGTTGTGGGCCTGGAAGATGAACCCGATCTGGCGGCGCAGAGCGACGATCTCCGCTTGCGACGCGCCGTTGAGCTCCTGCCCGAGCACATTGAGGCTCCCCTCCTGCGCGCTGCGGAGCGTGCCGATCAGCGTCAGCAGCGTGGTCTTGCCGGACCCGGACGGCCCGGTCATGATCACGATCTCGCCGGGCATGACGACGAGCCGGTTGTCGAAGAGGACCTGCTTGCGGAGCTTGCCCTCGCCGAAGTAGTGGTTCAGACCCTCCACGGCGATCGTCTCCGTGTCGGCCCGCGTCGGCTCGCGGATCGCATCGGCGGTCACCATCGCGGCAGCTCCTGCATGTTCTCGTAGGAATGCGTTCAGGTCGCGGCTAGAACAAGTCGGCCGGGTCGGCCTCCATCACACGGCGCATGGCCAGGCACCCCGAGACGATGCACATCAGCGCCGTCAGTCCGAAGATCAGGGCCGCCCGGGGCACCGTCAGCAGCATCAACAGCCCGGTCGCGGCCGCCAGGACGCGATACATCACCAGGCTCACGGCCAGCCCGGGCAGGAAGCTCAGCACAGAGAGGTACAGGGCCATCTGGAGCACGACGAGCATGAAGTAGCGGTTCGGGTAGCCCATCGCCTTGAGCGTGGCGAACTCGCGGATCGATTCGGCGATGTTCGACTGGATCACCTGGTAGCAGACGATCACGCCGACGATGAAGCCCACCACCGTCCCCACCATGAACACGTAGCCGATCGGGGTGCTCTTGCTCCAGAAACGGGTCTCGTGATCGATGAACCCCTGCCGGGTGAACACGGCCACGTCGTCGGGCAGATGATCGCGGAGCCGGGCCTTGACCTGCTCCACCTCGGCGCCCGGCTCGACGTGGACGACGGCCAGATCGACCCGCGCCAGCGGATCGCCGCCCGGCACGCGCCACGGGAAGTACCGGGCGAAGTCCGCGGCGCTCATCACCACGTTGCCGTCGTTGGCGAAATCGGTCCCCAGGCGGAAACCGCCCACCAGGCGCACCGACCGTCCGTTGAGCTCGGCGGTGGGCCGGGAAAGCAGCTCGGCCTCGGTCTGGCCGAAGTGGAACTTGCGCTTGCTGCGCAGGTCGGCCAGGGCCGTGCCCCGCGCGCCCAGCGCCGCGGCCTGGCGGTTGATCTGCGGGATGCGAAACACGGGATCGCCCGGCTCGAACGCCAGCACGCGGATCGGCGCCTCGGTGCGGCCGGGCGGTTTCCACAGCCCGCCGAACGACTCGATGTAGAGCGGATACGCCCCGGCCACGCCGGGGCAGCCCCGGGCCTGGTACACCCGGGTGCGCGGAAAGGTCTCCGCGGCGAGCAGCGCGTACTGGGCCTTGCTGGCAAGGACAAGGTCGCCGTCCAGCCGCTCCAGGATGTGCACGGTGCTGTCGAACAGGGCGTTCATGAATCCCGTCTCCATGAACATCAGCACCACGGCAAACCCGACTCCGCACACGGCGATCAGCAGCCGGCGTAGGTCGTGGGTCAGGTTCTTCCAGGCAAGCGGCGTTCGCATGGCGGGATCTCAGAACAGGTCGGCCGGATCGGCCGAGCGGAGCTTGCGCACGGCCCCCAGCCCCGAAAGCATACACATGCCCACGGTCAACACGAACACGGCCACGGCCCGCTCGAGCGTCATGCCGATGGGGATGTTGGCCGCGTAGGCGGTCACGCGGTACAGCGCGTCGGACAGCAGGAAGCCGGCCAGGTAGGCCAGAAGCGCCAGGATCACGGCCTGGCAGAGCACGACTCCGGCCACGTAGCGGCCGCTGTAGCCCATCGCTTTGAGCGTGGCGTACTCGGCCAGGTGGTTGGCCACGTCGCTGGAAAGGACTTGATAGACGATCGCAATCCCCACGATCAGCGCCACGCCCACGCCGAAGCGGAAGATCACGCCCACGGGCGTCTCCCGGATCCAGCGGACAAGCTCCTTTCTCACCGCGCCCTGGCGCGTGGCCACCTCCACGTCCGGCGGAAGCACGCCGCGCAATTGCGCGGCGACCCGGTCCGCGTCGGCCCCCGGCTCCAGCCGGATCAGCCCCAGGCTCACCTGCTCATCCCCGAAGCCGGGTTGCAGGCGCCGGAACCCGCGCTCGCTGACCAGGATGCCGCCGTCGGCCGCGAAGCGTCCGCCCATCGAGTAGTGCCCCACGATGCGCACGACCCGCCCCCCCACCTCGGCCTCGGTCCCCACGTCCGCCTCGCCGAACGCGCGGCCGTCCTTCGGCCCGAACTCCCGCCGGGACTTGCGGTCGATGAGGGCGAACTCCGGCGCCACCAGCAAGGCCGCCCTGGCCTGCGTCTGGCGCGAGGTCAGGACCCGGTCGCCCGGCCGCATGCCGAGAATGAGGATCCTCCGTTTCTGGTCCGTCCCCGGCCGATGCCACGGGCCGGCCCCCAGAAAGAAAGGAACGGCCTGCCTCACGCCGGGCTGCGAGGCGGCCATCGCGAGCCGCTGCCGGGGGAAGCTCCGCGCGGCCGCCACGTGGATGTACTGCGACGAGCGGATCAACAGATCGAACTCCAGCTCGCTGTACAGGAGCCTGGCCGTCTCGTCCACCGACCCCAGAAACCCGAGCTGCAGGAACACGAGGACTACGGAGAACGTCACTCCGGCCACCGCGGCGGCGGTGCGCATCTTGTAGTGCCAGAGGTTTAGCGCCGCCAGCGGGGTTCTCATGGGGGCAGGGGTCCAGGTCGAGCGACGGGGAGCACCGCCGCGGTGGATGCGAGGCGGAACGGCGCAGGCGGGCCGCGTCGGAGCGCAACGGGCCGGTCCCCTCCTTCGCGGCTCAATCGACGTCGATCTCCACATCGACCTCGAGGTTGGTCAGGTGCGCGGCCCGCGCGCTGCACTCCTCATCCAGCGCGATGCGGACCTCCACCACCCGGCGGTCCGCCGGCGCCATCGGGTCCAGGCTCTTCAGGGCCGGGTTGGTGATCATCGGCGCCACGGACGCGACCTCACCGCGCAGCCCCTCCTTGTCGTGCGGCTCGAGGAACGCGTCGCTGGTGACGACCGCGGCTTGTCCCGGCTTGACGCGCTTGGCGTCCGTCTCGAACACCTCGGCGACCACGACCATTCGCTCCAGGTCGCCCATCTGGAGGACGGGACGCTGACCGATCGTCTCGCCTTCGCGCATGAAGACCTTCAGCACCGTGCCGGCGCACGGGGCCTTGATCTCGGTCCGCTCAAACCGGGCCTTGGCCAGGTCGCGCTGCTGCTTGAGCGACTCGACGGGGATGGCGCTGAGCACCTGCTCCTTGGTGGCTTCGGCCGCCGCCAGATCGGCTTGGGCGGCCTCGATGGCCAGCGGGCGCGTCTTCACGAGCTTCTCGAGCATCGCCTCGGCCGCCGCCAGCTCAGCCGCCGCCTGCTGCACGAGGAGATCCTGACGCTCGTGTTCCTGGTCGGTCACCAGGCCCTCGCGGAGCCCGGCCAGTCGGGCCTGGTCCTTGCTGGCCAATTCCAGGTTCGCCCGGGCCACGTCCCGCTTCTCCGTCTGCGCGCGGATGTCCAGGTTCGACGTCTGCGCCTTCTTCAATGCCACTCCGGCCGCCGTGATCCGGGCGTCGGCCAGTCGGGCCTCGGCGCTCGCCCGCGACTGGGCCTCGGCAAGCTGGGCCGAAAGCGCCTTCCACTCCAGCTCGCGCAGCTCGCGGCTGTCGAGCAAGGCGAGCGTCTGCCCCTCGCTGACCGGTTTGCCCTCCTCGACTTCGATACTCCGGATGCGATCGCCGGGCACGGCGGCGATGTCAATCAAACCTCCGGCCGGTTCCAGGCGTCCCAGCGCCACCACGCGTCCCTCGAACGGCTCCTCGGCATCCACGCCCATGCCGCCCGGCGGCTCCGTACCGGGGCGGACCATCGCGGCGAGGTCGGACAGGTAACCGTAATGCCACCCCGCCCAGAGGACCATGCCCAAGGCCAAGATCGCCAGCAATGCAAACCACGTGCGTTTCATGACTCGATTGGCGACTGCGAGTACCTCCCCCCGCACCGGAGACCGGCCGCGCGGCGCAACCTGCTGCAAAAACGTAGCTTGTGTGCGAAGCGCGCGGCCCCGCCCCCCGGGCAAGTCCCGCCAAGCCCGGCGCCATGCGCGTCCAGCGCGGCACGTCCGCCGACGTGCGCCGTTTGGCGCGATCGGATCGATTCTAATCGCCCGGCCCGACGGCTGCACCTCGCCCTTGGAAGCTCGACGCGCACCCAGCCCGCGCCCGATCCCGGCCCTTCGCGTTCAGGCTTCGCCCGGTGGGCTTTCGGATCCCTGCAGGACCTCGGCCATCCACGGCAGGTGGGTCTCGTCCAGGGGCGGGTCGCACGCGCGGCCATAGTCGATCCGCCCGCCGTAGCCGCCCGAGTCATAGACCCGCGCGATCGCCTCCTGAAGGTCCAGCGGGACGTCCGATTCGCCCGGGGCCAGCGGAACGCGAATCCGCGGCAGACGCTCGCGAACCGTCCTCAGGTAAAGGTCACATTGGTCGCGGCGCGGCCCCGCCCGGCTGACGCAAACAAGGTAGTCAAACTCCCCCTGCCACCGGGCGTTCCATTCCGCTACGCTAACAACGTGACGACCGCCGCGGAGCAGATCGATCTCGATCAGGTGGGCGGCGCTGCCCACGACCTGGCGCTGCTTGGACAGGTACGACTGCCGCCCCGGCCCGGGACGCTTGTTGGCGGGGCTGACGACCTCGATCACCGCCACCGTGGCCCGGGCGCGGCGGAGGTCCAGGATTTCCAGATAACGCTCCTCGGCCTGGCAGCTCGTCGGCGGCGAGGGCGCGTACGTGCGGGCGTAGACCGCTACGTCATGGTCCGGCGGAAGCGACGACTCCAATTGCCGCGCTAACTCCTCGATCACGGCGTCGTGCAGATCGGGCCAGAACCGCGGATGCTCCAGATAGGGGTCCATTCCCGGGAAGACCGTCGGCATGGCTCGGGCTCCTCGACCCGCATGGCCTGGCAGAACGCGGAAACGAGGGGACAACGGCGCGCGCCCACCCCCTACCGTCAAATATAGACCGCTGGCGGAAAGGGAGACGAACCCCCGGATAGTGGGGGCACCGTCCGGTCGGGAATCCAACAGGCCCGCACGTCCAAAGCCTGTCATGGCATGAATGCCCGAGCCGCCATCATCCGCTCCTTCCACGGAACCGACCCGGCGACCTCGTGCGCGCCGTTTGGAGTCGGCGGGAACGCCGGCGTACAGTATGCGAAAAGGAATCGCACTCCTGTCCTCGGGCCACCCGGCCGGCCAGCGCGCTGTGCCGACCGTCCTGCCCGACGAGCGGGATCTCTCGGCCCTGGTGAAGGAGGCTCAGGTCATGGAATCCGGCGAGGATCGCGTGGTTGCGGCTTCGTGGTCTCGTTTGGCCAGCGACGTCGAACAGGCCCTGTTTCGGATCGAGCGCAGAAACCGCTGGCCGGCGGCCTTGATCAACGGAGGGATTGCCGGCGGGGCAGTCGCCGTGGTCACCTGGCTGGTGGCTACGCTCCAGGAAGGCGATTTGCTGCTCTTCGCGTGCCTCGGCTCGTCGGCGTCCTCCGTCGTCTTCGCCCCGCTCAACAAGGCAAACAGCCTGAGGACCATTGTGGCGGCTTACGGGATAGCGGCGACGGTCTGCCTGCTGCTGTTCCCGATCCACCGGTACCAGTTGGCGCCGGTTCCACTTCAGTGCTTCATGGCGGTCGGTCTCCCGGTGGCCCTCATGCGATGGACCGATACGATGCACCCCGCTGCCATCGGCAGCTCGCTGGCGTTCATCATCTACGATCGCGATCCTCGAGTCCTTCTCCTCTTGCTGCTGGCGATCCTCGGGCTCTTGACCTTGGTCAAGGTGCTCGCCTACATGTACCTGAAGGATCTCGAGTTCCGCCATTTCGGCAAGGAGTTCCGCCGCAGCTACTATGGTCGCGAAGTGGCCGTCACCGTCGAGCCCGACGGATCCCAGGCCGTCGATTCCTGATCGCCGTGCACGATGCCGGGAGGGAACAGGGGCCGGCCCCCCTCGCCCAAGCAGCCCGAAGGGTGCTTCGCACTAAAGGACCCTGCCCCCTTTTCCCGGAACAGACAGTCATGCTGGGAGTGTAGCCCACTTAGTGGCAGGGGTCGTCTGGCTGGGAGGAAGAGGTCGGGTTTGGGGTTGCCGGACTCCGATGGGGGGCCAACAATCGACTTTCATGTCCGATGCCTACCCGCCCACCCAACCGTCCCCTGCCACCCAACCTGCCACGCGTCCCGGTGCTGTGTCGCCCTTCCCGGAGCCTCCGAAGCGCGACCCCTACGCCGCCTGGCGCATTCCCGGTTACCGGCGGTACGCCGTTAGCTGGTTCCTGATCACCTTCGGCAAAATGGTCGAGACGGTGGCCATGCTGGTCCACGTCCACCAGCAGGCCGGCCGGACCGATCCGTCGGGGGCCCCGCTGGCGCTGGGAATGATCGGCCTGGTGCAGGCGGTGCCCGTGATCCTCCTGGCCATCGCCGGAGGGCAGATCGCCGACCGCTTCGACCGCCGCCGCGTGTTGATGCTCATGCTGGGACTCGGCACGCTCGTGTCGCTGGGCCTGGCCCTGGCCTCGCGATGGGAGCTGTCCGTCGGGTGGCTCTACGCTCTGCTGGGGCTCGGCGCCGTGGCCGCGGCACTCGGCAATCCGTCGCGGTGGGCGCTGCTGCCGCAGATCGTGCCGGCCGAGAACTTCTCCGGCGCGGTGGCCTGGAACAGCACGGTCTTCCAGATCGGCACGATGACCGGACCGGCCGTGGGAGGCCTGATCCTTGCTTTGCGCCCCACCGCGTCCACGGCGTTCTTCCTCGTGGCGGTCTGCCGCCTGCTGGCCTTCCTGGCCATCGGCACACTCAAGTGCCGTCCTCAGGAGCGCTCCCGCGAGCCGATGACCTGGCAGAGCGTGATGGCGGGCATCCGCTTCGTGCGCCGCACGCCCCTGATCCTGGCCACGATCACGCTCGACCTGTTCGCCGTGCTGCTGGGCGGAGCCGTGTACCTGCTGCCGATCTTCGCCAAGTGGCTCGATCCCGGGCCCGTGGGCGTTGCGGTCCATTGGATCGGCCGATCGCTGGGCATGGAGGCCGTGGGATCGCTCGAGGGGATCGTCGTCGGTTTGATGCGATCCGCCGAGGCCGTCGGCGCCGTGACCATGGCCGTGCTCCTGACCCACCTGCCGGCCTTGAAGCGCCCCGGGCGGGCCATGCTCCTGGCCGTGGCCGGCTTCGGCGCGGCCACCATCGCGTTCGGCCTGTCGCGGTCGTTCTGGCTGTCGCTGGCCATGATGTTCCTCATTGGGGCCATGGACAACATCAGCGTCGTGGTCCGCCACACCCTGGTGCAGATGCTTACGCCAGACCCCATGCGCGGCCGCGTCTCCGCGGTCAACGGCATCTTCATCGTGGCCTCCAACGACCTGGGAGGGATGGAATCGGGCATCACGGCATGGCTCTTCGGCCCGGTGCTCTCGGTCGTGGGCGGCGGGGTCGGGGCGATCCTCGTCGTGATCGCCTGCGCCCGCACCTGGCCGGAGATCCTCCGGCTGGGCAGCCTGCACGAAGTGCGGCCCGAGCAGGCCGGCGTGCCGGAGGCGGAGACCGTGGACCTGGGGCGCATGGACACGACCGGGACGGCCGGCGAGAAATGCGCCGAGTCGTGAGTCTCGCCTTCCGGCTTCGAGCGCGGCAATCGATGTCGCAAAGAGCCTCTCGCGTCCGCGATTGGGTCCTGTTGGCGGCCGTGCCGTGTGCGATCGGTGCGTGGCTCGTGGACGGGGGATGCGTTCGGCCGCACCGCGGGCCCCGGGCTGGCCAAGGCCGTGCAGGCCCCGGGCGCGCTCCTGGTGGCCGCCCTGCTGCCGCGCTTCGCCGCCGCGATCCTCGCCGTGGTCGGCCTCGCCGCGCTGCCCGACTTCAAACGGGTCCGGCAAGCTGCCGCTTCCCCCGCAGCGTGTACGCCGAGGCCACGCCGGCCACCGCGCCGCACAGGTGCCCGTCCCACGAGACGTGCGCCCCTTGGATGGGCAGGATGCTCGCCAGCAGCGTGCCGCCGTAGAGAAACGCCACGAGGATCGAAACCAGCAGGGCCATCAGGCGGCCTTCCAGAAGCCCCGACACGATGAGGAAGGCGACCAGCCCGAACACCAGCCCGCTCGCTCCGACGTGCGTCACACCCCGGCCGAACAGCCACAGGAGGGCGCCGCCCACGACCACGATCTCCACGACGATCGCCCAGCTCTGCGCCCGCGACCCGGCGAGCAGCGCGAGCAGCACGAATAAGGGGATCGTGTTGCCGATCAGGTGGCGCAGCCCGTCGTGCAGAAACGGCATGGCCGCGATGCCCGGCAGTCCGGTGAGCGTGCGCGGTCTGAGGCCGAACGTCTGGCGGAGGCTGCCGCCCAGCAGCCAGTCGAGAAGGAACGCGGCCCAGATCGCGCCCAGAAAGACGAGCACTCCCTGTAGCTCCTCGCTCACTTTGTGCGTGGCCATGAGGGCTCCGGGTTCGCGATCCACGGAAACGGCCGGGTGGGGCCTTCAGAACACAAGCATACCCTCTTCGGCCGACCGAGTCGCGAGAGGGGGTGTGATAAGAACGGCTGTGCGGGCAGAACCGGTCGGGCTCCCCCCACTCCACGACGCGATGCCCGCGCAGCGACGAGAAGGAGCGCGGGGGGCGAGATCCGACTTCGGACGCCTGGCTGATGAAGTCCCGGCCGAACGTCACCCGACCCTACCGCCGCCCACCGTCGCTCTTGCTCAGCTCCTGCTCGAGCCAGCCCAGGTACTCCTGGCTGCCCGCGACGACGGGCAGGGCGAGCAGTTCGGGGGTGCGGTCGGGCTGGAGGCCGCGAATGGCCCGTTCCACCTGGGGAAAGAGACCTCGCCGGCTCTTGGCGTGACAGACCCACTGCGAGTTCGACTGGATCTCGCCCTGCCGGCGAAACACCCGAACCACCGGACCGTAAACCCGGACGTCCACCGCGAGGGTCTTCTCGACCAGGGCGCGGGCGATCCGGTCGGCCGCCACGGCCGAATCCACGCTGACGACGACCTCGATCGCATCGGAGCCGGCAGGCGCGGCCTGCGCCGGGGCCGGGGCGCCGAGCGCCGCTTCGATCTTGGCCACGGCCCCCCGAACCGCCTGGGTCGCCCGGGCGCGGAGCGCCTTGGTGTCGGCGTGGGTGGATGCGTCGAGATCCTTCAGCAGCGCGTCGAGGTCGGGCAAGGCCTCGCGCGAGAGAGTGCCGTAGTCGCCCAGCGACGTGACGATCCGCATCAGATCGCGGAGCATCGCGCCGTCGTCGCGCTGGAAGGCCTCCGCCCCGGCGTCGCGGAGGTTGCGCACGGCCTTGGTGTACGCCGGAACGGCCTTCCGCGGATCGGGCTCCACCCGCGACAGGGCCAGGAGGGCCGCCGACTCCAGCGCCCGCTCCGTCTTGCCCGGCTGGGAGTCATCCTTCAGCGAGCCGGGCTCTCCGATGCGAGCGACGACCTCGCACAGGGTCGGCACGGCCTGCTGGGCCCGCTTGTCGCCTGAGTCGAGTCGCCCTAGCGCGACCGCCACTCCGCCGCGGACCAGATCGTTCTTGTGTGTCAGGGCCGGGGTCAGGCCGTCGGCCACTGCATCGACGAGGTGGTCGCTCCGCTGCACGGAATACCAGTCCCAGTCGATCAGCTTCTGGCACGTGGCGGCGGCCGACGCCGCGTTGCCTTCGGCCACGGCGGCCAGGAGCTCGCCCGCGGCCACCGCGTCGGACCTGCCGTCCTTCAGGACGTCGAGGGCCGCCTGGCGGACTTCGACACGGCCGTTCCATCCGGCCCGCTGCACCAGCGCGGCGGCCACTTCGTCCGAGCTCCCCACGGCGGCGGCCAGCCCGGCCGCCGCCCTGCTTCGCAGCGCGGCGTCCGCGGCCCCTTCCTCGAGGACCTTCAGCAGGGCCGGGGCCGCGTCCGCAGGGCGGGCAAGGTCCGCCTGCAAGGCGAGGTCCGCGATGCGAATCCGAAACGACGTGGAGGCCGACGACTGCCCGCGAAGCACCTCGGCCAGGTAGTCATTGCGGGTGCGGAGGACTTCGACCAGAATCTGCCGGGCTTCGTCGTTGTCCTGGATGACCTCTTCCATCAACGCCGGGGCCGCGGATTCCGGCGGCGCGGCGACGATCGCCTCGGCCGCCGCCTTGCGAACGTCCTCGTGCTCGTCCCGAAGCGCCGAAGAGACCAGGGCCTCCGTGGTCGGCCCATCCAGCGACCCGATCTGGCCCAGCAGCCGAGCGGCCCCGGCCCGGTAGGTGTGGCCGCCCTCGGCGTCGCGCGCCAGCCCTTGCACCACAAGCGGGGCGTTCTTCGAGCCGGGCTGGAGGATCACGGCAAGCAACGGGGCGAGCGCGGGCTCGACCGACGCCGGCATCCCCTCCCAGGCACGCTTCGCGGCGTGCAGCGCCTCGGCCCAGGCCTTCTCGTCGGGGTCGGGCTCGCCCGCCTCCGTGGAGGCGACCATGCCCAACTGGTAGCCGATCAGGAAGTACTCGGCCTCCGCCTCCTCCTTCGACCCGACCTCCTCCATTTCGTACATGGGGTCGGCGACGAAACGTACCATTTGCTCGGCCGGCAGCGCCCGCCAGTCGGCGATCTCCCTCACCCGGCAACGGAGGGCCAGCACATCGGGCTCGGGCGCCGCCCCCTCGAACCGCACCAGGCCGGTCTCGTCGCATTCCAGAAACGTGCCCTCCCACACATCGGCCTGGAGGTGCTCGTCGTATCCGACCAGGCGGATACCCAGCGCCGGCCAGCCGGCCAGGTAGGTCCCTCCGCCGCCCTGGAGGCTCAACGGCAGGGTCACGGCCATGACCACGCCCAGCACGACCGCCCCGGTCGTGATGTTCGTGATCGCCGAGACCGCCACGCTCCGCACGAAATCGATCTCCAGGGCCAGCCAGTAAAGCACCCCGAGCACCACGGCGCCCACCACGAACGCCGGACCGAGGAACCGGGGCGGCAGGCGGTCGGCCTGATAGAGCGAGAGCGCCAGCACGCAGTAGGCCGCCGTGATGAGCACCGGAAACACCGCGGCGGCGGGATCGGGCGCCTCCTCGCCGACCGCGCGGCATGCGAGCATCAACACGCCGGCCCCGACGACCAGCGACGCCTCGATTGCCAGAACCAGCGTGACGACCGGACCAAACAAGTAGGCCGCGACGGCGGTCGCCCCCAGGGTGACGGCTATGAACGCGGCCAGCCAGACCCTGGCCGACTGCCACCAGGGCGACGTCTCGGTCGCAGACTCCTCCTCCGCCTCCGCCCCCCCGCCGGTGTCGCCTTCGGGCATATCGACCGCCTCCACCGGCCGCTCACGCCCCGGCAGCTCCCCGTCGCAATACGGGCAGAGCATGTCCTCGGGGAAAACCCGGGCGTCGCACATCGGGCATCGCTCGACCTCGGGCCTCTTCCGCCGCCTCTTCCTCTTGCGCGTGGAGCGCGGCACGTCCGGGCGCCCCGGCTGGACCAGCTCGGGGGTGCTGTCCTCCCACTCGCCCGACGGCACCGCCCACACGGCGTCGCATCGCGGGCAACGGACGTTCTTGCCCTCGCGGCCGTCCAGCACTTGCAGGCGCACTCCACAGGTGCACTTGATCTTCGTAACCATCGCGACCGCTTTTCAAAACGGATACGTCTGTACGTCGTCTTGCAGCCCACGTGGCTGCCGGGACGTCGCAGCCACGATCCCGCGAGAAACACCCAACCGCCTATGAAGCGTATACGTTTCGCCGGCTTTCCACAACCACAGGGCCGCCTCGGGGCTCGCCGCGATGGGGAGAAGACGCGAACGTCGCGCCGCCGTTCACCATTCCTTAACCGTTCCCTCACTCGCCGCTTGCGCGTGGCGCACGGGAAGATCGTCTCGCGCCTCGCGCAGCGGCTCCTGCCCCAGGCGCAGGAACCACCGCTGGAGCACGACGCGGCGCACGAACCACCGCTGCCCGAAAAGCGCGCCGGCGGCCGCGCGCCGCAGCCAGACCGGAATGTCGCGCATCGGTCCGCCCGACTGGCGCCGTCCGAACCGCGCGACGATCCCTCGGGCGTAGCCTTCCAGGCGCGAAGGCGAGTAGTCCCCGCGCGCCCCAAGGATGGTGGCGGCGGCCATCAAGCCCGACTCGACGGCCGGGCGGATGCCTTCCCCGCTTTGCGCGTAGGCCAGCCCGGCGGCGTCGCCCACCACGAGCAGCCCTGCGTCCACCAGCCGCCTCGGCGATCGGTCGTGCAGGAAGTACGCGTGCCCGCGGTAGCGCCCGGGCAGCACGCGGGGCACGCGGCCGCAGTCGGCCAGCCATCGGCGAAACGACTCCACGTGCGAGCCCAGCCCGTCGGGGTCCTCGCGTCCCAGTCCCACGTTCAGGTAGTCGCCCTTGCGGAAGCACCACCCGTATCCGGCCAGATCGGGGCAGAAGAAGACCTCCGGCGTCGGCCCCCGGACGCCGCACTCCTCTCGCGCCTCGGGCGGGAGCAGCAGCTCGATCTCCTGCGCGACCACCGGGCCGGCGCCGCCGGCTCCCTCCTCGACCCGCTGTCGGGCCACGGGGCAGAAATGCCCGCCCGCCGCGACGAGCATGGGTGTCCGCCACCGGTCATTGACGATCCATCGATCCCCGTCGCGAACCGCGGTCCGGACCGCCTGGCCTGCCGCCACTTCCGCCCCGGTCCGCCGCAGAAGGTAATGGTCGAACTCGCAGCGGCGGATGCCGTAGCTGACCGGCCGCGGGTACTCCACGGCGACGGTCTTCCCGCCGATCAGCCCCACGCGAAAGCCCGTGATCGGCTGGATCACGCACGCGCGCCCGTACTGCTGCGGATCGAGGTCGAGCAGGTCGACCACGGCGGGGGTGATCCAGCCGGCGCAGACCTTGTCGCGCGGGAAGGTCGCCTTGTCGATGACCAGGACGCGCCCGCCCGACGCGCGGAGCCTGCCCGCGCAGGACGAACCGGCCGGCCCGCCCCCCACCACGATGACGTCGTAGTCCTGCATGCACGGGCCCAGACCTGGCGTCACGCCCCCGCGGTGTCGCGATAGAGATACTCCCGGGTCCAGGGCAGATCGTTCGCGCCGCTGCGCGCGAACGTGACCTGGAAGAGCTGGAGGGCTCCGGAGGTGAAACCTGCCCGCGATCCGCTCAGGTAGAGCCGCCACGTGCGCACGAAGTGATCGTCGTACATTCGGCGGACCTGCTCGACGGCGCGCTCGAACCTCGCTCGCCAGTGTTCCAGCGTCAGCGCGTAGTGGCGCCGCAGGTTCTCCACGTCCAGCACCGACATCCCGATCGGCTCGAGGATCTCGACCATCTGGCGGATCGTGGGCGCCACGGCGCCGGGGAAGATCCGCTTGAGGATCCAGCGATCCATGGGGATGGGGTGGTCCCTGCCGATCGAGTGAACCAGGCCCCGCCCCCCGGGCTTCAGGCACCGCGCGATCACCCGGCCCAGGTCGCGGTAGTGATCCGGTCCCACGTGCTCGAGCATCCCCAACGACACGAAGACGTCGTACTTCACCTGGATGTTGCGATAGTCGTCTTCGACAAACTCCACGCGATCGGCAAGGCCTTCGGCCTCGGCCCGCCCGCGCGACAGGGCGACCTGGTTGCGCGACAGGTTGAATGCCCGCACGCGCACGCCGTAATGCCGGGCCATGTGCAGCGCCAGGGCCCCCCAGCCGCACCCGGCCTCGACCACCGACTCGCCGGGCTGCAGCCACACCTTGCGGCACACGTGGTCCATCTTCGCGCGCTGAGCGTCTTCCAGCGAGTCCTCCGGGTGCCGGAAATAGGCGCAAGTGTAAAGCAGCTCCCGATCGAGCCAAAGCCGGTAGAAGTCGTTGCCCAGGTCGTAGTGGTGATAGACGTTGCGGCGCGACCGCGAGATCGTGTTCGACGCCAGCCGGCCGAGCCAGCGCGGGATGCCTGCCATCCACGGGCGCGATTCGCGCCCCTCAACCGCGGTCCTCCGAAAGATGATCTCCAACAGTCCACTCAGGTCGCCCTCGACCTCGATGCGGCCGTCGGCGTAGGAGTCGCCGAAACGCACGTCGGGGTCGAGACAGAGTCCGTAGAGCGTGCGGCGGTCGCGAATCGTCACGCGGGCCAGGGGCGCCTCGTTTGAGACGCGGATCTCGCGCCCGTCCCAGAGGACGATCGCCACGGGCGGGCTTCCCAGCCGCTTGAGCAAACGCCGAAGCATCCGCCGCTCAAGGCCGAAGACCCTTCGCGACCCCGAAGGGACGGCGGGGGGCGACCGATCGTGCCGCTCCGCGAAGAAGGGCTGGTCGAGGCTTCCATCCTCCTGGAGAGTCGAGCCGTCCTTCTCCCATTGCGGACGCTCGGGATCGGAAGCAACGCGCGACGCCATGACCGTCACCTCCTTGGGGTTGTGTGAAAGATGAGAGCACCTCGCGCCTCGCAACAAGGCGGAACCGCTCTTGCTATCATAGCGATTCCCCCCGCGACTGGCACCACCCCCCAAGGCCTGTTTGCCCGACGGCCGACCCCGACTCTTTGTCGGGCTGCCGCGCCTGGCCCGTGCCTACGCCCCGGGCACTTCCTGCTCGTCGCGCTGCGGACCGCTGACCAGCATCAGGCCGGCGATGGTCAGCCCGATCCCCAGCGCGATCCACGCGTTCCAGCTCTCGCGAAACAGGACGATGCCGGCGATCGCCCCCATGGCCACCTGGCCCGCGTTGAGCACGTTGGCGTGAACCACCGTGGTCAGTTGCAGCCCCGTGGTGATCGCCAGAAAGGCGAGGAAGTTGAACACGCCCGCCCCCAGCATGTACGCGAGCTGCTCGGGCGTGGTCGCGGCCAGGCCGGCCGGGCCAAGACGCACCAGGCTCAATAGCCCCAGGCACGCCACGCCCATCCCCGTGACGATGAGCATGATCACCGACACCGGCACGCCCCGCGCGCCGGTCACGCGGATCGAGATCGTCAGAAGCGCGAACACCGTCCCGGCCAGGCCCGCGGCGGCCACCCCCAGCACCATCAGGGCCGGCGACGGCGTGCCCGGCACCAGCGCTCCGGCCCGCACCGCGCCAAAGCGCAACACCACGATGGCCACCAGCAGCAGGGCAATGGCGACGACGGATCGGGTCGGCACGCCCTCGCCCAGCAGGATCCAGCCCATGAGGGCGCTGCCCGTAAGCATGCAGGCGAACACGGCCGGCATGGAGATCGCCAGGCCCACCACGCGGAAGGCCCACATCAGCGGCAGGTTGCCCAGCAGTTGCGTGGTGGCCCCGACCGCGGCCAGGAGCAGCAGCCACCGCCACGGCGGCATGGCCTGGCGTCCGCGCCACGCCTGCCAGGCCAGCCACGGCCCAATGGTCGCCACGGTCACGACCTCCTTGACGGCCGTGGCCCACATCTCGTCGGTCGCCAGTTGGGTCAGCCGGCGCAGGCAGACGTTGGCCGCCGTGTAGCCCAGGGCGGAGAGGATACAGCAGGCGGTGCCGAGAGCCACGGGACTCAGACCCAGCGGCCGGCGCGGAGGTTCGGGCGGGGCGCGATTCACAACCGCATTGTAGCCCGACCTTCGCAGGTCCGACAGGGAGAGGCAGAACGGGCCGTGGGTCTCCCTCCGCGAGAGGTCCGCGGTGGAGGTGGCCCGTGGCGAGTCGTGATCGCGCGTGGTGTTTCCGTACTCCACACTCGCGTACGCAGTACGGAAGCACGAAGTGCAGGAGCGCCGGCAGCCTGCCCCCCGACCTCCGACCTCCGACCTGCCTCGCATCTTGCCAAACCCGCGGCCGCCCGGGAGAATGCGACGGAAGGGGACCACTACCCAGGAGGGATCGCCATGAGAGTCAGCTCGCGGAACGTTTTGGAGGGGACCGTTAAGGCCGTGCACCACGGCGCCGTCAACACCGAGGTCGTCCTGGAGCTCGCCGGCGGGCAGGAGATCGTCTCGGTCATCACCAAGGCCTCGGCCGAGCGCCTGGAACTGGAGGTCGGCAAGACGGTCCACGCGCTGGTCAAGGCCTCGAACGTGATCCTCGCCGTCGATTGATGCCCGAGGCGGCGCTCGGCCCAGTCCGCCCTCGACGGTTCGGCCACTCCCACCGTGTGCAGGTGCACCGGAGCGGCACCTCAACGCCCCGCGAGCGCGTGTGGACGGCGTTTGCCCACGAGAAGCCCGACCGCGTGCCGGCCTGGTGCGGGGCCTCAGAGGGCTTCGGGGACATGGCCTTGCGCCGGCTGGAGTTCGACGACATCGACCGAAGTGCGAGTCCAAGTCCGCGCAAGGTTTCGGTCATTCCCTGATTCGTACTTCGGGTTCGTTTCGTATTTCGTGCTTCGTGTTTCGGATTTGGCCTGGGGTATTTCATACTCGCGGCTCCGCTGAGCGCCTGCCACGGTGTCCTTCCTCGATATGGACGGCCTGTTCAAGACCTTCCCCGGCGGCGTGCACGCGCTGACGGGGCTCTCGCTCGAGGTGCGCAAGGGCGAGCTGATGGTCCTCGTGGGGGCGTCCGGCTGCGGCAAAACCACGACGCTGCGGATCCTCGCCGGGCTGGAGCGGCCGGACGCGGGCAGGGTGCTTCTCGACGGCGAGGACCAGACCGCCCTGCCGCCGCGCCGGCGCGACGTGGCCATGGTCTTTCAGCACCCGGCCCTCTACCCGCACCTTTGCGTGCGGCGAAACCTGGGCTTCGCGCTGGCCCTGCGCGGCACGCCCCGCGCCGAGATCGGCCGGCGGGTCCAAGAGGCGGCGGCCATGCTCGGGATCGAAGACCTGCTCGACCGCCGGCCGCGGACGCTCTCCGGCGGCCAGCAGCAGCGCGTGGCGCTGGGCAAGGCGATCGTGCGGCGCCCCAGGCTGTTCCTCCTCGACGAGCCGCTCTCCAGCCTCGACGGCCCGCTGCGTGCCCGCATGCGCCTGGAGATCCGCCGGCTCCAGGCCCGGCTCGGCGTGACCACGGTCCTGGTCACCCACGATGCCGGCGACGCCATGATGCTGGGCCATCGCGTGGCCGTGCTGTGGGGCGGGCGCGTGCGCCAGGTCGATTCGCCCCAGACCCTCCTGCGGCGGCCGGCCGACCGCCAGGTGGCCGCCCTGATCGGCTCGCCGCCGATGAACCTGCTCGAGGGCCGCCTTCAGGAAACCGACGCGGGCCTGCGGTTCCGCTGCGCGCGGATCGCGCTGGCCGTACCCGAGCCGTGGCGGGGTCCGCTCCGCGAGGCGTCCGGCGGCCCGATCGTGCTCGGCGTGCGCCCCGAACACCTCGTCCTCGTGCCGGGCATCGGGCGCGCGCACGCGGCCGTGGAGGCCGTGGAGCCGGCTGGGCCGGACAACCTGGTCCACCTTTTCGCCGCGGGACAGCCCCTGGTCGCCCGGGTCGATCCCCGCCAGGCCTTCTGCCCCGGCCAGCAGGTCGATCTCTCCTTCGCCCCCGGCAGCCTCCACTTCTTCAGCGCCGCCACCGGCGCCGCGATCCCCGCTCCCCCGGCACAGCCCGACGCGCGAGCGAGGGACCGCGCGCAACCCGACGCGTAGGCGATGTCCGGGTCAACACACCACGGAGACGCGGAGGTCGCGGAGACGCCCGCCGCGGGGACCCCCGCAGGCCGTGAGCGCGCCGCACAGAAGCCTCAAGTGGCGGGAATGGGGGAAAGGCGGGCCGACCACCTCGATCAGCCCCGCGCGGCTATTCGGGCGATTTTGCGACCTTGGGCGCGTTAGGGCAACAACACCGCGTGGGGTTCATGGACCCATTGACTGCACTTCGGCACCAGATATCCTGGGCACCAATGGTGCGCGGGATTCGGCCCCGGAGCGATGGGTGTTTATCCCTGTTCGCGACCCTGGCAGTGGAAAGCGACTCGCCGACATCCAACAGGTGGCGCACGGTCTTGGAAAGTGGTATTCGGTTTGCACTTGTGGGACGGTCCACGTCGAGTCACTTTCGATCAAACTGGGAAAGGTGACGCTCATGTCAGGAAACCCTTACGCCAGTCCCTCCTACTCCCCGGTCATGGATTCCGACGTCGCGGTCCGGCCCGAGGAAATGCGCGTCGCGTCCCAGGGCAAGCGCTTCTTGAACATGCTCGTCGATTCGATTCTCATCCATGTCCTCTCGTGGATCGCGGGATTCGTGATCGGTGTTTTCTACGCTTACTTCAAGGTATCGACTGGCAGCGTAATCACGCCTGAGGACGAGGCGTGGCTCAGCATCGTCGGTCTCCTTGTCGGCATGTTGGTTTTTGTGGCATACTTCGTCGTCACCGAGACGGTGTTTCAGAGGACCCTGGCCAAGTTCCTGACCGGTACGATCGTCGTGACCGCGGACGGGAGACGTCCGCCGTTCAGTCAGATCGTCGGGCGATCCTTTGCCCGCATCATCCCCTTCGAGGCCTTTTCCTTCCTTGGCAGCCGGCAACCCGTCGGCTGGCACGACTCGCTATCGGGGACGCGCGTGGTGGTGGCGCGATAGGAAAGTGAACGCGGCGAAGGAGCGCTGCGGAACGATGCCGAGGACCCCGGTCCGCCGTTGGAGTGGAGTTTGACCCTCCTCGGTCACACCGAAAACCGGGTAAGCACCATCTCGCTTCGGCGGGAGCGTTCCGTACGCGAGCGGTTCGGGCCGGCAAAGCGGCCGCAGAAGGCGGCGCGGTCGCGAGTCGATCGATCGCCCCGCTACTCGTCCTCGTATCCCTCGGGCTTCTCCCGCTCGCGGCGCTTGCTGGAGTTGCAGACCAGGAGGAGGCCCAAGGCGATCCCCAGGATCGTCAGGCCGTAGCACTGCACGTAGCTGCCGCCGCCCCCGCCCTTCTTCGAGGCCGCGTCGCCCGCCTGGGCCCAGGCCGCGGCCGCCCCCCCGAGCCATGTGACCGCGGCAATCATCAAGGTGGCCAGATGCCGTCGGAGGCGTCTTGGAAACATGATGGGAGATTCTCGTATGGAAGGTCGCATCCGAACGGCGCTCGCCGCAAACCGTCCATTCTATCCTCCGCCGCCGGCGCTGCAAACGCGGAGAAAAAGAGCTGCGTCCCCTTTTTCCAACGTGGATTTCCGCCCGGCCACCTGCTAGGTTGAGGGCTCGTCGGCGTAGGACCCCTTTTCCCTTCCCCATTGCCGCGGGCGCTTCGTGGAAGCTGCACGCGACAGGAGCCCTGTGGATGCGAGCCCCTGCTTGTTGCGCGATCCTGGTCGGTCTTGTGCTTGTCGGCTGCTCGGGCCAGAGCGACTCGGGCCGGGCGACGTCGTCGCGGCCCCGCCCCAAGTCGGAGTCCACTACCGCACCGCCGGCCGAAACCGCCCCGGCTGCCCGACCTGAAGACGCCCCGGAGGGCCCCTATTGGCCCCGCTTCCACGGCCCCGACGGCAGCAACCTCTCGCCCGAAACGGGCCTGTTGAAGGAGTGGCCCGAGGGCGGCCCTCCGCTGGTCTGGACCGCGGAGGGCATCGGCCACGGGTTCTCGACCGTGAGCCTGGCCGGAGGGATGATCTTCACCGACGGCAACGTCGGCAGCGATACGACAATCACCGCCCTGGACCTGGCCGGCAACACGCTCTGGCAGAAGCCGAACGGCCCGGCCTGGACCGGCTCGCACCCGGGCTCGCGGGGCACGCCGACCTACGACTCGGGCCGCATCTACCACGAGAGCCCGCTGGGCAGCCTGGTCTGCCTGGAGGCCAAGACCGGCGCGCTGGTCTGGGGACTGAACATCCTCAGCGAGTTCGGCGCGGAGAACATCCAGTGGGCCCTGGCCGAGTCGGTCCTGATCGACGGCGACCACGTGATCTGCTGCCCGGGCGGCACCCAGGGAAGCGTGGTGGCGCTGGACAAGCGATCGGGCGAGACCGTCTGGGCCGCGCCGGGCACCGGCCACGCGGCCAGCTACGCCTCGCCCATGCTCGCCGAGCAGGACGGCCTGCGCATGGTGCTCACCATGAACGCCAAGTCGCTGTTGGGCGTCAACGCCGACACGGGCGAGTTGCTCTTCGAGTTCCCCCACGAGACTTCCTACGACGTCAACGCCTTTTCGCCGCTCTACCACGACGGGCACATCTTCATCAGCACGGGCTACGGGTCGGGCTCGGTGCTGGTCAAGGTCACCGTCGATGGGAAGAAGGCCCGCGTGGCCCAGGTCTGGGAAAGCAAGGAGCTGGACAACCATCACGGGGGCGTGCTGCTTCTGGGCAATTACCTCTACGGCTCGACGTTCCGCGGCAAGTGGGTGTGCCTCGACTGGCAGTCCGGTCAGACGCAGTACGCCCAAAGCGGCGTGGGCAAGGGCTCGCTGACCTACGCCGACGGCATGCTCTACTGCTTCAGCGAGAAGCGTCGCGTGGGCCTCGTGAAGGCCACGCCCGAGGCCCACGAGGTGGTCAGCCAGTTCACCCTTCCCTCCGGCGGCAAGGGGAGCAGTTGGGCCCACCCCGTCGTCATCGGCGGGCGCCTCTATCTCCGGCACAGTGACAAGCTGTTTGCGTACGACGTAAGTGCCAGGTGAGCGAACCGAAGCACGGGAGTCGGGAACCTTAACTCGCGCGACACGCCTGGTGCATGGAGAAGCCTTTCGAGAGAAGACCCCGACACCATTCCGCTCGCCTTCCTCCCGACCCGTTCCCGTTTTCCCTGGAGGTCTCTCCCCATGCTTCCATTGCTCGGGTCGCTGCTTCTTCCGGTGCTTCTCGCTGCGGGCGACTCGCAAGGCCCGCGCTTGACCGACGCCGAGCTCTTCCAGGCCATGGACCTGGGCGCGGACCAGTGGGCCGAAGTCCGCCGCTTCGTCCAGGCCGAGGAGTGGGCATCCGCCAAGCGTGCCTATGCCGCGCGGTTCCGCGCGCGGACCTCGCCGAAGTGGCCGGGCGCCGTGCACGAGCGGCCGAAGCCGCCCGAAAGGCGGCCCGCCACCGCCGATGCCGACCGCCTGCTCAGCCACCAGTGGAAGTGGCAGCGGGAGTGGTTCGACCTGGGACCCGACATCGACTGGTCGTCGAACCAGATGACCGAGGGCGAATCGGCCACCGTGGAGTGGAACGCCTCGCTCAATCGGCACTTCCACTTCCGCACCCTCTGCCGCGCCTACCTCCGCACCGGCGAGGAGAAGTACGCCGCCGAGGTCGTCGCCCAGATGATCGACTGGATCGAGGACTGCCCCGTGCTTCTCGACCGCTCGGGCAACTCACCCTACCACTACGGCTGGGAGACGCTCAACGCGGCGTGCCGGGCGGGCGACACGTGGCCGGGCGCCCTGCACTCGATCCTGCCCAGCCGGTCGCTCACCGACGAGGCCCTGTGCACGATCGTCAAGTCGCTCGTGGAGCACGCCCGGCACCTCGATCGCTGGCCCACGCGGAGCGGCAACTGGCTGACGGCCGAGTCCAAGGCCCTGTTCATCGTGGGCACGCTGTTGCCGGAATTCCGCGAGGCGCGCCAGTGGCGGGCCCACGCCATCGAGCGCCTCTACCGGCAGCTTCACACCGACGTGTACCCGGACGGCCTGGAGATCGAGCTGGCCCTGGGCTACAACAACTGGGTGCTGCGCAACTTCGCCGAGGTGCTCGAGTTGGCCCGGCTCAACGACCTCACGGGCGAGCTGCCCGACGATTACCTCAAGCGCATGGAGGCGATGTACGACTACCAGGCCGGCGCCTGCCGGCCCGACGGGCGCGTGCCGGGGCTGAACGACTCCGGCGACGCCTCGCCCACCGGGCTGCTCGAGGCCGGCCACGGCTACTTCCCCCACCGCAAGGACTTCCTCTGGATCGCCACGGCGGGCGAAAGGGGCGAGAAGCCGACCAAGACCTCCGTGGCCTTCCCGTACGCAGGCCACTACGTGATGCGGTCGGGCTGGGACCGCCACGCCCGCTACCTGCTCTTCGACGCCGGCCCCTTCGGCTCCGGCCACCAGCACGAGGACAAGCTCCATCTGGTGCTTTACGCCTATGGACGCCCGCTCCTGCTCGACGCGGGCAACTACATGTACGACCGCTCTCGATGGCGCCGCTACGTCCTCTCTACCCGGGGGCACAACACGATCCGCATCGATGGCCACGACCAGAACCGCCGCCGCGACCGCGCCACCTGGGTCCTCGGGCAGCCCTTCCAGCCCCTGGACAACCCCTGGGTCGCGGACGAGGCCTTCGACTACTGCGTGGGACGCTATGAGTCGGGCTACGGGCCCCAGCGCTCGATCGACGTGACGCACACCCGGGCGGTGGTGTTCGTCAAGCCCGACTATTGGATCCTCGTCGATACGCTCCACGCCGGCGACGACGCGGAGCACGGCTTCGAGTCGCTGTTCCATCTTGGCGCCGACGAGGCCCGGGTCGATCCGCAGTCCGGCGCCATAGCCACCTGCAACGAGGACGCGGCCAACCTGGTGGTGTGGCCGGTCTCCGCGGGGGATCTCGCGGCGCGCGTGGTCAAGGGCGTGGAGCAGGAGCCGGTGCAGGGCTGGGCCCAGGGGCCGTGGCGTCCCGTGCCCACCGCGATCGCCACCGGCAAGTTCGTCCGCAAGGCGAAGATTGTGACGCTGCTCTACCCCCTCAAGCCGAACGCGGAGAACCCCGTGCGCTCGGTGAAGCTCGCGCCGGTACGCTCGGGAGGCAAGGTGGCCGAGGACGCCGTGGCCGTGGCGATCGACCTGGCCGACGGGGCGCGGCACTGCCTGCTGGTGGCCGAGCGACCGGGCGTGGATCGGGAGTGGGAGGGCGGATCGACCCGAGCCGCGCTGGCCGGGCTGATCCGCTCGGGCGACACGACGCGGCCTTTCGAGCTGCCCGCCGAAGGGAAGTAGGACCCGGCCGAGACTACTTCTTCGATTCCCCGACCCCGGAGAAGACCCAGCCCAGGGCGCCGCCGATCACGCCGCCCCAGAACCACCAGGTGCCATCGGGGTAGAGCATGGTCGCGGCGTAGGCCCCGCCTGCAAAGCCCGCGACGACGAAGAGAAGGGTCTTCATGGAATGGCGCTCAATCCGGCCAGCTTAAGGAAATAACCGAAGGCGGCTCTCCGGATTGTACTGGCCGGGGCGCCTCTGCGAAGGCGCCGACCGTTAGAAACGCGTTAGAGCCGCGCGGCGAGGGCACGACTCCCGTCCGCTTCGCGTCGTGAGGGCGTTCCGCGCGTCATCGAGTCGCGGGAACGAAGCGAAACTCCCACCCTGCCGCGACCTCCGGCAGACGCCGAAGCGTGGCGCGGCCGCGAAGCCGCGATCCGGCCAGATCCACGATCACCGCGTCCTCGTCTTCCGAGAGCGGCGCGTACGTGCCCGAGTCCCAGCGCGTCACGTGGCCGCGGCCTCGCGAGATCGGCCCCTCGCAATCCAGGTAGGCCTCGCGGTGATCGGCCAAGGGCTCGGCCGCGATCGCGCCCGCGGCGTCGGGCGGCCGCTCCAGGGCCCAAGTCCGCAGCGCCCCGCCGCGCTGGAGCATGAAGTCCCAGTGCCGCCCTCGTGGGGCGTCGTGCTCGAGCACGACGAAGCGCGGCCCCGATTGCCGCCGCGCGCACTCCGAAGATGACTCGGCGCTGCCACCCATCGTGCTGCTCCACGTGTGCCGTGCGTGGCATGCCACGTAGTCCTAATGCGGTACGACCGCAACCGAATGGGGAATGCTCCCTCAATTGGACCGCTCCCGTTGGCCGCTCGGTCGAACATGCGCGCATCACGCGCCCATGTCCCGCTGTAAGACTCTACCATGCCCACGCTGCGCGAGGGCATGCCACCCGACCGCGCGTCAAGGCCCCGGCACCTTGGCGATCACCCGCGTGGTCTCGCGAGCCGTGATCGGCTGGTCGAGGCTCCGGGCGATCGCCTGCACGACCAGCTCGGCGCCTTCGATCGGCGCCGTGGCCAACGCCTTGATTCGATAGGTCAGCGTCTCGCCGGGCCGGATCTGGGTGACCGTCTCGAACCGCACGTTGCGTCCGTCGATCGTGCTCTTCGCCGGCCCTGCCGTGCCCAGACGGTCCGGCACCAACTGCGGCGGGAGCGTGGCCCCCACGATCACGCCGGTGTCCGCCGTCTGGCCGCGGTTGGTGACCGTGATGCGATACGTTACGCTGTCGTCCACGCGAACCGGGTCCTTCAGGTCGGTCACCTCGATGGAGAGCTCCGGTGGACTCAGCCCCGGGCCGGACACCTTGGGCTTCGCCTCGCCGGTGACGGCCAGGCACGCCTCGGCCCGGTCGCGGGCGCCCTCGGCCGTGCTCACGCGCACGCGATTGCAGGTCTGCGCCGCGGCCTCCACGCAAAGGCACTGCACCTGGAGCGCCGCTCGACCGCCGACCGGAATCCGATCGATGACCAGCTCCACCCCCTCGTCGGTCTGCTCGAATCCCCGCGTCGCGTTCCTCGGCTCCAGTTGGCGGTCGCACTGGTCGAGGATCCGCACGCTGGTCAGCGGCTCGGTCCCTGTATTCTCCACGTCGATGCGGAACAGGACCATCTCGCCCACCGCGGCCGAGGTTGGGCCGCTCTTGCGCACCGACACCGCCGGCCCAGTGGGCGGCGCCGGCCTGGGCTCGATCTTGGGCTCGGGCTTCGGCTGGGGCTTGGGCACCGGTTTCGGCGCCGGTCCCGGCTGCACCGGCGCCTCGCGGGGCGGGGGCTCAGCCGGCGCGACCGCCGTGACGCAGGCCTGCTGCCGGGCCACCAGACTGCCGCCGGAGAGCAGCTCCACCGTGTGGCACAGGCGCCCGGCCCGCGCCGCGCGGAACGTCACGCGCAGACGCAGCTCCTGGCCCGGGGCCAGGTTGCCCAGGGGCCGCTCAATGGCGCCGGTCGCCGCCTCGTGCTCCAGCCCCGGTTCGAACTGGTCGCGAATCACGACGTCGGCAGCCGCCACCTGGCCGCGATTGGAAGCCAGGATCTCGAACGTGACCGGGTCGCCCACCTGCACCTGCCTGGGGCCGCTCACGCGCAGCTCCACGCCCGGCGCCGTCGCCGTGGTGGTGACGCAGTCCCGCGCTTTCAGCCCTCCGGCGGCGGCCGCGTCCACGCAGCTCTCGATCGGGCCCAGCCGCTCGGCGCGGAGCTCCACCTCCAGGCGCTTCGCCTGGCCCGGCCCGAGCTGGCCCAGTTGCCATTGGAGAAGCCCTGCGCTCACCTGGGCCGCTGGGTTGGTTCCCACCAGCGCGGCGCCGTCGGGGATCCGGTCGGCCACGACCACGGCGTCGGCCGGCTGGTCGCCGGGGTTGGAGACCTCGATCGTGTAGCGGAACGTGGCCCCCGCGGCCACGGCGGCCGGGCCGCTTTTGCGCACGGCAAGCTGCGGCGCCGACCAGGTCTTGGTCGTCGAGCCCCTCGCCACGACGAGCCGCTTGCCGCCCGGACCGCTCAGCTCAGCCGGCCGGATGATCTGGACGTTGATTACGTTCGTCCCCGGGGCGGGCTGCGCCTGGAGCATCTCCACCGAGGCCTGGCCCAGCTCGTTGACCGCCACCTCGACGGCCTGCGAGCCATCCGGGGCGAAGCCGGCCGCGGGGCCGCCGGCGATCTCGTAACGCACGATCCAGCCGGCCAGGGGCGAGAGGTCCGAGTGGCGGTGCACCGTGGTGGTCAAGAGGTGGCGCGAGCCCGCCGGGTTGTGCGACACCGCCGGAAAGGTCCACTGCGCATCGACCCAGTGGATCGTGGCCGTGGCCCGATGGCGGTCCCACCCGAACACGCTGGGGGCGTACGCCGTCACCTGGCTGGTGCCCTCGGTCGGGCAGGTCACCGAGACCCACGTCTGACCCGCTTGGACCAGGACGTCGTCGCCCTCGGCCTCGCTCTCCCGCGTCAGGCGCGTGTACTTGCGCGAGGTCTTGCCCACCGCCCAGGTGCTATTGACCTTGCGAGGTCGGAGGAAGTCGAGCACGATCCAGTCGCAGTACGTGCCCTGGCCGACCTGGACGATCTGGCCGGCGGAGCCGGGGGCCACGGTCCACTCCACACGCTCGTTCGTGCTCGTATAGCCGTCGCGCCCCACGACGCTGGCCACGAGCACGACCTCGCTCCCCACCGGGGCGATGGTCTCGCTGGGCGTGACGTGGACGCCGACGTTGTCCCACTGGCGCTCGCCGACGGGCTCGGTGTCGAAGACCGGCTCGGGCGGGAGGAAGATCCGCTCGCCCGACGGATCGATCCGCGGCAGGCGCGAGTAGGCGCACCCGGCCAGCCCGATCGCCCAGACCGCGACCGCACAGGTCATCGCCAGGTTGTGCGCCGCCGGTCGCATGGCCCGTCCTCGGCCTGGTTTGGGCAGTCCCTACCTGTTGCGCAATCGCGCCTCTATGGGAAAGGTAGCATGCGATTCGGCAACATGGGGGCTTTTTTCAACATGGCGTGTTGACGAAGAGCAACAGCCCCGCCTCCCCAGGCCGCAGGACCATTACAACGCGATGCTCAGGCTTCGGTCTCGGCATCTCGACCCCCGGCAGCTTGCCTGCCGGGTGAAGAAGTCGGGGCAGCCAGCACAGACGCCATCAAAAGACCAGACCCCTGCCGGCTCGCCAGGCAGGGGTCTGATGTGCACTCCCAATCCCTCCCGCCCTTCGCCGCCGCATCGCCCGGACGATTTCGAAGGGGCGTTCAAAAACGGGCCGGATTCGGTCAAACCGTTTGGCAGAATCGTGCGTGTGAAGTAGATGTCGCTCTACAAGGAATGCACCACGACCTGAAGATGCATCACCGTCAATAGTCTATCCGAAAGTCCGCCCCAGATCACTCAACCGATTCGCATTGCCCTTACTCCTCGTCGCGCCAGGTCCAGCCATCGCATACTACCGGGCGGCCCGTCCCGGAAGAGCCGTACGCTTGTTGACCAAAGAGAGGCGTTCGCACTTCCGGGCAACACGCCAGCAATCAGCAACCTCCCGTCTCCAATCCCGAATCCCCGATCCCCCATCCCTCTTTTTCCCCTGCATACACCTCCGCCAACCTTCCCACGTGCCCCGCGACGATCCGGCGAAGCTCCGGCGGCTTGAGCACCTCGGCCTGGTCGCCGTAGCCCAGGATCCACCAGGAGATCTCGCGCAGGCCCGAGACCGTGACGTGGTAATCCAGCGAACCGTCGGGCAGCATCTGGAGGCGCTGCGTCTTGTGCCAGGTCACCTCGGCCACGTTCTCCGCCACCCGGGGCGCGAAGCGCACGGTCACCTCCCGGTCGGGGCCGGGCTCGGGGATCAGGTGCCAGGCGTTGCGCAGGTAGCGGTCGATGGAGAAACCCCGTGGGATGCGGTACGCATCGTCGAGCACGGCGAGGTCGAGGATCCGTCCCACGTTGAAGGTCCGCGTGGCACGATGGATCGAGGAGCGTCCGATCAGGTACCAGCTCCGGCGGCTGAACAGCATCCGGTAGGGCAGCACCTTGGTCTGGAGAACCTCGGTCTCGCCCGGCCGGCGATAGCGAATCCGCACGGCGCGGCGATCGGCCAGGGCCCCAAGGAGCTGCTGGTAGATAGGACTCTTGGCCAATAGCGGGTTGGTCTGCGGGAGGTGGATCTGCACGCTCTCCGCGGCCCTCCGCAGGGCGTCGTGCAGCCGGGCGGGGAGGCTGGCCTGGAGCTTCACGGCCGCGCGCCGGGCGGCGTCGAAGAAGGGGAGATTGCGCCGGTCGCCCAGCTCGTGGCAGAGCACGATCAGGGCGAGGGCCTCGTCGGGCGTGAAGTTGGTGGCCGGCAGCAGGTGGCCCGGCGCGACGTGGTAACGCTCCCGCGCAGGGTCGAACTCGACCGGCACGCCCGCCATGCGCAGCGCGTCGAGATCGCGGAACACGGTGCGGCGGCTGACCTCGCACGCCTCGGCCAGGGCGTCAACGTTGTACCGGCTTCCAGCCTGAAGCAGGCCGAGCAGTCGGATCAGACGGCAGACGCGAGAGAGGTTCATGCCGCGGTTCGGAGGTCGAGTTCTCGACGGGCCGCAGGTTCCAGCCGCTCGGCGTCGCCGCGGCCGGCTCCTCGAAGCTCACGGGGCGCACGGTCGTGTCCACTTTCCGCGATCGCCCGGGCGCCGCCTCCACCCCCGGGGCGAATTGCAGCTCGCGTCCGACGGCGATGGCCATGCCCGGGGCCTCCCGCCCGCGCGGCGAGCCGCCCGGCAGCCGGGAGGCCTGGAAACCCGCGCCCGGCCCCGCGGACATCGGCTCGGGGGCGGGCGTGGGGATCGGCTCGGGCGTGGTGCCCGTGGTCTCCGGCTTGACCTCGCGGGGCTCGATCTCCGAGCCCTTAGTCGCCCCGGTATGCTGCTGGTAGGGGCCGCGGCTGATCACCCGCGGCCGCGTGAAGCCGTAGTCCATGAAGATGGCGGCGTCGCGCTCGCGGGCCCGGCGCGTGGCGTCGAAGTAGGCCTTGGCCGGCCAGGGGCCTTCGGCCAGAAAGACGCCATTGTACTCCAGCAGCGAGCCCTTGCGGTAGTGGACCGCGGCGATCGATTCGTTGTAGGCGAGCAGCGACTGGTAGAAGTCGGCCTTCGACTCGGAGAGCCGGCGCAGCGATTCGAGGTACACGAAGATCTCCGGCATCCCCTCGTCCAGGCGGATCTTGATCACGTCGGCGTTGTACTTGGCGGCCTGGAGCCGGCTGTAGTTGGTCCGCATCAGCTCGTAGCTGCTCTCCAGGTTGCGAACGGACTGGGCCAGTTGATGCGAGACCTCCAGCTCCTCGTCCTGGAGCACGGCCCTTGCCCGGGCGAGCGCCAACTGGGCGTTGCGCACGCCGGCCAGCTCGCGGCGGAACCCGATCGGCAGGCTCAGCTCCAGCCCGAACCGCCACTCCTGGAATCGTCCTCCGGTCAGGCTCTGGTAGGCCGTGGTGTCGTTGCCGTCATACCGTTCGGTGGCGGCCAGGTCGTCGCCCAGCCCCAGCCAGCGGTACTGGGCCACGGCGTCGAGCCGGGGGAGGAGGAAGTTCTTGGCCGCGATCAGCTCCATCTCGCGCTGCTTGACGCGCCACCGCTGGCGGCGGAGCTCGACGCTGCGGACGAGGGCCTCGTAGTGGACCTGGTCCCAGGGGAAGGTGATCTTGGCCGTGGTGGGATCGTCGGCGGGCCGGATCAGGCGGCCGTCGGTGGCCGCGATGCCCATCAGGTAACGGAGGTTGTTCTCCACCGTATAGACGCGGTTGAGCGAGTCCTGGACGAGGCTATGGAACAGGAAGTACTGCTCACGGACCTGGCTCTCCTGCGAGGCGTCGCCCTCCTGGGCCCCGAACTCGTACTTGGTCTTGACCACGCGCCACGTCTCGAGCATCGAGTCGCGGCCCTCCTTGGCGGTCTCCAACTGGTGGTAGGCCAGCGACAGTTGCCAGTAGGCCCGCTCCACGTCGAGCACCAGGTCGCGCACGGCCGCCTCGAAATCGGCAAGCTGGATGTCGGTGTTGATCCGCGCGAGGACCACGCCGTTGTACGAGCCCGGCTGCGCCCCGGGGCCGGCGATCCGGTTGAACTGCGCGCCCGCCCCCTGGAGCAGCGGCTGGCGGAACTCCGCGACCAGCTCCGCGTACCAGTCGCTGGGCCACTTGCGAATGCCGCTGTTGCTGTACTCGTAGTCCACGTTGTGGGCGATCGAGGTCGTGCCGCCCGTGACGTTCGTCTTCGAAATCGAGGAGGTGAACGATCCGGTATCGTTGATCGCCACCGGCAGGAAGAACCCCCCAATCTCCCCGGGGATCGCCTCGAAGTTCTGGGGCCGGTCGCCGCGCGACCAGAACACCGAAGTGCTTAACTGGGCGTCGAACGCCGAAAGCGCCGCCTCGGGGCCGAACCGCGGATCGCTCTCGGCCAGGGCCGGATCGTAGACCGACCCGGCGAAGTCGGGCGACCGCGTGAGGGTCTCCGGCGCGGTGAGGACCTGTCCGCCGACCGTCCGCATGACCTTGCTGTTGGCCAGGGCGATCTGCACGGCCCGCTCGAGCGTCAAGTTCCAGAAGCTCGTCGTCTCGGGATGCTGAAGCGTCAACGGCCGGTTGTTCTGGCCGTCGATGGCCACTTCGTCCAGGCTGTTGACCTCGGCGTCCGGGTACTCGATGTCCGTGGCCTCCCCCACGTAATGCGAGAGGTCGCCGTCCTCGAACAGGAAATGCGGCTGCTGCGGGCGGCAGCCGAGAGCCCCCAGGAAACCCACGGAAAACGCAAGCCAGGAGAGACAGCAGAGCCGGCGCATGAGTAGTCGTTCCTGCGGAAAAGTGCCGTCGGAAGCGCGGTCCGCCGGGGAATGCCTGTCCCGGGGGCCGCCCGGCCAAAGTGAGCCGCGTTTCTCGCCCCGTGCCGCGATTCCGCGGCCGGCCACGATCTACGCGCAGCCGGACGGGCGGAATAGTCGGCGCCACTGGTATCGGCAACCGAACCCGCAATCTTTGGCGAATCGTCGCAATCGCGGGAAACGACAGAGTCGGCCCCGATCCACTAACTACCGCACGTTAACATGGCGGCAAGCGCCCGCTCTGATGGCGTGGGACGGCCGCGGCACGGCAAGCGCGGCTCTATAGGCCCATTCCGAGAAACCCGCCGTGGGAGTCGCTCTCCGCCTGGAGCTGCTCGATCCGCTGCTTCGTCCGGTCGAGGTCGCCGGCCGAGATGAAGCGATCGAACTCGACGATCACCGCCCGGGTGACCGTCTCGCGGAACCATTCCACCACCGGCTCGGTGAGCCAGTCGCAGGTCTCCCGGCGAAGCTCGACGAGCAGGTCCGCGCGGAGCGTCTTGCGGTCCTCCTCGTCGGTCAGCACCGTCCCTTCAAAGCGGAACTCGAGCATGCCCAGGGCCGGGTCGTTGGTCAGATGGAAGGTGCAGCGGGCGTCGTGAAGATAGTAGGTGTTCAGCAGGCCGTGCCGCTGGATGGCCTGCTGGACCCGCTCGACCAGGGCCTCGTACTCCGGCGAGGCATCGAGGGGCACGTCCAGGCGCGCGATCGACCGCAACGGTTGGCAGTCGAAGCTGATCTCCACCGAGGGATTCATCATCAAGCCTCCTGCGTGTTGACGCCGCGTCCCGCCCGTCTCACCGCGCGGCGACCGTCCCTCGCTCGTCCGGCCCCACCCGCTTCCAAGCCATCACGAGCCAGCCGTCGCGGGCGTCCCACTGACACAAGCGCAGGGGGCCGGCGGCCTCCCAGGCCCCTGGCAGGGTGACGGGCTCCGGCGCGATCTCCTCCACGAACAGGGTGGCGAACCGCCGCTGGAGCATGTCGCGAATCACTTGCTCCCGCGCCGAGATCGTCTGCCCGCTCTCCGGCTCGAACCCGGGCGGGAACACCTGCAAGTCGCCCTGGCGCACCGCCTTGAATCCCGAGTCTGTCCGCTCGATGCGGTAGGTGGCGGTCACATCCATGGCCGGATGGCGGCTCTCGCCCCGCCCGTACGCGCGGCCACGCACCGTCAGCCGGAGCTGCCCGCCGTCGAAAGCCACGAATACGGGCTTCTGGTGGGCGAAGAAGATCGTCCAGGGCTCGCCGTCGTCCTCCGCCAGTTCCTCGGGCACACGCTCGACAACGCCCTCCAGAGCCTCGGCCAGGCGCCGCTGGGTGAGGATCATCCCGGCCAACCCGACCTCGGCGGAGTTGTTGACCATCGACTCGTGGACGCGCAGGGCCAGGTCGGGCGCGCCCTCCAGCGGCGGCGGATCACCGGGGGCCGCGAGCTGGCGCGTCGCGGCCTGAAGCACGGCCACGCGCAGCGCTTCGTCCGAGGTGCTCAGTTGCACAAGCCCGGGAAGAAGCCGTCGCTCCAGCAAGGGGCGGCGCCAACGCTCCCGGAGCCGGGCATTGGTCCGCTCGGCGACCTCGCGGAACCCCTCGTCGATGCGGCGCTCGAGGCGATCCTCCGCGTGCTGCGCGGCGATCCGCTCGGCCTGTGGCTTCTGCCGGCTCGCGCGCCGGCGCACCATCTTCTCCAGGCACCGCCCGCCGCGCACCACGCACACGCCCCGGGTCCTGGTGCGCGTATGGCCCTGCGCCTCGGCGGGCTCGGCGCGCACGCCCTCGGCGTCGATCCACACCCGCTTCACCCCCGCCAACGTGGTCTCGCCGTCACTGTAGATCCGCGCCGGGCCGTTGTAGCCGATCGTACTTGTGGTGGATTTGCCCGAGAAGCGCACCTCCAGTTCGGCCCGCCCGTCGTTGGGGACCAGTTCGCCGACGATCCGACCGGTGGTACGGCCCGTGCCGCGAAGCTGCGTGCCGAGGATCACGTCCGCCACCGGAGCCACGTCATCGACCTGGCGCGCGACGCCGCGACGAACCACCTCGGCCGACAAATGGGCCACCAGGTTGGGGCGGTCGAAACGGCGGCGGACGGCCGACACCAGCCACGGAGCCTGGCGCGCGTCGTCGAGCCAGCCCAGGGCGCTGGCCAGGGCGGCGGTCTCCTCCGCCGTGGGGTTCGGACCGATCTTCTCCAGGTGCGCGGCCAGGGCGTCGAGCACGGCCGCGTAGTGCTCGTCCAGTCGCTCCTGGCGCGCCGCGCGAATCGCCGTGATGTAGTCGCGCAGGGCGCCGCGCACGTCGCGGAACCAGCGGAGTCCCAGCCCCTCGTGCCCCGCATCGAGCTTGGCGAACAGCGCGTCCAGCTCCCCCAAATCCGGGGCGTCGGTGGTGCGGGTCTGGGCCAGGAGGTCTTCCCAGCGGAGGTAGTCCCGCCACGCCTGGCTTTCGGGACCCGCCCGGGTCAATCGATCGTCGAGCCGCCCCAGAGCCTCGACCAATCGCGCGTGCGACCGCGCGATGGCCGAACGGCCCACCGGCGAGAACGCCGCCCCCGCCTCGCGCACGCGCTGGACCATCGCGTCGGGCGACGACCCCGCGACCAGGTCGGCCAGCCACCGTTCGAGGGCCGCGCGCACCGCCTGGATCGGACCGTGATCCAGCTCGGGATGGTCGGCCGCGTAGCGGGCAAGGACCTCAACGACCTTGGCGGCATCGGCCTTCGCGCCCTTGGCCACCTGGACTTCGAGCTGGTCGGACCGCAGGTAGGTCCGCCACGCCTCCCCATGCGGCCCGGCGTCCACCCAGCGGTGCAAGCGCGTGACGGCGGCTCGCAGCTCGTCCAGGGGATCGGCGCGATGGTCGGCTCCGTGGGTCGCCGCCCAGCTTCCAAGCAGACACAGAACAGCCAGCACCGACTGCCAGGCCTTGCACATCGGCGGAGCCCTTACCTGTGAGGGGTGTAAATATACCTTGTCATGGCGGTAGACAATCCAGAACCCCCGTGTTTACCATCCGTTCTGGCCAGGAAAAGCTTCCTCAATGGAACACTTTACCCAGCCTCAAGGGGACACGCAAGAATCCGGGGCGAGGGCGACCGGTTTGAGGTCGCGCCTTGGCCCGGGGGCGGGAAGAGAACCCGGCCGGTGATTGCCATCGTGCGAATGCTGGCGTGGTGGCCGCGGCCGGGAATGCATCTCTGATTTCGAGGCACCGGGGCGCTTCTTCCCGCCGCTGGCGATCCCGCGATCGAACGAGGGGCTCCGCCCCGCGGCATCCGAATACCCACCTCCCGAGATCGGAACTTCGGGAATACGTCCCACCCAAGGACGGCGCGGTCGTCCAGGAGCGATCGCGACGGGCTGTCAGGACCTCGGTGTCATCAGTGCAAGGAGATCGTGGATGCGATACTTGGATCGCACCCTGTCTGGCGGTGTGTTCGGACGGCTCGTCGTCGTGGCGGCCGCCCTGTTTCCCCTGACGTGCATAGCGGGCGAGCCCGGCCCGACCTGGCTTGGCGACTACGGCGAGGCCGTCCATCGGGCCGACGAGCAAGGGAAGATGCTGCTGATCGTCTTCCACGCCCCCGAAGAGGATCGTCTCGACGCGCACTTCCAGTCCCGCGTCCTTGCCGATCCCCAGGTGCAAACCCGACTGGGACGGTACGTCTGCGCGAGACTGCCGGTCGATGCGACGATCCGCGCCGGCGGCGAGGACCGCACGCTCCTCGACGACCCGTCGATGGCCGGCCTCGAGGGCCGCCGCGGCGTGGCGGTCCTCGACTACGCCCACAAGCAGGCTCCCTACTACGGCTGCGTGGTCGGCGCGTTCCCGTTCGGCGACGAGGCCTGCTACAGCGCGGAGCAGATGAAGGTCGTTCTCGACCTGCCCGCCGGCACCCCCGACGAGCGCCATCGACGCTACGTTCAAACGATGCGCGACCTGGCCGGCCAGTCGGCGGCCGGCGCGTCCGAGCCGCCACGCGAACCGGCCGAGCTGGAGTGGCTGACCGACTACCCCCAGGCCTATCGCAGTGCCGAGCGGCAGGAGCGCATGCTTCTGGTGTTCTTCTGCCAGCCGGACGAAGGCTCGCTGGGCAGCCGATTCGAGCGCGAGGTGCTCGCCCACCCGGAGGTGCGCCGGCGGCTGGCGGGCTACGTGGCCGTCAAGGTGCCCCTCGATGCCCGCGTGGACCTGGCGGGCCAGGAGGAGCCCGCGGAGCTGCTCAAGACGCCGGCCTTCGCCGAGATGCTCGGGCGCGAGGGACTGGCCATCCTCGACTTCGTCCACAAGGAAAGGAAGCACTACGGATGCGTGGTGAGCACGTTTCCCTTCCTCCGCAGCCGGCCTTACAACGTCAAGGAGACCCAGGTGATGCTCGACCTGCCGCCGGGTACCCTCACCCAGCGGACGCTGATCTACGCCGTGCGCACCCACCCCGACAAGCCCGCGAGCACCTCGGGCAAGATCGATCCCACGCTGGTCGAAGAGGCCGAGAGCCACTCCGACCACCAGGCCCGCATCCGTCTGCAAGGGCACCACAACTGGGAGACGCGGTTCCATCGCATCAACGCGCGGCTGGGAGGGGGCCTGCTGGCCAAGGAGGTCTGCGCCGAGAGCTGGCCGGGCGAGAACCTCGTCGAGGCGGCGGTCGAGTGCGTCCGCTGCTGGCGGCTCTCCTCGGGGCACTGGAGCGCGGTGCGGGCCGCCCACCAGCGGTTCGGCTACGACATGAAGCGGGGCGCCAACGGCATCTGGTACGCCACGGGGATCTTCGGGAGCCCGTAAGCCGCGGCTACTTGCCCGGCTCCTGCGGCGGGACGCCCTTGAACAGCGCCCTGCGAAGCTGCTGAAGCTCCTCGGGCTGGCCGGCAACGGGGGCCTGTTGCGCGCTGGCCTGATCAAGCCAGGCCGGCTCGAGGAACACGCGGGCAGGCTGCTCCGGCACGCACGCCTGGGCCAGGTTTTTCAGCAGGCGACGGGCCTTGCGGTCCAGGCCGTGCACGCGGCACAGCCCGGCGAAGATCGCCTGGTGCGACGGCCCGCGCGCGCGGGCCGCCGCGCGGCGCCTTCGCACGACAAGGACGGCGCCCCCCACGGCGGCGGCGAGGAGCGCTCCGAGGACGACGAGAGCGATGGTGGTTCCGGTCATGGGGGTCGGGGGCCTCAGCTCGTGGCGCTGTCGGTGGAAACCAGCCGTCCTGCTGCCTGGGCGCACGCGGAGAGAGCCGCTTCCGCGGCGCCCTGCACGGCCGGGCTGCGATCGTCCAGGGCCGCGCGAAGGGCCTCGACCGCGGCGGTCGTGGGATTTCCGGCGAGGGCCTCGGCCGCGGCGGCGCGGACCATCTGCTCGACGTCCTCCAGCAGCAGCTCGATCAACAGGGGTTCGAGCTCGTGCGCCAGGCCCATCGAGGCGGCGGCTACGACCGCACGACGCCGGCGCTGGGGCGACGGTCCCCGCATCTCGGCGGTGAGCTGCTTGGGGGCGTCTTCCGCGAGCCGGGCGACGATCTTCCCGGCCGTCTGACGCGCCTGCGGCGGCATGCCGTCGAGGTTCAACAGGTACTGGCGCAGCGAGAACTCCGGCAGGGCCTCGCGAATGGCCTTGATGACGAGCGGGTCGGCGCCGTCCGTGATGCGGATGAGCTGGCCCACCACGTCCGGGTAGTTGCGCGAGCGGAGCTGGCCGACCACGGTGGCCACCACCTCGGGCGAGTCGTCGCTGAGCAGGCGCCAGACCAGCGCGTCGGCCTGCGGCCCCTTGTACTTGGCCAGGGCCCGCGCCGCCGCAAGCCGCCCGCCGTCCTTCCCGTGCGTGGCGAGGTATTCGATCACCGGAAAGAGATCGGCGCGCGGCATGCCCGTGGCCGTCAGGAACGCCAGGGCGTGCTGCTGCGCCTGGTCGTCGAGGCTCTCGAAGACCGGGTGCCGCGGCTTGGCCCAGGCGACCTCGCGGATCTGGCGAAGCACGCTTCGCGCGGCCATCGACGGGGCCTCGCCCACCGTGACCAGGAGCTGCTCGACGAACTTGCCGTCGGCCCGATTGGAAAGGGCCTGCTCCACGGCCACGGGCGGGTCCGTCGCCTCCAGGTAACTGAGGATGAGCCGGATCACGCCGCCATGCTGGCTGTTGTTGATCACTTCCATGAACGTGCCGTGCATGGAGCCCTGCGGCTCGTCGAAAACCTGCTTGAGGAATTCGTTCTGCCGACGGACCACGATCAGGAACGCCTCCACGGCCTCCATGCGCCCGTGCTGCGGAAAGCGGCGCACGGCCTGTTCCAACTGGGACGTCAGCCAGTCGCGCACGCCCAGCCGGTTGCGGCGCTCCACGGCGTCGTTCAGCGCGCAGAGGTCGGCGTAAAACCCCTGGGCCAGCCCGAGCATCGTCTGGGCGAGAAGCTCGCCGTGGCGGCACGTGCCGTCCTCCAGTACCCGAACCAGCGACGGCAGAGCCCCGAAGAGCCGCGAAGCCACAACCGCCTCGCAGGCCGCCTTGGGCGGCGCGTCTTCCCGCGCGGCGATCGCCTTGCCGAACAGCCGCCCTGCATGGTCCTGCTGCTCGCTGGGAATAACCAGCCCTTGTTCCGCGATGGTCGGAAGCCGCCTGAGAACTTCTTCGCCCGCCGCGGAGCTCTGGCAGCGGAGCAGGGACTTCCAAGCCAATTCACGAATCTGAGGAATGCCCGTGTCCAGGCCGCACCGAAGCAGTGCGACGCCGGCCTCCCCGTCGTTGCGGACGAGATACTCGCAGGTAGCCTTCAGCGGCTGATTCATGGGCTTCGTCTCCCGCCTGGCACGTTCTCTCCGTACGAACTCGCATCCCGCCCCGCGGAGCAGGGGCACGTGTAAGTGACTTGGTTCCGAGCAGTCCGGATGGGAAGCTGCGGAAGCCAAAGCCGCGTTGCCGCCGGTGGCCGCCATTCCCTCGTTTCAGGGGGCCACTAAACTCTACCTCATTGATGGCACCAGGGCGCTTCTCCCAGGAAGCCTATTGGCCCAGTCGGCGATACCCCTTAAAAGAGGTGCTCAGGGCTTCGCAACCCACGGGGAGGAGGGTTCCCAGCCCGACCCGCATGCCCGTACAATGCCCGCTTGGACCCAGACCGTTTCGGCGCGAAGGCCATGTTCATATCCATTGATGGGGGCGATGGTTGCGGCAAAAGCACCCAGCTCGTACTGCTGGCGGATTGGCTCCGCGGCCACGGCCGCGACGTCCTGACCTGCCGCGATCCCGGAAGCACCCCTCTAGGAGAGGAGGTACGAGAACTCCTGCTGAACCGGCATGACCTGCGGATCGACCGCCGCGCCGAAATGCTGCTCTACATGGCCGCCCGGGCGCAACTGGCGGACCAAGTGATCCGGCCGGCGCTGGAGGCGGGCAGAGACGTGGTGGCCGACCGGTACGTGTTGGCCAACGTGGCCTACCAGGGCTATGGCGGGGGTCTCGACGTCCCCATGCTTTGGGAAGTCGGCCATGTCGCCACCGGGGGACTATTGCCTGACTTGACCGTCGTGCTCGATGTGCCGCCCGAGGTCGCCGCGGCCCGACTCCAGGGCGAGAAGGACCGCATGGAGCTCCAGGGTGACGCGTTCCACGCCCGAGTCCGCCAGGGGTTCCTCGACGAAGCGGCCAGGCACGGCGAGAGAATGGTGCTCCTTGACGCCTCGGGCAGCCTCGAGCAGGTGCAGTCCGCGATCCGCCGCGCGGTGGAGCAGCGAATGGCGAACGATCCGTGACCGGTGGCCGCTGGCCAGTGGCGAGTTCGACGGCTTCCCACGCTCTGCGGGGGAACCAGCGACTCACCTTTCATTCTTCTTGATGCATCCTTCATCGTTGACGTGTGGCACGGCATCGCAGGACATGACGAGGTGGTGGAGCAGTTCCGCAGGGCGGTGGCCCGGGGACGGCTGGCCACGAGCTTCCTGTTTGTCGGGCCGGAAGGAATCGGCAAGCGGACCTTCGCCGTGAAGCTCGCCCAGGCGCTTCTGTGTCCGACGCGGGCCGATGCCGCGCTCGATCCGTGTCTGGCCTGTCCAGGCTGCCAGCAGGTCGCGGCCGGCACGCACCCCGACCTGCTCGCGGTAAGCAGGCCTGAAGGCAAGTCGTTTATCCCGCTGGAGCTTCTCATCGGCGATCCGGAGCATCGCATGCGCGAGGGGCTCTGCCACGAGATCGGCTTGAAACCGATGACGGGCGGACGCAAGATCGCCGTGATCGACCAGGCCGACTTCCTGAACCAGGAAGGGGCGAACTGCCTGCTGAAGACCCTGGAGGAGCCGCCGCCGCGAAGCGTGCTGATCCTGATCGGCACGAGCCCCGCGCGCCAACTCCCCACGATCCGATCGCGGTGCCAGGTGATCCGCTTCCGCCCGCTTTCCGAGGAGCAGGTGGCGGAAGTGTTGCGCTCCGGCGGGCTGGTAGCCGACGCCGAGGAGGCCCGGCGCCTGGCCGCGCAGAGCGGCGGCAGTGTGGGCCGGGCCTTGCAGGCGTCGGCCGATCCGGAGGCCATGGCGTTTTGCGAGCAGCTCGTGGCGTGGCTGGCCGAGCCGCGTCTGGACAGCGTGCGCGTCGCGGCGGCCGTGCAGGGGTTTGTCCAGGAGGCCGGCACGGCGGCCGCGGCCCGCCGCGAGCGCGTGCGCCAGGCGGTCGGCGCGGCCGTGGACTTCTATCGCGACCTGATCTGTGGTCTGACGGGGGCGGGGCCACGTCGGGCGGCGAGCGCGGCCGCGGATCGCGCGGCGCGCTTCTGGCCCGGCGATGCCGAGACCGCGGCCGACTGCCTCGATCGATGCCTGGAGGCCCTGGCCCAGATCGACCGCAACGCGAATCAGGCCACGCTCATCGAGGCCTGGCTCGACGGCCTGGCCGTCACCGCGTCCGGCCGGTAGCCCCCGGCGCGCGAGGGCGGGCCGCGCAGCGGCCAAAGCGTCGAGCCGTGGGCGTCGGCCCACGGAGAAGGAGCGTCCACGAACGTCTCCCAAGCCGCGCTGGCGCCCACAGAGGAGCCACCCAACCAACAAGCCACGCGCAGACGCTCCGCGCGCACCGATGCCGGGCTGGTGCACCTTGCCGCGCTGGAGGAGCTCCGATCGCTCGATCTGTCGCGCACCCAAATGACCGACACGCGAATCAGGCAACTTCTGAAGGCGCTGCCCAAGCTCAAGATACGACGACAAGACCGTGCCGCCCAGCAACCATCGAAGACCGAATCGGAGCGTGGGAACGAGGCACCCGTGAAACGGTCTCGCCGCGAGCGCGCCTGTCGCCCCTCCGGGGGCTTCTCCGATTCGCAACGGCCTCCGCGTCCCTAGGGCTGAAGCCCTAGGCTATTGACGACGGCGCCTAGCGGGGCTCACCCGCTCACCCCGTCACGACCGCCAGGCCGCCTGATAGCTCCGCCCCAGGTTGAGAATCCGCTGGAGGAGGTCTTCGTACTCGATGCCGGCCGCCTCGGCCGAGGTGGCGAAGTCCTCGCCATAGGCGATGTCGGGGTTGGCGTTCACCTCCAGGACGTAGGGCCGGCCGTCGTCGGTCAAGCGCACGTCGATGCGGGCGTATCCGGTCAGGGACAGGGCCCGGTAGATTCGCTTGGCGACGCGGGTGATCCGCTCCTCAAACCCCGCGGGGAGGTCCTTCGCGCGGCGGCTTCCGATGCCGTGCCTTTCGCGGTAGGGGATGTTCCACTTGACGTTGGCCGTGGCGATGGCCGGCACGCCCTCGGGCAGGTTGTCGAAGGTCAGCTCCCAGATGGGGAAGGTCTGCAAGCGCTGGTTGCCCATCACGCTGACGTAGAGCTCGCGCCCCTCGATGTACTGCTCCGCGATCGCGTCGCACTGGCACTGCTCGTGGACGAACTGCACCCGTTCCCGGAGCTTCTCGTCGCTGTGGACCACCGACGCCTGGGCGATGCCCAGCGAGCCGTCGTCGTAAGACGACTTGACCAGAAGCGGGAATTCCAGGCGCTTGGGCCGCTTGACCGCGCGGTTGCGCGGGAACACGGCGAAGGCCGGCGTGGGCACGCGGTGATACGTGAAGATCTGCTTGGCCACGACCTTGTCGTGCGAAAGCATCAATCCGCGGGGATTGCAGCCGGTGTAGGGCTGGCGGATCAGCTCCAGGTAGCTGACCACGTAATGCTCGTAAAGCGGCGTGCCGTGGAACTCCTCCAGCAGATTGAAGACGACATGCGGCTTGTACTCCTCGACGGCGCGGCGGAGCACGGCCAGATCGTCGCGCACGCCCACGGCCACCGCGTCGTGTCCGATCTCGGGCATGGTCATGACCACGTCGTATTCCGTCTTCCACTCCAGGATCTCCTGGGGGGAGTAGCCCTCCAGGGTCTCCGGGGGCACGAGGTCCTCGTGCACGAGGACCAGGACGCGCATCTTTCTCATAGGGCAACCCGATGGTGACCGGCGTGCAGGTAGTTCATCACCTGCACGGTGAGCATGACCAGGATTTCGTGATGGATCTGGCCTTCGGGACGGTCCACGCGGAGCTTCAGCTCGCGCACCCGATCGACCATCTGGCGGAGGACCTGATCGACGGTGTATTGATGCTCGCCCGTGCCCCGGGCCACGACGTGGCGCAGGCGCGTTCCCATCCGCTTCAGCAGCGTGGCCGCCCGCGGCGCCCGCGGCGCCAGGTGCGGCTCGGCGAACAGGCGCCGCAGATCGCGATCGAAGGAGTGCGGGAAATCGACCGCGTAGCGCTGCCGCTTGTTCTCGTAGTGCTCGGCCAGGGTCTGGCGGAGCGAGCTGAGCGGCATGACCCGCTTGCGCGACGTGACGACCGGCTTCTGCCCCCGGATCCGCTTCATCAGCCCGTCCACGTAGTTGAGCTTCTTCAGGGCAGGCCAGCCCTGGTACTGCTTGCGCCACCGCGAGTTGGGGCGCAGCCAAACGGCGAAGGTCTCGGCGAAGTCCTCGGCCGGGTGGCTCTGCGCGTACCAGGCGTCCAGGTGCAGCACGAAGTTGCGGCTGTAGGGTCGGGGGCGGTAGAAGTCGGGGTACGGCTTGGAGAACTTGCCGAACACCTCGCGCCAACGGCTGCGCCGGTGCAGGGCGTAGGCCGTGTCGAGCGTGTGGCCGGCCTCGTGCCGCAGGATCCGCATGCACCACTCCCGCGTTCCGCCCTCCACCTCCAGCATCTGGCTGCGCTCCAAGCGCATCAGCCGCGGGTGGGCCAGGTAGAACGGGATCGCGAAGCCCGGCACCCCGTCGAACGCCGTGAACTCCTCGGAAAGCCAGCAGTGGGGCCGGAAGGTGATCCCGCGGTGTTCCAGCTCGGCGTGGAGCCGGGCCAGGCACGTATCCAGCAGCTTGCCCCCGACCTGAAGGCGCAGGTCGCACAGGCGCATCTTCAGCAGGTCTTCATCCGGCAGGTTGACCCAGGAGTAGCCGCGGCGACGGCGTCTCGGTTTCGATTTGGGTTTGCGCGGCATGGATCCAAACGCGAAGCTTGGCGCCCACCCGTCGGCGGCGAGCGCGGCACGACCTTGTCGGCTTCCGCCCTGGCCGCAACGGGGAGAAGGACGGAGGCGTTCCCGAGAAGCCCCCCAGGTTGCCCAGCCTTTGGGAGAGCCCAAGAGATTATTCTAGCTCCGGCTCGGACGCCGCAACCCCGGTTTCCGGCTATTCCGGGGGGTATCCCCAATCCGGGGCATGTCCCGCGCGCCGACCGGATCGTCTCGGCGGATCGGGCGGGATTTGGCGGGGGCTGAGCCCAGCCGACCGGCGAGCCGAGAACCATCGGCCCGACGCGCGCCGCGTCACGCTGCCCGCGGCGTCGGCTCCTGGCTCGGGCTGCCCGGCGAGCGCTCCCAGAGCGGCTCCGCGATGGCCACGGCCGTGGGCACGAAGATCATCAGCGGGGCCCATGCGGCCAGCGCCGGGCGCACGAAGTAGATCGACCCGAGGAACTGGAAGCCCAGGGCCACGAGCATGAACCCGGAGACCATGACCACGCACAAGCCGATGGCCACGAACACGTTGCGGCTCTCGCGCTTCAGCACCAGGGGCAGCCCCAGCAGCAGCAGCGTCATGTCCAGTAGGGGCTGCACGATTCGCGTATGGATGGTCACGCGCACGTCGGGGCCGAAGTCCATCGCCTGGTTGTGGATCCCGCGAATCAACTCCAGCGTGGAGGAGTATTGCTTCCAGGCCAGACCGCCGGTGAGCTGCTCGAAATTCACGTTGCTGACCACAAAGCACTGCCCCGGCTCGAGCCAGTCGGAGGCGTCGCGCGGCGTGATGATGATCGGGCTCGCGCCCGGCGGAAACGAGGCCTGCTCGTCGAGTCCCTCCGGCGACGTGACGCCGTGGAACAGGTAGCCTCCTGGGCGGTCGGGCGTCGGGGGGACGTAGAACGCCTCCTTGCCGATAAGGTGATTGCCGTAGTAGCTCAGGCCGCCGGGCAGGTGGAAGTCGGGCTTCTCGATCCGCTGCTCGTTGGCGTAGGTGAACTTCCCCCACATAAGAATGCCCGTCTCGTTGTCGGCGCAAGGGGCCATCTCCTGCCCCCGGTCGCCGATCAGGTCGGTCGTCTTTCGCGAGAGCTGCTCGCGGAAGCGGGGGATGAGGGCCTCGCGGCTGGCGGCGGCGCCCAGGGCGATGATCACCGCGGCCACCAGAATCGGCCGCACCACGCGCAGCTTGGAGACGCCGGCCGCCATCAGGGCGGTCATCTCGTTGTGCCGCTGGATCCACGCGACCGTGAACATGGCGGCCACCAGGGTCAGAAGACCGCTGGTGCGATCGAAGAACAGGACGGCCCGGTATGCGTAGTATGAGCCGATCAGGCGCCATAACTCGCCGGCCTCGTCGGCGCAGCGGAGGAACTCCTCGAGGTTCGTGAACAGGTCGAAGATGACGTACAGACCCGTCAGGCTCAAGTAGCAGATGACGAAGGTCTGGACGAACTGCCGGAGCAGGTAGCGATCGATGATCTTCATTCCACTGCCCGGCGTATCGCGCGGGCCAGAGCTTCCATTCCCTGCCGGATCCGCTCGCACGACGGCACGCCGAAGCTCAGCCGCAGCATGTTCCTTGCCGCCGGCCGTCCCTCCGCCGGGTAGCAGTACTCGCCGGGCACGTACAGCACGCCCTCCTCGGCCGCCACGTCGAACAGCGGGCCGGACAGCCCGGTGTCGATGGGCTCGGGCAGCCGCACCCACACGTAGAGCCCGCCGCGGGGCTGAATCCAGCTTACGCCCAGCGGGGCCAGATACTCCTCGGCCGCGGCCAGCATGACGTCGATCTTCGCCCCGTAGGCGGCGCGGAGCACCTCCAGGTGGGCGTCGAACAACCCCCGGCGCAGCACCGCCGCCATCAGGTGCTGGTTGAAGTTGGGCGAGCCGAAGTCGATGTTTCCTTTCTGGCTGAGCACCGGCTCGACCAGCGCCGGAGGCAGCGCGCCATAGCCCACCCGGATGCCCGGCGAAAACGACTTGGAGAATGTCCCCGTGAGCACCACGGTGTCGCCCTTCTCGTCGAACGACCGCACGCTGCGAAGGTCCTCGCCGTAGTAGCGCAGGTCGCGGTACGCGGCGTCCTCGACAAGGTAGATCTTGCCGGCCGTGGACCACCGCTGCGCGATCTCGACCAACTCGGCCCGGCGCGCCGTCGGCACGGTCGCCCCCGTCGGATTGTCGAAGTAGCTGGTCACGTAGATCGCCTTGACCCGCTGCAGCTCCCCGGCGGCCCGGCGCCGGGCGAGCTCCTCCTCGACGGCCTCGGGGATCAGCCCGTCCTTGTCGGTCGCCACGCCGGCCGCGCGCACGCCCAGGTTGGCCAGCGTCCCCAGGAAGACGAAGTAGCTCGGCGCCCCGCAGAGGACGAGGTCGTCGGGGTCGGCCAGGGTATCGACGAGAAGGTGCAGCAGTTGGTTGCTCCCCGCCGTCACTACGACCTGGCCCAGCGAGAGGTTCAGCTCGGCCGCGGTCGCCCCGTCGGACTGAAGCAGCCGCGCGAGGATCGCCTCGCGCAACGCGGGCAGTCCGATCGTCGTGCCGTACTGCAGGGCCGCCCTGGCCAGATCGGCCGAGGGCATCAGCGACCCGAGGGCCTCGGTCACGGGACCGACGGGCAGCGTCTCCTGATCGACGAACCCGGCGGCCAGCGAGATGAGCTCGGGATGGGCCAGCGTCTTGGCCATCAGCACGCTGGCGATCGGCTCCCCCCCGGCCCACATCGCGCGGCGGCTCAGGCCGCGATGGACCGGGCATTCGGCAGGCACGTCGAGCTGTTGCATAGGAGGGCACTCCGCGCGGAAGCTTAGTTCAGCCCCGGACCCCTCGTCAAGGTCCGTAGTAGAGACCAATGGAGCCGCCTTAGGTTCGGCAGGACTCGTCGCGACCGGCTCCGGACATGCTATCATGAGCGTTGCGACATGGCGGGGGAAAGCGCCGCCGGCCGTGCGGTCCCGGGGGCGATCCGCCGTCCGAGCCGGGCCCCGCCAGCCCGCGGTCGCGCAAGGTTGAGAGAGACCCAATGCAAATCGGATTTGCCAGGCAGTGCGCGGCGCCGCCGCGGGCCTTGCTGGGCCTGCTGTTCCCGCCCCGCTGCCTGCTCTGCGATGCCGAGGCCCCGATGGCACCGCAAGGCGGCCGGCTCTGCGTCGCCTGCCGGACCGCCCTCTTCCCCCCGAATTGGGCCGGATGCCCGCGCTGCGGCGAGGCCGTGGCTTCCGGGCGCCCTAGGGCCCCGGGGTGCTCCCGCTGCCGGGGTGCAAGGCACCGCTTCGACAGCGTGATTGCCGGCGGCCCGTACCGCGACGACCTCCGCGATGCCGTGCTCCGCATGAAGAGGCGATCAGGCGACGGCCTTTCCTGGGCCGTCGGCGACCTCTACGCGGAGGTTCGGGCGTGCGAGCTCGCCGCGTCCGGCGCGGACATGGTAGTGGCGGTGCCCATGCACTGGCGGAGGCGCCTCGTGCGCGGGACCAACAGCGCGGAGATCGTTGCCCGCCGGGTGGCCGCGGTCGCCGACGTGCCCCTTGCCCGGGGCATGCTGTGGCGCCGCCGCAACACGCGGCCGCAGAGCGAACTGCCGCCCGGCCGGCGCCGCGAGAACGTGCGCGGAGCGTTCGGGCTTCGTGCGGGCTACCCTTTACAGGGCGCCACGGTCCTGCTGGTGGACGACATCCTCACGACCGGCGCCACCTGCGGCGAGATCGCATCGATGCTCAAGAGGGCCGGCGCCTCGCGCGTGATGGCGGCCGTGCTCGCCCGGGCGGCCGCGCCGCTGAGCCGTTAGGTCCCGGAGGGCCATCGGGGAACCGCAAACCCGCGGAAACCATGGCGACTTGCAAGCCGGATCGGATCCCCCTGCCGGGCAGCGAAGCAGGATGAACAGCGGCGTACCGATTCACCCCGTCCGCAGCCCCCCCGTTGGAGCAAGGCACCCGTTCCGCTCGGCCGTGCTTCGGGGGATGGGCATCCTCGCGCCACCGCTTCTGACCGTGGTGATCTTCCTCTGGGCGGGAAGCACGATCCAGGGCTACCTGCTGCGCCCGGTCACGGACTGGACGCGCGACGCGCTGGTGTGGTGGATGCAGGACATCCGCACCGAGCTGCCCGAAGGCGTGGCTTCCCAGCCCACCGTGCTTCTGGACGGTGAGCCCTACTGGCGGCTGGACAATGGCGCGTTCATTCCCCTGGAGGTCTTTGAGACGGTTCGACTCACCCAGGGGGCCGATCCGCTCCCCCAGACCGGCCTGGCGTACTACCGGCGCTACGTGGAGGTTCGCTTCCTCCGCCCCTGGGTCGTCATTCCCTTCTTCCTCAGTGTCTTCATCCTGCTGCTGTACCTGCTGGGCAAGTTCATGGCGGCGGGAATCGGCCGCGTGGTGTACAACGTCTTCGAGCGGTTCATCTTCCGCGTGCCGCTGGTGCGAAACGTCTATTCCGCGGTCAAGCAGGTCAGCGAGTTCTTCTTCAGCGAGCGGGAGGTCGAGTTCAAGCGCGTGGTGGCCATCGAGTATCCGCGCAAGGGGATCTGGTCGGTCGGGTTCGTCACCGGCGAGGGGTTCCTGGACGTGCACGCGGCCGCCGCGGAGCCGGTCCTCAGCGTGCTCGTGGCGACCTCGCCGATGCCCATGACCGGCTTCACGGCCCTCATCCGCCGTAGCGAGGTTGTCGATTTGGACATCACCGTGGACCAGGCCCTGGAGTACCTGATCAGTTGCGGCGTCGTCGTTCCCGCCCACCAGGTCGGCAGACTGGCCAAGGTCCCCGGCGAGGGGAGGCCGGGCGCCGCGGAGACCGCGGCCGAGACGGCCTCGCCCGACGGCCCCCAGCCGGCCGCGAGTCCGAAGGCCGCCCATCGCGAGTCGGGCTAGGCGGCGGCCTGGACCCGTGGGGGCTTTGTTCTCCCCCCCCCACGGCCGCCCCACCCCTGACGAGGGCGTGCCGTGCGACCAGGGAAGGACTGGCTTGCGGGGGAATGCGACCCCTGGCAAATGGGGCTCCCCTTGCGCAACGGCGCTGCGGTATTCTGCATGCAACGCACAAGACCCCGGGCCCCGATGAGCAGCTCCCGCATCCTCCGGATCGCCACGCGCCGAAGCGCCCTGGCCCGCTGGCAGGCGGAATGGGTCGCCCGCCGCCTTCGCGCCATCGGCGCCGAGGTGGAGATCGTCCCGGTGGTCACCGAGGGCGATCGCTCGCAGCGCGGCCCGGTGCAGCCCCTGGAGGGCCGCGGGGTGTTCACCCGGGAAATCCAGACGGCGGTGCTCGACGATCGGGCCGACCTCGCCGTGCACAGCATGAAGGACCTGCCGACCGACCCTGTCGAGGGAATCGCCCTGGCCGCGGTGCCGTTGCGCGGCCCGGTCGCCGACGTGCTGGTCACTCGAAGCGGGGTCCGGCTCGAGGAGCTGCCGCAGGGAGCCCTGGTCGGCACGGGCAGCCTCCGCCGCCAGGCCCAGCTCAAGCACGCCCGCCCCGATCTGCGGCTCGAGGCGATCCGCGGCAACGTGGACACGCGCCTGCGCAAGCTCGATCGTGGCCTCGTCGAGGCCGTCGTCCTGGCCGAGGCGGGACTCCAGCGCCTGGGGCTGGCGCGGCGGATCGAACATCGACTGCCGCCCGACGTGATGCTTCCAGCCGTCGGCCAGGGCGCGCTGGCCATCGAGACCCGCGCCGACGACAAGGAGGTCCGGCACTGGGCGGCAGCTTTGGACCACGCCCCCAGCCGCGCGGCCGTCCTGGCCGAGCGGACCATGCTCGCGATGCTCCAGGGCGGGTGCCTGGCGCCGATCGCCGCCTGGGCCCGATTCGACGATCACCACCTGGTGCTCGACGCGCGCGTGCTCGACGCCGACGGATCGCGCCGACTCGACGTGTCCGAAACCGGCGGCCTGGGCGATCCCGAATCGTTGGGCGAGACCGCGGCGGGGCGGCTTCTCGATCTGGGGGCCGCCGACCTCCTGCACGCCGCGCGGGATGCCGGGTGAAAGCCCGCACGACTCGCCGTCGCGGATCACGCGCCGGAAGCGCGCTTGCCGCCGCGCCGCTCGGTCACCTGCAGCTTGGCCGCCGACTGACGGCTGACGTTGACGGAGGTCTCGTCGATGCGGAGCGAGACCACGCCGGACTGGCGGTCGTTGGCCGTGATCTCGCCCTCGGCGCCCAGCGAAAGCCCCGACCGCGTGAGGTACTGAAGGAACTCCGACGACTGGTCGGTGACCTGGGCCAGGTGGAATCGGAATCCCGGCGGGCAGTCCTCCAGCGATCGCGTCGCGCGCGGCGCCAACGAGCCGTCGGGGGCGGGGATCGGGTCGCCGTGCGGGTCGAATCGCGGGTAGCCCAGATGCGCGTCGATCTTGTCGATGAGGAAGTCGCTGACCACGTGCTCCATCTGCTCGGCGTCGTCGTGGACCTGGTCCCACGCGAGCCCGAGCACCTCGCAGAGGAACAACTCCACGAGACGATGCCGGCGAAGGACGCGCATGGCCAGCCCCGTCCCGTCGTCGGTCAATTGGACACCTTCGTACGGTGTGTAGGTTGCCAGCCCGGCCTCGCTGAGCGTCTTGAGCATGCTGGTCACGGTGCCCGGCGAGACCCCGAGATCGGCCGCGATGCGACCCGTCGTGGCCGGCCTGCCCTCGACGGCCTCGCAAATGCCATAGATCGCCTTGACGTAGTTCTCGACCGTGAGGCTGGCCACAACCTGCGACTCTGTCCGACCGTGTTGCCGAGAGAAACCGGGCGGGAAACGCCGCGGCGGGCGAAACCCGGCGATATTGTAGAGACGGGCCTGGAGGGCGGCAAACGTGGCAACGGCCGAGGAACCGCTTGCGGGATTCCGCCGCGCGAGGACTCCATCCCTTGGCGCCGGCCCGGCGCGGCTCGAATCGCGTCGGGCTGCCGGCGGCGGGGGATTGCCTTGCGGGCGTCCGCCACGGATCATGGGTCGTTTCCGAAAGGGGCCGCGCCAGGCCCCGTCCCACCACTCCCGACCGCTCGATCCCGCGAGGGAACCTCCCGTGAGACTGAACCGACAGGCCGCGGAGATCTGCCGGGCAATGATCGCCCAGTCCGAGCGCCTGAAGATCGCCGTCCATCGCGACGCCTCCGGCGCGACGATCCTCGACTGCGGGGTCCACGCCGCCGGCGGGCTCGAGGCCGGGCGCCTCCTGGCCGAGGTCTGCATGGCAGGGCTGGGCGAGGTCCGCTTCGCCGCCGGCACCGCCGAGAGCTGGCGCATGCCGGGCGTCAGCGTCCACACCGACCATCCCGTGGCCGCGTGCATGGCCGCGCAATACGCGGGCTGGCAGATCTCCGTGGAAGGCTACTTCGCCATGGGCTCGGGCCCTATGCGCGCGATGGCGGCCAGGGAGACGCTGTTCGAGACCATCGGCCACTGGGAGGCCGATCAGGAGGCCGTCGGCGTGCTGGAGAGCGCGGAACTGCCTTCGACCGAGGTCTGCCGCCAACTGGCGCGCCAGTGCCACCTGGAGGGCGAAGCGCTCACGCTGCTGGTCGCGCCGACCGCGAGCATCGCGGGAACGCTTCAGGTGGTGGCCCGAAGCGTGGAGACCGCGATGCACAAGCTGCACGAAGCGGGGTTCGACCTGGACCGCGTGGAGTCCGGCTTCGGCACGGCCCCGCTTCCGCCCGTGGCCGACAGCGACCTGGCCGCCATGGGCCGGACCAACGACGCCGTGCTCTACGGGGCCGAGGTCACCCTCTGGGTCCGCGGCGACGAAGCGAGCCTGGGCGCCGTGGGTCCGCAGATCCCGTCCAGCGCGTCGCCCGATCACGGCAAGCCCTTCGGCGTGATCTTCGAGGAGCACGGCCGCGACTTCTACGCCATCGACCCGGGCATCTTCGGCCCCGCCGTGGTCGCCCTGTTCGGCCTCGACACGGGCCGGTCCTACCGCTTCGGCCGCGTCATGCCCGAGGTCCTCCAGCAGTCGTTTACGAGCGAATGATCCATAGGGAATGGTGAATGCATAGAGGGCCATCCCCGGTCGCGCCGCGCGCCATTCGCCATGCGTCATTCGCCATGCGTCATTCCTCACTCGTCGCTCTCCATCGTTCGCATGCGCCTTGCCGTCCTCGCCGCGCCGTCGAGCTGGTACCTGGCCGATCTGCGGCGCGCGGCCGCGGATCGGCACGAGGTCTGCGACGTTTCGTTCTCGCGGCTCCGGTCGCGCGTCGCCCAGGACGTCTGCCGCGTGGAAACGGACGGTCTCGGCCTCGACGCGGCCGACTGCGTGCTGGTGCGCACCATGCCGCCCGGCTCGCTGGAGCAGGTGGTGTTTCGCATGGACGCCCTGGCGCGGCTGGAGGCCGCGGGCGTGCCGGTGGTCAACCCGGCCAGGGCCGTCGAGGCGGCGGTCGACAAATACCTCGCCCTGGCCAAGATCGAGGCGGCCGGGCTTCGCGTGCCGGAGACGATCGCCTGCCAGACGGTCGAGGACGCCATGCAGGCCTTCGATGCCCTCGGCCGCGACGTGGTGCTCAAGCCGCTGTTCGGCTCCGAGGGCCGCGGCATGGTCCGGCTCGGCGATGAGGAGGTGGCCTTGCGCGTGATCAAGGCGGTGGCCTCCGTCGGCTCGGTGCTCTATCTCCAGCGGTTCATCCCGCACGGCGGCTGCGACTACCGGCTGCTGGTGATCGGCCAGCGCGTGCTGGCCATGCGGCGCTCGAGCCCCGGCGACTGGCGCACCAACGCGGCGCGCGGGGCCGCGTGCGAGCCGCTCGCACCGAGCGAGGAGCTTGTGGCGATCGCCCAAACCGCCGCCGCGGCCATCGGCGCCTCGCTGGCCGGCGTGGACGTCCTGCCCGGCCAGGACGGGCGGCTCCACACGATCGAGGTCAACGCCGTGCCGGGCTGGAAGGCCCTGGGCGCGGCCCTCAAGATCGACGTCGCCGCGCTTGTTCTGGAGCACCTGGAGTCGGTCGCCGCGTCTTGCCAGGGCGCCAGGAAGGGCCTAGAGTGATTCCGAGCCAGGCCCATTACCATTCCGAGCCGGGCCCCTGGCTCGCGTCGCCCTGGCAGGATTCGAGACAGACTGCATTCCTTGCTCATGACGGCTTCGTTCCCAGCCGCGACCCCCTCCGCCACCCCGGTCAACGTGGCTGCGCGCCTGACCAGCATGGCCGAGGCCATGCCGGATGCGGTCGCGGTCGTCCAGGCGCTTCGAAGACGGGGGCCGCGCAGGCGCCGCTACCGGCAACTCACCTTCCGCGAGCTGGACGACGACAGCAACCGCGTCGCCCAGGGGCTGATCGACCTGGGCGTGCGCCCCGCCGCGCGCCTGGCCCTGCTCGTGCGGCCGGGCATCGACTTCGTCTCGCTGGTCTTCGCGCTGTACAAGTGCGGGGCGGTGGCGATCCTCATCGATCCGGGCATGGGCCGCCGCAACATGGTCCGTTGCCTGGCCGAGACCGAGCCGGACGGCTTCGTGGCCATCCCGCAGGCCCAGGCCGTGCGCACGCTGCTGTTCCGCCGCTTCCCCAAATCCCGGTTCAACGTGACGGTGGGCCCCCCGTGGTTCTGGGGCGGGCCTACGCTCCGGCAACTCCGCAACACGCCGTGCCAGGTGCCTCCCCTGGTCCAGACCGACGCCGAAGACCCGGCGGCGATCATCTTCACCAGCGGCAGCACCGGACCGCCCAAGGGGGTCTTGTATCGCCACGGCAACTTCGACGCCCAGGTCGAGCAGATCCGCGACCACTACCGCATCCAGCCCGGCGAGATCGACGTGCCGTGCTTCCCGCTGTTCGGGCTGTTCAACTGCGCGATGGGCGTGACGGCCGTGATCCCCGACATGGACGCCTCGCGCCCGGCCCGGGTCGATCCGCGCAACCTCGTCGAGGCGGCGCGGGACTGGAGCGCCACCCAGGCGTTCGGCTCGCCGGCCGTGTGGAACGTCGTGGGCCCCTACTGCGCGAGGAAGCAGAAGCGGATCGACACCCTGCGCCGCGTGCTGTCGGCCGGGGCGCCCGTCCCCGCCGAGGTGCTCCGCCGCATGAAGGAGTGCATCCACCCCGAAGGGCAACTGCACACGCCGTACGGCGCGACCGAGGCCCTCCCGGTCGCCTCGATCGAGGCCGCCGAGGTCCTCGGCGAGACCGCGGAGAAGACCCGGCAGGGCGGCGGCGTGTGCGTCGGAAGGCGCTTCCCCGGCATCGCCTGGATGGTGGTCCGCGCGACCGAAGGGCCCCTGGCCAACCTGGCCGAGGCCGAGCCGCTGCCCGCGGGCGAGATCGGCGAGCTGATCGTCTCCGGGCCCCAGGTCACACGCGAGTATCTCAACCGGCCCGAGGCCAACCGGCTGGGCAAGATCCGCGATGGCCAGACCGTCTGGCACCGCATGGGCGATCTGGGCTACCTGGACGAGAAGGAGCGGTTCTGGTTCTGCGGGCGCATGGCCCACCGCGTCCACACGGCCGATGGGCCCATGGATACCATCCCCTGCGAGGCCATCTTCAACCAGCACGAGGAGGTCTTTCGCACGGCACTGGTAGGCGTGGGCCCCCAGGGCAGCCAACGTCCGGTGCTCATCGTCGAGCCGCTCGCCGGGCACATGCCCTCCACCGCCGCCGGTTGCGACGCCCTCCTGGCCGAGGTCCGCGACCTGGGCCGGTTCCATCCGCTCACCTCCCGAATCCACACGTACCTCCTCCACCGGTCGTTTCCCGTGGACGTGCGGCACAACTCCAAGATCTTCCGCGAGAAGCTGGCAGTGTGGGCAGCGCGGCAGTTGGGACCGCTCGGACGGCCATGAAGAGGCTGGGGCCGGGAGTCTCTTCTCGGCTCGTGCTTCGGTTCTGTGGAGGACGCCTTCGGAAAAAGCCTCCCGGCCCCTGGCCCCGCCAACCCCGTCCAGCGACGCACTGCTCCGGAGTTCTCGGCCCCCGGCCTCGGTTGGCGCAGGGGCACCCAGGGAATTACACTGAAGGCGGCTAAGCCAGCAGGGGCCAGGTGGGCGGTTCAGTCAGGGGGGTTCCCGATGGCCGGGCAATGGTACTGCAAGATCTCGGGCCAGACCCGGGGTCCTCTATCTCCGGAACAGCTCAAGGGACTGGCCAGCCAGGGCCGGATTGGGCCGAACGACCTCGTGCGCCACGGGGATCAAGGCCCGTGGGTGCCGGCCGTGTGCGTCGAAGGGCTGCTCTCCGGCGACGGCGCGGCCGGGGACAAACCCGTGGCCTTTGTCCAGCCCGAGGCCGAGATGGCCCGGCGCGGCCCGGCCAAGTATTCCGGAAAGCCGGCCCCCAAGCGCAAGGGCCCTCTCCGCGTGGCCGAGCCCTTGGAGGACCCGCCGCCCGCCGCGCCTTCCGACACGGCCAAGGTGCCTCCTGCCGCGCCGCGCGCCCCGGCACCGCGCCCCGCCCCGGCCCGCGGCGAGCCGGCCGGGCCCGCCGTGGTTTCTGCGCCCGGCGATTCGGTGTCCCTGCGCGCCATGTCCCGTGCCGCGGCCAGTCCCCGGCGCCGCCAGCGCAACAACCTCATCGCCGTGGGCGTGCTGACCGTCACGGCCGTGGTCCTTGCCGCGGTCGGGGGTCTGGTGCTCACCGGCAGACTCGGCCGGCCCGCCCCGAAGGAGACCGCGTCCGCCGCGGGCACGGAGAGCAGGGGGCCCGACCGGGCCCGGCCCGCCGCTCGAGACGGTGGCGAAGATGTCGTTTCCAGCTCGGGCGGCGCGCAGCAGCCCCCCGATCCCCAGGAGTCCGACTGGCGCGACGCCTCGCGCAAGGTCGTGATCCTGGACAAGGTGGCCGTGAAGGTCACCGAGGTCCGCCGCGGCTCCGCGGACGATTGGGGGCGCCCCCGCGCCGGCGAGTGCCTGGAGATCGCCGTGCGCGTGGAGAACCGCGGGCCCGAGGAGACGGTCCGATTCCAGCCGTGGAGCCGGGGCGGACCGCCGGCAAAGTACCTGATCCTCACCGACCAAGGCGGCCGCGAGTATCCGCGGCTCTCCGACCTGGGCGAGAATCAGGCCGTCGATCCGGTC
>CAYSUS010000020.1:0-15292 GCA_964434165.1 uncultured Pirellulales bacterium
AACGCCTTAACGCAAAACGCCGAGAGGGCTGGCTCTCGGCGTCGTCCGCTAACTGGCGGGTACCCAGGTTCGGACTTTTTGAAGTAGCTCCCCGACTAGGACTCGAACCTAGGACTTAGCGGTTAACAGCCGCTCGCTCTACCAACTGAGCTATCGGGGAAGATGGGCGGGATGACCGATCTTATCGCGCGGACGGGCCTCTCGCAAGAGGCGCGGAGGGGGCCGATGGTTCGGGGTCGATCGGCCTGTCGCCCGGTCGCGAATGGCCGTGCGCTCAGGCGCCATCGTCCCGGGTCTTCTCCAGCACGACCCGGTTGCCCGACTCGTTGTACTCCACCCGGGACATGAAGCTCCGCATCAGCATCAACCCCCTCCCTCCGGGCTGGTCGATGCGGTCGGGCGTGGTGGGATCGGGGACCTGCGCCGGGTCGAAGCCGGGGCCTTCGTCGGCGATCTCCACCCGAAGCCGGTAGGGCGACACGCGACAGGTAACCTGGACCTTCTTCTCCGGGTCGAGGTGGTTCCCGTGCTTGATGGCGTTGACCAGCGCCTCCTCCATAGCCAACTGCACGCTGAAGATCTCGCGCTGCGGCCAACGCTGATGGCGGAGCTGCCCCAGAAGCTCGTCGAGCACGCGGCGTCCGGCCTCAGTCAGGCTGGGGATCACGTAGTCGCTCGTCCAGGTCCAGCGGTCTTCGGTCATGACGGCGCGATACGGGGGGACCTCTCCACAAGTTCCCGGAAGCGGCCGCAACCCAGCGGCGGGCCGCTCGCCCGGCGCGATGGGGCGCCCTGCCTGGTCCACTTCGTGGGGTGTTCCGAACCACGTGGGCGCCCATGCCAACGCGACCTGGGGCCGGGCATCCCGCCCCCCCGAGCGCCCCATCGCCGACAGCCGCGGCGCGGAGGCGGGAAGATCAGAAGCTGGCGAGCGCCTCGGACTCTTCGTCGCGAATGTCGAAAAGCCGGTTGAGCTTGGTGATCGCGAAGACCTCGTAGATCTCGGGCCGGATGTTGCACAACCGCAATTGCCCACTCCGCGCCTTGACCTTCTTGTCGAGCGTGATCAACTTGCCCAGCGCGGCACTCGACAAGAAATCGACCCCAGAGAAGTTGAGGAGGAGCTTCTGGCGGTTTTCGACGTCCACCAGTTGGAAGAGCTCCTGGCCCCATTCCTGGATGTTGATGTCTTCGATGATCTTCTGGTCGCGGAAGCGAACCACGCAGACCTCGCCGACATCGGCCACCTGCAGCCGACGGTAACCAACCATCTAGCGTACTCCTCACGCAGCTTGGAGATATCCCGCACTCGCCCGCAAACCGGCTCAAGCCGCGTGTTGTGCGAGGGCCGGCCCCCCTCCCGGCAACAAGCTTCACGGGAGCGAGACGGAAGACGCTATCATCATATACCCATGAGGGAGGGTGTCAAGACGAAGCCCACCCGGCGCACGCGGCCTGCCGTTTCCTCGCCGAAGTACCTCCGGCAACCGGCTTCGCCCCTGTCGGGAATCGGGGAAATCACTCGGCGGCGGCGAGCCCGGGCCCCGGGTCCGTGCGTCGCCGCCAAGAGAGTTAACGTATCTCGTTCACCTCAACCAGGCTCTTGAGCACGGCCCTCTCGATGAACAGGTAGTTGACTCCCTGGTACTCCGTGACCGTGCCTCGCACGATCCACTCCTGTTTCTCCGGGCTGTCGGCGACGACACGCACGATCCGCTCCAGGTTAAGGTTCTCCAGAGCCACCATGCGGAGTGGGGCGCCGGCCCCTAGAAACGTGACTCGCTCGCCGGTGATGAGGAAGAAGCCCGTCTCGTCCTCGATGCGGCTGCCCTCGCGGAGCCGTGTGGGCGTCGCTTCGGCCGCCTCCCGGACCTCGAGAGGCGCAGTCGGCTCCGTGGCTCCGGTCGTCTCCGTCTTCGCCGCCGGCGCCGCCTTGTCGGGCGGGGCGCCGACCAGCGACGAGGCAAGCCCTGCTCCGATCGCCAGGGCCAACGCCAAGACCGCCGCCGACCCCCGGTCGACAGCGCCCGCTCGGTGCGCAGTGGCCGATCGCTTCGTCGCCTGCATACTCGGCTCCGTCGATTGAAGGACCGCCCCTCGGAAGTGTACTGCGCGTTGCCCGCAGCGGCGGCCCCGAGGGCGTTGCTTTTCCGCAACATGACGTCGAGCGGCGGCCGCGCGGGCATTCGGCCTCGCACGGCTATCGCGCGCGGCGTCTGCGGCCGCAACCCTCGAAGCCGCGGCTGGTTGCGCCACGTGCGCACGATCCGCGCGCCGTCCCGGGCATGGCTTTTGCCCCTGAAGTCCCCCGGAGTGCCCGTCTGAGGACCACGTGGAAGCCGATCATGAACCTGAACGTCGTTTGGAGAGTAGCGGCGGCCGCCGTCGTCGTGTCGGGCTGGTCGGCATCGGCTGAGGTGGACGAAAGCCGTGCGGCCGAGGTCAAGCTGCCGCGCGGGGTGCTCGTGTTTGCCGCCAGCGGCCGGGGTTTCGCGGGCGACGTGGACCTTCGCACCGATGACGAACAACTCTGGATCCGCTCGGGCGATTCGGCGCTCTCCGTCGTGCGGCCCGTGGCGTGGGACCGGGTCCGCGCGGTGACCTTCGGCTGCCAGACCGTGCCCGGGGGCGTGTTCCGCGAGCTGATCGAGTCGTTGCGCCCCGAAGGGAGCTTCGGGCCCGAGCCGCCGCAGGTCATCGTGATGCGCGGCGAGGGCCGAGGCGAGATCGCTCTGCCGGAGCGGGCGGCCCCAGCGCGCGACGAAGGCGATCGCGTGCGCTGGCTGGACATCGACGTCTGGGCCGACAACTGGGACTCGGACGCGGCCCAGGACGGCCTGGTCGTGCAGATATCGCCATTCGACGGCCAGGGAAGGCTCGTGCCGGTCCGCGGCACGCTGCGGGCGCGGCTCTATGCCCAGCGGCACGCCGGTCGAGGGCATCGCGACCCGTTCGCTCGGCGCCAGCGGTGGACCCGGGCGGTGCGCGAGGCGGACTTCGGACCCGGCGGGGCGATCTATCGCCTGCCGTTCGCCCCGAAGAGCACCAACCCGGAGTTCGATCTTCTGGTGTCCAAGTACGGGGCGGTGCTGGTGGAGCTGGACGTGCCGGGAGAAGGAACGCTGGCCGCCACGGCCAGCAGCGTGCGGATCCGTGCGGGAAGCATCGTGCGCGACGCCCTTCAGCGGGCGACCTCGACGCGGTTCTTCCCGGGCGAGCGAACCGGGGCGGGACGCTAGGCGAGGACGCGGAAGCGGCTTCTTCTTCTCGCAAGCCGCCGGACGAATGAGAGTGGCGAAGCTGCTCTTGCGTCCTTCCCAAGGGCGGCAGGCCATGTCGGCTACGGCCGACCGGGCGCGTTGCGGGGGCGAGGTGCGGTCAACCGCCGCCGCCTTCGGGCTTGGGCATGGTGATGGCGTGCAGGACGAGGACCGCCCCGATGGAAAGGAGCGAGTAGCCGATCCACTCCGGCGGCTTGATGGTTCGAGCCGGGGCGGCGCGCTCGCCGGGCAGGATTCGCTGGAGGGAGAAACTCGCCGTAGCGACCGGCCGGTTCGCCCGTTTCGTGAAGATCTTCGCCGCCTCGGGCGTGAGCACGGCCGTATCCACCAGGCGGAACTGGATCCCCAGAAGAAGGAACAGCACGCCTGCCAGGAAGAACTGATTGCGGTTCAGATCCATCATGGCCGGTCTCCTTTCGACGCTCATGCGGGGTGAGCCTGGCGCGTGGCGCTTCGCGGCCACAAGGATTTATCGACCCGAGACGGCGACGGGGTACAAGGATGCCGCAGGCAGGTCGCGTGGGATCGTCGGCAACGAAGGGCACGGTTTTTCCGACGACGCGGGACGGCCGCTCTTTGCGGGCGCCGGTTCGGAGGGACACGACGGTCGTGCCGGTCGAACCGGCGAGCCCCCCCGAGGCGGTCCGGACGGCACACCGCGGCAGCCCGCCAACTTGACGACCGGCGCGCGGCGCGACCTATACTTTCGCAACCGAGCCGGCCAGCCGGAGCCGCTCGGCAGACGTTGCCGACGGAGCGGCTGGACCGTCCAAGCAAGCGTGGGAAGGGGTGAACGCCAACATGTCCAGTTCGGTTCTGATCGTGGACGACTCGGCGCTGATGCGGCAGATGATCGCGGACACGCTCGTGTCGGACGGGTGGGAAGTCGTGGGCGAGGCGGCCGACGGGCGCGAGGCCGTGGCGAAGTACGAACAGCTCAGGCCGCTGGCCGTAACGATGGACATCGTCATGCCCGGCGCCAACGGGATCTACGCCCTGGAGGAGATCATGAAGATGGACTCGGCGGCCCGGGTGGTGGTCGTCAGCGCCCTGAACCAGACGCGATTGATCTCCGAGGCGATCCGCAAGGGGGCCCAGGATTTCATCGCCAAGCCCTTCCTTCCCGAGCAGCTCCAGACCACGATGGCCAACTGCCTTCCGACTGAGACGGCCCTTTGAGCACCCCCGAGCCCAGCACCCAACCGCGGCCGCGTGCGAGGCACCCCTCCACGCGGCCGGTCGCTTTCTTGGCGGAGCAACGGGGGCATGATCCTGGCGGGACCGGGGCGAGGTCGGCGTTGTACGTGGGGTCGGGCCGTCGCCATTGCATCGCGGGGAGCGGTTTCAAGCCGCAGGCAACTCGCGTAAGATGCCCGACGTGGGGTGTGCCGGGGTCCGTGGCTGGGGAGCGGATGGATGGTCACAAGCGCCAGCGAGTTCCTGGTTCCGGCAAGACGTTTCCTGCGGATGTGCCGCCGCAGCATGCGCCGGCCGAAGATCGCCGACTCGACCGGCCTGGAGATGACCGGCGGCCAACTCCTCGTGCGGTCGCTGGTGCTCCGCCGCCTGCTGCGCCGCCAGGTCCTTGGCCCGGACGAGCGCCACGTGGGCGTTCTGCTCCCGCCGTCAGCCGGGGGAGTGCTGGCCAACGCCGCGGTCTCGCTCGACGCCCGCGTCGCCGTCAACCTGAACTACACGCTGTCGGCGGAAGTGCTTAACGAGTTCTGCATCCGGGCCGCGTCGGTGCGCCACGTGCTGACCAGCCGCAAGGTGCTCGAGCGGTTCCCGCTTCGGCTCGACGCCGAGCTGGTATTCCTGGAGGAACTCCGCGAGCGGGTCACCGCCCGGGACAAGGCGACCGCGGCGCTCGCCGCCTGGTGCGCCCCGATTCCGATGCTCGAACGGTCGCTGGGCCTGCCGGGGATCGATGCGGACGAGGTGTTCACGATCATCTTCACCGCGGGCTCGACGGGCGAGCCGAAGGGGGCGATGCTCACGCACCGCAACGTGGGCTCGAACATGGACGCCTTCAATGAGGTGATCCGCCTTCACGACCGGGACGTGCTGACCGGGATCCTGCCGTTCTTCCACTCGTTCGGTTTCACCACGACGCTGTGGTCGGCGCTGACCCTGGGTCCCAAGGGCGTTTACCACTATAGCCCCCTGGACGCCCGGCAGGTGGGCAAGCTCAGCCGGGAGCACGGGGCGACGATCCTCGTGGCCACGCCCACGTTTTTGCGGTCGTACCTCAGGCGGTGCGAGCCGTCGGACTTCGCCGCGCTCAACACGGTGATCGCCGGGGCGGAGCACCTGCCGCAGAACCTCAGCGACGAGTTCCAGCGGCGATTCGGCGTGCGCCCGACCGAGGGCTACGGATGCACGGAGCTCTCCCCGGTGGTCTCGTGCAACCTTCCGAACGCCCGGGCGAAGCACCCCGAGGAGCCCGGGCGCAAGGAAGGAACCGTGGGCCCGCCGCTGCCGGGCTTGGAGGCCAAGGTGGTGGACCTGGATACGGGGGCCGATCTGGGACGATGCCGACCGGGAATGCTGCTCATTCGCGGTCCTAACGTGATGAAGGGCTACCTGTCGGCCCCGGAGAAGACGGCCCAGGTCATCCGCGACGGGTGGTACACGACCGGCGATGTGGCCGTGATCGACGAGGAGGGATTCATTCGCATCACGGGGCGCGAGAGCCGGTTCTCGAAGATCGGCGGCGAGATGGTCCCGCACCTGCGCATCGAGGAAGCCATCGCCGAATTGCTCAACCTCGACCCCGAGGTGGTGCATCTGGCCGTCACCTCCGTGCCCCACCCCACCAAGGGCGAGCGGATCGTCGTCCTGCACACCGGGCTGTCGATGTCCCCCGAGCAGATCTGTGGCAAGCTGGGCGAGATGGGTCTGCCGCCGATCTGGATCCCGCTACCCGACAGCTTCCGCCAAGTCGAGGAGATTCCCATGCTGGGAACCGGCAAGCTCGATCTTCGAGGCGTGCGGCAGCGTGCGGCCGCGGAATTCGCCTCCGGGCACGAGGAGTAGGGTTTCGGCAACGCCTCGTCGGTAAGGGGGTCGGCGATGAGATGAGCGGTCGGGAGTCTCTTCTCGAAAGCGCTCGCCCCGTGGCCGAGGCAGCATCCGAGAGAAGCCCCCGTCCCGTCCCGCGACGGACGGCTAACGCGGCACCGATTCGTTCGGGCGCGTGGCCACCTTGGGCGTCGGTTGCGGCGCCGCGGCGCGTGGGGCGGCCGAGCGCTGCGACGCGCGCGCGGCGACTTCGGCGAACGCCTGGCGGACCTCCGGCTGCACGCCTTCGAGCTTCGTGGCCAGGCGCTGCAAGCCGCGGGCGTTCACGTCGGCCGTCTTGGACAGGCTGCCCAGGAATCCGGCCGTCTGGACGAAGTTGCCGTCGGCCACCTTGCCCACCAGAGGCTGAAGCGTCTTGGTGAACACCTCCAAGGCGCCCGGCTCAAGCTGCAAGAACGTGTCCAGCCGGGCCGTCACGAAGTGCCGCCCGTCGGGTTCGCGGGCGTAACCCGTGCGGAGAAGCATCAACCCGCGACCGTGCACCTTCTTGCTGAACAACGGCCCGTCGTACACCCCTTCGGCGTAGAGCAGATGGGTGTCGGAGCTGCAGTGGAGATAGTACAGCGTGCACTTCGTTCCGACGCCGTCCTCCATGGCGTAGGTGTTCTCGCCCGTCTGGCGAAGCTTCATCTGCGTCACCCCGAGCACCTCCCAGATGTTGACGACGACGTCGGGGTGCTGCACGCAGAACAGGTAGAGCTCCGGATCGCAGGGGATGACCTGCGTCGGCATGCGGCGAAAGGCGGTGACGCTGGAGAGCACGGCCGACGTCTTGGCGCGGGACGACTCGTCGAGCTTCTCCACGGGGAGCGCGGCGACCGCCTCCTCCCGGGCTTGACGACTCGAGGTGGCCTGGTTGGGATCGGCGCGGAACAGGTCTGCCAGACCGGCCCCCGCTGCCGGTTGGCCCAGGGTGCAGACCGCGGCCGCGGCCACGGCTCCAAGCAGCGGCAGCCCCTTCGCCTGAGCCCACAGCGTGGTTGGTCGTCTTGCCGGCGCCGCGATGCGGATCGTCACAGCGGAATCCCCCTGAATTGCACTGACTGCGCGGTCTTCCCCCTTTACCCCGACCCAAGGGACGGGGCAGCCCGCACTCACCCCCCAAGGATGGACGGGTTCTTGGTTATTCGGCTCGCGAAAGGCTTGGCGGTCAGTGAAATTCTGACGGCCCGGCCCTGGGCGCAGGACAAGCATCAACCGGGAGCCCTGGGCGTTTTAGGATAGCGCCAGTTGCGCATGGATCGGCTTGCCAGGCGAACGGGTTGGGCTTGAGGCGGGCCCGGGCTTTCGGCAAAATACCGCCCCTCGCCGCGGGGCTTCCCCGAAACCACTCAGCCGGGCACGCGCGATGCGCCGATCGGTTCCCTTTCCCCTACCCCGCCGTCTCGTTCAGCCCGGCCCCCAAGCGCGGCTTGCCTGGACCCTCTGCGTGGCGGCCAGCATGGTGGCCGTGGCCGCGGGCGCTTGGATGTGGCGGGCGCATCTGCTCGCCTGGTACTGGCAGGGACAGCTCAGCCGCACGGCGGACGACGAGGTGATTGTCGTGCTTGGCCGCGTGGGGCAGTTGGGCGAGGTCGGCATCCCCGTGCTGGTCGAGGCCCTCGGCGCGCGGCGCGAGGCGGTGGCCAGTGCGGCCAAGCGGGTCCTCGCCCAGCGCCAGGACCGATGGGAGAACCTGCCCTGGAGCGAGGTCTCGCCCGAACTTCTGGTGCTTTCGGAGGAGCTGGCCGGGCGGGTGAAGGGTTTCTCACCCACGGCCCAGCGGGAGGCCGAGCGCCTGGCCGCCTGGGTCCTCCGCTGGCGTCCCGATCAAAGCACCCCGGAGAGGTTTCGCATGGTCGGGGCCTGCGAACAAGTGCTGCGATCGATCTCCCGGGAGCGGCTGGCCGCGGTCGATCGTCGGGGATCGCCTCGCGAAGGGGCCGAGACGGATCGGGGCCGCGCCGAGCCCGAAGACCGGCCGCGCACGCTGGACGAGCGCGGGCCGGGGCGGCGCATGCGACCGCTGCCAGGCACCAAGGACTTCGCAGCCCTGCCGGCTCCGCGGCTGCCCATCGCGCGTCTGGCGGGAGACCCCCTACCGGCCCCGCGCGGGGACGAGCCGGGCAAGACCACGTTGCGCCTGGCTGGCGCCGAACCGGACAACAACGAGTTGGTCGTGCGTCCGCCCCGCCCGAGGCCGCCCGACGGGGCCGAGCCGCGGCCCAACGCGCCGGCGACGCTGCCGCGGCCTGGACGATCGCGGCCCAAGCCCCTGGCGAAGTCGGGGGAAGCGAAGGAGGACGGCGCGGAGGACGGGAGCGGCGGGCCGCCGCCGGCGGCTCCGCAGATCGCCAGGACCGACACGCTGGCACTGATGCGCCGCCTGTTGCGGAGCGGCGGAGACGAGACCGCGCGGATTCGGGCGGAGCTCGCCCGGCGAGGCTTCGGCGAGGTGCACCTGGAGCTGGCCAAGCGCCTGTTCGACCCAGACCCCGAGGTCCGCCTGGCCCTGGCCCGGCGCCTGCCCGAGCTGAAGAGCGTGGACGCCGTGCCGTGGCTGCTGTGGCTGTGCGAGGACCAGTCGCCCGAGGTCCGCGCAACCGCCATGGCCTTGTTGGCGACCACGGGCGATCCGGCGTTGATCCGGCGCGTCGAGCGGATGGCACAAGCCGATGACGACGCTCGCGTCCGCCGCCAGGCCGAGCGAATCCGACAGCAACAGGAAGCCTTGCGGTAGCGGCAGTGCACGGCAGGGCGGAGTGCCTGCCCCGAACCTCCCCCGCAAGAAGCGATCGCCAACTCCGGCCTTGGGCGTGGGACCGACGGCTACCTCGTCTATTGGCGGGTCCGCGTGGCACTCCGTCCTGCGGATCGCACCTACAACTCCTCGTCGGGCACGTTGACCGCCTCGTAAAGGCTCTTGCCCAACGCGACCTGATGGCGCCGGCCGTCGATCTCGAGCTGGATGCAGCGGGCGAGCGGGTCGATGTGCGCGACCGTGCCGCGGACGGTGCCGATCTCGATCGGCTCGCCCTCGTGGAACACGGTCTTCTCGCCCTCGGCGCGGGACTCGATCCACACTTCGGGCACGCCATAGACCTCGAGGATGCCGGTCACGTAGGCGTGCTTGGAGACGTCGAACCGCGGCGGCGGCGGAGGCGCGGGCGGGGGCGGCTTCGGCTCCACGCGGACCACCGGCGGTCGCGGCGGCGGCGGGGGTGGAGGCGGAGGCGCGTAAGGAGTGAACAGGCCGCGGCCATCGACGAACCGCTCGCTCTCCAGCCGGCGTCGCACGAACACCTCGCGGTAGGCCTGGCGGTCCTCCAGCTCCAGACGGTTTCCGGGCATGTCGGGAAGCCGCCCCTCGTTGTCCGAGTTGACCAGACACAAGGCCTCCACGTCGATGTCGAACTGGAACCGCTCCCCGCCTTCGATGGGATCGATCGACAAACGTCGAATGCGGTGAAGGTGTCCGGCCGAGTAGAACTCGTAAAGGAAGCTGAGCAACTCGTCGAGCGAGCCCTCGCCCATGACGTTGAAAGGCAGGGCGGCGTAGACGCCCTTCTGCACGGTCGGCGTCTTGGGCTTGAACTCGACCTCCTCCAGGTCGGCGTCCTCGATCAGGCCGACGAGCCACTTCACGTACAGCGGCTGGGCCACCTTGGGATCGGCCGGCAGCGAGCGGCGGTTCCACTCGGCCATCTGTGCCGCGGCCCTGCTGTGAATCCGCGCGATGGTGTCGCGCTTCTTCTCGTTCTCGCCCGACAGCTTCTCGTGAAGCCGCTGCAGCTCGCCGATCGACTGGGTCGGGCCGCTGAACAGGAGGAACTGGCCGAGGAACACCAGGCCCAGGACGCCGACGGCGCCGGCGAGGATCCTCTCTCGCTTCTTCAGCGCCATCACTCGTCCTCCGGGGAAACGCGAACCACGGACTTGAACCGCCATGCGTAGTGCTTGATCGATTCGTCCTCACCGCGATTGATCCCCTCGACCCGGTGCCGCGGGTCGCGAAGGGCCTCCTCGACCTGGTCGATGGTCGCCGCGCCGGAGGCCATGCCCTCCAGTTGAATCGTGCCGCCGGCGCCCCTGGCCGCCAGGCACGTCAGCTGGAGGATCAGCACGTCCCTGGCCGGGGGAAGCCGCGTGGCAAGTCGGGCCAGCTCGTCGAGCCACACCACGTCGCCCCCCGCCCAGTTGCTGACGACGGAGTGGGCCTTGTCCATGTCCTGGGCCTGGTCGAGCGACGTGGCCAGCTTCTTCGCCTCGTTCTGGAGCCCCTCGACCTCGCGCGCGAGGCTGTTGTGGTAATACCAGCGGTAACCCAGATAACCAAGGACCCCCATGGCCACCAGGATGCCCGCCAGGGCGAGGAGCCGCTTGCGGCTGGGCGGAGGCGGCGCCCGGCGCGGATGGAGGAAATCGACCGCCGGGGCCGTGTCCTCCATCTCGTCCAGCACCGTCCCCAGGAGCGGCGCGAATCGGCCTGGCCGGTCGGGCAGCGCCTCGCGCAGGTCGCCGCCCCGGGTCACGCGGCCGAACGGATCGAACAGCTCGGTGGGCGTGCTGAGCTGCCCATCGATCGACCGGGCCAGGGCCTCGTGCTCCGTCCCCGTGCCACAGAGCACGATGCAGGCCACCCGGCGCCCCTCCAGCCGGTTCTGGACCGCTGCCATCGTTCGACGGATCTGGGCCAACAGCGCGGCCGCGGCCTCCGTATCGCGAAGCGGATCGCCCGGCAGCCGCGCCGTGCGGAGGAAGATCACCTTGCGGTCGATCATCACGGTCAGATCGACCTCGTCGTCCAGAAGGTCCACCAGCAGGCGGACCTGCATGCGGGAGGAGGCCTGCGCCCGGCACAACAGCGACGCCGCCGCGCACGGCCGCAGAACCAGCCGGCGGGGCTTGAGGCCTGCGTCCTGGCAGGTCCGCTCCAGTTGCGAGACGAGGTCCGGATCGATGGCCGCCGCGAGCACGGTGCGCGGCTGGTCCGGCTCCTCGTCGATGGGCACGAAGTCCAACAGCCAACGCTCGTCCAGGGCGTTGAACTCCCGCATGGCCTGGAAGCGGACCAGGTCGGGCAGCTCCTCGTCGGGAGCCGGCGGCAGCGAGAGCTGGCGAAGCTCGATGCTGCTGCGGCCCACGGCCACCAGGGTGTCGAGCCGGCCGATGCCCCGCGCGGCCATGGCCGTGGCGATCTTCTGCCCCACGTTCACCTCGGCCGCGGCCGCTTCGCCGGAGGCCGGGCGCAGCGACACGGAGAACGCCTGCTCGAACACGACGCGGTCGGCTTTGCCCGAGGCGACCACCAGCCGGGCTTCGCTGTCGTTCCATTCCAGGGCCAGGAGTCTTGGCATGGCTGGCTCGTCGTAGGGGCCCGGCGGACAAGTCCGCCGGCTAGATGGCGAAGTGGCGGTTATTCCGTGTCGAGCTCGATGCCGAGGGTCTCGAGGGGGTAGCCGCGGCCGAGGTGGCCCATATCTCTCCAGAATAGTATGCGGGGCGGACGGACGGTAGCGTCGAGCACGGCCTCGGCCCGGGCCGAGGGACCCCCGCCGTCGAAATACCCGACGAACTGCGCCCGATACACGTCTCCGCCGGCCGTGACGAACGGCAGCAAGGCCCTCATCTCCTCGAGCGTGGCGATCCCCTCACCGTAGAGCCAGGTCTCGTGGCGTCGCCCCGGGAGCCGATCCACCGGGTCCTTGGCCCGGCGGGAGAGCAGCTCTGCGAGGATCTCGTCGGTCATGCTCGGGATGCCCTCCAGCACGGTGCGGCTGGCCTGGTTGATGTTGATCCGGCCCGGAATCAGCGGCGAGGGCGTGGCCGTTACGTAGTCCATGAGGATGTTGAGGTAGGCGTTGGCCCCGATGGGCACGTCGGGGAAGGGGGTCTCCAGCACGGTCGGCTCGTCGTCCCCCTCGAAGGTGACCTGCACCTTCTGTCCGACCAGGTCGAGGATCTGGTTGAGCTCCACCTTCGGCGGCCGGGAGAGGTCGAGCTGGCCGGTGGCCACGGGCTCGCCCCGCGCGCTTCCGGTGTACGGCCCGTTCTGGCGATAGGCCACGATGAACGTGGCGTAGGGCTTGCCGATCGCCTCCTCCAGCTCGTCGTACAGCGTTTCCATGTCCTCCTGGTTGAGATACACCTTGGGCTGGCCGTCGGGGCGGAGGTTCAGCTCCATGCTGTAGAGCGTGAGGTAGGCCGCCCAGCCCGAGTCCATGGCGCCATCGACGTTGTCCACGCCCTCGATCGCGTCGGCCGGCGGCTCATCGCGGTCCACCACCCCGTTGCGGTTGGCATCCGAGCCGAACAGCAGCCACGGCGTCACGCCGCGCACCAGGAGCAGTTCCTCGATCGTCTCCAGCGGACCGTTCTTCGGCGCGTAAGGCGGATCGAGCAGTCCGTAGTGGTCGGCCTCCGCGCCATATTCGCGAGGCTCGTTGTCCGGATCGATCCAATCGAGGATCGCGTCGGCCACCTCCTCGGTCATGCCCGGCAGGCCCATCAGGACTTCGCGCGCGCCGTTATCCACATACTCGTCGGCCAACAGGAGCGTATTCAGGTTCAGGCGCGTCGATTCGTCCTCCAGGCCGAACCGGATCCCGCTGCGCAGGCCCTCGTCGCTGATCGCCGGCGCCACCACGGTGAACCGGGCGCGGGTCCGTGCGTCGGTGTCGTCGATCACCAGCCGGGCGCGGAACCGATCCGGGTTGTCGTACCAGCTCCCCGCGTCCACCTGCTCCTCCTCTTCCATGGAGAGAAACAGCCGCGACATCTCGATGGCCGAATCGGCCAGGGCCTTGGCCTGCGACTGCCGCGCGGCGAGCATCGCCCCCTCGCGCTCTGCGAGCATCAGCTCCGAGAAGGCCAGCGCGGCGAGCGTGAGCAACGAGATCACCACGAGGACCAGGATCAGGACCATGCCGCGACGGAGGTCTTTCGCCGGCGCGTTCATCGGCCGCGTCCTCCTCCGGGGCCGCTCCCCCGGTTGGCGTCGGAATTGCCCGACCTGCCCTCCGCGCCGCCGGGGCCGAACCCGCGCACGCCCGACTCGCCACCAGGGCGGCTCCCGTCAGTGCGGCTCCCGCCCGACCGGCCCGAGCGGCCGCCAGGCGGCTGACGCCGACCGCCGGGTGGAATCACCATGCCGGGCTGGGACGACGAACTGCCGCCGGTGCCGCCGAGCGAGGCCCCGCCTTCGCCGGATTCGGTCCCGCCGGCCTCGTCGTCGGGCTCCTCGTCCGACTGCTCGCCGGTCTCGTCCGAGTCTTCGGTCTCGCCGCCCCCGCCCGTGTCTTCCAGCGGCTCGGCGGCCGGCAGGTGAACCAGCATGCGATAGACGCAAGGCTCGTGCCCTGCCTGCGACGCGCCAAACGGCCACGCCGGCCCGGCGTCGTTCTCGTCCGCCGCGGGCGACTGGAGCGTGATGGCGATGCGGATCGCCATCGGCAGGCCGCCCAGCTCGTCGGAGTCCCACTCGGCGACCCACTCGTAGCCGTCGAAATACTCGAACTCCAGGGCGAGGACCTCGGGCGCGATGGGCTCCAGGTCCGCCTCCATATCCCACAGCGTGCCGATCTCGGCGGCGAACGACGTCACCGCCCGATCGAGCTCGCGGCGCACGAGGCCCTTGCGTACCGGACCGCCCAAAGCGGCCGCCACGCTGTTCTCCTGCACCACGTAGTAGGCCACGGTCTTCACGGCGCTGGTGCGATCGGCCACCTCGCCCATCTCGCCGCTCGCCACCAGCGACGACTGGAACTGGTCGATGCGGGGCAGCCGGCTGACGTCCACCTGCAGCTCCCAGGCGTTGCCGTAGATGCCGGGGATCGGCGGCGGCTCGGTGGTCTCCGCCACGGTGGCCTCCTCGTCCTCCACCTCGCCGAAGTCCATCTCGCCGAACCCCGCCTCCGCGGCCATGTCCTCCAGCGACGCGACCTTCAAGGCCGGCAAAATGATCGTGATGTGCTGGGGGTCATAGCGCACCGCGCTGCGGATGTCGTCGGCGATGCGGTGCAGCAGGGCCCTGGCCAACTGGGCCTGCTCCACGTGCCGGCGCCCCTTGTCGACCACGCGGAGGTGCGTGTCGATAGCCATCGACAGGGCCATGAGCACCAACAGCGACAAGGCCAGGGCGAGGATCACTTCCAGCAGGGTGAAGGCTGTCCGGGGGCCGCCTCGCCCGCGAGTGCCACTGGCAGCTTGCCTGCCGGTGCTCGCGATGCCGCGTGGAGCATGGGCCTTCCGGCGTCGGCTCCGCAAGGGGCCACTACGTTCCATCGCCGCCTCCTTCGGAACCGGAGTCCGAATTGGAGGATGCCTCGGCCTCCTCGGCCGGCTCCGAGAGCTCGATGCCCGGATCGACGATCCAGCGTGCCAGCGTGAATCGCGCGGGGCGCTTGGCGGGCGGGAGGTCCTGGCCCACGGTGACCATCACGGCGATCACGCCCGGCTCCTCGACGTCGGCCGTCTCAATCGTGTAGTACCACCCCGTCTCATCGTACGGATCGACGAGGTCCTCCGGGGCGAAGTAGGCCCCGGCCACCGGCTCGGGCAGCTCGATGCCCGCGGCGATCTGCGACAGCTTGCTCTCGCAAAGGAGCTGCGCCTGGGCCATGTCGCGGACGTAGGCGGCGCTGCGCATACCCTGCCGTGCCAATTCGCCCAGGGCGGCCATCGCCCCGCAGAGGATCGCCAGGGCGAGGATGACCTCCAGCAGCGAAAAGCCGGCGCGTTTTCCCTCTCCCTTTGGGTGAGGGGCTGCGTCGCGCGTTGCCCCAGCCCCGCTTGCGGCCGCCCTCACCCCTGGCCCCTCTCCCGCCAGCGGGAGAGGGGTGATGGTCGCGGTCCCCTCTCCCTTTGGGAGAGGGCTAGGGTGAGGGGATTGTACCCTGCGCGTTGCCCCAGCCCCGCTTGCGGCCGCCCTCACCCCTGGCCCCTCTCCCGCC
>CAYSUS010000020.1:15392-83657 GCA_964434165.1 uncultured Pirellulales bacterium
TTGCGGCCGCCCTCACCCCTGGCCCCTCTCCCGCCAGCGGGAGAGGGGTGATGGTGCGTTTCATGGCCCCGTCTCCCCTGAGGTGAACACCTCGCTGACGGTGGTCACACCGGTCAGCCCGCGGAGCGACAGCTCCAGGAACCGGCCGCGCTCGTTGCGAAGCTGCAATCGGGCGGTGGAGGTCGTGCCGTCGGGATAGAAGAAAATGGGGTCGGACCAGCCCTCGCGCTCCTGGCGGAACTGGGACGCATCGCCGAGGATCATCTCCGCACGGCTGTCCAGCAACGTCTCGCTGCCGGAGAAGACCACACCCTCGGGGAGGTTCTGCTCCGCGCCGAAGGACACGGGGGCCTCGAACACGGCCTCGCCAAAGCCAGGCGGTGCATCGTGGGCCGACGACTCGACGTCGATCTCGGAGCTGGTCCGCCGGTGCGTGGCGTACTGCTCGCCTTCCACCATGTACTGAAAGATGTGCGTGGAGCCGCTGGACATCGCCTTCACCCGGGCCCGAGCCCACTCCGCGCGGACCAGGTCGCCTGCCTTCTTGAGGCGCTGGTTGTCGAACGCCCGGTCCAGCGTGGGCCACGTGATCGAGACGAGGATCACGAGCAGGGCCAGGGTGAGGAGGACCTCGACGAGGGTCACGGCGTCGCGCCGGAACTTCCGAAGTCTTGAAGACTTCGGAAGTCTCTTTTCGAGGAGACAGCCCACTCGCAGTTACCCCTGCGGCCAGTTGCCGATGTCGTCGTCCGTGCCGTCCACGCCGTCGGGACCGAGCGACCAGACGTCGTAGCCCTCTGGGTCGTACTTGCCCGGCGACTCGTACTGGTAGGGCCGGTCCCAGGGATCGAGCGGCACGTCCGAGTCGAGGTACGGGCCGTTCCACTTGGACGGATTGGCCAGGTCGCCCGGCGGGTTGCGCAGGGCCTCGAGGCCTTGCTGCGTCGTCGGGAAGGCGTTCATGTCGAGCAGGTACGCCTGCAGCGGCGTCTTGAACGCCTTGATCTGGGTTTCGGCGGCCCGCATGTAGGCCCGCCGCTGCATGGGACCGTAGGCGGTCACCGCCAGGGAGGCGATGATCACGAGGATCGCCAGCACGAGGAGGACTTCGATCAGGGTGAAGCCGCGACGTCGTCGGGCAGTGCGATAACGCATCATTGGGTGATAGCTCCTCACGGTTTCGATGGATGACGGTGCGGCCAATGGCCGCGTGGCTTGAGTACCAAGCTCCTTGAGCCAGTCTAACTAAAGCGCGTTGCTCATGCGGAACATGGGATAGAGTAGTGCGATCACGACTACAAGGACCATGCTGGCCAGCATCAGCAGCATGATCGGCTCCAGGAGGCGCACGCCGAGGTCCAACTGCCGCCAGGTTCTCCGCTCCAGCGAGTCGGCGATGTCCAAGAGCACGTTCTCCAGGTTATTCGACTCCTCGGCGACCGAGATCATCGCGATGACCGTCGGCGGGAAGCGGCCACTGGCGCCCAGCGGCGCCGCCAGGGGCTGGCCGGCCGAGATGTTCTCCGTGGCCTTCTGGATCGCCTGCGCCAAGACGCGGTTGCTGGCCGCGTCGCTGGACACCTGCAGGGCACGGAGAATCGGCACGCCGTTGCGGAGCATGGTCCCCAGCACGCGGCAGAACCGCGCGATGGCCAGGCTGCGGAAGATCCCTCCCACCACGGGCAGACGGAGCTTGACGCTATCGCGCCACAGACGGCCCTCTTCCGTGCGCAGCCATCGCAATCCGAAAACCGTCCCCGCCACCGCCGCCGCCAGGATCCCCAGGCCCCAAGGCACCCAGAAATCGAACCGCCAGGGAAGGTTGCTGATCCACAGCAACCAATCGGTCAGGGCAGGCAGCTCGCCCCGGTCCCGCAGCCGTGCGAACATGGTCTCGAACCGGGGAACGAAGAACACCACCAGCACCGTCACCACCGTGATCCCCACGGCGGCCAGGAACAACGGGTAGGCGAGGGCGCCCGTGGTGCGGCGCTTGAGGTCGTCCTGGGCTTCGGTGAACTCGGCCACGCGCGTGAGGGCCTCCTCCAGGAAGCCGCCCTCGCCGCCGGCGCGAATCATGCTGACGGCCATCTCGCCGAACACGTTCTGATACTTGGCCATCGAGTCGCCCAGCGTGGCCCCGTCCTCGACGTGGTCGTGGACGTCGTCGAGGATCGCTGCCAGGTTCTTGTGCGCCGTCTGCTTGCGGAGCACGTCGAGCGACTTCAGAAGCGGCACGCCGCTGCGCAACAGGTCCGACATCTGGCCATAGGTCACTGCCAGGAGCTGCGCCGGGACGCGACGCGTCGCAGGTCCGCGCGGCACCGCCCCCGAGCCCTCGACCTGCAGAGGGAACAGCGCCTGGCTGGACAGGCTCGCCAGCACCTCAGCCCGGCTGGTGGCGTCCATCGTGCCGGTCACCTTGGCCCCGGCAACGTCGCGCGCTGTGTAGGTGAACTCGGGCATGGAAGGCCGGAAGACGGAGGTCGGAAGTCGGAGGTGGGAGGTCGGACGTTCATCGCCATTTAGCCGGCGGGCCTGCGCGCCGCTTCCTCACGGCGCGCCACGAATCAGGGGGCAGGAGTCCGTGGTTAAGTGACCAATGGCCAGTGGTCGGTGGTCGGTGGTCAGTAGCCAAAACACTCCATCACGCGGTATGTCGAAGCGGGCGTCAGCTCCTGACTCCTGATCCCTGACTCCTGATCCCGGATCCCTGACTCCTAATCTTCAATCCGATCGCCCTTCGTCACGCGCAGCACCTCGTCCACGGTGGTGCGGCCGGCGAGGACTTTGCGCCAGCCGTCATGGCGGAGCGTGGTCATGCCTTCCTCGAGGGCCACCCGGCGGATGTCCCAACTGCTGGCCCGGTCGTGGGCGAGCTGGCGGATGCGGTCGCTGGAGACGAGCAGCTCGAAGATGCCCACCCGGCCCACGTAGCCGAAATGGCGGCACTCCCGGCACCCGACCGGACGATACAGCGTCGCGCCGTTGTCCAAGGCCTCGAAAGGGAAATCCCTGGGCAGTTCCTCGCGCGAGGGACGGTACGGCTCCTTGCACTCGCGGCACAGCGTGCGCACGAGGCGCTGCGCCATCACGGCCTCCACGGTGCTGGAGACCAGGAACGGCTCCAGGCCCATGTCGGTCAGTCGGGTAAAGGCGGTGGCCGCGTCGTTGGTATGCAGGGTGCTGAACACGAGGTGGCCGGTCAGCGCGGCCTGGATCGCGTTCTCGGCCGTCTCCAGGTCGCGGATCTCGCCGATCAGCACGATGTCCGGGTCGTGGCGGAGGATCGCGCGCAGCGAGGCGGCGAACGTCAGCCCGATCTTGGGATGGACCTGAATCTGGTTGATCCCTTCGAGCCGGTACTCGACCGGGTCTTCGGTGGTGACGATCTTGGTGTCCTCGCTGTGGATCTCCAGGAGCGAGCTGTAGAGCGTGGTCGATTTGCCGGACCCGGTCGGTCCCGTGACCAGGAGGATCCCATGCGGCAGGAGGATCAGCTCCTGGTAGATCCTGTAGATCTCGGCCTCCATGCCCAGCCTGGCGAGGCTGAACTCCATCGCCCCCTTGTCCAGAAGCCGCATCACGATGCCTTCGCCGTGGATCATGGGGATCACGGAGACGCGCACGTCGACCTCGCGCCCCGACACCCGAAGCTGGATGCGGCCGTCCTGGGGGAGGCGCCGCTCGGCGATATTCAGCCGGGACATGATCTTCAGGCGGCTGATGATGGCCGCCTGAAAGCGGCTGATCTCCGGCGGGGTAGGCTGGCCGTGGAGCACGCCGTCGATGCGGTAACGAATCCGCATCCCCGAGGGCTGCGACTCGATGTGGATGTCGCTCGCCCGCGACTCGATCGCCTCCAAGAGGATTTCGTTGACCAAGCGAACCACCGAGGGCTCCTGGGCCATCTCCGACAGCTCGGAGCCGTCGGTCTCGATCTTGTCGAGCAGCTCGACCTGGTCCTCCTCGGTCTGGGCGAGGAGGCCCTCGATCGTCTCGCTGCCCACGCCCAGGTGGGCCTTGATCAGCTTGGCGATCTCCGCCCGGCCCGCCAGCACGGGCGTGACGGTCAGTCCCGTGGTCAGGGCCAGCTCGTCGAGCGGGTAGAGGTTGAACGGATCGCTGGTGGCCACGACCAGCGTGCCGTTGCTCTGGGCCACGGGAAACAGGCTCTCGCGGTGGATGAACCGCTGGGGGAAGGCCTTCAAGAGCGACAGGTCGATGTCGGCCTCGGCCAGGTCGATATACTCCAGCCCCACCTCCTCGCCGAGCGCCCGCAGGGCCTCTTCCTCGGAGACGAACCCGAGCTGAACGGCGACCTGGTCCAGGCGCGAGCCCTCGGACTGCGCGTGCCGCGACTGTTCCAACTGGCGTTGGTCGAGCAGTCCCTTTCGAAGGAGGATCTCACCGGCTTCCATCAGTCCAGTCCTGTCGGCCTCCGACCCGCGGCGGCGCAAGCAGCATCGCCCCCAGGAGGTTTCGTCGCAAAGCCCCGATTCTTAGTTACTCCCGGGTGGGCCCCCGTTACAGCGTTCGATCCGGCACCACAGAAGCCGCCGAGCTCGAACCGGCGAAAACGGGGCTGGCCGGCCGCACGCCGCGACCGGCCAACACCTCCGATCTCTCCACGATAAAGCGCCCCCCACCGTCCGTCCAGGGGGCAGGGAAGGGCTTCCTTCCCCCTCTTGGGAGCACTACGAGGCGAACGACGACGCGTGACCGGCGCCTCACCGGCTTCCGCCCGGACGTCCGCCGCCGCGCTGCCCTCCGCCGCGCCGGCCTTGGAACATCTGGGAGAAATCCAGCTCGAACGTCTCTCCGGTCATCTCCTCGATTATCTTCCGCTGGCTGTCGGTGAGCACGTCCTTGACCTTCTTCTCCGCCTCCTCGCGGATCTGGCGCGGCAGGTCCTGGAGTTTCTGCCGGGTCTCCTCCTGGATCTTGCGGAGCTTATCAAGCTGGTCCTTGCTCAAACCGAGCTTCTTGACCATCTCCTCGTCGTCGATCAAGCCGCCCATTCCGCCCCGCCTGAGGCGAAGCTGGGTGGCGACCTGGGCCAGCCTGGTTGTCTGGTGGGGAAGCAAGACCTTGTTGGTCCTCTCCTGGGCCTCTTCGATCCGTTGCCGCATCCGCTCGCGAAGCTCCGCGGCTTTCGCCTCGCGCTCTTCGGCAGGGACGTCGCGCAGGCCACCCCACATCTCCCGCATCCCCTCGCGCAGCTCGTTGCCGATCTCCTCGAGCTGCTTCTTCTGCTCGGGCAGCAACTCCAACTCTTCCTGCACCTGGGGCAGGCGCAGAAGCATCGCAGGGTTGCTGAACATCCGGCCCGGGCCTCGGGGGCCGCGCGGACCGCCCGGTCCCGGGTCGGGCTGGGCCAGGGCCGATCCGGCCCAAAGCGCGACCATCGCCCCCATCGCCGCCAGAACCACAAACCGACTGTACGCTCTCATCGCTTCACACTCCTACAAGGGGGTACATCAACACGCCAGGCCGGCGACCCACACGGGCGCAAGCCGACAAATCCCACTGCGGGCGCAGGGGAGCATCTGCGCCCCTAAATCTAACCCCGACAACCCTTTCGAGTTTCTGCTTCTTGGAAAAAGAGCGATACTCAAAGCAGGGTCGGATGGTTAAGATTAAGGAGTTGCGTGCCGCATTGGAGCCGGGGACGGCGATCGACCCTCGGGGATGTCCAGATGCAGCAACAGGACCGGCTCCCGGGAGGATAACTGCATATGATCACCCGACGGAGACAAATCGGACTGGCCGTCCTCGCCGTGGCCGTGCTCGCGGCGAGTACCGCGCACGGCCAGTGGCGCGGCCGCAGCCGGAGGGGGAGCACCGACTCGGACGGAACCGCGGACAGCCGTCTGGAGAGGGCCGAGCGCCTGATCGTGCTCTTCGACGCCAATCGCGACGGCATCATCGAGCCCAGCGAGGTCCACGGGCGCAGCCGCTACATCTTCGAGCGGATGACCAAGGAGGCGGGGCTCGATCCGACGCACTCGGTCTCGGTGAGCGAGCTCCGCGCGGCGGTCGCGCGGCGGCTGCAGAAGGCGAAGACGGAGGCCGCCCCGTCCTCCACGACCCCGGCCTCCGGCGACGCGAAGAGAACCGACGGCTCGAAGGAAGCCGCGGACGCGGCGCCCCAGGTCGCCGGATTCGGGGTCGAGCGCCAGGCGCCCGAAGTCCGGGGCTTCGGCCCGGCGGGAGGCACCGCCTCGTCCCCGCCGCGCTCTTCGGGCCCGTCCCGCAGCAGCTCGTCGGGCGGCTCGACGGGGTCGTCCGGCTCGCCGGGAGACAAGAACCTCGACACCCGCATCCGCCGCTACGCCGAGAGCCTTCTGAAACGCTACGACGCCAACAAGAACGGGGTGCTCGAGAAGGACGAGTGGAAGAAGATGCGGGGATCGCCCGAAAAGGGCGACCGCAACAAGGATGGCGTGATCACCCTCGAAGAGCTCACCGCCCGGCTTTCCGAATACAGCAGGAAGAGCTCCTCGTCGAGCTCCACCACGTCGAGCACGTCCTCGACCTCGACTTCCTCGCATCGTTCGCGCTACTCCTCCTCCCGCGACTCCGGCGGCTCGGCCGACCCGGGCGATCGCAAGAGCTATCGCTTCCTCAGCGCCACGGAGCGGCTGCCCAAGGGCCTGCCCGACTGGTTCGCGCGCAAGGACGCCAACGGCGACGGACAGGTGGCCATGGCCGAGTACTCGACCGACTGGGACGACGCGAAGGCCGGCGAGTTCGCCAAGTACGACCGCAACAACGACGGCCTGATCACGCCCCAGGAGTGCCTGGACGCGGAGAGCAGCGACTGATCCGTCCGGCAGGCCGCCTCATGGCCGGTCTCGGGGCCGATGGGGTCCCTCTCGCGCGGCCCGCGGTTCGTTGACACGGGCTCCGGCGTCAGGCTAGAGTGTCGGGCAGTCACCTACGCGCTTGCCGCGCTTCCTCCGCCACCCGCCGACGCGCGCCGCAGCCGAACCGGTGGCCTCGCCAGAAAGGACCCCGACCATGCGTTGCCTCCCACTCCTTGCCGTCCTGCTGCTTGCGCCGTTTGCCGCAATCGGCGACGAGGCCCCGTCGGCCGATGCCCCGAGCGGCGATGAGGGCTTCACGCCCATCTTCAACGGGAAGGACCTCGACGACTGGCAAGGCCTCAACGGCAGCACCGACAGCTACTACGTCAAGGACGGTATGCTCATCTGCAAGGCCCACGGCAAGGAGCACATCTTCACCAAGAAGAAGTTCTCCGACTTCATCCTCCGCTTCGACTTCAAGCTGGAGCCCGGCGGCAACAACGGCGTGGGCATCCGCACGCAGGTCCACCGCGCGCCGCACATCTACGGCATGGAGATCCAGGTCCTCGACGACGACGCGCCCAAGCACGAGGACATCAAGCCCTGGCAACACCACGGCTCGATCTACGGCGTGGTGCCGGCCAAGACCGGGCACACCAGGCCGGCCGGCGAGTGGAACACCGAGGAGATCCTCTGCCAGGGGAGCCACGTGCGCGTGACGCTCAACGGCACGGTGATCGTCGACGCCGACCTCGACAAAATCAAGCTGCCGACGCCCGACGGCAAGGACCACCCCGGGATGAAATACACCGAAGGCCACATCAGCCTCCACGCCCACGGCAACGGCCAGGAGGTGTACTTCAAGAATCTCCGCGTGAAGGAGTTGCCAGAGTAGCAGGCGCACTCCGTGTGCCGTCCGCCTCGCCACCAAGAATCCCTCTAGCCCTATGATACGAAGTCACTCCGTCTTGCGTTGCCACCAAGCGTTCCGCGAATCCCTCTACGAAGAGCGCTTGCTGCCGCTGATGGCTCTTCTACTGCTGGTTGCACCGCTGGCGGCGGCCGATGAGCCACGCCGCCCCTGGCCGCCGACCTACAAGATCAAGCCGGACCAGAAGGACCGCCTGACGCCGGCGGACGTGGTCGGCCCGGATGGCATCGTGTATCCCGATTGGCGGTATGCGGGGGTCCCCGGCGGCATCCCCAAGGTGCCCGAGGCGGCCCGGGCCGAGAGCTTCGGCGCCAGGCCCGACGACGGCAGGGATGACAGCCGGGCGATCGAGCACGGCGCCGAGGCGGTCGCGGGTCAGGGCGGCGGGGCCCTGGTGCTGGGCGCCGGGACGTATCATCTCGACCAGCCGGTGATCCTCTCCTGCGCTGGCGTCGTGATCCGTGGAGCTGGGGCCGAGAAGACGAAGCTGGTTTTCCGTTACGGAGCGCCCGAGGGCGGCGTCGGCTTCTTCCGTCTGAAGGAAGGAGATGCGGTCGGACCCGACACGCCGCTGGAGGTCCACGCCGCGCCGGACGGTCTGGAGCGGATCGCGATTCTGGCCGGCGAGCGCGAACTCTACGCGAGGAACCGCCACAAGCACTGGGGCGGAACGTTCATGATCCGGACCTTCGGCAAGAGCCTGGGCCGGCTGGAGCCGGGAGAGCACAAGCTGACCGCCCTGGCCGAGTGGTCCGACAGGCGGCGCGTCGAGAAGAAGATCACCGTGCGATGGGACCCCGAGAAGCGCCTGCCCGCCGGGTCGCGCCGTCTGCCCGGGGCCGGGCTCGCCGCGATCATGTTTCACGGCGAGGACACTGGCCCCTCGTGGAGACTGGCCAACGACGGCCGGCGCGGCGACCTGGAGATCGAGCTGACCGAAGCACCGGAGCTCGAGCCGGGCGACGCGATCGAACTGGATGCCCCGGCCACCGAGCGATGGAACCGGCTGGTCCAAAACGCCTGCCAGTGGGGCACCTACCGCCGGGGGCACTTCCAGGTCGAGGCGGTCGAGGGTCGCCGGGTGCGATTGAACCAGCCGTTGCGCATCGACTTCCCGGTGATCGACCGCAGCACGGCGCGCAAGCTCGATCCCGTGCGACGCAGCGGCGTGGAGGACCTCGCCCTGGAGCAGTCGGAGAAGCTGTGGACCTGCGGCGTGCTGTTCGCCACGGCCTGGGAGTGCTGGGCACGGGGCGTGACCGTGGTCAAGGCGGGCCGCCACCCGATCTACACGCGCCAGGCCAAGTGGTGCGAGATCCGCGACTGCCGCTTGGACGACGCCTGGTACCACGGCGGCGGAGGCACGGCCTACGTGGGCTGGGAGCGGTCGTACGACGGCCTGATGGAGAACGTCGAGACCTGGAAGATGCGCCACGCGCCCTGCGTGCAGTGGTCCAGCTCGGGCAACGTCATTCGCAAGAGCACCTTCCACGGCAGCGACGCCCAGTGGCACGCCGGATGGACCAACGAGAACCTGTACGAGCAGTGCCTGGTCGAGGCCGCGGGCAGTCACGGCACCTACGGACACGGCGGCTGGGCCTCGCCGCCCCACGACGCCGCACACGGGCCGGAAGGACCTCGCAACGTCGTCTCCAACTGCGATATCCGCGCCCCCAAGACCGGCCTGTGGATGGGCGGGATGAACGAGAACTGGTTGATTCTCTACAACCGCATCGTCGCCGGGTCGGGGCCGGGCGTGTTCGCGGGCCGCGCCTCGTTCGACCACATCCTCCGCGGCAACACGATCGCCGTGGCCTCCGAGAGGCCGGCCATCGAGCTGAGCAGCCCAGACTGCCTGGGGGTGGAGGTCGTGGGGAACCGCATCTACGGGGCCGGCGGAACGGTGGTCGGCGGAAAGGCCAGGCCCGCGGCAATTCGGGATAACCAGGTGTTTCCTTACCAGGACGACCCGCCGCGGCCCGAGCCGGCCGTCCCCTCGATCTTCGAGTGGCAGCGGGCGCAGGCCCAGCGGTCGAAGCGTATCGAGTAGCGGGCCCACCCGGCAGACAAAGGAGTCCCCCATGAAACGCATCGGTGCGATCGCCGCCTTTGCCATCGTCGCGGCCTTGATTCCCGGAGCCGCTATCGCCGAAGCCCTCGTGCTGGCCGACGGCGGCAAGAGCGAGTTCCAGATCGTGGTTGCCGAAGAGGCCTCGCCGTCCACGAGGCACGCGGCCAAGGAGCTTCAGGCGTTCCTCGCCGAGATGACCGGGGCCAAACTGCCGATCGTCTCCGACTCGGAGAAGCCGGGCCCCCACGAGATCGTTTTGGGCAGGAACGCCCACTTCGAGAAGCTCGGCCTGAAGATCGACGTCGATGCGCTGGGCAAGGAAGGCTACGTGATCCGCACGGCCGGGCCGCACCTGGCGATCGTCGGGAGCGACGTCCGCGGCACGCTGTACGGCGTGTACGGCCTCCTGGAGGATCACCTGGGCTGCCGGTGGTTCGCCCCGGGCGTGAGCCGCATCCCCAAGTCGAAGAGGCTCGTGCTTGGGGCCACGAACGACCGGCAGGTCCCCGTGCTGGAGTACCGCGAGCCGTTCACGTACGACTGCTTCGACGGCGACTGGTGCGCGCGCAACCGCGTAAACTCCAGCGCCGCCCGGCTCGGCCCGCAGCACGGCGGCAAGGTCCGCTTTGGGAGCGGCTTCTTCGTCCACACCTTCAACCGGCTGGTGCCGCCGGAGAAGTACTATGACGCCCATCCCGAGTACTTCTCGCTGGTCAAGGGCAAGCGGCTGAAGGAGCGGTCGCAGCTCTGCTGCACCAACGAGGACGTGATCCGCCTGTGCACCGAGGGCATCCGCCGGGCGATGGCCGCCCAGCCCGACGCCACGGTGTTCTCCGTCTCGCAGAACGACTGGCACAACTACTGCGAGTGCGAGACGTGCCAGGCCCTGGCCAAGGCCGAGGGCTCTCAGATCGCGCCGGTGCTGGCCCTGGTCAACCGCGTGGCCCAGGCCGTGGAGAAGGACTACCCGGACAAGGCCGTGGAGACACTGGCCTACCAGTGGACGCGCAAGCCGCCCAAGACGCTGCGGCCTCGCCCGAACGTAATCGTGCGCCTGTGCTCCATCGAGTGCTGCTTCTCCCACCCGTTGGCCACCTGCACGAGCAAGGCCAACGTGGAGTTCCGCCGCGACGCGCAAGGGTGGTCCCAGGTCTCCAAGCGGCTCTGGGTGTGGGACTACGTGACCGACTTCCGCCACTACCTGCTGCCGTTCCCCAACCAGCGCGTGCGCAACGACAACATCCAGTTCTTCGTCGCGCACCACGTGACGGGCATCTTCGAGCAGGATTCGTACAACTCGCCGCACAGCGAGCTGGCCGCGCTGGGCGGCTATCTGACGGCCAAGTTCCTCTGGAACCCCGAATACGACGAAGAGGAGGCCCTCACCGCGTTCCTCGACGCCTATTACGGCAAGGCGGCCGGCAGCGTCCGAACGTATCTCGACCTGATTCACGACTACGTCGAGGAGAACGACATCCACGTGAGCATCTGGGCCCACGTGGACAGCCCCCACCTGACCGACGCGATGCTCCTGGAGGCCGACGCCCTGTGGCAGCAGGCCGAGGAGCAGACGGCGCGTGAGCCGGCGGTGCAGAAACGGGTGAAACTGGACCGGATGAGCGTGGATTACGCGATCGTGGAGCGAGCGCGCGAGGTCCTGTCCAAGGGGGCCAAGGCCGACGAGCCGCTGGTGGCGGCCGCGCGGCGGCGGTTCGGCCCGTTCACCGCGACGCTTGCGGCCAGCGGCGTTTCGCGCCTGCACGAGCACGTGGTGCTGGATGCGGCCGAGTACCGCGCCAAGCTGGGGGCCGCCCTGGGATTGGCGCCGTAGGGACGCGGCACACGGGGGTGCGCGGGAGCGAATCGCGTGCCGAAAACGGCGCCGCCGGGGCCGAAGAAACGCCTTTACACAATCCGGCCGATTGCGAATAATGGGAGGCAATCGAGGATCGAACTAGGCGACCGCGGCCCCAAAAGGCCAGTCGGTCGCCTCTTTTTTCGCCTGTTGGTTGGAGTTGCTAGCATGTCGGATCGCATCCCCATGACCCGAGCCGGGTACGACAAGCTCAAGGCCGAGTTGGACCGCATGGAGACCGTGGAGCTGCCCGAGATTCTGGAGCGGCTGGCCGCCGCCCGGGCCGAGGGCGACCTGAGCGAGAACGCCGAGTACGAGGGCGCGCAGGAGAGCCGGCAGCTCATGGAGGCCCGCATCAACGAGCGCCGCGACCGGCTTTCGCGGGCGGCCATCATGGACGGGGCGAAGGTCAACAAGGACGAAGTCGGCTTCGGGGCCACGGTCATCCTCAAGGACCTCGACTTCGGCGACCAGGAGGAGTACACGCTGGTCGGCGCCGGCGAGGAGGACTACGACGCGGGCAGGATCCTCGTCACGAGCCCGCTGGCCCAGGGCCTGGTGGGCCGGAAGGTCGGCGAGAAGCCGGAGATCGAGGTGCCCCAGGGCACGCTGCGCTTCGAGGTCCTCGACATCCGCTACGAGTAGCAGGCGCGCTGAGTAGGTAGGCACGCTCCGTGTGCCGTTTACGTGCGCAATGAACCCTTCACCGACAAGGCGGACGGCACTGCGGAGAACGCCTGCTACCCTTCCAGCCAGCTCCGCTCGATCTGCTCCAGCGTCCTGCCCTTGGTCTCGGGCACGAAGCGCAGCACGAAGACCAGCGACACGGCGCACATCGCGGCGTAGGTCCAGAAAGTAGCCGGGTGCTTCAGATGCTCGAACATCCAGGGCACGGTCTGGCTCACGGCGAAGCAGGCGATCCATAGCGCCACGGTGGCCACGGCCATGGCGCGGCCGCGGGTCCGCGTGGGGAAGATCTCCGAGAGGAAGACCCAAACCACCGGTCCCATGGCCACGGCGAACGAGGCGACGTAGGCCAGCGTGAAGGCGAAGACCCATGCCGAAGAGAGCTCCAGTCGGAACGAGAGGCCCAGCAGCACGAGCGTCACGCCCATCGCCGCCGAGGTGACGAGCATCAGCGGCCGCCGACCCCACCGGTCCACGACCCAGATTGCCACGAGCGTGAACAGCAGGTTGACCGCCTGGACGGCCACCGTCTGCAACAGGGCCTGCGTGGCGCTCACGTCCGCTCCCGAGCTGCGGAAGATGCTCGGCGCGTAGTACATCACCGCGTTGATGCCCGTCACCTGCTGGAGCACGGCCATCACCACGGCGATCGCCAGGGCCACGCGGATGCCCGGCTGGAACAGCTCCGAAAACGAGCCGCTCTCCTGGGCGATCGTCTCCTTGATCTCCTGCATCTGCGCCCGGGCCTGCTCCGGGCCGCCGATGCGGGCGAGGATGGCCGTGGCCTCGGCCTCGCGTCCCTGTTTGGTCAGCCACCGCGGGCTCTCCGGCACGATCAGCAGGCAGAGGAAGAACAGCGCGGCCGGCAGCGTTTCGGAGCCGAACATCCATCGCCATCCGGTCGTGACGTTCCACTCCTCCGACGGGGCCGACTGGGCGATCAGCCAGTTGACCACGGCGATCACGAGCATGCCCGTGATGATCGTGATCTGGTTGAGTGAGACCAGTCGACCTCGAATCCGCGCCGGGGCGACCTCGGCGATGTACAGGGGCGAGAGCATCGAGGCCATGCCCACGCCCAGTCCGCCGAGGAACCGGGCCAGCACGAGCTCGGTCAGGTTGCGGGGCAGGGCCGAGGCGACCGCGGACCCGGCGAACAGCGCGGCGGAGAAGAGCAGGATCCGCTTGCGGCCGAAGCGATCGCTCAACGGCCCGGCCAGGGCGGCCCCGATCATGCAGCCGACCAGGACGTTGGAGACGGCCCAACCCTTGGCGACCGGCCCGAGTGCGAAGCGGACCTCGAGGAAGTCGATCGCCCCGGCGATCACCGCCGTGTCGTAGCCGAAAAGCAGCCCGCCCAGCGCGGCCACCGAGGCCAACAGCCACACGTAGGCGAGGCTTCCGCCGCTTGCGTCCGTCGCATAGAGGCCGTCTTCGCTGGTCGGCTGGGGCATCGTCGTCATCCTCTCGGTGCGGACTGTGGCACGCGTCGGGCCATATCGTAGCCTCCGCCGCGCAGGGTTGACAAGCCGCCCGCTGCGGCATCAAATCGTGGCAGTCGCCCCCCGCGCCCCGTGCGGATCGTGCTCTGCGCCGCGCCTTCCAGCCCCAGCTGTCGCCATGAATTCCCGCCAGCGCGTCACCAAGGCGCTCGATCACGAAGAGCCCGATCGCGTGCCCCTCGATCTGGGCGCCAGCCCGGTCACCGGGATGCACGTCAGCAGCGCGTACCAGTTGCGCCAGGCCCTGAAGCTCGACCCGCCCGGCACGCCGGTGAAGGTCACCGAGCCCTACCAGATGCTCGGCGAGATCGCCCCGGACCTTCAGGACGCCCTGGGGGTGGACGTCGTCGGGCTGGGCGGCCCGCGGACGATGTTCGGGTTCGAGAACAAAGGCTGGAAGCCCTGGACGCTGTTCGACGGAACGCCCGTGCTCGTGCCCGAGGGCTTCAACACCGACCCGGAGCCCAACGGCGACATCCTCATGTATCCCGAGGGCGACCGCGCGGCGCCGCCCAGCGGCCGCATGCCCAGGGGGGGCTATTACTTCGACACCATCGTGCGCCAGGAGCCGATCGACGAAGAGAACCTCAACGTGGAGGACAACCTCCAGGAGTTCGGCCCCGTGAGCGACGACGACCTGGCCCACTTCGCCGCGGAGGCCGACCGGCTGCACCGCGAGACGGACCGGGCCGTGCTGGCCAACTTCGGGGGCACGGCCTTCGGCGACATCGCTCTGGTGCCCGTGCCGTGGGTGAAACACCCCCGCGGCATACGCGACATCGAGGAGTGGTACGTCAGCACGGCTGCCCGGTTCGACTACGTGTATGAGGTCTTCCAGCGGCAGTGCGAGATCGCGCTTTCGAACCTGGCGAAGATCTACGACGCCGTGGGCGACCGCGTCGCCGCCGTATTCATCACGGGCACCGACTTCGGCACGCAAAGCGGGCCGTTCATCAGTTGCCAGAGCTACCGCAGGCTGTACCAGCCGTTCCACCGCAGGGTGAACGACTGGGTCCACGAGAACACCCCGTGGAAGACGTTCATCCACTCCTGCGGCTCGATCGTGCAGCTGCTGCCCGACATCGTCCAGGCCGGCTTCGACATCGTCAACCCGGTGCAGTGCTCGGCCGCGGGCATGGACCCGCGGGCCCTCAAACAGCGCTTCGGCGGAGATGTCACGTTCTGGGGCGGCGGGGTGGATACCCAGAAGACGCTGCCCTTCGGCACGCCCGAGGAGGTCCGCCGCGAGGTCCGCGAGCGGATCGAGGTCTTCGGGCGCGGCGGCGGGTTCGTGTTCAACACGGTGCATAACGTGCAGGCGAACACTCCGGCCGAGAACCTCGTGGCCATGTACGAGACGGTTCGCGATCGTCCGTTGGGTCGGCGATGACGTCCGATTGCCACGAGGAAGACTACCGGCGAGTGGTGGCCGAGGTCGGGCCGACGGAGCTGCTGCCCGGCACCTCGATCGAGATCGTGCGCCGGCCCTCCTTCTCCCACCCGCCGCGCCACGGGCTGTTCGATTTCGACGGCACGCTGAGCCTGATCCGCGAGGGGTGGACCGCGGTGATGATCCCGATGATGGTCGAGACGCTCCGCGCCACAGGCACGGCCGAGACGGACGAGGAGCTGCGCGCGGTCTGCGAGGAGTTCGTCACGCACCTGACCGGCAAGCAGACCATCTACCAGATGATCCGCCTGGCCGACGAGGTGCGGCGCCGAGGGGGTACGCCTGAAGAGCCGCTGGTGTACAAGAGACGGTATCTCGACTTGCTCCACGCGCGGATCGACACGCGACACGCACGGCTCCGCAGCGGCCGGGGCGACGCGAGCGAGATGCTCGTGCCGGGCTCGCTCGATCTGCTCGACGGGCTGAAGGCCCGCGGGGTCTCGCTCTACCTGGCCAGCGGAACCGACGAGCCGTTCGTCCTCGAGGAAGCTCGCTTGCTGGGGCTGGAGCCCTACTTCGGGGACCATGTGTACGGGGCGGTGGACGACTACCGAGCCTTTTCCAAGGCCCGGGTGGTCGAGCGGATCCTCCGCGAGAACCGGGTCGAGGGAGCGTCGCTGGTCGGTTTCGGCGACGGGTACGTGGAGATCGAGAACGTCAAGGCCGTGGGCGGCATCGCCGTGGCCGTGGCCAGCGACGAAGCCGAGCGCAGCGGACAACCGGACCCCTGGAAGCGCGACCGCCTGATCGGGGCCGGCGCCGACATCGTCATTCCCGATTACCAGGACCACCGCTGCCTGCTCGAGTATTTGTGGGGGGCGTCCGGGCAGCACGAAACGGGGCAAGAGAGAGATTGACCACGGAGACGGGGAGGGCCCCGAGAGGATGAACTGGGGGCATTGTGCGTCCCAAGGCGGACTGCAAGGTGCCGCCGAACTCCGCAGTGACGATCCCCCTTGTCTCGTCTCCGTGTCCTCCGTGTCTCCGTGTTGAATCCCCTTCCTGCCTGCGATCGCCGAGGACTTGCATGCCCTTTGAGCAGTTCGATCGAAGCCGCCTGAAGCTGAGGCCGCTTGCCGAGCGGGTCCACGACCTGGATCGCTCGTGCCTGGTGTACCCCGACTCGCCGCGCGAGCCGTTCGACCACCCGGCACTGGGCGTGCTCGCCCAGCGGATCGTCCAGGCATCGCGCGCGGAGAGGGCCGTGATCTTCTTCTGCGGGGCGCACGTGCTGCGCAAGGGGAACGGGCCGCTGTTGATTGACCTCATGGAGCGGGGCCTGCTGGGGCACGTGGCGCTGAACGGGGCCGGGGCGATCCACGACTTCGAGCTGGCCATGATCGGAGCCACCTGCGAGAGCGTCGCCCGATACGTGTCCGAAGGACAGTTCGGCCTGTGGCGCGAGACGGGGCGCATCAACCGCGTTGCCGCCGAGGGGCACCGCGACGGCATCGGGCTGGGCGAGGCCCTGGGCCGCGACGTCGAGCGCGAGCAGTTGCCTTTTCGCCAGACCAGCGTCCTGGCGGCCGGGTATCGGCTGGGCGTGCCGGTCACGGTGCACGTGGGTATCGGCCTGGACATCGTCCACGAGCATCCCAACTGCGACGGCGCCGCGGTGGGCGCGACCTCGTACGCCGACTTCCTCGTCCTCACGCAGAGCGTCACACGTCTGGAGGGCGGCGTCCTGCTGAACATCGGCTCGGCCGTGGCCGGCCCCGAGGCGTACCTGAAGGCCCTGGCCATGGCCCGCAACGTCGCCCACCAGCGCGGCGAGTCGATCCGCCGCTTCACCACGGCGGTGTTCGACCTGCCCGAGCTGGGCACGGAGCTCCGCGCCGAGGCCCCCAAGACCGATCCGCGTTACTACTTCCGCCCTTACAAGACGATCCTCGTGCGGACCGTGGCCGACGGCGGCGAGAGCCACTACGTGCAGGGAGACCACGCCGCGACCGTGCCGGCGCTCTACGACCGGATCGTCGCCGCCGCGGAGAAGCTCCCCAGGCTTCCGAGGTCTTCGAGACTTCGGAAGTCTCCTTGAATAGCCACGCCCAGACTGCCGAAGTCTTGAAGAGTTCGGAAGTCTCCCAACGGACAGCATGAAGACCCTCACCCACATGCCGCCCGAGCGCCTCGCGGAGCTCGTAGCCCGCTTCCCCCAGGTGCGCGTGGCCGTGCTGGGCGACTACTTCCTCGACAAGTACGTGGATGTCGATCCGCACCTGGCCGAGGTGAGCCTGGAGACCGGCAAGACCGCGCATCAGGTCGTGGCCGTGCGCCACAGCCCGGGCGCGGCCGGCACCGTGGTGTGCAATCTGGCGGCGCTTGGCGCCGGGACCATTGAAACGATCGGTTTCACGGGCGACGACGGCGCGGCGTACGAGCTCCGCCAGGACCTGGCCGCGTTGGGCTGCTCGACCGAGCATCTGGCGTGCGATCCGACGCGGAAGACACCCACGTACCTGAAACCCCGCGACGCGACCGAGCCGGGCCTGGCCGGCGAGCACAGCCGCTACGACACGAAGAATCGCGACGCCACCACCCCGGCCACGGAGCGGCGGATTCTCCAGTCGCTCGACGCGGTCCTTCCGCAGGTCGAGGCGGTGATCGTCATGGACCAGGTCGAGCAGGACGGCTGCGGCGCGGTCACCCCAGCGGTCCGTGAGGCCCTCGCCGACCGCGCGGAGCGATCGCCGCCGATCGTGTTCTGGGCCGACAGCCGCCGCCGCATCCGTGCGTTCCGCCAGGTGATCATCAAGCCCAACCAGTTCGAGGCGGTGGGCATCGAGAACCCGGCCCCCGATTCCACCGTGCCCGTCGAGCGGCTGGCTCAGGCCGTGGCGGAGCTTCGCGCGCAGACCGGCGCACCAATTTGCGCCACGCGCGGGGCGGAAGGCATGCTGATCAGCGATCCCGAGCCGACCCTCGTGCCGGGCGTGCGCGTGGGGGGGCCGACCGATCCGACAGGGGCCGGCGACAGCGTGACCGCCGGGGCCGTGCTCGCCCTCTCCGCGGGGGCCACCCTCGCCGAGGCCGCCCTGGTGGGGAACCTCGTGGCCTCGATCACCGTACAGCAACTGGCCACCACGGGCACCGCCCGGCCCGACGAGCTCCCGCCGCGGCTCGCCCTGTGGCAGTCGCAACAATCGACGTAGAAGCGCCAAGACTTCCGAAGTCTTCAAGACTTCGGAAGTCTGACACAGGAGCACCAGCGCCATGCCGCCCGCCGACGATCCGACGCGATTCGTCCAGGACTACCTCGCCGATCTGTCGGGTCTGCTCTCCAGGCTCGCCCCGGACGCCATCGCCACGGCCGTCCAGTGGCTCCGTGACTGCCGCGACGCGGATGGCACGATCTACGCCTGCGGCAACGGCGGCAGCGCGCTGATCGCCTCGCAGATGGTCGTGGACATGGTCAAGGGGGCCTCGTACGGGCGCCGGAAGCGGTTTAAGATGATCGGGCTGACCGATCCGGTGGGAACCATGCTGGCCTACGCCAACGACGTGAGCTACGACGTGGTGTTCATCGAGCAGCTCAGGAATTTTGCGGCCGCCGGCGACGTGCTGATCGCCGTCAGCGGCAGCGGTAACAGCCCCAACGTGCTGCGGGCGGTGGAGTACGCCAACTCGATCGGCTGCCGCACGATCGGGCTGACCTCGGGCGAGGGCGGGCGCCTGAAGGACCTGGCCGACCTGCCCCTGGTCGTTCCCTCCAGCCACATGGGCCGCCTGGAGGATTGCTTCTTCGCCGTCACCCACGTGCTGTGCTACGCGTTTATTGAGGAGGTGAGTGGTGAGTAGGTGAGTGGTGTGCTTCGTGCTTCGATACTCGCCAGAAACCGCTCACCCATTCCTCATTCGCCATTGCTCATTCGTCATTTCCCCACCCATGTCCCGCTATCCGCTCTTCGACCGCTCGCGCATCGACCTGGGGAGCCTGGACGAGCGCGGGCATGACCTGGTGGCCGCGGGTTGCCTTGCGCTGCAGGCTCCGCCGGAGCCCTTCGAGCACGGGGAGCTCGACGCCCTGGTGGAGAGGATTCTGGCGGCGCGGCGAGGCGGTCGGCCCGTGATCCTGATGATGGGGGCCCATCCGATCAAGCTGGGGCTGTCGCGCTACTTCGTCGATCTGATCCACCGCGACGTGGTGACCCACCTGGCCACCAACGGGGCCGGGCTGATCCACGACTTCGAGCTGGCCACGTTCGGCGGCACGAGCGAGGACGTCGCCCGGTGGATTCGCGAGGGGCGCTTCGGGCTGTGGAAAGAGACGAGTCGGCTGAACGAGCTGGCGATCCAGGCCGCCAAGCGCGGCGACGGGTTGGGCGAGCACGTGGGCCAGACGATCGAGGCCGAGAACCCGCCGCACCGCGAACTGAGCCTGGCCGCCGCGGCCTGGCGGACCAGCGTGCCGATGACCGTTCACGTGGGGATCGGCAGCGACATCGTCCACGCCCATCCCAACTTCGACGGCGCGAGCTGGGGCAAGGCCAGCGAGACCGACTTCCTCATGTTCGCCCGGTCGGTCGAGGACCTCGAAGGCGGCGTGTTCCTCAACCTCGGTACCGCGGTCACGGGACCCGAAGTGTATCTGAAGGCCCTGTCCATGGCCCGCAACGTGGCCCGCAAGCAGGAGAGGAGCATCTCCCGTTTCACCACGGCCGTGTTCGACCTCGTCGGCCTGCCCGACAACTGGCGCGAAGGCCCGCCGGACAAGCAGCATCCGCAGTATTACTACCGCCCCTGGAAGACGATTCTCATTCGCACCATTGCCGATGGCGGCGAGAGCTACTACCTCTGCGGCGACCACCGGCAGACCGTGCCCACGCTGTGGGACAAGCTCGTCCGCGGCATGGCGGGGCGGTAGTGGGCTGTGCCAGACTTCCGAAGTCGCGAAGAATTCGGAAGTCTTTGCCCCTCCGGGCGTCTCTGCCTACAATGCTCGGTGCCCTGCCACGCATCGCACCCTGACGAAGACCTGCCATGCCCCGCCGCGCCCGCCGACCCGCCACCGAGCCGACCCGCCGGCCCGTCACGCCCGAGGACCTCCTGAAGCTCCAGATCGTCTCGTCCCCGCGGATCTCGCCCGACGGCCGCCGGATCGTCTATTGCCTGAGGGATGTGGGCGAGAAGAACGAGTACGCCGCCCGATTGTGGATGGTCGATTGCGGCGGCGGCCGTCCGCGGCGTTTCACCGGCGGCGAGCGCGATTTGGCCCCCCGCTGGTCGGCCGACGGCTCGCGGATCGCCTTCATCCGCGCCCGAGAAAAGCACCAGCCGCAGATTTGCGTCATCCACCCCGACGGCGGCGAGGCCACGACGCTGACGAGCTTTCCCGAAGGGACGATCGCCGCCTTTCGCTGGTCGCCCGACGGGAAGACGCTGGCCGTCAGCTTCCGGCGCCGGCAGGATGATCGCACCAAGGCCGCCGAGAAGCAGCGCGAGGAACAGGGCCTCAGCACGCCGCCCTGGGTGATCGACGACTGGTGGTACCGGTTGGACGGCGACGGCTACTTCGGACGCGAGCGCTTCCACGTCTACCTGGTCGACGCCACCAGCGGCGAGCACCGGCTGCTGTACGACCAGGACACGATGGGCGGCGCAGAATTCGACTTCTCGCCCGACTCCAAGCAGCTCGTCGTGGCCACCAATCGCGACCCCAAGGCCATGATCCGCCCCTGGAGGGCGGAGCTGGTGCGTATCAACTGCAAGAGCGGGCGCGTCGCACGGATCGCCAACCTGCCCGACGGGCCGAAGGGATCGCCCCGCTGGTCGCCGGACGGTCGCACGATCGCCTACACCGGTCGGGTCGGCGAGGACGGGGCGTACAGCACCGAGAACCTGGAGCTGTTCGTCTGCGACGCGCGGCGCGGCGGGGCCCGGAGCCTCACCGGATCGACGGACTACTGCCTTCTGGCCGTGTCGATCGCCGACAGCTCCGAGGCGGTGTTCGCCCCGTGCCTGGAGTTCTCGCCCGACAGCCGGCGGATCTACTTCCGGCTCGGCTGGCACGGCGAGTCGCACGTGGCCTCGGTGCCGGTCTCCGGCGGTCCGTTGTCCGTGCACACGCGCGGTGCGCTGGAGCACGAGATGGGGACCCTCTCGGCCGACGGCTCGCGCCTGGCCGTGGCCGTGGCCTCGCCGACGTGCCCGCCGGAGATCGCCGTGGCCGAGGTCGGCGCCCGCCGCACGCGGGTGAAGACGTTGACCGACCACAACGGCCCGCTCCTGGCCGGGCTCGACGTGGCCGACCCCGAGTCGCACTGGGTGACGTCCGAGGACGGCCACCGCGTTCAGCTATGGGTGCTGCGCCCGACCAAGGCGCGGCGCCGGGCGAAGCTCCCGGCCGTGCTGGAGATCCACGGCGGCCCGCACGCCCAATACGGCTCGGGCTTCTTCCACGAGATGCAGGTTCTCGCATCGGCCGGCTACGTGGTCTTCTTCTCGAATCCTCGCGGCAGCAAGGGTTATGGCCGCGACCACTGCGCGGCCATCCGCGGGGCCTGGGGCACGGCCGATTGGACCGACGTGCAGGCCGTGGCAGAGTTCATGAAGGAGCAGCCCTATGTCGACCCCAAGCGGCTCGGGGTGATGGGCGGGAGCTACGGCGGCTACATGACCAACTGGGCCATCGGCCACACCCACGACTTCGCGGCGGCCGTCACCGACCGGTGCGTGAGCAACCTGGTGAGCATGGGCGGGACCAGCGACTTCCTCGACGCCCCGGACCGCTACTTCCCCGGGAACTCCTGGGACCGGCCCGAGGCCCGGTGGAAGCACAGCCCGCTGCAGTACCTGGGCAACGCGAAGACCCCTACGCTCGTCATTCACAGCGAGGGCGACCTGCGGTGCAACATCGAGCAGGGGGAGCAGGTCTTCGCGGCCCTGAAGCTGCTGGACGTGCCCACGCGCCTGGTCCGCTATCCGGCCTCCACCAGCCACGGCATGAGCCGCTGCGGCCCGCCCGACCTGCGTCTGCACCGGCTCGGGCAGATCCTGGAGTGGCTGGAGAAGTGGCTTGGAGCATGAGGGGTGAGTAGGTGGGAGGTGCGCAGGTGATGGATTCACTCTCCCCGCTCGCCCCCTGCGGGAGAGGGCTCCCGGCTACGACCAGGGTTTCACCCCCTCACCCCGTCACTGACTCTCCCCCGACACGAAGACCTCCCCCTCGCGCAGCTCCAGGGCCTGGACGTGAACCTGGTGCCCGCTCTCCTTGTCGCGGAGGTCGAGGCGGATCAGGGCCACGGGGTCGCCCTCGGCCATCTTCCACTGGATGCGGAGCCGCTTGCGCCGCGCCTGCTGGGTGATCTGCTGGAGCACCTCGTCCAGGGGCAACGGCAGGGCCCCGGCCCGCGCTCTCCTGACGCGCAGGGCGATCACGTCGGCCTCGGCCAGATAGACGTCGATGCCCAGCGACAGCACGGACTCGACGCCGCCCCGCCGGAAACGGCAGAACAGGCGCATCTCCTCGGGCGCGATGGCCACGCGGGGGTCGCTCATCTCCGGCGGGAGGAGGTCGGGATGGTTCTCGTTCATGTCCACGGCGAACCAACCGTTGATCTGCTCGGCCGTGAACCGGGCGGACCAGGGGCCGGAGCGGCGCACGGCGTTGGCCAGCTCGGTGGTCTGGCGGATCATCGCGTCGCTGGCCTGGGCCTCGGCCTCGGGATCGGCGGCCAGCGCCCGGCGGTACGCGGCCGGCACGTGCCGCGCGGCCAGATACAGCGCCAGCACCGCCAGGAGGATCCCGGCCAGCAGGCCCCCTCCGACCCACAGCGCGATTCGGAAACGTCGTCGCACGGCACGGCCATCCGAAAAGACAGAAGCCCCCGGCCCCGCATCCTAGGATTCCCGCCGCCCGGGGTCAACGACAATCCTCTATCGAGTGCGGCGATTGATCGCCGCTTCCCTCGTGGTGGTGCAGTCCCAGCGCGCTCAACTGCAGGCCACGGCCGCGGAAGGAAGCGAAGCAGCCGATCCGCGCATGCTATGCTTCGCCAGAGCATGCGGTTGTCCGGGAAACCGTTCCGCACTGCGCAGGCGACGGCGGAGAACCGCGAAACCCGTCCCCACGGTTGCGCTGCTCAATGCCCTTCGGAGCGGAAAGAACGTGAGAATCGCACTGCATTTCGCGCGCCAGCGCGTGCCGGCCGTCGCGATGGCGGCGGTCTTGCTGTTCACCGCCGGCTGTGGTTTCCTCTCCTACAGCGGCGAAGTGGCCGAGGCGCTCAAACCGCCGGTCTACACCGTCTTGCCCGGCCGCGTTTTGTGGGCCGGGAAGGTCGTTCCGGGAGCCGATGCCGGATCGTTCAAGGCAGGCCACAGTCAATACGGACATCCGCTTCCCTGGGGCCGGGACAAGTACCAGGCCTACTATCGAAACCACCCGATCCCCGGCTCCCACGGACCCAGCTTTGAGGCGATCAACGACCGCTGGGCCAGGGATCAGAGCCACGTCTACCTCGGGACGCAGGGGCACTCGGGCAAGAAGCTGGGTTGGCGCGTCGCGGCCGGAGGCAAGGTGGAGAGACTCGAGGGCGCCGATCCGAAGTCGTTCCGACTGCTCGAGACTCCCGTGCATTCCAACTACGTGGCCGACGACAACCACGTCTACTACCAACGGAAGCGGATTGAGCACGCCGATCCCGCCACGTTCCGCAAGGTCGATCGCTCGCCGCTATGGCGCGACGACCGCTTCCTCTACTACCTCGACAAGCGGATCGAGACGACGGTCGGCGGACAGCTCGTCGGCGCCGACGCGGATCGACTCAAGCCCATCGAGGGAACCGACTACGCCACCGACGGCGTGGGCGTCTGGGTGAAGAGCGGAAACACCTACTTCCCGGTCCCCGAGGCCGAGCCGGCCACGTTTGAGGGGCTCGATTACGGTTTCTGCAAGGACGCCAGGCACGTCTGGCACTGCCGCAAGCTCGTGCCCGGCGTCGATGCGGCCAGTTTCCAGCTCGACGGGGAGGGAGGCGCCCGCGACCGCCATGGCCCGCTCGGCAAGCGCGATCCACGCTTCATCCGCGACACGTCGTGGAGCGGCGCCATCGCGAAACAGATCGCCGAGCAGCGCAAGAAGCGCGAGCCGGCGGCCGAGCAAGGTCGTTGATCGCTCTCCACGCGCGTCCGAGTGAGACTCTCCGCTGCGAAGTTGCGTTGTTCGTTCTGGACCAGCGACCCTTCATGGCCAGGTTGGCGCAGAGGCGAACCCCAGGCAAGCCCAAGGAAGCGACGTCGCGGCGGCCGAGAAGACACCCGACCGGTGTCAGTCGAGACAAGACTCCCGACCCCGCCCAGTCGCGGCCGCGGGACGCGGCGGAAAGCGGCGAGGAGTCGCCGCACCCCAACGGAGTCACCCAGGGCCGAAGCGGAGCAGGGCGTACTTCTTCTTGCCGCTGCGGAGGACCAACACGGTCTGGCTAGCCAGGTCGGCCGGGCCGAGGATCGTTTCCAGTCCCTCGACGCGGCGGTTGTTCACGTACGCCCCGCCCTGCGTGACCACGCGTCGGGCATCGTTCTTGGACTTCACCAGGCCCGATTCGACCAGTGCCTCCACGATTGGCAGCCCCCCGTCATCGAGTCGCGAACGGGGCAGGTCGCGGCTGGGCACGTCGGCGAAGATCGCGCCCAACTCGGCGTCGGAGAGGTCGCTGATCTCCGCGCCGAAGAGGATCTCGGTGGCCTTGCGCGCGGCGCCCAGCCCGGGCTCGCCGTGGACCAGGCGGGTCAGTTCTGCGGCCAAGAGGCGCTGCGCGGACCGCTTGCCTGGCGCGGCCTCGTGGTCGGCCAGCGCCTGGACGATCTCGCTTTCGGAGAGATCGGTGAAGAACCGCAGGCAGCGGCCCACTTCGGCGTCCTCCAGGTTCACCCAGTACTGGTAGAACTGGTAGGGGCTGGTCCGCTCGGCCGCAAGCCACAAGGCCCCCGACTCGGTCTTGCCCATCTTCGTGCCGTCGCTCTTGGTCAACAGCGGGCAGGTCATGCCATAGAGCTGGACGCTTTCCATGCGCCGCGCGAGGTCGATTCCGGCCGTGATGTTGCCCCACTGGTCGCTGCCGCCCACCTGGATCTCGCAGCCCAGCTCGCGGTAGAGGTGCACGAAGTCATAGGCCTGGAGCAGCATGTAGCTGAACTCGGTGTAGCTCAGCCCGGCATCGGTCCGCTCCAGGCGCGAGCGCACGGAGTCCTTGGCCAGCATCACGTTGACCGGGAAGTGCTTGCCCACGTCGCGGAGGAATTCCAGGTATCCGAAGCGGCCCATCCAGTCGTAGTTGTTGACCAGGACGGCCGCGCTATCCCCGTCGAAGTCGAGGAAGCGGCCTAGCTGCGCGCCGATGCTCTCGACGTTCGCTCTGAGGACCTCGACGGAGAGCAGGTTGCGCTCTTCGCTTTTGCCGCTGGGGTCGCCGATCATGCCGGTGGCGCCGCCGACCAAAGCGATCGGCCGGTGGCCGGCCTTCTGGAAGCGGCGGAGGATCATCAGGGCCACGAGGTGACCCACGTGGAGGCTATCGGCCGTGGGGTCAAACCCGGCATACACCGTGCGCGGCTTTACCAAGAGCCACGCGGCCAGGTTGTCATCGTCGGTCGTCTGGTTGACCAGTCCGCGCCAGCGGAGATCGGCGAATACGTCGTGCATGGGGGGCCGTGGGGAGCGACTCGACTTGCAGGAAATGCGAAGTGCGAAATACGAAGCACGAAATCCGAGAAGAATTCAAAGCAAGAATGAGGGAAAGCTGGAAACCCGGTCGGCAGTCGCTGTGGCGCGCTGAGCGCGATGCGCGCGGTTTCGAGCCTTTGGATTTGATCTTCCTGAATTTGCTTCGGATTTCGTGCTTCGAGTTTCGAAACTCTTCCTCACCTCCACATATCATCATCGGCAAACGGATGCCCCGGGCCCGACAGCTTGGGCTTGGGCAGGGCCTTGAGGGCCTTCTCGGCCAACTTGAGGTCCTCTCGCGTGGTGATCTTAAGGTTCACCGGCGAGCCCTCCACCACGGTGACCGGCTTGCCGATCCGCTCCAGGAGCTGGGCGTCGTCGGTGGCCTGGAAGCCCTGGCGCTTGGCGTAGGCCTCAATCAGCCAGTCGCGGCGAAAGACCTGGGGCGTCTGGGCCTCCCACAGGCCGGCGCGGGAGACGGTCTCCTCGATGCGGTTCTTCCCGCCCACGCGCTTCAGCGTGCCGAGGACCGGGACGGCGAAGATCGCCGCCCCCGAGTTCGCCGCGGCGGCGAAGATCTTATCGACCCACGGATCGCACAGGCAGGGCCGCGCGGCGTCGTGGACGCAGACGAACTCGGCCTGGGGCCTGACCCGCTCCAGGGCCTTCTGGACCGAGTCGGCCCGCTCGGCCCCGCCCTCGATCACCTCCACGCCGAGGATCGCCACGTTGGCCGAGAACTTGAAGTCGAAGTAGTCGCGGTCGTCCTTGGAGATGACGAGGATCACCTGGCTCACGTCGCCCCGGTTGAGGAACCGCTCGGCCGAGTGCAGCCACACGGCCCGGTTGTCCAAGGGCGCGAAGACCTTCTTGTAGTTCTTGTCCTGGAACCGGCTGCTGCGGCCGGCCGCGGGAAGGATGACGGCGAACTTGGCCACGCGATGGTTCCTGTTCAAGAGGAAGGGGACTCCCGACGGTCGAGCAGGGCTCGCAGGTGCACCTCGATGCAGTCGGCCAGGGTGGGCGGGTCGTAGCCGCCTTCCAGCACGCTGATCACCCGGCCCCCGGCGTGGGTCCTGGCCACGGCGAGCACCTCCTCGGTAAGGGCGGCGAAGTCCTCGGTCTCCAGGCCCAGGCTGCCCACCGGGTCGAGACGGTGGCTGTCGAAGCCCGCGCTGATGAACACCAGTTGCGGCTTGATCCGGTCGGCGAACTCGTGCAGCGCGTCGCGGAACAGGGCCAGGTACTCGCTCCGCGGCATGCCGAACCGGACGGGCAGGTTCATCGTGGCCCCGAGGCCTTCACCGCCGCCGGTCTCGTCCTTCTGGCCCGTCCCGGGGTAGAAAGGCCAGCGGTGGATGGAAAAGAAGCCCACGTGCCCGTCCTCCCAGAACGTGGCCTGGGTGCCGTTGCCGTGGTGGACGTCCCAATCGACGATGAGGATCCGCTCGACTCCCAACTCGAACTCCGCGACCCGGGCGGCCACCGCCACGTTGTTGAAAATGCAAAAGCCCATCGCCCCTCCGGTCAGGGCGTGATGGCCTGGCGGGCGCACGATGCACAGCGCCTGGGTGTCGTCGCCGCGCACGATCCGCTCGGCGGCGTCGCAGACGGCCCCAGCCGCCACCATGGCCACGTCGTGCGAAGCGGGGCTGACCACGGTGTCGTGCTCAATGTAGCCCCCGCCCGACTTGGCAAAGGCCCAGATCTCGTCGATGTAGGCCCCCGAATGGACCAGGCGAAGCCGCTGGAGCGAGACGGGCTCCCAACGGGGCCGCTGGACTCGCGCGTCCAGGCCGGCCGCGGCGAGTCGCGCGGGAAGCTGCCGGATCCGCTCGGCGCGCTCCACGTGACCGCCAGTCTCGTGCTGCAGGAAAACCGGTTCGCTATAAAGCAGCGTCATAGCGCGCGTCCTGTAGGTTGCTCAAGCCCCGTGTCGCTCCCGCCACTCTCCCGGCCCGCGCGGCGCAGGGGGAGGCGAGCCTCGTACTATAAGGGTGGTTCACGCGGAATGTCAAACTTTGCCCGAAGCGCCCCAATGCCCCGGCCCAGCTTGACACTGCCGCCCCGCCACTGGTAGCCTATACACTGGTAGCCTATACAAGGTGGGCGTTTTCTCCAAGCCGTTCGGCGTTCGAAGTTTAGGTTGGTGCTCCATGTCGCCGCTGCGTTGCCGCTATCGGGGGTTCTCTATTCTGCGCCGATGCCTCATTTTGGGTGTGGCACTGGGAGTGACGGGACTAGCGACCATCACCGCGTGGGGCCAGGCAAAGCCCAAACCGGCCCCCGCGAAGCCGGACGCCGAGGCCCCCGACCTGCCCGCCGATGACCTCCCGGACGAGCCGGCGGCCGAGACGACCGCGAAGCCCCAAGAGAAGGCGCCGGCCGACATCCCCGAGCCCAAGCCCGGCCCCAAGACCACACCAGCCGCCGAAGAGCCTCCGACGGAAGCGCAAGTCGTCGAGCTCGAGGTGGACGAGTCGCTGAGCAAGAGGCGACTGGACATCTTCCGACTGATCAAGAGCGACTCTCTGAACAACGACCAGGCTCAGCAAGTCAAGGACTACCTGGAGAAGTACGCGCTGGCGCGGTGGACACTCAAGAGCGAGCGCGCGAACGTCAAGAAGCACCGCGACGAGCTGCTCAACGTGCTCAAACTCGCCAAGGGCGAGGCCCACGATCAAACGGCCGCGATGGCGCTGGCGTTCCTTCAGAAGATCGCCGAAGGCAACCATCACGCGGTCGCCCGCGTGAACGCCATGCTGGCCATCGGCGAGCTGAACGACGTGGAGGCGCCGCGGCCCATGGACCCGCCGACGCCCATGGCAGCCGCCCGGCCGATTCTCCGGGACACCGTGGCCGACACCGAGCTGCCCGACGCGGTGCGCGTGGCCGCGATGGTCGGCATCCGGCGGCACGCCCAGCTCAAGGCGATCCCGCAGGAGGAGCTCAACGCGACCGTTCAGATGCTCCTCAATCTCGCCACGGCCGCGCCCACGCCGGGTCGGTCTCCGGCGGGCCACGCGTGGCTGCGCTGCTTGGCCATCGAGTCCCTGGCCGAGCTGGGGACCGCGGGCCAGAACGGCGCGGTGGCCAACACCGTCCTCTCCGTGCTGGCCGACGCCAACGCGCCGCTGTCGGTCCGCTCCGCAGCCGCGCGGGCGTTGGGGCGGTTGAGCTACCCGGCCGAATTCCCCGCCACGGCCGTGATGATCCGCGCCATGGGCCAGTTGACCGTGGACGCGGCCGGCGACGAGATCCAGCGGTTTGAGAGCAACGGCAGGAAGGAGTTCCTCCGCCGCCGCGCGCAGACCAACATCGTCGGGGCGTACAACGGACTGACGGGCATCGCCGCGCTGGCCTCCCAGCCGCCCGAGAGCGACTTGCACGGCCAGGTCCTTCAGGCCATCACCGACGTGCTCAAGACGCTCGAGGACCAGTCCCTGGAAGGCGAGGAGCTGATCGACGAGCTCAACGAGAAACTGCCCCAAGTGTCGCAGGCCATGGCCGCCGCGCCGCCGGCTTCCAAGCCGGGCACCTGAGACGCACCTGCCGGCAAACGGATTTGCCAGCCGTGTCTGAACCGTCGCATCAACGCCCCGTGCCGCTGTCCTGCCGCGCGCTGTTCGGACGACCGGCGCGCCGCGCCTGGCCGTTGGTTGCGGCCCTCGCCCTGACGATCCCGGCCGGATGCCCCTGGTCGTCGCCCCTCCGCGCGCCAGGCCCTGGACAGCCCGGCCTTGCCGCGGGGCCGGAGACCGCGCCCAATCCTCCCGCCGCGTCCGATATCCCTTTCCCGGCACCCGGCTCCGACCCGGCGGCACCGGCCGCGCCCGCGTCGCAGCGCACCGGCGAGCCGCTTCCTCCGCTGTCGCGGCGCTTCGACAAGCCCTTTTCGGAGGCCCCGGCCAGCCGGCCGCCGCCAGCCGAGGCCCCGGTCGAGGATCCGCTCCGCCGCGATGGGTGGATTCGCACGGTCATGCCGCGGAGCGAATCGTCGGGGTCCGGATGCGAGCCGCGCCGCGCGGCCTCAAGACCCGGTCTGCGCTGGCGCTATCCCGACCTGGAGGAGTCGCTGCTGGACCCGCCCGACCGGCGGCCCGACTTCCACGCGGCCCTGGACGATCCCCATCCCGTTGTCGCGGCCAACGCGGCGATTCTCCTGGGGCGCTCGAGCGATTGCCGCGCGCTGGCGCGGCTGGTCGCGACCGTCGAGAACCGGCAGCTCCGGCTGGCCATGCGGTGCGCTGCGGCCGAGGCGCTCGGGCTGTTGCCGCCGGGGGACGGAGAGCCGGTCGGGGCGTTGCGGCGCCTGATCGACCGCTACGGCCGGTTCGGCCACCAGGTTCCGGCGCCGCGTTACGCGGCCGATCTGCACCTGGACCTGGTGCGGAGCCTTGCCCGGCACGTGGACCCGGCAGACGACGTCCGTCTGACCGACGCTCTGCGCAGCCCGTCGTCGGACGTTCGGATCGAGGCCCTCCAGGCCTGGGCGCGGGGAAAGCACGGGTCGCTTCCGACCGAGCTGACCGATTTGCGCACGGCCCGCGACAAGCGGGTGCGCGCCGAGGCGCTGCACGCCCTGGCCGCGCGCCGCCACCCCGAGGCGCCGCGATGGCTCGCCCAGGCACTCGGCGACTGGGACATGTCGGTCCGTCGGGCCGCGGCCGCAGGGCTGGGGCAGCTGGGCGATCCCGGCTCGCGCAAGGCCTTGCGCGGCCTGCTGGACGACCGGGCGGAGCTGAGCCGCGCCGCGGCCGTGACCGCGCTGGCCGAGTCGGACGATCGCGAGGCCGTGCTCGGGGCGGCCTCCGACGAGTCGTGGCGGGTGCGCCAGGCGGTGGGCGAGGCCCTCTCGCGCTATCCCGACCGGGCCGGCGCCGCGATCGCGCGGCAGTTGCTCGACGATCCGAGCACGTCGGTCCCCTCGGCCGTGCTGGCCGCCTTGCGGAAGTGGCCGCTGGAAAAGGCCGGCCCGATCCTCCTGGAGGCGATGCACCGCGATTCGTACCTGGTGCGCAACGAGGCGGCGGCGGTGCTCGCGGCCCGCTGGCCGCCCGCCCAGGCCTTTGCCGCGGACGCGCCGACCGAGCGTCGCCGCGAGCTGCTCGACCGGCTGACGCAGCAGTTCCGCAGGCAGTTCGGGTTCGTCGATCGCCAGGCCCTGGCCGCGGCGATGGCGCCGCGTGCGCCGGATTCCGCGGAGCGCCTCTCCCCCGAGCGGCTTGCCGAGTTGGGTCGCCTCGTGGAGGCGCTGACCGAGCCCGATCCGACCTCGCCGGGGCGGATCGATGCCCACAAGCACCTGGCCGCGCTGGGGCCGGCCCTGGTGCCTTCGCTCGAGGCGTACCGCCGCGCCTCGAAGCGTCCCCTGCCCGAGGCCGCCTACCGCGACCTCCTCACCGGGGCCGACCGCGTGTTCGAGGCCCTGGACCGGCTCACGTCGCAGGACGCCTCGCTGCGGCGACGCGCCGCGGCCGATCTGGCCGAGGCCGGGGCCGAGGCGCCGCTGGGCTGGCTGGCCACCGACCGGCTGGCCGCGCTGGTGGCCGCCGAGGAGGACGTCCTCGTATGGCGCAGCGCGCTGGCGGCCGTGGCGGCCGACGGATCGGAGCCGGCGATGCGAATCGCCGCCGCGGGGTTGAGCCATCCTTCGGCCGAGGTGCGGCGCCGCGCGTGCGAGCACTTCGCGCGCTTCCCGAGCCCGGCGCACGCCCCCGTGCTGCTGCCCGCGCTGCGCGACTCGAGCGACGCCGTGGTCCTGGCCGCGATTGAGGCGATCGCCTCAGGCGGCCGGCTCGACGACGCCGGACCGCTGGAGGCCCTGTTGGGCCACGACCATCAGTCGGTGCGCCTGGCCGCGGCGGCGGCCCTGGCGCGACTGGGCCGTCCCTCGGGCGCGGCCGCCTTGCAGCGCCTGGCCCTCAGCGGCGATCCGATCATCCGTCGCGAAGTCGCCGCGGCCATGGGCGAGTTGGGCGATCCGGCCTTCACCGCCGATCTGGTCCGCATGCTCGACGAGGGGCACGGCATCCGCCGCGCCGCCCTCGAAGCCCTGCCCAAGGTGGTGGGGCGCGACGAGTCGGCGCTGCCCGCTCCCGCAGCCAGCCTTTCGGAGCGCGTGGACCGGTGGAAGCGGTGGTACGAGCGCCGCCGCTCCGGCTTGCCCTGACCGCCCTCACCCGGCCGCTACGCGGCCACCCGCTCCCGCCGGCGGGAGAGGGTACCACATCTTCCCCTCTCCCGCCGGCGGGAGAGGGTACCACATCTTCCCCTCTCCCGCACGCGGGAGAGGGGCCGGGGGTGAGGGCACTGTGCTCTTGCGGGAGCCTTCCGAAGTCTTGCTCGTCACCCCCACACCCCGTCACCGCATCCGCGACGCCACCGCGGCATCGCACGCCCCGCACTGCATCACACCGCTCTTGTCTGCACGGGCCGTTTTTTGGACACCCCGCCGAGCCGCAGTCTGAGACGGCTGGCGGCGCTGAGTGGCACCCGACGTCCAACGCATGAAGATCGAGTTCATCCCCCACGGAGCCCAAGATGCCCCGCTGATGCTGATGCACGGCGGGAGCCCGAGGGGAGAACGTCGCCGGGCTGCTCGAGCCCTTCTGCGAGTCGATTCGCAGCGGGCATCCGTACCTTGACTGCACGGGCGAATTCGCTGTCATCCTGTCGTCGGGCGGAGCCTGGTGAGACCGCGGGTTGGCTGCCACCTCACGGCCCCGCCCAGATCGCCTTGATCGTGGCTTCCTGGTTGAAGCCTCGCGGGCAGGCTTCGCTCCGCGTGTTGGCGTGGTACCAGTGGTGGCCGTCCACGGGGGTGTGCAGGATGCGGCTGCCCGGCATTTGCAGGTGGCCGTTGGCATCGTGACGGCGGAGCCAGTCCCAGGCGTACCTCAGCCAGCGGTTCCGGTAGGCCTCGTCCTGATGCGCGAACCAGGACATCTCGTCGTATCCCCACACGAAGCCCGGCACGCCAGCCTGGCCCGGGCGGTCGCTGGCACTCCAGTTGTCCACCTCGACGAGGTAGGGGGCGTGTTCACACTTCCAGCCGCATGGGTGAATCCCTCCGCGGCTGCGACCGTAGATGCTATCGACCACGCCCACGCGGAGCTCGCACTCGTGCGGCCGGTCGGGCAGTTCGACCAGGCGCAGCGGAAAACTGTGGAAGTCCAGGAGCAATCGTCCCTCGCGCACGAGGCCACCGCTGGGGACGTGCCCGTCGCACAGCACCAGGCCCCTCCGTGCCCTCTTGGCCGCGTAGCGCCGCACGCGCTGGAGGAGGTCGTCCCAGTGCTTCCAGTCGCGGTCGGTCTGTCCCACGAGTTCCACCTGGCCGAAATGGATCGCCTCGCAGCCCAGGTCGATGTACTCCGTGGCCAGGTAGTAGAACCACCGCCTGGTCTCAGGCCGGGTGATGTCGGGCACGGAGGAGCCGCGGCGCCAGTGATCGCGCAGGCGGCCGTCGGGATAGAGCATGTCGGCGTAGCGGAACGTTCGCGGCTCGGGCTGCTCGCCGAACGCCGCGAACACGTGGGCCGGCACGTTCAGGCGATCGACCTCGCCGGTGACGATCTCGAACACCCCGGCCTGGAGGATCAACTGCGAGTCGGCCTCGTGAACGCGCGCGGCGGCCGCGCGGGCCCGCTTGAGCAGGTCGGGCAAACGCGCCTCGCCGCCCCAGACGTACACCGCGCGCCCGGCGAATCGCGCTCCGGTGCTGCGCATCATGCGGAGGTTGTCGTCGAGGTCGCCGCGCCCGGTGAGGAGGTCCATCATCGTCATGGCGCGTGACAGATAGCCGTCGAGCACTTCGCGCGAGATCGTATCGCGGAACTTGAGGCCGCCCTGCGCGGCCAGCGCACTTGCGCCCACAACGTGGCAGGCAACGACAAGCCCCGCCCAGCGATGAATCACCACGTTGCACCTCCAAGGCGTTCATAGGAGGCCAAGAAACGCCAACGGGCCGCGACAGCGCACGGCCCGATGGGACGATCGGATTCGCCGAGAATCCAGACGCTACTCGACGGTGATCGAGTCGGTCGGGCAGGCGTCCACGCAAGCACCGCAATCGCCGCAGATCTCGTTATCGACCACGGCGATGTTGTCCTTCACCTCGATCGCGTCCAGCGGGCACACTTCCACGCACTCGCCACACGCGTTGCAGGTTTCCGCGTTGACAATCGCAGCCATAAGACACTCCCCAAAAAGCCATGAAGAAGTGAGAACCGGTCCGTAAGAACCCGCCCCCAGGGGACGAAGCTCCTACTCCCATTTATAACAGGTTAGGGTGGCATTTGGCCATCCCTCGCTTCCCTCGTCTCCTGCCACCTACACGCCGGGGTGGCCGAGGTGAACCGCCCAGCCGCGCCGGGGCATGAAAACGGATAAGGATAGCACGGCCGCGCCTCCGCGGGAAGACGCGATATGCGAAGTTCCCGCTTCCCAAATTGCGAGAACGCCCCGGACGCCGGACGGCAAGACTTCCGAAGCCTCGAAGGCTTCGGAAGTCCTCTTGTTAGCCACCATGCTGGCGGCTGAGACGATCGGCCCAGTAGAGCGGTTCCGGCAGACGCCGCCCGCGGAGCAGGCGGAGGACCACGGTCTCGGCCGTCGCCCGGCTCACCCGATGCCCCGGCGAGACGAAGATCGGGCGGCGGCTTCCGGATGTGGGGCGGATCGCCGCGCCGACCTGCCGCCCCTCGATACTTACCGCTCGCGGCTCGCGCGGGGCCATCCCCTCGATATCGACCTGGCCGCAGAGCAGCTTCTTGGTCACGCCGATCGTGGACAGCTCGGCCGCCACGCCGAGGTGCGAGGCGATGCCCGCCCGCCGCGGATGCAGGACCCCGCTGCCGTCCACCAGAACCACGCGCGCCAGCCGGCCCTCGGCCCGCACCTCCTCCAAGAGGTCGAGCAGGATCGGCAGCTCGCGGAAGCCCAGAAACGTCGTGATGTAGGGAAATCGTACCTCACGACCGATCTTCTTCGACCACGCCAGGCGTCCGCTCTGCGTTTCCACCAGCGCGTAGGCCGCCACGCCGCAACCCGGGCTCGGGTACGACACGTCAACCCCGGCAACCAGGTCGGGCACGCGGCGCAAGCCCCGCGTCGAGACCTGCCGGGTGATCGCCTCCTGGACCTCGCGGAGCCGCCCCAGGGGGCGCGTGCCGGGGAGTCTTTCCAGCCCGTATTGCCCCAAGTCCACCGACGCGCCGACGATCGCGACGCCCTCGGCGCGCAGCCGGCGCGCGATCTGGTCCACTCCCCCCGGCCCGCCGGGACCGAGCTTGCCTCCGGCGCGGACCACGCGATGGCACGCGCACTGCGGCCGGTGCTCGTGGTGAAGGACGAACTGCCCGACCCACCGCGCGGCCATGGGGCTGCCGAGGGCCTCGGCCAGCGCGCCGCACGTGGCCACGCGGCCCGGCGGGATCTCCGCAATCAGGGCCCGCAGCTCGGCCTCCATGTCGGGCGGATCGCGCGTGAGGTCTCGCATCGGGCGGTCGTTTGCGGGGCACGGGGTTTCGACTATGCTGGTCTCCAGCCTACCGCGACCGCAGGGGACCGTGAAAGCCGGCCCGCGGCGATCCGACTCCCTTTCGGCCGCGGGACTCCCTGCAACCCGCCTCTTGCGCCGACGAGCTGCCGCATCATGGCCCGCTTCCTTGGAATCGTCCTCCTGTGGGGCGCGGTCCCGTTCGTCTTCGCGACGGGCGGCCGAGGCGCCGACTGGCACCATCCGCTCTACCTCGACGGCGGCCACCACTGGCGGCAGCGCTTCCGCGTCACCGTGGCCAACCGTTCCGATCGTGCCGCCGAGGGCGAGCCGGTCGAACTGAAGGTCGGCGCCGGTCCCGGCCAGGCCCCACTCGCCGGCGCCGCGGCCGAATCGATCCGCGTCTGCACGGCCCAAGGGGTGGAGCTGCTGTTCACTCTGCTCTCGCCCGACGGCGAGCCGCTCCGCCGCGGGTCGATCCCGGCCGGCGCGAGCCTGATCCTCCCGGCCGAATGCGCGGCCAACGGACACGCGGTTTGCTTCGTGTACTACGACAACCCCGCGGCGGGCGAGGTTCCCGACTTCCTCGCCGGGCACGGCGGCCTGGTCAACGGCGACCTGGAGCGCGGCGAAGGCCCCGCCCCGGCCGGCTGGCGCCACGACGAGCCCGACGCGGATCACCGCGCCGAGTGGTCCACCGAAAAACCCCAGTCCGGCAGGCGATGTCTCAAGACCGTCGTGGCCGACGGCGCTGAGCCGACGTGGATCTCCACGCGCCAGCGCGGTATCCGCATCACGCCCGGCGCCCGCTACGGGATGACGGGCTGGGTCCGCGCCGAGAACGTGATAGGCTACGCCGGCTGGTACCTTCACGTGGGCAACCGCGAAGACCCCATGCTCCTCGCCCCCATGCTCAAGGGGGGCGATGGGACTTTCGGCTGGAAGCAGGTCACGGCCCGGTTCACCGCCCCGGACGAGGCCGAACAGGCCAGCCTGGGCACGGTGCTCCGCGGCACGGGCACGGCCTGGTTCGATAACGTGCGCCTCGAGTGCCTCGATCCGCCCAGGCTGGCCGCCGCGGCCGAGAAGCCCCAACGCTGCGCGCTCCGCGCGATCGGCGCCCCCGGGCCGTGGCCGAGCGACGGCAAACCCGACCACCGCTGCCGCCATCGGGCCGTGGTGCGGGCGTGGAACTTCGCCGCGCGCGAAAGGGAGGTGCTGGTGAGCCTCGACGCGGGAATGCTCCGCAGCCGGCTAGGCGGGCGCCTCGACCAGGCGGGCCTCCGCTGCACGCTCGACGGACAGCGGCTTCCGCACTCCCTGCTCGGCGATACGCTCCTGATGGAAACGTCGCTGCCGGCCCGCTGTGCGGCGACGGCTTGCGCGTACTTCGCCCCGGGCGATGCCAAGGAGGAGAGGGCAACCGACCCTGCCGGCTACGCCGCCCTGGTCGCCGGAAAACGGAACCTGCTGGATAATCCGTCGTTCGAGTCAGGCACCGAGTCCTGGACCGCCACGCCCAGCGATGCGAAGTCGGGGGTGCGCTTGGGCATCGTCGATCAGCAGAACGCGCCGCGCCAGGGCGAGAAGTGCGCCCAGATGCACGTCCCGCACGGCAGTCCCGAGGCCTGGCGGGGATGGCATCAGCGCGTGGACGTCGAGCCCGGGGCCAGCTACCTCGTGGCCGCGTGGGTCCGGTGCAAAGACCTTCAAGGCGGCGACCTGCGCCTGCACCTGCACGTGCACAAGCCGGGCGGCGGGCTTTCCGAGCACCAGCCGTTTCGAAGCGCTCCTGGCTCGCTCGAAGGGACGGCCGGCTGGACGCTCCTCTCCGGCACGCTCACCATGCCCCCGGACGCCGCCAACCTCTCGCTGCACCTGACCATGTCGGCCACCGGCACGGCCTGGCACGACGGCGCCCTGATCGCCGAGGTCGCGCCGGGGCGCGTGGCCCAGCTCGAAGGCCGACCCGTGGCCGGCGCCGAGAAGCTGCACCTCTGGCCGGTCAACGCCCTGGTGAAGGTCTTCCCCGACGAGCCGGCCCCCGATGCCGCGCCTCGTGCGGCGATCTCGCTGGCCCGCAACGAGCGGGAGCCCTTGCAGCTTGCCGTGCGTGGCGGTCGGGCTTGGGAGGACGTTCGCGTGGAGATCGATCCGCCCACGGGGCCAGGCGGGGCGATCCTGGAGGACGTCACGGTCAACGTGGCCGGCTACGTGCCCATCGACCACGCCACCAGCTACTACCGCGACACCTCGCCCGCCTGGCATCGCCGGATCCCCTCGTACGGCCCGCGCTGCGACGGATTCCCCGGCCTCTGGCCCGACCCGCTGCTGCCCCGCGCGTGCTTCGACCTGGAGCCGAACACGACGCAGGCGGTGTGGATCACGGTCGGCGCGCCCAAGGGCGCCTTGCCGGGCGAGTATCGAGGGCGCGTGCGCTTGACCTCGCAGGGACGGACCGTGGCGGAGTGCCCGTTCGACACGCGGGTGTGGGACTTCGCCCTGCCCGACGGGAACCACCTGGCCGCGATCTACGACGTGCGTTTCGGACCAGGTGGCCACCAATGGGGTAAAGACCTCCAGGACGCCTATCCCGAGATCGTCCGCTTCATGGCCGAGCGGCGGCTGTGTCCCGACGCCGTCCGCCCGGTGCCGGCCTTCCGGTACGAAGACGGCAAGGCCACGGTCGACTTCGAGGCGTTCGACCGCGCGGCGGCGTGGTACTTCGACGAGCTCAAGATCCCTTTCAGTTACACGCCGTGGCACTTCTACCTGTTCGGCTGGGGACATCCGCCCAAGCAGATGTTCGGCGAGCTGCCGTACGAGGGCCAGCCGCCGTTCGAGGAAGCCGACCGCAGCCGGCTCCGCCCCGAGTACAAGAAGGCCTACCAGGCATGCCTCCGCCTGTTCTGGAGCCACCTGAAGGAGAAGGGCTGGGACCGCCGGTTCGTGCTTTACATCTCCGACGAGCCGTTCTATCGCGAGCAGCCCATCCGCGCGCAGATGAAGGCCCTGTGCCGGATGATCCACGAGGTCGATCCCGAGATCCCGATCTACTCGAGCACATGGCACCACGTGCCGGACTGGGACGATTCGCTCGACATCTGGGGCATCGGCCATTACGGCGTGGTGCCCGTCGAGCAGATAGCCCGGCTGAAGGCGCAGGGCAAGCGGATCTGGCTGACCACGGACGGGCAGATGTGCACGGACACGCCGCTGTGTGCCGTCGAGCGGCTCCTGCCGCACTACTGCTTCCAGGTCGGGGCCGAGGCCTACGAGTTCTGGGGCGTGGCCTGGACTACGTACGACCCGTTCCGCTACGGCTGGCACGCGTACATCCACCAGTCGAGCAAGCCGGGCACCAGCTTCCACGTGCGCTATCCCAACGGTGACGGGTTCCTCATATATCCCGGCGCGGCGATGGGACACCGCGGCCCGATCAGCTCGATCCGGCTGGAGCAGGCCCGGGAAGGCGTGGAAGATTACGAGTACCTGTACCTGCTCCGCGCGCTAGCGCGGCAGGCGAGGGCCGCCGGGCGCGACGCGTCGGCCGCCGAGGCCGCCCTGGAGCAGGCCGCCACGCTGGTCGAGATCCCCAACGCGGGCGGACGCTACTCGACCAGCATCCTTCCCGACCCCGACGCGGTGTTCCGACTGAGAAAGGCGGTTGCCGAGGCCATTGAGCGGTTGACCAGGAAGGACTAGCGGCGCGCAGGGAAGAGAGGCACCAGGCGATCGAACTCGCGAGAGGACATGCTCATGTACGCTTGCGCAAAACCGATTCGAAGCCGGGCCGCGGGTTGGGGCCTGGCTGCGGCAGTCTTGCTCGCATCCCTCGGCGGGCCGGCAGCGCAGGATGCTCCAAAGCCGACCCCGATCGACGAATTGTCGCTGCCGGGCCCGAAGCGCGTCGCGCCTGCCCCGACCGAGACGGCCGTTCCACCGCCTGGAGGCGACGCCCTGCCGCCTTTGCCATCCCGACTGCCGCGCCGGGAGACGGTTCCGTCGCCTCCGCGTGCCGGCATCTCCGACGTCCCGGAGGGCGAGGCGCCGCGTCCCAGTCCACCCACGCCCATTGCGCCGGATCCCCCGACGAGCGATCCGGCTACCGGCTCACCCCCCGGGCCCAAGAGCGATGTTCCGAAGGCGAGCGCCGCGCGGCCCTCCCGGGCTCCGACGCCAGAGAAGCAAATGTCTTCGACTCCGCCGCAGGAGGACGCCCCGATGCGCCCGCCGCTCGCGGACGTGTTGGAAGCGGCCGCGTCGTGGGAGCAAGCCCCCCTGGATGCCCTGCTGCGGCAATCCGAGCCGCTGGCCCAACTGCTCGCCGAATCGACGCTCCGCACCGTCGAGGCCGGGGTCGACCGCGAGCTGGAGCAGGCCCTCGAATCGCTGTGGACCGCGGCCAATCTCCGTGCCGAAGCCGCGCGGCTGCTGGGCAGCTCCGCCGCGCTGCGCGGGTCGGTCAGCACGCTGCAGCGCGACCTGGCCGTGGTGGACGAGCGCGTTCGCGCGGAATTCGAGCGCGGCGCCGCAGGGGGCGACGCCGGCCGCGCCAGCCTGTCGGCCTACCACGTCCACCGTGCCGACGCCGTGGGCGCGCGCCTCGATGACGATCGGGCCGGCCGGATCGCCGCGCTCAACCGGGCCCTGGCCGCCGCCACCTCGCTGGTGGCCGTGCGCCGGTCGCAATTCGAGGCGGGACAGGTCGGAATCGAGGCGCTCGTCGAGCCGGAGCGCCTACGGTACGAGGCGGCCGCCGCGCTGGCCGGGCTGACCTCAAGCGACCCGGGGCAGGTCCGCCAAGCGAAGACGGCTGAGCTGGACCGGCTCGTGGCCGCGCTGGGCCGCATCGTCCAACTGTCGGCCGCGGGGGGCCGGGCCCCCGGCATCGCGCCCAGCCCCCACGCGGTGCTGGCCCAGCACATGGAGGCCAGCTACGGCGCGCGCCTGGCCGCCCTCCGAGGCGAGCGCAACGAGCAAGCGGAGCGGCTTGGCGAGTCGGTCAAGCAGGCCGAGAAGCTGCTCGCCCTGGTTACGAACGATGGCAGCCGGAGGCAGTTTCCTGCCGCCGTGGTGCTCGACGCGAGCATGCACCTTCAGAGGGCGCGTCTCGCCCTGGCCCGCCGCGCCGTGTCCGATGCGGCCGCCTACGCCCTCGTGCGCCGCGAGGCGTTCCAGGAGCACGCGGCCGTCGCCGAGAACGTCCTGAACCGGTCGGCGGCCCGCTACCGGGCCGGGCTCGAATCCGTTTCGCGGTGCGCGTACGCGGCCGCGCGCTCCCTGTGGATTCGGCTTCAGGTGGCCCGCCTGGGGCGCGCGCAGGTCGCGACGGAAGACGCGGCTTACGCCAGTCCCGCGCCGGCACGCGACGGCCCTGAGCGAGTTCCCGCCCCGCGTCCCGAACCGGTCCGACGCGCGGCGGCCGGGGCACCCCGCGCGCGGGGTTCCTCCCCGTGCAGGTGCCCGCCCGTGATCGTCGTGCCGTGCCCTTAGGTGCCGGAGCGCATGGGGACTTCCCTGCTCGCGGAGACCGCGGCAAGCTCTCACGCTCGCCGCCGCCGCCGGCAATCACCGTGTCCAAAGCCCGCGCGGGGGACGGCCGATCTCCTCGCGCAGCAGGACCCACCAGCGGCGCGCGCCTTCGTCCATGGCCTTCAGCCACGGTCGCTCCGGCGGCGGCCGGCGCTCCAGAAGCAGGGTGGCCAGATCGGCGATCACCGTGTGGTTGTCGCCATAGTATGAATGCCCTAGCAAGCTCGTGTCCACGGCCGAGACGTCGATCGTGTCGATGCCTGGGACCACGACCAGATCGCGGCCCGAGTCGCCGGCGCGGGGATACCCGTGGACCCGCTTCGAGAGGGCCAGGGCCTCGTCCTTGCTCGAAGCGTAGAGCGTCACGCGCCGGGCGGTCTTGACGATCGCCGGCGCGATGTCGCGGCGGAACACCTCGGCGTCGATGTCCGGGGCCGTGAGCACGACCTCGTGGAACACGCTCGACTCCTCGCCCAGCTCGTAGGAGAGCTGCTGAAGGGCCGAGGTCAGGGCCCGGTTGCCCATGCTGTGGGCCACCAGATGGACCGCCTCCGCGCCGGTCTGGCGGGCCACCGTGAGGAGGAATTCCTTCAGGTGCGGCACGGTCCACACGGCGTTCGTCTCATCGACCGCGTACTGGAGGAGCCCTCCCTGCGACGGCCAACTGAAGAACAGGGGCGCGCCGTCGAACTCCAGGTCGTAGGCCAACTGCGCGGTGCGCCGCGCGGCGTCTTCGAACGTCACGTTGTATCCGTGCACGAAGACCAGGGCCTCGCGCCGGGCCGACCGCTCCACCCGGCCGCGGCACGCCTGCAAGAACCCATCCCGCCCCAGGGGCTCGACGTCCAGAAGCACCACGTGCCTGTGAGGCTTCTCCGCGAACTCCAGGCGGAACACGGACGGGCTTTCGAGCTCGCCGCGCTCGTGCGTCTCCGGAATGCTCACGTCGCACGACCCGAAGGCCAGGGAGCCCCGATGGTTGCCGTAGTACCGGCCTGGGTCGATCTCGGCTCGGCGTTCCGTGCCGCGCAGCCACAGGCCCAGGCATCCGAAAACGAGCGTCGTGGCCAGGCCGGCCGCCGCCAGGTACTTCAGCCAGAAGCTGCGCGGCCGCGCGCACGAAAGCGAGGCCAGCGCGATCGTAACCACTGCGGCGGCGATCGCCCCGGAGCGCCACTGCGCGGCCCCCACGGACGACGCGGCCGCGCCGGCCGGCGCGCGATCGGTGCCGTAGAACACCGTGACGCGGGTGAAGCCGTCGTCCGCCGCGTCGTCCGAAGACGGCCGACGATCCTCGGCCGACGGGTCGATTGCAGCCGGCTCCTCGACCGACCGCATCGCCGTCGAGGGCCCTTCTGCGCTTGGGCCAGGGCGCGCGGCGATCGGCGCAAGCTCGCCGCCTGGGTTCTTGGCCGCCCGAGGGATCGTGGCAGGCGACCGGATACTCACTCCCGCCGAGCCGCCGCCGTGGGGGGGCATTACCATCTTGGCCATCGACGGGCGCGCGTCGGGGCGCATGGGCGGCCGCGGGGCCGGAGGCTCAGGTTTCGGCGAGACCACAGCCGTCGGCGGGAGCAACTCGACAGGCCCTTCGCCCGAACCGCCCGGCTGAGGACAAGTCGCGCCATGGTCCGGCCAAGTGACGGGCCGTTCCGCGCCGGATTCCCCGCCATCGGGCGGTGGGTTCTGCACGGGATCCTCGGCCCCACCAGCCGTGGCCGTCGCGCCGGGACGTTCGTCGCGAGGTCCACGATCCTCCCGCTGCACCGATTCGCCCTTGTTCCCCGCACCGCAGCCGGCAAGAAGGGCGACCGCAGCCGCGGTGGCGAGGAGGGTCGATGTGCGTGCCCGTCGCATGGCATCCGTTCCGGGTTGCTCGGATCGTACAGAATGGGGGGCGCAGAATAGCAGAAAAGGGGCTCATGCCCCAGGGCAGTTGTGCGCCGAGGCCGCGCGCAGGGGCCCCAAAGGCGTCTCTCCTCGTGCGGCCTGACTGCAAGGGCAGCCTGTTTTGAAAGGGCCTGCCCACCCCGCACCTGCCGCTTTCGCGTGCCCGAGCGGGACGCAAACCCGGATCGGGCCGCTTGCTTCTCATGCGTTTTGCCCGAGCTATAATACAGAAGTTATATTGCAGAAAGCGGTTACGACTCGGGCACGTCCGCTGGGCCGGGTTTTCGATTGTACCGAAGGCCTGGCATCGCCGCTTGCGGCGATGCCGGCCGCCACCCTCCGGAGTCGGCACGCGATGGGTATTCGGTTCTGGTGCCCCAACGGGCACAAGCTGAACGTGAAGGCGTTTCAGGCGGGTCGCCGCGGGATCTGCCCATACTGCGGAGCCCGGTTCGTCATTCCCGCCGAGAGCACGCGCCGTACCGGGGCCGGCGACCGAATTCCCGAGCCCCAGGAGCACTCGGTTCACGAAGGCGGCGTGACCAGCATGCCGCCGGAGGCCGTGCAGTATCAGCCGGGCGACGCGGCCCAGCCCGAGTCGGCCCCCCAGCCCCAGGCCGCGCCCATGCCGGAGGCCGGCGCCGCGCCGATGGACATGCAGGCGGCGCCGTCTCAGGTCCCGCTCACCCCGGTCGAGGGCGCAGCGCCCGGCGCTCCGCAGGCCGCCCCGAGCGCCGACTTCGCCGCCGGGCCGCAACCTGCCTACACGGCCATGCCGCTCTCGCCCTCCTCGCCTGCGGCGCCCTCTGCCGCGCCCGCCGCGGCCGCGGCCAACGACCCGCTGGCCGAGGCCCCGGACGCGGTGTGGTACGTGCGCCCGCCGACCGGCGGGCAGTTCGGCCCGGCCACGGCCGACGTGATGCGCAACTGGATCGAGGAAGGCCGCGTCAGCCCCGACTCGCTCGTCTGGCGCGAGGGCTGGCGCGACTGGCAGGAGGCCGGCGCCGTCCTCCCGCAGTTGGGAGCCGACGACGCCTCCGCGCTGGCGTTCGGCGGCTCGTCGCCGCAGGCCTCGGCGCCGGCGCGGATTGCGCGGGCAAGCCGGCCCAACGCGCCGGCCGCCCTGGTCATCGTGATTCTCGTTCTCGCCGTGCTGATCCTGTTCGGCGTCTTCCTTTGGGTGGCTTTCGCACCAGGGCCTTCGGGATCGAACGAGAGCTCCTCCGCCCGGACCGTCCCGCCGTCGCTGGCCTTCGAGCGTCCCCCCGCCGCCTGAGCCCCGGCGTTCCGCCCCCCAGAATCCTCCCGCCCCGGCTCGCAGCATGAAGCTCCAGCAACTGCTCGAACACCACGGACTGTCCTCCAACCCCTTCGCCGACGAGGATGCGCAGACCGATCGCATCTTCAAGGGGCACTGCATCGACCACGCCTACCATCCCACCTGGGACAAGATCTATGGCAGCCCCGCGGAGCCGGCCACGGCGATCGTGTTCGGCGAGAAGGGCTCGGGCAAGACGGCCCTGGGCCTTCAGATCATACGCCACCTGGCCGACTACAACCTCGAGCATCCCGATCGGCGGGTGTTCGTGATCCGCTACGACGATTTCAATCCCTACCTGGACCGCTTCCGCGAGCGTTTCCGTGGACGCCGCCGGCAGGTTCGCCGCGCCCTGGCGCGGTGGAAGCTCTGGGACCACATGGACGCGATCCTCGCCCTGGGCGTGACGCAGCTCGTCGATCGCGCGGCGGGTGCCAGCCAGACCAGCCATCCGGCCGCGTTCGACGAGAAGCCGCTGCCCGTCGCCTCCCTCCAGGCGCCCCAGGTCCGCGACCTGCTGCTCCTGTGCGCCTGCTACGACCAGTCGACCTCGGAGACCCCCGAGGCCCGCTGGCGCCAGCTCCGCCGACTCGCCCGGTTCTCGACGTGGCGATCCCGATGGGATCTGGCCGTGGGCCTGGCGGTCGCGATCGTGCTGGTGGCGCTGGTGGTCGGACTGGGGCAGTGGTCGTGGCTGATTCACCCCTGGATCTACCTGATCGCGGCGGCGGCGTGGCTGCCGCGCCTCTTCCGGCTGGGAAAGTGGCAGTACCGCGCGTGGCGGATCGTGCGCAACACCCGCGTGCTCAATCAGAACGCGTCGATCCTTCGCCGCCTCCTGATGCGCTTCGCCACCAGCCAGATCGTCGGCCAGCCCCTTCCCGAGCACCAGCGCACCGACGACCGCTACGAGATGCTCGCCAAGCTCCAGACCGTGCTCCGCGGTCTGGGATTCGAGGGCGTCGTCGTCCTGGTCGATCGAGTCGATGAGCCTTACCTGATCAACGGCTCGGCCGAGCTGATGCGCGCGCTCATCTGGCCGCTGTTGGACAACAAGCTGCTGAAGCACCCGGGCCTGGGGTTCAAGCTGCTCCTTCCCGACGAGCTCTCGTACTTCATCGACCGCGAGGACCGCGAGTTCCACGAACGGGCCCGGCTGGACAAGCAGAACCTCGTCCGTTCGCTCCAGTGGACCGGGCAGTCGCTGTACGACCTGGCCAACGTGCGCCTGGAGGCCTGCGCCGCCCCCGACCGCAAGCCCACGCTGCGCGATCTGTTCGACGACGCCGTGGACGACCGCCGCCTCATGGCGGCCATGCAATCGCTCCGCGTGCCGCGCCACCTGTTCAAGTTCATGTACCGGCTTCTGGTGACGCACACCAACGCGCATTCCGATCAGGAGCCGGTCTGGAAGATCGGCGTCTCCACCTTTGAGACCGTGCTCGCTCTGTACCAGCGCGACCAGGACGCCTTCGATCGCGGCGTCGGCGCGGTGTGACCCCCCAGGGCTTTCCAAGTCTCATCCGCTGACCGGCGGTCAAGCGGGCAAGGGCCTGGTCAACTCGTCTTGACGCTCTTCGTGCTTCCTGCGACACTCCCCCGCCCTTGCAGGACGGCGGCCGGGGATCGCCCCCCGGACCGAGGCATGACACGCAGGCGTCGCGAGACCCAGGAGACCGAAAGGATGCGAAGCCACGGATGGACCTTGCTGCTGGCAATAATCCCCCTCACGCTCCTCGGCTGTGGCCAGACATCGGGTGATGCCGACGGCGAGCAGGCCGCGACCGCCAACGCGGATAGCGATGCCGGTCGGAGCGCTGAAGAGAAGCCCCAGTCGCACTCCAAGCCGAAGCTGGACGGTCCGGCGGCCGCGGTGTACGAGTTTCTCGAAGCGGTGCGCTCCGGCGACGATGCCACGGCCGACCAGATGCTCACTACCGTGGCCCGGCAGAAGACCCAGGAAATGAACATGGTCGTGGCCCCTCCGGGCAGCGACACGGCCCGATTCCAGGTCGGCAAGGCCGAGATCCTGCCCGACGATCGAGCGAAAGTCGATTGCACCTGGACCGACCGCGACATCGACGGAACGATCCGTACCGATGAGATCATCTGGGTGCTGCGCAAGGAGACCGAGGGCTGGCGGATCGGCGGCATGGTGGCCACCGTGTTCCCCGACACGGACCCGGTGATGCTCAACTTCGAGGACCCCGAGGGGATGATCCGGAAGCAGGAGGAGATCAAGAAGGAGATGGATCGGCGCATGATGGCCGCCCGGGCGAAGACCGAGCCGGGGAAGCAACCTGGCGCGGAGGAGCCGATCCGACGTTAGCCGAGCTCCTAACCTCCGCCGCGCGATCAACTTAGTGAGAAAGCAATCGGGAGGCCCCCAGGTGGGGGCCTCCCGTTTTCCGTTTCTTGGTGTCGCGCGTCGGACGTGGCGTACACTTCCGGAGACATTCTCCGCAAAATTCCTAGACAGCCGATTTGCCGCAGCACGCAGGGTTTGTCAGGCTAGCGGCTTGACAATGCGATCAGCCATGCTAGCTTAACGTTCTAAGTTGCGTATTCGCTTCCACCCGACCCGGACCACCGAGGTATCACAGGGCAACCCTTAAGGTCTGGGCTGCGTGGTGCAATCGCCTTTGGGCGGCTCCCCGCCGTGCTGGCCGTCGGCTGACGGGGAGTGAATACTGCGAGACGGCACTACAGCGAATTCCTTGACGCTACGGTACCTGTTTGTCTGTTGGAGGATCCCGAATGAATCGCACGCGTATGATCTGCATCGTGGCCATCGTCGCGGTGCTCGGCCTGTTCCTGCTGAGCGCCGACGCCGACGCCGCTCGGACCTGCCGTCCGAAGACCTGTGCGCCGAAGACCTGCGAGCCGGCCACGTGTGCCCCGGCCGCCTGCGAGCCGGCCACCTGCGCTCCGAAGACCTGCCGTCCGCGGCGCTGCCGTGTCCGCACTTGCCGTCCCAAGACCTGCTGCGAGGTCCAGACGTGCGAGCCCAAGACGTGCTGCCCGCCGCCGACCTGCGAGCCCAAGACGTGCTGCCCGGACCCCTGCTGCCCGCCGACCTGCTGTGCGAAGCCGACGCTTCGCGAGCGGATGGCGGCTCGCCGCGCTGCCCGTCGGGCCGCTCGCACCTGCTGCGCTCCGACCTGCTGCCCGCCCCCGACCTGCTGCCCGGACCCCTGCGCTCCGAAGACCTGCGAGCCCGCTCCTTGCGAGCCGGCCGCTCCGGCGGAGGAGCCCGCTCCGGCAGCTCCCCCGGCTCCCAAGCCCAAGGCTGCCTGAGCCGCATCGGGGAGGATAGCAGGAGTCCCTCAACCGGTGCTTGCCCTGTGGGCTCCGTGCTGAGGGGCTGATCCTGTTGCTCAAGCCGGATCCGCTTCGGCGGGTCCGGCTTCCTTTTTGCGCACGCGGGCTGGCAGGCTCGTCCGTTCGCCGCCTGGTACGGCGACCGCGGCAGGCCCGGTCGCAGAACGCTAACGTGCTTGCCGGCGGAGACTTGCAGTGCACGGGTTTCCCCCTTCCGCCGCCCCGTGCCGTTCTGGTACAGTACGCGGGTTTTCCATGGATCGCCTCGCGGCAAGCGCGGCGCCCCGGATGGCCCCCAACGGAACGCCTTCGATGTGCGGAATTGTCGGCTACGTCGGTCCCCGTCAGGCCGTGGACTACCTGGTCGGAGGACTCCGTCGCCTGGAGTATCGCGGCTACGACAGCGCGGGGGTCGCCGTGATCTCGACCGAACGCCGCCTTCAAGTCGCCAAGACCGCGGGCCGCATCGCCTGCCTGGAGCAGCAGCTTCTCGACTTGCCCTGCCCGGGCCACAACGGCATCGGGCACACGCGCTGGGCCACGCACGGGTCGGCGAGCGACGTCAACGCCCACCCGCACCTGGGCGGCGACGGCGAGGTGGCCATCGTCCATAACGGGGTAATCGAGAACTACCACGTCCTTCGCCAGCGCCTCGAGGCCGAAGGCTACGTCTTCCAGTCGGCCACCGACACGGAAGTCATCGCCCACCTGATTGCCGACGCCTTGCGGACCCTGCCCGCGGACCCCGATCCGGCCGCCTCCGGATACCGATCGCTGGTGGCCGCGGTCCAGGCTTCGCTGGCGCAGCTCCAGGGCACCTACGGCCTGGCCGTGCTCTTCCGCGACTGGCCCGAGGTGCTCCTCGCCGCGCGGCGCGGGAGTCCGTTGATCGTCGGCGTGGGCCAGGGCGAGCACTTCGTGGGCAGCGACGCCTCGCCGCTGGTGGGCCACACCGACAAGATCGTCTATCTGGCCGACCACGAGCTGGCCGTGCTGACCGGCGGCTCGATCCGCGTGATCCACCGCGACCAGGGGCATGTTCGCCACGCCGTGGAGACCCTCTCCATCGAGTCGGGCGAGGTGGAGCTGGGCGGCTTCCCCCACTACATGCTCAAGGAGATCTTCGAGCAGCCCGACGCCATCCGCAACGCCATGCGCGGCCGGCTCGACGACGACGAGGCCACCGCCAAGTTCGGCGGGCTGAATCTCGGCCCCCAGGAGCTGCGCAACGTGGGCCGCGTGCTGTTGACCGGATGCGGCACGAGCTGGCACGCGGGCCTGGTGGGCGAGTACCAGCTCGAGTCCCTGGCCCGTCTGCCCGTCGAGGTGGAATACGCCAGCGAGCTCCGCTATCGCAACCCGCCGCTGGACAACCACACCCTGTTGTTCGCGATCACGCAGAGCGGCGAGACCGCCGACACGCTGGCCGCCCTGCGCGAGATGAAGCGAAAAGGCTATTCCGCGCTGGCCATCTGCAACGTGGTGGGGAGCACGATCGCCAACGAGGCCGACGGCGGCGTGTACCTGCACGCGGGGCCGGAGATCGGCGTGGCCTCGACCAAGGCGTTCACCTCGCAGTGCACGGTGCTGGCCCTTCTGGCCCTGTACTTCGGCCGGCTGCGGCACCTGGGCTTCGACGACGGGATGCGGATGATCGCGCAGCTTCGCGAGCTTCCCGACAAGGTGGACGAGGCCCTGGGCTGCAACGACCGCGTCAAGCGGATCGCGGAGAAGTACGCCGACTGCACGAACTTCCTCTACCTGGGCCGGCAGTTCAACTTCCCCACCGCGCTGGAAGGCGCGCTGAAGATGAAGGAGATCAGCTACATCCACGCCGAGGGCTACCCGGCCGCGGAGATGAAGCACGGCCCCATCGCCCTGGTGGACGAACGGACCCCCAGCGTTTTCCTCATGCCGCGGGGCTCGGTGTACGACAAGGTGCTGGCCAACGTCCAGGAGATCAAGGCCCGCGGCGGACCCGTGATCGCCGTGGTGTGCCAGGGCGATGGCGAAGTGGCCGCGCTGGCCGACGACGTGATCGAGATCCCGGCCGTTGACGAGTACCTCCAGCCCATCGTCAGCGTGATCCCGCTTCAGCTCCTCGCCTACCACGCCGCCGTCGCGCGCGGCTGCGACGTGGACAAGCCCCGCAACCTCGCCAAGAGCGTCACCGTGGAGTGATCGGGCGCACGAGACTCTCGAAGTCTCGAAGACTTCGGGAGTCTCGCAGCGTCACGGCCCGGGGAGAGTTGCCACCCCCAGGCCGAAGTACCAGAAGTCGTGGTTGCGGCCCTCGGTGGTCACGTAGTAGGCCGCCGAGCCGGTCAGTCGCGTGCGGCCGTCCACCCAGTAGTGCACGCCGATCTCGGGATAGACCGCGCCGAGGAAGCCGTAGTCGGTCTCCGTCTCACCCCACTCGTCCACCTGGAAGTCGCCGTCGTTGTCCACGCCGTCGTGCATCACCGAGAACTCGTACTCGGAGTAGCCGCCGTAGAGGCCCACACCCCCGAACGGCGCAATGCGCGTCGGCGGGTGAACGCGGAGCCCCGAGTTCAAGCCGACGAACGCGTCGCGGGCGCCGGTCCCCAGCAGCCCGGCCAACGCCACCCGGCCCTCGATGGTGGAGACCGGGTAGTAGAAACCGCCGATTTCGCCGCCGACGCTCACCGGGTCGTCCGCGGCGCCGGCGGCCACGTAGCCGCCCCCTTTGCCGCCCACGTGTCGGGCGTCGATCGACTGCTTGGCCATGCGGGGCAGCTTCTCGCCCTGCTCGTACGGCCGGCCGTACTTGGCGGCGTAGTCCGGATCGTTCATGGCCCACCGCGACGTGCCGCAGCCTGCGATTACGAAGGCCGCCAGCATGATGGCCGCCGTCAGGGGATTCACCCGCATGGAACGTCCTCCCCACCACGCCAAACGGGGGAATGTTAACCGAGTCCGCGAACCCGGTCAAGGGGAATGGCTTGCGTCTCAGGCAATCGCGCGACCCAGGGCAAATGGCCGCACCGCCGGCACCCCGCCGGGCCGAGGAGCCAGATCGCCACGGCCCCTCTACAATGCCAATGGGAAGCGTTCCCCGCGTGCGTACCGGACGGGATGGTGTGATCGCCTTGAGCCACCCGTCCCGGTTTCCGCGACCGCCCCGCGCACGCGCCACTCCGACGGAGCCCATCATGCACGCGACCACCGAGGCCCGGCCCGGCGAACGCACCGCCGACGGCCGGGCCCCGCCCGAACACGTGCTTCTGGATGTCGAGGGGATGCACTGCGCGGGGTGCGTGTCCAATGTGGAGAAGGCCCTGCGCCAGGCGCCCGGGGTGCGCGACGCCCGCGTGAACCTCGTCACCTCGCAGGCATCCGTGGAGATCGACCCCCACGCGGCGCACGCGGACGCGCTGGTCGAGGCGGTCCGCGCCGGCGGCTACCAGGCCGCGCTTGCCCGCGAGGACGACCGCGGCGACTCGATGGCGGAGCGCGAGGCCCGGCAGGCCTCGGCCTGGCTGCGGCGCCTGGCCGTGGCTGCCGCGCTGCTGGCCCCACTGCTTGGAGTCACGTACCTCAGCACGCTTTCGGGACGGGCACTGGCGGTCGTGCAATTCCTCCTGGCCACGCCGATCCAGCTCTACACGGGCTGGCCCTACTTCGCGGGCGCCGCGCGGCGCCTGCGACACGGCTCGGCCAACATGGACACGCTCATCGCCCTGGGTACGGGCGTGGCCTACGCCGCCGGTCTGGTGCACCTGGTGCGTTTGCTCTCGGGCGCGTCCGCCGGCTCGGGACATGGCGCCATGCTCTTCGCCGACGCAGGGATGATCCTCACGTTCATCACGCTGGGCAAGTACCTGGAGGTGAGGGCCAAGGGCCGCGCCTCCCGCGCGATCCGCCGGCTCTTGGACCTCTCGCCCGCGGAGGCCACCGTGCTCCGCGACGGCGAGCCCCGCCGTGTCCCGGTCCGCGCCGTGCTGCCGGGCGAGACGATCGTCGTGCGACCCGGCGAGAAGGTCCCGCTCGACGCCGAGGTCCTTTCGGGCAGCTCCTCGGTCGACGAGTCGTGGCTCACGGGCGAGTCCGTCCCGGTGGAGAAGTCCGAAGGCGACGCGATCCTGGCCGGCACGGTCAACGGCGGCGGCTCGCTCACCGCCCAGGTCACCGGGGCCGCGGGGCAAACCGCGCTGGCGCGGGTGATCTATCTGGTGCGCAGGGCCCAGGAGTCGAAGACCGAGGCGGGGCGACTGGCCGACCGCGTGGTGGCCTGGTTCGTCCCCGCCGTCTTGGGCGTTGCGCTGGTCGCGCTGGTGGCCTGGGGCCTGGCGGGCGGGACGTGGTCGTTCGGGCTGGTGGCGGCCGTGGCCGTGCTCGTGGTGGCGTGCCCCTGCGCGCTGGGGCTGGCCACGCCCACCGCGATCCTGGTGGGAAGCGGGCGCGGTGCGGAGATGGGAATCCTCATCAAGGACGCTCATGCCTTGGAACTCGCGGGGCGCCTGGCCACGGTCGTGCTCGACAAGACGGGCACGGTGACCGAAGGAAGACTCCGCGTCACGGACCTCGTGCCCGTCGATGGAGAGTCCCAGGAGCGGCTGCTCGCCGCGGCCGCGGCCGCCGAGCGATTGAGCACGCACCCGCTGGCCGAGGCGATCGTCGGCGAGGCCAAGGAACGGGGCCTCGAGCTGCCACTGGCCGAGGACCTCCAGGTCGTCGCCGGGCAGGGCATCCGGGCAAGCAGTGAGGGCGGCGAGGTCCTGGTGGGCAACGAGCGCCTCCTGGAGGAGGCCGGGATCGAGCCGGGCGAGGTCGGAAGCCGCCTTGCGGAACTGCGATCCCGCGGGCGCACGCCCCTGCTGGTGGCCTATGACGGCCGGCCCAAGGGCCTGATCGCCGTGGCCGACACGGTGTCTCCGCAGAGCCGCGAGGCGATCGAGCGGCTCCGAGGCCTGGGGCTCGACGTGCGGCTCCTCTCCGGCGACCATCGTGCGACCGCGGAGGCGGTCGCCGCCGAGGTGGGCATCGACCACGTGACGGCCGAGGTCCTGCCCGAGCAGAAGCAGACCGAAGTGCAAAAACTTCAGCAGTCGGGCCGGGTGGTGGCGATGGTCGGCGACGGCATCAACGACGCCCCGGCCCTGGCCGCCGCCGATCTGGGCGTCGCCATCGGCCGCGGGGCCGACGTGGCGATCGAGTCGGCCCAGGTCGTGCTCGTGCAGCCGGACCTCCGCGCCGTGGCGACGTTCGTCAATCTCAGCCGGGCCACGCTCCGCACCATCCGGCAGAACCTCGTGTGGGCCCTGCTCTACAACGTGCTCCTGATACCGCTCGCCGCCGGCATCCTCGTCCCCTTCGGCGGCCCGCATCTGCCGCCTGCCGCGGCCGCGGCCGCCATGGCCGCCAGCAGCGTCAGCGTGGTCAGCAACAGCCTGCTGCTGAGGCGCCGTGCCCCGGGACTTCCGAAGTCTTGAAGAGTTCGGAAGTCTGGCCCCCCCAAGACCCCTCCATATATACTGCGGTTTTCACTCACTCCGTACGAACAGCCGATTGAGGGTTTCACGATGACGCAGGAGAGGAAGGTCGCGCTCGTCACGGGCGGGGCACGCGGGATCGGGCTGGGGATATCGCAAGCCCTGGCCGCCGAGGGCTGCGACCTGGCTGTCAACGGCGTGCGGGACGAGGCCGACGTGGCCCCGGTGCTGGGCGAGCTGCGGTCGCTGGGGGCCAAGGTGATCTACTGCCAAGGCAACGTGGCCGAAACGGCCGACCGCCGGCGCGTTCTCGACCGTGTGCGCGAGGGCTTCGGCCGACTCCACGTGCTCGTGAACAACGCAGGCGTCGCCCCCAAGGTCCGGGCCGACATCCTCGAAGCCACCGAAGAGAGCTACGACCGCGTGATGGGCATCAATCTCCGCGGCCCGCACTTCCTCACCCAGGCGGCCGCCCGCTGGATGATCGAGCAGCGCCAGAACGACCCCGACCTGGCCGCCTGCATCGTCAATATCTCGTCGATCTCGGCGACCATGGTCACCCCCGCGCGAAGCGACTACTGCATCTCCAAGGCGGGCATGAGCATGGCCACGCAGCTCTGGGCCGTGCGCCTGGGTGCGTTGGGCATTCCAGTGTACGAGGTGCGGCCCGGGCTGATCAAAACCGACATGACCAAGCCCGTCACCGAGAAATACGACAAGCTCATCGCGGAGGGGCTCTGCGTGCTGCCGCGCTGGGGGATGCCCCGGGACGTGGGCCGGGCCGTGGCCATGCTCGTGCGAGGCGACTTGCCGTACAGCACCGGGCAAGTGCTTATGGTGGACGGCGCGATGACCGTCCCGCGGCTGTGACGAGGGGGTGGGTTCGTTCCGGTCGCGCAAATTGCGCAGGTTGGCGGGAGACTGTCGATTATTCCAAAGATTCCGATCCTGCTGAGCCGATGCTTCCCAAGGCGGCCGATACCGCCAGGGGGCGAGACCGTGCCAGGACGGTTCAGGCGCCTGCCCGGCATACCGGAACGGACAGGGGATGGGAATCATGGGAGGAAAACCCTTCATTTGGGTGGCAACTGGGTACCTGGCGATGCTCGCCGGGCTGGGCTGCAATTGCCAGGGCGAGCGCCACGGGTTCATTCTCCGGGGCGACTGGTCGATCGAGTGCAATCGCGTGCCCTGGCTCGTAGGCGCCCGGCCCGGCTACTGCGACTCCGGATCGACGTGCTGGGAATCGGCGTGCGGTCCGGAGGCCCAGGCGCTGTTGGCCCAGGGCGCGGCCGGTCCGAGTCCGACGTCGCAGAGTCCGGGGGGCCAAAATCCGACGGCGCCGAACCCCTCATGCTCTCCCCCTTCAGTGGGTCAGTGCCCGCCCGGCGCAGCGCAGTGTCCTGCCGGCCCCGCGCCGCCCCCGCCGAGCCCGCCTGGCAGCGGCCCTGATGCGGGCGCGTCGGCCTGCATGCGACCCCCGACCGGCGGTCGCTGCCCGCCTCTGGGCGGCCCCGCGGCGCCGGCACCGCCTCCGCACGTCCACAGCCGCTTCCACCCGGTGCCTGTGCGCTCGGTGTTCTCGCCCTCGAGAACGGCCTACCGCCCGATCCCCGGCGGGCCCTTCCCTCGCCCGCCCGCACCGACCGCACCCCGCCCGCTGACCAACCCGGCTGCGGCCGGCGTTGCTCCGCCCCGGCCGATCCAGCTCCACGTGCCGGATCCGCCCCCGGAGCAGCCCCCGCCTCGCCCCGCAGGGTTGCCCTCGGATCGACAAACCCGATCGCTTCAGCGGGTGAGTATGCGGCCTGCGTCGGGCAGCATGGTCTTCACGCCCGGCTACCCTGGAGGCCATCCCAGGTTCCCGTTCTTCCAGCATGTGATGGCCAGCCCGGCTCGCGTCGCGCGCTAAGCGCGGTAGCCGCGAGGTCGTCGGGGCATGTTAATCTCGGTGGCCTTCCCTGCCCGTCGGCGGGGATTCTGGGAAGAATAGGCAAGATATTCGGCCTATCTTCCCCCTACTTAAGGCACTGTCGTAACAGGACCGATCTACGAAAGGTGTTGGCTCCCCCCGCGGACTGTCCCACCCGTGCGCCTCTGGCGTGCCGAGTTCGCGGACGGCAGAGAATCCGAACCAGCCCCGGCAGAACACCTATGTCCGACCGAGCCGCTTGCCTGCCGCTCCCTTCTCGCTGGGCCGTACCGCTGTGCTGCACGATCGTCGGCTGGGCCCTGCTGGGAGCGGCCGGCGAGATCTCCGAGAGCCGAATGACGCCCATCGTCAAGGCGGTGCAGCGGGCCCGGGCTTCCGTCGTCAACATCAAGGGCGAGAAGACCCTTGCCCGGCCCGACGCCACCCACGCCGCTTCCGAGGCCAGCCGCCGCGTCAACGGGATGGGGACGGGCGTAGTGATCGATCCCCGCGGCTACATCCTCACGAACCACCACGTGGTGGACGGCGTTCGCGAGATCCAGGTCCGCCAGGCCGACGGCAAGCGCTACGTGGCCAACCTCATCGCCCGCGATCCCGAGACCGACCTGGCCATCATCAAGATCGATCCCCCATCGGACCTGCCGGTCATCGAGATGGGCAAGTCGAGCGACCTGCTGCCCGGCGAGACGGTGGTGGCCGTGGGCAACGCGTACGGCTACGAGCACACGGTCACCCAGGGCATCATCAGCGCGCTGCACCGCGCCGTACAGGTCAGCGACGCCCAGTTCTACGAAGACCTGATCCAGACCGACGCCAGCATCAACCCGGGCAACTCCGGTGGTCCGCTGTTGAACATCGACGGCGACATGATCGGGATCAACGTGGCCGTGCGCGCGGGCGCCCAGGGAATCGGGTTCGCCATCCCCGTGGACAAGGCGATGAGCGTGGCCTCCCGCCTGATCGCGGCGCACACGCTCAAGAAGACGTGGCACGGGGTGACGCTGTCGGACGAGAAGCCGGCCGAGGGGAGCGGGCTGATCGTCGCCGCCGTCGATGAGAAGAGCCCTGCGGCCGAAGCCGGCCTCCAGTCCGGCGACGTGATCACGGGGGTCGAATCGGACGCCGTCGAGCGCGGGCTCGACTTCCACCGGGCGTTTCTCGACCGCAAGGCGGGCGACTCGCTGAAGCTGGCCGTGCGCCGCAACGACGAGCTGAAGGATCTGGAGATCACGCTCGGGGGCCGTCCGGCCTCCGCGGCCCAGAGCGGCCCTGCCTGGGAGGTCCTTGGCCTGGATCTCAAGGCCATCCCCGAAGAGACGTTCAAGCGAAGGTTCCGCACCCGTTATCGCGGCGGGCTGGACGTGGTGTCGGTGCGGGCGGGCAGTCCGGCGGCCGAGCAGGGGCTGCGTGCGGGCGACGTCCTCGTGGGAATGCACATCTGGGAGACGATCACGCCGGAGAACGTGACGTACATCCTCAACCGCCCCGACCTGTCCGCGATCAACCCCGTCAAGTTCTTCATCCTCCGCGGCAACGAGACGCTGTACGGCTATCTGCCGGTCGCGGTGAACGTGGCGCAGGCCTCGCGCAACTGATCGGGCGCCGGCCGTGCCGGGCCCGCCCCATCCGAGCCGGCCCGAGATGGCCCGGCTCAGAGCTTCTCCGCTCGCCTGCCGCCGGGGGCTCCTCTCGAAGCCCTCCCGGGGCAACCCGGGGGGACCGATCGATCCGGGCAAGCTACAATGGCGAAAGCCCCCCGTGAGCCGCCGCCCGACATGGAATCCGACTTCATCGCCCATCTTCGCAAGACGCTCCCCGCTCACCCGCTGCTGCACCTTGGGCCAGGGGACGACGCGGCCGTGCTGAACATGGCCGGGATCGACCAGTGCGTGGTCTCGGTCGATCTGCTCAGCGACCACGTCGATTTCGAGCTGGCCGAGGTCGATCCCCGCCGGGTGGGCCGCAAGATCCTCGCCGCCAATCTCAGCGACCTGGCGGCCATGGCCACGCGGCCGCTGGCCGCGGTGATCGCCTTGCTGCTGCCGCGGACCGGCGGCATGCGCCTGGCCGTGGAGCTCTACGAGGGGCTGTTGCCGCTTGCCGTTCGGCACCAGGTGGCCATCGCCGGGGGCGATACGAACAGTTGGGACGGCCCCCTGGCAGCCAGCGTGACGGTGCTCGGCCAGGTCACGCCGCGGGGACCGCTCTGCCGAAGCGGGGCCACCGCCGGCGACCGGATCGTAGTGACCGGCGCCTTCGGCGGCAGCATCCTGGGGCGGCACCTCGACTTCGAGCCCCGCGTCGCCGAGGCCCTGCTGCTTCACGAGCGGTACGAGGTCCACGCGGGGATCGACTGTAGCGACGGGCTTTCGATCGACCTGGGACGCATGGCGGCCGAGAGCGGTTGCGGGGCCGCGCTGCGGCTTGGCGACGTCCCCATCGACAACGACGCCCGGCGCCTCGCCCAGCGTCTGCGCGACGGCGCCACGGCCCTGGACCGGGCCCTGGCTGACGGGGAGGACTTCGAGTTGATCCTGGCCGTGCCGCCCGAGTCCGCGCGCCGAATGCTCGACGACCAGCCGCTGGGCGTTCCGCTGACCGACATCGGCGCGTTCGTCGAGGAGCGCGGCCTGTGGCAGTGCGATGCGTCGGGGCGGCGGGAGCCGCTCGACGCGCGGGGTTACCTGCACGAGCTCGGCTGATGGACCGTTTCGTCTTTGACGCGCAGAGCGAGTCCGACACGGCGGCCCTCGGCCGCGCCCTGGAAGCCGTGCTGCCCGACGGCGCGGTGGTGGCCCTCCTGGGGACCCTGGGGGCGGGCAAGACCCGGCTGGTGCAGGCCGTGGCCGAGGCGGCCGGCGTGCCGCGCGAGCAGGTCGTCAGCCCCACGTTCGTGCTCATCCAGGAGTACCGGGGCGACCGCCCCGTGTACCACATCGACGCCTACCGGCTGCGCGACGAGGACGAGTTCCTCCAGCTCGGCCCCGAGGAGTACTTCGAAGGGCCAGGCGTCACGCTCATCGAATGGGCCGACCGGGTCGCGTCATGCCTGCCGCGTGAGCGCCTGGAGGTGACCATCGAGGTGACCGGGACCGACGCGCGGCGCATGACCGTATCGGCGCTGGCGTCTTGCTACCAGACCGTGGTGCGCGCGCTGGCCGAGAAAATGCGGCGCGGCTGAAGCGGAGCGCGCACCGCAGGAGTCGTCTGCTCGGGGCGGGGATTCAGCCCGAAGCGACGCGGCGCCGTCGAATTCGCAGCCCCGCCGCCCCGCCCAGCGCCAGGCATGCGGCCCAGACCAACAGCGAGTGCGGTTCGGGGATCACGTCCGCCTCGTTCTGTGGCATGGGCTGCTCGAAGTAGATGGGCAATTCACCGAAGTCGATCTGGAAGGTGTAGTCCTCGCCGGGCGACAGCTCCCAGCCCTCGCCAGCGGTCAGCCACGCGTCGAATGCCCAAAGCTCTTCCGTCGTGAGATACCCGGTCGAGTAGCCGAACGCGGCGCCACCCAACGTGAAGGGCAAGTCGCCGGTGTTGAGCAGGTGGAAGATGTGGAACATCGGGTCATCCGTGGGGTCGAGCTGGTGGAGCAAACGCAATTCCACCCACGGTCCCGGCCCGGGCGGAATCGGGTCCGGTTTCCACTGGAGGAAGTACCTGCCGATCACGTACCCAAGATACGTCGGGTCGGAATACATGTCCTCGATGACCCACGCGTGGGGCGGGACGACCGGCTTGGGCAGCGGCCCGATCAGCCAATTCACGTCGCTGATGCCGAAGGCGCTCGGGGAATCCATCGTCACGCCCGCCGTGATGATCAAGTCGTTGCACGTCGGCATGTTGGAGGTGAAATCCCATCGCACCCCCACGTCGCCCGCGCCCAGGTCCTCGAAGTACGTCACGTTGCCCTTGCCGGCCCAATCGATGTCGGTGCCATAGCCGCGGATCGGCACGTCCAGCCCGAGGTGGTAGGTGATGCCGTCCGCGTCGACTCCAAGTCCCTGGTGGACTTTTATGGAGGTCACAGCCTGCTCGTCGCCCCCGCCGGTCAAGGTGGTGACGTGCTTGATGAAGGTTTGGTTGCCGGCGTTGGAGTAATTCGTCAGGTAGTTGCCGGTCCCTGCGGCGCCATTCTGCCACGTCACGTTGTAGGACTGGAGGTTGCCGCCAGCGTCGCGATCGGAATCGGCCAGGGTGATCTGAGCGGGGTTGACGGTGAGCGGATTGGTGGAATCCGGGCCGCTGTCACCCCAGGCGGTGATGGCATGTCCGCCGAAGTTGCCGCTCGCGTTGGCAAACGACACGCTTATTCCCGCCAAACCACAGTCCCGCAACTGGTTGCCGACGAACCGCATGCCGTTGGCGTTGCTCCAGGGCACCAGATCCTTGTTGCCGAACACGGTCACCGTGTCATAGGGGTTCCCTGGGGCGTCGTTCTGATTGGCCAGCCACCAGCTTAGTGACGTATCGATCCACCCGCTCGTTGTCGTGCCGTAATTATTGACGAGCTGGCCGTAGATGGCGTCGGCCCGCTGCTGCGGCCCGCCCGTGGAGAGCGACGTGCCGTAGCCCGCCCCGGCCAGCATGTTCGCCGTGGTGGCCAGCCAGCAGGTGTCGATGTTCCTAGTGGTTCCGTGGTGCGTGAGCTTGTCCACGTCCGGCGGCGGGTCGAGCTTTAGCCACTGGGCAAAGCCGGGCCCACAGGCGCCCACCACGACCAGAAAGACTCCGCACATAAGCAGCGGCCTGGAGACAGCCATGGCTTCACCCCTGGCGATCGAAACGACCTGGCTCACGGTTTCGGAGAAGACCGCTCGCCCCACGCCCCGGCCGCCGTGCCTCGGGGGAGGTGGCGAAGACTTGCGCGAAAGCGGCTCTTGGCGCGCCGTGTGGGATCGCTCCCCGGACCCAATGCGGCCTGGTGCTGCGTTGCGCCCTGCAAGACATCACCGGCCGAGTAAGGATGCAATCGGCGTTCCACGCCCTCACAATCCAGGGTGCGTAACCCCTTCTAGGGAAGAGGCTTTCCGAGCCTACGCCTCTATGCACCTACGGAGGGGATTGATGGCACCACCACGCAACCCCGTGCCCGCAGCTTCCCTGGCCGGCCGGCATCGGACCAGCAAACTGCGCTTGCGGATTTGCGCCAACGTGTAAACCGTGGTTTACAGTGCGTCCCCGCGCATTGGGCAGTGCCGCGCGCACTGCCCCTCGCGGAACCTGTCCCGTCTGTGCGGGTTGAAACGAAGGGGCGAGGTTCGCTGCCTCCCGCCCACCACGGGGCTCGATATACCGTCAAGGACGATTCGCGTACACTTGCATCAATGGGGCTGTCCCGGCCGGGCACGTGCCTTCTGCTGTCCTCGCTGTATGGAGACGCAATTATGCGCATCGCTTGCATCGCCGGCCCCGCCGCGGCCCTGGCCCTCGTTGTCGCCAGTCCCGCCGCGGCCCAGTTCAGCATGTCCGGGTCGGGCCGCTCGACCATGTTCGGCAGCCGCACGATGGGCGGATCGGTCGCGCCCGGCAATCGCACCTTCAGCAGCTCGGGCTTCGGCACAAGCAGCTTCGGCTCCAGCAATCTGGGCGGATCGGCGTTCGGTGGGGACACGCTGGGCGGCACCGGCGGCCTGAGCCCCAACGAGCGCTTTCTCCGCAGCAACCGCCAGCCGGGACAGTTCGTCGGTGCCGATACCCAGGACATCCAGAGCATCCTGGGCGGTCTCGGGGGAGGCAACTTCGGGCGCATGGGGGGATTGCAGGCCCTCAGCAGAGGCCGGGCGAACCAACCCAATCAGAACCGCGGCAACCGCTCCGGCCGCCGCGGGGGCGAAGACGTGCGCGTCACCCTCACCCCAGGGTTTGAAGTCCCCGCGACCATTCCGCCCGCGATCAGTACCTCGCTGACCGATCTGATAATGAAGACTCCCCGTATTCAGAAGACCTCGCCCATTCGGGTCGAGTTATCGGGCGCGACCGCGATCCTCCGCGGGAGCGTTCAAACGCCTCACGATCGAGCGCTGGCGGAGCAATTGGCCCTCCTTGAGCCAGGGGTGCGATCGGTCCAGAACGAGCTCGAGGTCCGCCCGGGAGCCGGCCTCGAGCCGGGCGATACGCTGAATCCGGGTGAGCCTCCCGAGGCCCCGGAACTGGTCCCTGCGCCCAGCCCGACCCCCGCGCCGGGATCTCCTTGAGGTGATCCGCCGACCGGCCGTACGCGCGGCTCGGCGAATCGCGTTCCTCGGCAGACCGCCAGCGGCTCGATTCCTCGGCGGCACGGGCGGGCACGCCGCCACTGGCACGCGGTTCTCTGGCGACCCGGCCGAGCGCCGAGGGCGAAATGGCTTGCCCCTCTCTGGGCCCACCGGCGATCGGGCTGCGACCGAACTGCGACGGCACGTCGATCGTCGCCGTGTTCAGCCGCGATCGCTCGTCGCGGGTCTCCGCGTCGCGGTGGTCGTGGTTGACCGGTGAGGCGCCGCGCGCACGGCGAGCTTCCCCGGCGGGACCACGCTCTTCGTAGTAACTGACCCGGCGGACCTCGTCCCGCCGCGCGCCGCGCTCGAGGCGGGAGGCGTACGCGGGGTCCTCCCGCGGCCGCGGAGCCGGGCCCGGGAGAACCTGGCGGGCCTGCTCGCCGACCACCACGTCCCCCTGCTTCGGGATGAACCGCACGATAAGGCTGATCTCCTTGCGCGGCCCGCCCGCTTCGTCCCACGGCACCCACACGCTGTAGGAGTGTCCGATCTTCGACTTGCTGTAGTGGTCTTGGAGCCGGTCGCGGGTAATCACGTACTTGCGATCGGGCTTCACCTCTTCCGGCCCGCGGCCCTGCTCGTCGAACGCATAGACGACCAGCGTCCCATCGACCTTCAGCGGCCACGGCTCTTCGTGGGCGTAGAACATGATCCGCCCGCCGAAGCCGCGCGTGGTCGGCTTGCCCGCCTGGTGAAGTACCGTGTCGGTCCAGACGGCCACGACCTTGGTCGGGGCCGTGGGATCGTCCACGTCGCCCATCGGCCAGGGGATGTCCTTCTTGAGGTTGAAGTGCGAGCACCCCGTCGGGACGACGGTGCAGACAAGCACGATCAGGTGCAATCCAAGCGTTTCAATCCGTCGCATGGCGTCGTTCCTGTTTCTCGATCGAGCCGGATCCCCGGCGCGTCGTGGGGGCGTTGCATCACCGAGTGGCCGGCCACGTGTCGCGGCGCGGAACCTCGACCTGCCGCCGAGGGACGTCGCGAAGCGGGTTGGACTCCATCGGCTCGGGCATTGCCATGGCCGCCGCGTCGCCGGGCGGCGCCGGCATGGGGCTCAAGGGCGTCCCGTGTTGGTCGTAGACCGCCGGGGCCGCGCGGTCGGCGATGATCACCGCGTCGGGCGGCAGGAAATCCTGCTGTTGCAGGTAGTCGGCCCGCACGGCCGACCCGGTCGGCTCCCCTCGCCCGGCGAGCCGATTGCGAAGGCCTTCGAAGGGACGGAACTTCCGCTTCCTGGGCTTCGGCAGGAACGCCTCGGCCGGGACCAGGGGCTCCGCCACCTCCGGCGCCGGCGTGGGAAACCCCTGCGGCGCGGATTCCATCCACGGTTCCATCTCGTACTCCGCCGGGGCGCCTTGCATCGGGCACGCGGCGCCGCGCCGCTCCAGGCAGCTCGGCGTGTCGCATTCGGAGCGGAGCGGTCGCATGTCGTCGTACGGCTCGATCCGGTCCTTGGGGAAGTGGAACGATCGCTCGCGCAGCTCCCGCACCCGGGCGACGCACTTCGGAAGGCCGTCGGCCGTGGGGTTCTCGTCGGGGTACACGACCACCGTCTCGCCATCGCCCCAGTCGTCGCAACGCGACCGCAGCCCGGCCTCGCCGTGGACCTTGATCACGTCGCCCAGGCACCAGCTCATGCGCGCGGCCTCGGTCTGGCGCACCCGGGCGGCGTCGAGCTCGTCGGAGACGATGTGCGGGGTCATGATGATCAGCAGCTCGAACCGCTCGGTCTGGACGTTGTCGTAACGGAACAGGTTGCCCAGAACGGGGATCGCCGCGAGCACCGGCACGCGGCGGTGGACCTTGGACTTCGACGTGTTGATCAGCCCGCCCAGCACGATCGTCTGCCCGTCCACGGCGCTGACCGTGGTCTGCGCCCGGATGGTGTTGATCCGCGGCGAGCGGATCACGTCGCCCGTGGCGGAGATGGAGATGGGGATGCCCTCCGCCTCGGGGCCGACCTCGGAATTCACCGCGTCGATCTCCATCACGACCAGGCCGTCGGGGCTGATCCGGGGCGTGACGCCGAGAATCAGGCCGACGTTGGCATACTCGATGTTGTTCACCTGGCCAGTCTCGTTGATCTGCGTGCCGCGGATGGTGGGCACCTCCTGGCCGACCTGCACGAAGGCCGGCTGGTTGTCCAGGGTCATGACCTGGGGCCGGGCGAGGACGTCCAGGCGGCGGCACTCCTTCAGCGCCCGGATGAGGATGCTCACGCTCTCGCTCGAGGCGGAGAGCACCAGCCCGCCGTAGCCCAGCTCCCCGTTGACGCGCCCCAGGCCGAAGTTGGTCAGCCCCTGCGACCCGACCACGTCGGCATTCTGCGTGGAGTTGGCCGCGCCGCTGTTGCCCAGCGGCTGGTTGTTCCAGTTGAAACCGGGGGTGATCGTGGCCGACTGGATAACCTCGTTCGTGGCGATCGTCCCGGCCGCCCCGCTTACCGTCTGCGTGGTCGTCGCGATGTCACCGAGGATGCTGCGGTCGAAGAGGATCGAGTCCTGAAGCCCCAGTTCCACGCCGAACTCGTCGAGGTCGTTCAGTTGGACCTCGGCGATGAGAACCTGGATCATCACCATCGGCGGCCGCTTGTCGATGTCCTCGATGAGCTCGACGATCTCCTCGTAGAACCGCGGCGTGGCGCTGACGATGAGGCTGTTGGACACGACCTCGGGCACGACCACCACCTCGCGCTCGATCTGCTCGAAGGCGCTCAGAAGGCCCGGCGCGGTCTGCTGCACCTGGCGCTCGCGCTGGAGGAACTGGTCGATGGCGTTGGCCACGTCCAGGGCCGGCGCATTGCGAAGCCGATAGACGAGGCTCTTGCGGTTCCGCGCGTCGCTCTCCTCCAGACGCAGCAGGATCGCCTCGACCACGTTCAGAAAACCCGGCGTGCCGGAGGCAATGATGCTGTTGGTGCGCGGGTCCACGGCGAACCGCAACGGCACCAGCGAGCTCTCGCCCTCGGCCGTGACGGCCTGGAGCGGGATCTCCGCGCCCGCCCCCGCCCCCCCCTGCGTGGAGAACAGCGTCTCGAGCATCTCGACCAGGCTCGGCGCGTCGCCGTTGACGATCGTGAAGACCTTGATCTGGGCCTCGGCCGCCGGCATCTGGTCGAGCTGTCGGATGAGCGCCTCGATCAGCGGCATGCTCTCGGCCGGCGCGGCCACCACCAGGGCATTCGATCGGGTGTCGGGCGTGATCCGCACGTCGGTGAGGATCCCCGATTTGAGCAGACGCTGCCCCTGCGTATCGACCGTGGCGAAGCTGAGCATCGTGGCCTTGCCCTCGCCGCCTCCCGTGCGGCGCGCCGGCGCCGCGGCCCCCTGCCCCGGCCCGCCCGCCGGCCGGGCGCCGGCCGCGTCGCCCACGATGGCCTCTTGCAGAATCGGCCCCAGGTCCTCGGCCAGCGAGTTCTCCAGTTTGAACACGCGGATCTCGGCCTCGGCCTCACTGACCCCCGTGTCCAGGCGCTCGATGAGCTCGGCCACCTCAATCATGTCGCGGGGCCGGGCCATCACGATCAGGGAGTTGGAACGGAAGTCGGCAACCACCACGACGCGCACGCCCAGCCCGGCCCGCTCCGCGTAGAACTCCTGCACCTGCGCCTGCACCGTCTCGGCCGCCGCGTGCTTCAGGCGAAACACACGGAACTGGGTCTCGGGGGCGACGGGCCGATCGAGCTTGCGCACCAGGTCCACCACCGCGTCCACGTTCGCCTGCGGCCCGATCAGCAGCAGCGCGTTCGGCTTGACCAGGGCGGTGATGCTGGCCACGCCCAGCCGGGGCTCGAACAGGTCGGCGTAGATCTGCTGGACGATCTCGGCCACCGCCTCGCAATCGACGTGCTTGAGGGGATAGACTTCGATGACCGGCTCGGTCACCGCGGAGAGCCGCTCGATCTGCTCGATCACGGCCATGACCTGCTCCACGTCGCGGCGGTGGCCGCGGATGACCAGCACGTCCAGCCCGTCCAGCAGCTCCACCTGCACCGGCCCGATCAACCCCGAGTCGCCGCGCGGGGCCCGCGGTCCCTCGGCCGCGGGCTGCTCGCCGGGCCCCGGGCCCTCTTCTTCCGGCCCCAGCTCCGGCGGCAGGTCCGGCCGGTCCTGCATGTCGCCCGGGGCCGGCTGCAACGGATCGCGCGGCTCCGGCCCGGCGTCCGGGTCGGGCTCCTCGCCCGGCGGCAATTGCATCGCGACCGCCGCATCGCGCCCCAACGTGGAGCTGGGGCCTTGCTGGCTGGCTTGAATGGCGCGGACCGCGCGCCGCAGGTGCGCGGGGGCGGCATGACTGAGGGGGACGATCTGCGTGGAGCGGTTGCCGCGGTCCGGCGGGCTGTCCATCGCCCGGATCAGCCGCAGACACGCCTCCACCGCGGCGGCCGGCCCCTCGACCGCAACGCGATGGGCCCGGTGGTCGAACGAAACCAACAGGCGCTCGCTGCCCTTGGCCGTCAGCTCGTACGCGCTGCCCGCTCGAGCACGGGTCGGCGTCATCCGGGCTCCCAGCATGCGCGCGAGGTCCGACTCCAATGCCCGGGCCTCGGTGTGCCAGAGCTGGATGACCTGGCCGCGCTCGCCGTCCGAGGCGCCCGCGCCGCTGAAGCTGGAATTGGGCGTCCACCTCGGCGAAGGAGCAGGGCTCTGGCCGGCGTCGCCGCGCGGCTTGCGTGGCAGGATGGTCCGCGAGAAGCCGGGCTTGGGCACTTGCGCGCGGGCCGAATCCGGCGTCCCGGCGGCGGTTGGATGATTCGGAGACGCGGGCGGGCCGATCTCCGCGGCAATGCGCGATTGAAGACCCGGCGGGGCCAGCACCAGGACCTGCGAGGACCGGGGATCGGCCACGATCCGCGCGTCCGAGCCGGCGGGTATCTGGCCGCGCAGCCACTGGGCGGTCGACTCGGCCTTTCCGTCGGGGCAGCGATAGGCGGCCATCACCGGCTTGGCCTGCGTGGAAATACCCCCGGGCCGCGAAGCCCCGGGACGGTCGAGCGACTCAATCGCATGGGCAGCGATCTGCTGTGCCTCGCGCGGCCCGCTCACCAGGACGCGGTTCTGCCTGGGATCGGCGACCACCTCGCTCCCGCCTGGCAGTAGCGCCGAAAGGGAACCGACGACTTCGCCCGCCTTGGCGTGGTGAAGTGGGTAGGCCTGGAAATCCGCGCCTTGGGCGGGTTGCCACGAAAGCATGGCCCCGGCCAGGAGTGCGATCATCAACGTGCGGCCCCGGCGCGGCCGAATTCCTCTAACCTTTGTTTTGGTCGCCATTTGCGCTTGGTCTCATGTTCTCGATGGGGTGAGATAGATAGACTGGGCAAGGACACAGCGCAGCACGGGCGGAAAAGTCTATGCGACAGGAATAATCGGAATAGTCTTCCCATTTCTCCAGAAATTTCTCGCTCACCTGCTTGCGGGAGAGGGCCGGGGCGAGGGCGGAGAAAAGAAGGCGCGCGGCAGAGGAGGCAGTAGGAAAGGGCAGGTGCGAGCGAAGGGTGAGGAATGGGGAATGTGGAAGTTAAAAAAATGGGGGGGGTGAGGAGTGAGGAGGATGAGGAGTGAGGAAAGGACAGGCACAATAAGGCGCCCCCTCTGTGCCCTGCCCATCTCCGCGTTTGCTGCGAGGAAAGGACAGGCACAATAAGGCGCCCCCTCTGTGCCCTGCCCATCTCCGCGTTTGCTGCACCCCCCCCGGGCGTGCCGCCGTCAAGAATGGAATTATGCCTGTCCTTTTCCGTGGTTTTCTGTTCTTCTGTTCTGGTTCTTTTCTGGTTCTGGTTCTGTTTTCTGTATTCAGTACGCTCACAGGCGCACTAGCAGGCACCACTCCGCGTGCCGTCCACCTCGGCTTCGAGTTGCGTGGCAAGAGACGCTTCCGCACCCCGGCGGACGGCACTGCGGAGAATGCCTGCTACGGGCACGAATGATGCCTGTCCTTTTTTTCATTTTTCCATTGATCAACTTAATAACTGGACCTGTCCCCGTTTCTCAAGCGTTGCGTTGCGGCTACGTCCGTGGCGGGGTATGATGAGGGCGGCCGTGAGAAGACTTCCGAGGTCCGTGAGACTCCGGAAGTCTGGCGGCAACCCCGGAAGTCTGGAGACCGATTCCCGCTTAAGGAAAAGGAGGCCTGCCGTGGTCCCCACCCGCCCCGGTTTTCTCTTCGCCCCGTGCGCGACGGTCCTGGCTCTGGTCTTGGCGGCCGCGACGTCCGAGGCGGTGGCCGCCGGCGAGCCTGCTCGGGCCTTCACGCCCGAGCAGGTCGAGGCCGACTGGCTTCGGCAAGAGGAGGTCCGCAGCGCCGGGCCGATCCGCGGGGCGCCGGCCGTCAAGCCCGAGCAGGACGCGGCCGGCGGCGTGGACGGCCAGAAGACCGGCAAATGGGGTTTTCATACCCAGAACGAGAAGCAGCCCTGGTGGCAGGTCGATCTGGGCGGATCGACGACCCTGGCCCGCATCGTGCTGTGGAACCGTTGCGACGAGTGCGCGGGGCGCAACGGGCGGATCCTCGTCCTGGCCAGCGAGGACGGCAAGGCCTTCAAGCAGCTCTACCAGCACGACGGCACGGTGTTCTACGGCAAGAAGCTCGGGGGGCCTCTCTCGGTCGATCTCCAGGGCGCCGAGGCCCGGTACGTGCGCTTGCAGCTTCCCGGCACGAGCTACTTCCATCTCGACGAGGTCGAGGTCTTCGCGGCCGGAAGCGACAAGAACATCGCCCTGGGCAGGCCGGCCACGCAGTCGAGCACGAGCCAGTGGTCGGCCTGGCATGAGGGCCCGGGGCCCGAGGGCGCGAGAACGTACGCCATCGGCCCGGTGATCGAGCGGGGCCGCAAGCTGGGCGCGGCCCTGGCGGAGACGGGGGTGCACGTCGCGGCCGAGGTCGCCGAGCTGAAGCGTGTGGCCGATGCCGTGGCGGAGCTCGCCGACGACGCCCCGAAGGACGCGAAGCGGCGGCTGTACCTGCGGGCGCGCTGGGCGGTGCGCCGGATGGCGCTGCGCCATCCGCTTCTGGACTTCGACGCGATCCTGTTCACCAAGCGGGTGCCGCCTGCCTTCCCGCACATGTCCGACCAGTACTACGGCTGG
>CAYSUS010000021.1:0-83577 GCA_964434165.1 uncultured Pirellulales bacterium
AGCTTCTGCACGTCGTCGAAGTGCAGCCCGGTCGTCGGCTCGTCGAGGATGTAGAGCGTATCGCCCGTATCGACCCGGCTCAGCTCGGCGGCGAGCTTCACGCGCTGGGCCTCGCCGCCGGAGAGCGTGATCGACGACTGCCCCAGGGTGAGATACCCCAGGCCCACTTCCTGGAGGCTGGTAAGAACCCGGGCGATGTGCGGGAAGTTCTCGAAGAACCCGGCGGCCTCGTCCACGCGCATGTCGAGGACGTCGGCAATCGAGCGGTCCTTGTAGCGTATCTCCAGCGTCTGCGGGTTGAAGCGGCGGCCCTCGCACACCGGGCAGGTGACGTAGAGGTCAGGCAGGAAGTTCATCTCGATCCGCGTCTGCCCCTGCCCCTGGCACTCCTCGCAGCGTCCCCCCTTCACGTTGAAGCTGAACCGCCCGGCCTTGTAGCCCCGCTGCTTGGCGTCGCGCGTGGCGGCGAACACCTTGCGGATCTCGTCGAATGCGCCGGTGTAGGTAGCCGGGTTGCTCCGCGGGCTGCGCCCGATGGGGGACTGGTCTATCTGCACGAGCTTACCCAACTGGCTCGCGCCGCGGAGGCTGGTGTGGGGGCCGGGCTTGGGCGCCAGTCCCCCCAGGCGCCGCGCCACGGCCCGGCCGAGCGTCTCGTCCAGCAGCGAGCTCTTGCCCGAACCGCTCACCCCCGTCACGCACACGAGGGCCGAGAGCGGGAAACGCACCGACACGCCCTTGAGGTTGTTCGTGGTCACGCCCTCCAGCGCCAGCGAGCGGGTCTTGGCCACCTTGCGGCGCGGGGCCGGGACCGCGATCTGGAGTTCGCCGGAGAGGAACCGCCCGGTGAGCGAGGCCGGGTCGCGCACGATCTCCTCGGGCGCGCCCTGGGCCACGATGCGGCCCCCGTGCAGGCCCGCGCCCGGCCCCAGGTCGATCAGCCGGTCGGCCTGGCGCATGATCGCCTCGTCGTGCTCCACGACGAGTACCGTGTTGCCGCGCGCCTGGAGGTCGCGTAGCGAGTCGATCAGGCGCTGGTTGTCGCGGGGATGCAGGCCGATCGAAGGCTCGTCGAGCACGTAGCACACGCCCACCAGCCCCGAGCCAAGCCCCGTGGCCAGGCGCACCCGCTGCAGCTCGCCGCCGCTGAGCGTGTCGGCCGGCCGGTCGAGCGTGAGGTAGTCCAGGCCCACGCTGTCCAGAAACGCCAGGCGCGAGACGATCTCCGCCAAGAGCGGCCGCGCGATCGGCTCCCGGTCCTCCGGGAAGCCCACGGCGGCAAAGAACTCCCGCGCCTGGCGCACCGTGAGGGCCGTGGCCTCGTGGATGGCCGTGCCCGAAACGCGCACGGCCCGGGCCTCGGCCCGCAGCCGCGCTCCGCCGCACTCGGGGCAGGGGACGCGCCCGCGGAACGCTTCGAGGCGCTGCCGCGTCCGGTCGCTCGAGGTGGTCGCGTACTCCTTCTCCAGGATCGCCAGCAAGCCGGGCAGCTTCTTGTGGCCGCGAAGCAACTGGTCCAGCGCCTTGGGCGGCCACTCGGCCAGCGGCGTCGCCCCATCGACTCCGGCCGCCGCCACCAGGTCGCGAAGCGCGGCCGCATGGCGCTTCTGCGCGCCGGCCGGCTCGCCCTTCCACGGCGCAATCGCCCCGCTGTCGAGCGACTGGGCCGGGTCGGGGATGACCAGCTCGGGATCGAACTCCACGCGCACGCCCAGCCCTTCGCACACGGGGCACACCCCGTACGGGCTGTTGAAGCTGAACGTGCGCGGCTCCAGCTCCTCGTAGCTGATCCTGCAGTCGGGGCAGGCGTACTGCGTGCTGAAGAGGATGTCGTGCCAGGTCGATTCGCCGCCGGGCTTCTTCGATTTCGTCTCGTACGTGGCCAGTACCAGCCCGTCGCCGTGATGCACGGCCAGCCTGATCGAATCGGTCAGGCGCTGGCGCACTCCCTCGCGCACGACGATCCGATCGACCACGGCCTCGATGTGGTGCGATCGCTGGCGGACCAGATCGGGCGGATGCTCCACGTCGATCACCTGGCCGTCCACCCGGGCCCGCACAAAGCCCGCCTTGCGGATCTCGCCGAATACGTCCTTGTGCTGCCCCTTGCGCCCCCGCACGATCGGCGCCAGGAGCATCATCCGCGTGCCGTCGCGGAGGGCCAGGAGCGTGTCGAGGATCTCCTCGACGCTCTGCTGGCGGATCGGACACCCGCACCGGTAGCAGGCGGCCTCGCCCAGCCGGGCATAGAGCAGGCGCAGGTAGTCGTAGATCTCGGTGACCGTGGCCACCGTGCTCCGCGGGTTCTGGATGCCCGAGCGCTGGTCGATCGAGATCGTGGGCTGGAGGCCCTCGATCACATCCACGTCGGGCCGCTCGAGCTGGTTGAGGAACTGCCGGGCGTACACCGACAGGCTCTCGATGTACTGGCGCTGGCCCTCGGCATAGATCGTGTCGAAGGCCAGGCTGCTCTTGCCCGACCCGCTCGGGCCGGTGATCACCACGAACCGGTCCCGCGGGATGTCCAGATCGACGTTCTGGAGGTTGTGGACCCGCGCCCCGCGGATGCAGATGCACTGGTCCCCGTTGCTCCCCATGAGGTTCCCCTCGCGAGAGGGGAACGCGCCGTCGGGCACCTTCTCGACGGGCCGGGGGCTCTCCTCGCTGCGGGGCGTCTGCGGGGCTGGATCGCTCATGCACTACCCTGGCAGGCTCTGTGGCACGTCCCGAAGCTTTCGAGCGTACCAGACGGCCCAAGGCCGGGCAACGGTGCGCGAACCGTCCGCAGGATGGAGCGCCCGCTCCGTCCACGTTGCATGAAGATACCGCCGCAGGATGGCAGAGGAATTCAAGGTCGTTTTTTGGCAGCGACTTACGACGACCAGTGACGCCTTCTTGCCTTCCGCTTCTGGTACAGGAGGCGTCTCTTGAGGGTGTCTCCAGGGGGTCAGAAAAGGGGGTGAATGTGCCAAGGAAGATCGAAGGGACGTAGAAGCCGGGCGCTCGCGGGCGTTGCGGCAGATGGAAGAGGAACTGCAAAGGTCCGGTGCCAATCCTGTCCGGCACGAGTCTTGCGCCATGGCGACCAGGCAACATGCGAAGAACAGGCAGGCTTGCGCCGGCGGCCTAAATAGCGCATGCTCTGCGGCATGGCCCGCACAAAGCGAAGGCGAATCCGAGAGCGCGACATCCAGGGGGCTGAAGCTCTTCGAAGAACTGCTGCCCTTGCCATCGCGTTTGCACCAGGTGGGGGGCGATCGCGATAGGGCGGGCAACCGAAATCCGCGTTTCGACGACTACTGTACGCTCGTCCTGCTCTTCCTCTTCAATCCCCTCATCATCTCGTTGCGTGGTATCCAGCAGGCCGCCAAGCAAAACAGAGCGCAACGCAAGCTGGGCTGCTTGCGGGCGTCCCTGGGTTCGCTGAGCGAATCGGTGGCTCGATGTGCCCCTGCGCCGCTGGGCGCGAATACGGGCTTTTCCGAGCTGGCGTTGCCCGCCCCGCCCGCCCTCGATGGCCGCTTGAAGGCGGTTCGATACCGTGTATTCAACCGGCGGTGAGCCGCCCGTGCCATTTCGCTCACGAATCCAACGCAACCTGGTCGCGGTGGGGCACGCCATGCTAGAATGGACGGCCCAACGACGGTGGATCCGTTCCTGGCTAACGGCGGGAATCTCGGGCTGGTCTCGCGAGACCCTCCCGTTGCCAGATCGATCGGCGCCGGCGATGATCGCGATGGAATCGGCCAGAGCTAGACCGTTCCTGGTGCTTGCCTTCGAGGAGTGCTCGCAATGAACAGATTCACCCGTCCTTTCCCATTTCCCAGCCCGTGGTTTCTTCCGGCCGCACTCGCGGCGGCCCTGATGACCGCACCGTCCTGCTCTGCGTCTGCTAGGGCCGCGGAAGCCCAGCGTGCCGAGAAGGTCTTCTCGGCGACCGGTATCAAGGGCGGCGTCATCCTGCATTTGGGCGCCACGGATGGGAAGTTCACTGCCGCCTTGAAGGCCAATGACCATTGCTGTGTCCAGGGGCTGACCACGGACACGTCCGCGTGTGATGCCGCCCGGACGTACATTCAGTCCCAGGGTCTGTACGGAGCAGTCTCGGTGGTGCCGTATGATGGGAAGCACCTTCCCTACGTCGATAACCTGGCCGCGCTGGTCGTGGTGGACGACCAGGCCGTGCCCATGGCGGAGGTCATGCGCGTGCTCCGCCCGCTTGGGGCGGCTGTGGTGAAGGACAAAGACGAGGTGATCGTCAAGCCCTGGCCGAAGGAGTACGACGAGTGGCAGCAGCATTATCACGGCCCGGACAACAACGCCGTGGCCCACGATACGGCCGTGGGCCCGCCCCGCCGTTACCAGTGGATCGCCTTTCCGCAGTGGCAGCGGTCGCACCATATCATGCCTTCGATGAACTGCCTGCTCGCCTCCGACTCGCGGCTCTACACGGTCGAAGACCTGGCCTCGGCGGAGCATCCGGCGCTGCCGGGCAAATACGCGCTGATCTGCCGCGATGCGTTCTCCGGTATCGAGCTCTGGCGCGTGGCCTTCCCCGACTGGCACTCGACGCTGATCTACGACAAGAACATGCCGGTGCAGCTTCAGCGGCGGTGCGCGGCGATCGGCGACACCGTTTACTGCACGCCGGGCTACTTTGCCCCGGTCACCGCCTACGACGCCGCGACGGGCGCCGTGAAGAAGGTCTATGGGGAAACGAAGAACACGACGGAATTCGTCTACGATCGCGGCACGCTCTACGTGGTGACGGGCGAACCGACGTATAAACGTGGCGAAAACACCGACGCCCTCGGCTCCTCGAAGTTCAATGCGAATCTCTACGGCCCGCCGGTCATCACCTTCGAGAACCCCAAGAGCACCATCAGCGCCATCGACGCGACGACCGGCAGGACGCTCTGGAAGAACTCCGGCGAGGATACGGCCGGCTATCTCGGCGCCACCCTTGGCATCATCGGCGACCGCGTGGTGCTCTATACCGGCGGCGGCGTGACTGCCTGGGATCGCGCCAGCGGCAAGAAGCTGTGGAGCACCCCCGCGCCGGTCTCGTTCTACAACGCGACCATCGGAATCGCGATCTCGCTCGTGCTTTCCGAAGAAGGCGCCTACATGGCCGACGGCAAGGAGCTACGCGCCTTCCGGCTCTCCGACGGCAAGCAGCTTTGGTCCGCGCCCGCCACCTTCAACCACCACAAGGAACCGGACGTCTTCCTGACCGGCGGACTGGTCTGGGCGGCCGGTTACAACGCGAACCGGGGGCAATTGGATCGGGGGATCGACCTGAACTACATGGGGGTCGTTGGCTACGATCCGAAGACCGGAGAGGTCGTGGAGCAGATTCCTCAGCGAATGATTCGCCCCATGGGCCATGACCGCTGCTACCGCAACCGGATTACCGATTCGTACTACATCAACAGCGCGACCGGGGGCAGCGACTACCTGGAGTTCGGGACCGGTACGGAGTTCCCCCATCCGTGGGTGCGGGCAACTTGCGGTATCGGCTTCATGCCCTCGGGCGGCCTGCTCTACGCGGGGCCGCCTTCCTGCTCCTGCTGCAACTGGGTCATGCTCAACGGGCTGAACGCCCTGGCCCCGGAACCGAAGCTGGCGAAATCGGACGGCCCGGTCAAGGTCAAACCGGTGAACCGGCTGGAGAAGGGGCCTGCATTCGGCGCGGCCGCCGGCGCCGCGGCCTCCCCGACCGATTGGCCGACCTACCGGCACGACGGTGTCCGCTCGGGGGTCTCGAAGGACAGCGTCGGCAGCTCGATCTCGCAGCAGTGGGAGGTCGAGCTCACCGGGCGTCCAAGCGCTCCGGTCATCGCCGCCGGCACGCTCTTCGTCGCAAATATCGACGCGCACCAGCTGTGCGCATTCAATGCCCGGACCGGCGAGCCGCGCTGGAAGTTCTCCGCCGGAGGCCGGATCGATTCTCCCCCGACCTACGCGGACGGATTCGTGTATTTCGGCTCGCGCGATGGGGCCGTCTATTCCGTCCGGGCGTCGGACGGCGCGTTGGCATGGCGTTTCACGCCCCTGCCCGGCCGCTTGATCTGCGCCTACGAACAACTGGAATCCGCCTGGCCGGTCAACGGCACGGTGCTGCTGAAGGATGGGCTGGTATACTTCGCGGCCGGCAGGAATTCGTTCCTGGATGGCGGCATCTTCGTTTATGCACTCGATAGGAAGACCGGAGAGGTCCGCCACCAGCGCCGCATGTACGGCCCGTTCGGCGAGGACGGATTCCCGATTCTCACCTCGCCGCAGCTCAGGACGGGGATGGGCATCTACGGCTTCAAGGCGGATGTGCCGGTAGACGGCGGACCCTGCGTCTACTTCAAACAGCAGGCGTTCCAGCCGGATCTCACGCCCGTCGAGCAGACCGCGGTGAAGAAGCGGCATTTGATCGCCAATCCCGGTTTCCTGGAGTCCATCCCCCAGCACCGCACCTTCTGGACGCTCGATACCGTGACCCGCTACGACATTCTCACCGGCCTGGCCGGGGTGCACGGCGATATCCTGGTGGTGGACGGAGACCGCTTCGTCGAGGTCCGCGGCTATCAGCCCGCGCGCCAGACGCCATTCGATCCGCGGGTGAGCGGTTACACGCTGTATTGCGGCATCGCGGGCGAGAAGGACCCCGCCCCCAAGGCGAAACGTCCTGGGAATGGGAAGACCGGCAAGAAGAAAGCCGGTAAGAGAAACACGGCCGCCGCGAGAAAGGCACGCGCCCTGGCCCAGGCGGCCGCCGCGACCCAGTCGAGAAAGGTCTGGGAAAGCCCCATTCCCCTCACCGGCAAAGCCATCGCCATGTCCGAGAAGGTGGTCTTTGTCGCCGGTACGCCGGTCGTCTTCCCCGAGGGCGACATTGCCAAGGCGTATGAGGGACGGATGGGCGGCGTGCTCTGGCTGGCAGATACCAAGACCGGGGAGAAGCTCGCCGAGTACCCGCTGCCTGCGCCTCCGGCCTGGGACAGCCTGGCCGTGGCCGACGGCTCGCTCTACATCGCGCTGGCCGACGGCCGGCTGTTGTGCTTCGCGGGAAAGTGAGGAGCCTGGCCGACAGGCTCCGGTACTACAGCGCCGTTTGTCGTCTTCTACTTCGTCGGCGCAGTTCGCCGCGGCGACGCGTTTCGGAGCTTCGCCGTGCGGTTCCCTTCCTTGCGCCCGTTGCTCCACGCGACGATTTCCCGCTGGTCCCACCGGCCGCATTCCGGCCGTCCTTCCACGCAGCGATCTCTCAGTTTCTTCCCGCAAAGGGCCTGAGCCCACTTCGTCCAACCATCTGGCCGGCAGCGAATCGCTCCTCACAAACACGTCAACATCGAAACCAGTCGGGTCAAACGGGCGTCCATCCCACCACCTCGTACACGTGCTTCCCGTGGACCTCGAGGTTGTGGACGCTCTCCGCGTGGGGGCGGACACGGATCGACCGCGACCACCTCCGCCGGCCCTTGCGCGCCCATCTCCGGCAGGTCCAGCCGAATCGTGCTGCCCGGCCCGGCCTCGCCCGCTTCGACCCAAACCAGCGGCCGGAGCATCTCGATATCCAGCGGCCCGCCGTCCGGCTTGACCATCCGCAGCGAAAGCTTGCGCGATGTCGCCTCATCCGACGCGGGCCCCAACTCCGCGCGGTCGGCGTCGGAGAGATCGGGGTTCTCGCCGAGCACGCGCTGGCCCACGCAGACCGTCTCGATCGCCTGCGTGCGAAGCTTCGGTTGCCGCGCGACGGACGCCGCGACTGGAGTTCCTTCCGACGCGGGCGAAGCCTCTCCAGCGTGCAAGCCCCGCAGTCCGAACAGCCCGGCCAGGACCAGCAGCAGCCCCGCCAACAAGCAACGGCCGATCGCGGCAGGACGATCGCGGCCCGGCTTGCCGGACTTGACGGGCGGGGTGTCGGCCCGGGAGGCATGTTGACGAAACCTGCTTCCTCTTCTAGATTTGGGTAGTGCACCATTCCGGCAGGGGCGATCAAGCCCGTCCGTGGCGGTGCTGCGTCACTGCGCGCCGCGTAGCCGCTGCGCGGGGGGATTTTCCAGGAACGTAGCACGGGGAGGAGCCTTCTTGCCCAGTTCTCGCAAGCCGAAGCCAGCGGAAGGGAAGCCGCGGGGCCGCCGCCCCGCGCCGGACGAGCCACCTCCGGCTCCGCGTCAACCACCGGAATCCTCAGAGCATCGTCCGGCTGATCCGACGAGCCAGAAACGTCGCCGTCGCCGCGGCAAGGGCAAGGGCCGCGAGGACGGCCCGACGGCGCCGCCGGAAAGGACCGATGCGTCGAAGACCCCCGACCGCGAGTCCGCCGCGCCTCCGCCCTCCGCGTCGGACGATGTCGAGGTGCCCGAGGCGATCGCCGACAGCCCCTGGGCCAAGCTGGATCTCTCGCCGGTCATGCTCCGGTCGCTCTTCGCGGCCGGCTATCTGGAGCCGACGCCGATCCAGGCCGGCCTGATCCCCCGCGCCATGGCCGGCGTGGACGTGATGGGGCAGGCCCGCACGGGGACGGGCAAGACGGCGGCCTTCGGCATCCCGATCCTCGAGCAGCTCGAGCCGCACCGCCGCCACGCCAGCCCCCAGGCCCTGGTGCTCACGCCCACGCGCGAACTGGCCGTGCAGGTCCGCGACGAGATCGTCAAGCTGGCGGCCGGCCGGCGCGTCCACGCCGCGGCGGTGTACGGGGGCAAGCCGATCCGGCAGCAGGCCGACAAGCTCCGCCAGGGCGTCGAGTTGGTGGTGGGCACCCCGGGCCGCGTGCTTGATCACATGGGGCGCGGCAACCTGTCCTTCTCGAACCTCCAGATCGTTGTGCTGGACGAGGCCGATCGGATGCTCGACATCGGCTTCCGGCCCGACATCGAGAAGATCCTCCGCCGCTGCCCGCGGGACCGGCAGACGCTGCTGCTCAGCGCCACGATCCCGCCGCCGGTAGAGCAGCTCGCGCGGCGTTACATGCGCGATCCGGAGACGCTCAATTTCTCGCCCACCGACGTGGCCGTGGAGACCATCGACCAGCACTACTTCACGGTCGAATCGGAGCAGAAGTTCGAGCTCCTCGTGCGGCTCCTGGAGCGCGAGCAGCCGCAGCAGGCGATCATCTTCTGCCGCACCCGGCGGGGCACCGAGCGGATCGGCCAGCGCCTTGCCAAGAAGATGACGGACGTGGCCTGCATCCACGGCGACCTCCAGCAGCGGGTCCGCGACCGCGTGATGAAGGACTTCCGCGACCGGCGGATCCGCTACCTGGTGGCCACCGACGTGGTGGGGCGCGGCATCGACGTGACGAGCATCTCGCACATCATCAACTACGACATCCCCGAGTTCTGCGACGACTACGTCCACCGCGTGGGCCGCACCGGGCGCATGGGCCGCGAAGGCGTGGCCTACACGTTCGTCACGCCCGAGGAGGGCAACGAGCTCACGCGGATCGAGGTGCGGATCAACCGGCTCCTTCAGCGCGACGAGATGCCGGGGCTGGCGGCCTTCAGCAAGCCGCAGCAGGTGCCCGAGCCCCCCGAGCCCCCCGAGCCCCCCGAGCCCAAGCGGGTTTTCGGACGGCGGCAGCGGAGGACGCGCCGGGCGCTGTGAGCGGCAGATCGCGCGAGGCGGGAGCATCGTCCCGCGCGAATGCACACGCGCCGCCGCGCCAGCAGGACGAATCGCGACACGCGCACCCGCGGGCCTGCCGACTCGTTGGCAGTGGATTCGCGCGCCGCGGATCACGCGCCAGCCATCCACCGCGCGAGCAGCGCGCGGGGGAGGTCGGGCACGAGAACCGGCTCGGGCCGCCCGGCCGCGCGGAGGATCGCCTCGGCCGCGAGATAGCCGCTCCGCACCGCCCCTTCCATGGTCGCGGGCCAGCCGGTGGCCGTCCAATCGCCGGCCAGGGCGAGGTTTGCCACCGGCGTGGGCTGTGGTGGACGGAGCGCGTCGAGGCCCGGGCGGGGCGAGAACACGGCCTCGGGGTTGGTCACCAGGCGGTGGCGCAGCAGCCGCGCCTTGCGCGCCGCGGGGAAGACCGCGCCCAGGTCCTCCAGCACCGTCTCAGCGGTCCGGCGGCGATTCCGATCCGTCAGCACGTGCGACGCGCTGATCACGACCTGATAGTGGCAGCCCCCGGCCGGCCCCTCGCCCCGGATCGAACGCGAGCCGTGGCGAAACACCCACTGGCTCAATCGTCCTATCAGCACGGCGTGCGGCAGGCGCGTGATCGGGCGGTCGAACCAGAGGTGCAGCGCGGAGATTGCGGCCGGCTCGATACGAGCGGCCGCCGCCAGCGCGGGGATCGCGCGGGTCAGCGGGGGTGCGAACAGCTTCGGCGCCTGGCGCCACGGCACCGCCACGACGAAGAAGTCAAAACCCCGTTGCGAGCCGTCTGCAAACGCCAGGGCCGCGGCCCAGGGCGCTTCCCCCTCGACTCGCTTCACGCGCGTCTCGAGATGGATCTTCACGCCGCGCGCGTGGAGCCACGCGCCGAGGCGGCGGTCGTAGATCTCGGAAAGCGGAAGACAGGGGATCTCGATTTCGCAGGCCTGGCGCGCGGCGAGGAAGCCGTCCACGAATACCTTGCGCGCCGCGGAAAGCGACGCCCGCTGGGGCGACTCGCTCAAGGCGCTGAGGATCACCGGGGCCCAGAACCGCTCGACGGCCCGCTCCGACTGGCCCTGATCGCGAAGCCAGCCGCCGACGGTCGTCTCGCGCGTCGGATTCCCGGAATCCGTGCCGAAGCAAGCAGGCGCGTCGCCGTCGCCCGAGGCGGTGCAGGAGACCTTCCCGGGCGAGCCGCCGGTCGCTTGCGCGCCACGGGCGGCTTGCCGGCCCGGGCCTTGCGAAAGCGCGGCCATCTTGCCCAGCGTCTTGGCGATTCCCATCCGCTCGCTCGGGCTCAGGTAGGTCAATCGCATGAGCCCGGGCAGCAGGTGCAGCGGGGCGGGGAGCCACGGCCACGCGGCGAAGTCGGCGCGGCGGCCGTCGGGGCCGAGGAAGTGCAGCCGGGCGTGCCGCTGGAAGCAGTCGGCGATCCCCGTGCGGCGGCAGAAGTCGGCCAGGTTCGTGCAGCAGCCCATCGCCACGTGCTGGCAGTGATCGATCCAGTCGCCGCCGGCGGGATCCTGGAACGAACCGGCGCGGCCGCCGAGGCGTCGCCGCATCTCGAAAAGCTCGACGCGCAGGCCGCGATCGGCCAGGGCCGCGGCCGCCGCCAGCCCGGCCAGGCCCCCGCCCACCACGGCCACGCTCCGCCCCGCTTCCCCGCGAGTCATGGGAGGGCCGCCCTTTGCGGCGGCAACAGGGCCCAGCGCAGGGCGATTCGGCCTTTCTCCGGCCGGCTCAAGCGAACGCGCCTCGCGAGGACCGCGCGGGGCTCTCGCGCAATCCTCTCAAGCAGCCGATGGTAGGTGGCGACCATCATGCCGAAGACACGCTGTCCGCGGCGGTCGAGGAAGCCGAACAGCTCGGCCCCCTGCCGGTAGTGGACGTGCGCCCGGTCCATTTCCAGGTCCATCAGGCGCTCGAAGCGCCGGTCGGCGACTCCGGCCAGCAGGTCCTCCGCCGAGTAGCTGCATTGCCGCAGGTCTTCCAGGGGCAGATACACCCGCCCCCGGCCCGCGTCTTCCTTCAGGTCGCGGAGAATGTTGGTCAACTGGAAGGCGATGCCGCAGGCGGTCGCCGGCTCCAACGCTCCCTCGCCGCGGAACCCCCACACGTGGATGCAGGCCAGGCCGACGGCCGAGGCCACGCGACGGCAGTACACGGCCAGATCGTCGAACGTCTCGTAGCGGTGCACGTCCAGGTCCATCTCCACGCCGTCGATCACTTCGTGCAGGTGCTTCTCGGGGATGTGGAACGCCTGCACCGCGTGGGCCAGCGCCGGCAGGATGGCACCGTCGGAGCGCGGCTGCCCGGGGGCATGGGCTCTCGGTCGCGCCGCCAGGGCGTCGTCCGGAGGGAGATCGTCGTGCAGCGCCCGTTCCATCGTGGCGCGCCACTTGAGGAGGGCCTCGCGCCGCGATCCGTCGGGCCGGGGGCTGTCGCCCAGATCGTCCGTGTGGCGGAGGAAGGCGTACAGGGCCTCCATGGCCTGCCGCTTGGGCCGCGGGAGGAGGAAGAAGCAGGGGTAGAAGCTCGACCCCGCCTCCCGCGCGACGCGGCGGCAAACGGCGTAGCTCCGCTGGACGATCGTCGGCGCAAGGCTCATGGCCGTACACGCAGCGAGAGGGCCTGCGCCTCGCTTCGGCGCAGACGTGCAGGACGACAGGGGACCCGGCACGCAGCACGCGGCCCGGGAGCAGGACGCGGGCTCCAACGAATAGACACGTTCACACCATCCACCCCACCACTCACCGATAACCAATAACCGATAACCCCCCTCACCCAACCCCATATTTCCCGAAACGCACGCGCCACCAGGTCGAGACCGCGAGGGCCGTCTTCTGCCATCGCGACAGCCTCGGCCGCGCCGCGAGCACGTCGAAGTCCCGGCGCCGGGTCGCGCGGAGGATCGCCCGGCCCCCCTCGATGAACAGGGCGACGTCGAGCTTCAGCCAGCCGGGCACGCGCTGGACCAGCGGCACGCCGCGCTGCAACCAGCCCTCGGCCTCGTCGCAGGCGGCCGAGAGGGCCCGGCGGAAGGCGGGCGTGGCTTCGCCTCGAATAATGGCCGTCTCGTCGCCCCCGAACCGCCGCATGTGGGCCAGCGGCAGATAGATCCTGCCCCGCTGCCAGTCCTCGGCCACGCCCTGCCAGAAGTTGGCAAGCTGCAGCCCCGTCGAGATCGAGTCGGCCAGCGCGGCCCGCTGAGGGTCGAAGCACTCTCCCAGGTACAGCACCAGCCGCCCCACGGGGTTGGCCGAGTAGCGGCAGTAGCCGAATAACTGGTCGAAGGTGTCGTACCGCGTCACCTGCTGGTCCTGCCGGAAAGCGACCAACAGATCGACGAACGGGTCCACCGGGATCTTGTACCTGCTGATCGTCTCGGACAGGGCGACGAACACGGGATGAAGTGTCCGCCCCTGATAGCACGCCCGCAGGTGACTCTCCCACCAGTTGAGCAGGGCCAGGGCCTGCTGCGGACCGCCCGTCTCGTCGGCCAGATCGTCCGCCCAGCGGCAGTAGGCGTAGATATTGTAGAAATGCTGACGCATGGCCCCGGGAAGGGCCCGGGAGACCACGGTAAAATTCTCGTAGTGCCGCTTGGCCAGGCGCCGGCAGTACCGCCTGGCCTGCGCCGCGGTGGGCGGCTCGCGCTGCTGGGCGTGCGGGCCGTAGCGTTTCAGGTGCTCAGCGAAGGTGTCGCTCTTGGACATGGCGGCCGGGGGCGAATCGGAAGCGTCGGACGCGGGGAGCCCGGCCCCCATTATGCCGCCTTCGAACCCGTGAGGGAACTATGCGAGTGCTTCTGGCCAGCCCGCGCGGGTTTTGCGCCGGGGTGAACATGGCGATCGAAAGCCTCCATCTGGCGATCCAGCGGTTCGGGACGCCGATGTACGTCTATCACGAGATCGTCCACAACAAGTGGGTGGTGGACCATTTCCGCCGCCGGGGCGCGGTGTTCGTCGATCGCCTGGACGAGGTCCCCGAGGGCGCCCCCTTGCTGTTCTCGGCCCACGGCGTGTCGCCCGACGTCCGTCGCCAGGCCGCCGCGCGCGGGCTGGTGACCGTCGACGCCACCTGCCCCCTGGTGACCAAGGTTCATCTCGAAGCGGTGCGTTACGCCAGGGAGGGATACACGATCGTGCTCATCGGTCACGCTGGCCACGACGAAGTCGTGGGCACGATGGGCGAAGCGGACGGGGTCATCCAGCTGGTGGAATCCCCCGAAGAGGTGGATCAGCTGGAGCTGCCCGAGCATGCAAAAATCGCCTATTTGACCCAGACTACCCTGTCTATCGATGATGCGGCACGGATCGTGGAGCGGCTCCGGGCGCGTTATCCTCAGATTGTCGGCCCTCCCAAGGATGATATATGCTATGCCACGCAGAATCGACAGGAGGCCGTGCGCCGACTGGCCGCCGAGGCGGACCTGGCCCTGGTCGTGGGCAGCCAGAACAGCTCGAATAGCCAGCGTCTGGCAGAGATCGCCCGGGCGTCCGGCATCTCCGCTTACCTGATCGACGGGGCCGAGGACATCGATCCGGGATGGTTCCGCGGCAGCGAGACGGTGCTGATGACGGCCGGGGCGAGCGCGCCCGAAACGGTCGTCCAGGAGTGCCTTGCCCTGTTGGAGGAGCGTTTTGCGGCGACGGTCGAGCTGCGCGTGATCCGCGAGGAAGACGTCCGCTTCGTGCTCCCCAGACCGTTGCGCTCAGCGCCATGACGCCCAGCCCGCCAGCCCAACTCGTGATCGGCGACCTGGAGCTATTCGTCGTCGAGCTGGAATGCCGCGGGCTGGAGTCGCCACTGCGGTCGATGCTCCTGCGGCTGGCCGCCGACACGGGGCAGGAAGGCTGGGGCGAATGCGTCTGCATCTGGCGGCCCTCGGAGCTCGAGGCGCGGCGCGGCTCGCTGCTGGGCACGCTGTCGGGGCGCAGCGTGTTCGACTTGGAGGAGATGTTGGCCCTGGAGGCCGTTTCCATGCCGTCGCTGCGGTGCGCGGTGGAGATGGCCTCGTGGGACCTGATCGGCCGGGCATTGGGGCAGCCGCTGTGCAACCTGTTGGGCGGGCGCTACCGCCGCCGCGTGCCGATGGCCGCCCGCCTGCCGGAGCTGCCGGCCGCCCGGGCCTCGCAGCTCGCGCGCGAACTAGTAGAGCGCGGCTTCCACACCCAGATCGCCAGCTCCTCGGGCGATGTCGAGGCCGACGCCCGCCTGGTTTCGGCCTTGCGCCAGGCGACCGGCGACGGGACGCGCCTGCAGCTCGACGCCGGCTCGCGCTACGACGACCGCTCCGCCCGGGACCTGTGCGCCGAGCTCGAATACGCTGGGCTGCAGTTCATCATCGATCCGCTGAACACGTCGGAACTGTACCCGCTGGCCGCGCTGGCCCGACAGACCGGCGTGCCGATGGCCGTGCGCCGGGCGATCCGAGGGCCGTCCGACGTGCTGGCCGCGATCCGATGCGGGGCAGGGCCCGCCGCCGTGCTCGACATGGGGCCACTGGGCGGGCTGACCGGCCTGCGCAACGGCGCGGCCGTGGCCGACGCGGCAGGCTTGGAGACGATGCAGGGCGGAACCGCCTGGCTCGGCGTGGGCACCGCCGCCATGCTTCAACTGGCGGCGGCCCTGCCCGCGCTGCGTCACCCTGCCGAGTGCTCGTACTACCAGATGCAGGACGACGTCCTTGCCAGCCCGCTGGAGATCGTCGACGGCATGATGAACGTACCGCAGGGGCCTGGCCTGGGCGTCGAGGTGGACAGGGCCAAAGTTGAAAAGCACCAGGTCGCGTAGGCCCCAGCCTGCTGTTGGATGCCTACTGCTGGATGTAGTCCTTCATGAACCGGTTCTCCATCGCCAGGTGGTCGTGCTGGGCCTTGACCACGTCGCCGATCGAGACCATCCCCGCCAGCTTCCGCTCGCTCAGGACCGGCAGGTGCCGGATGCGGTTGGCCGTCAGAAGGCCCATCGTCTGCTCGACCGTGCAGCCCGGCGCGGCGGTCACCAGGTCGGTGCTCATCACCTCGGCCACGGCGATGGATTCCAGGGGCCCCCGCTCCGACGCGCACGCCCGGAGGATGTCGCGCTCCGTGATGATGCCTACCGGCGCGGCCTCGTACGTGCCGTCGGCCGTCACCACCAGCGACCCCACGTTGTGGTGCACCAGCCGATAGACCACGTCATGCAGCGTGGCGTCGGGCCGGATAGTGAATACGGCGCTGCCTTTGGCCTTGAGGATGTCTTGCAGCAGCATGGCCTGGGCTCCCAGCAAACAAAGGCGGCAGGCGGGTCCCGCGAGGATATTTTGACAGGACAAACTGTCACAATTAACAGTGTACCCGGCAACCGGGCCGCAAGTCAATTCCGCGACGGAGCCCCCCGGGGCAGGCAGGACGCGATTTCCCCCGAGGAGCGAGGCGACCTCCCTCGGGCGGCTTGACGCTCGCCACCGAAGGGGGCAAGATGCGGGCGCCGATCGGGCAGGGAATTTGAGGGGAGCGGAGGTCCCATTACCCATCCCCTGCCGTGCAGGAGTCACGTCCACCTCGGAAAAAGACGGCCGACCTCCCGGCAGCCCAACTACCCCCACCAGCGAAAGGAAGGTGCCCCGTGCGCGACAAACGTTTTGACCGTCGGTGGTTCCTCAAGACGGCCTCGCTGCCGATCCTGGGCTGCTGGGTCCTCCGCGATGCCCGCTCTGCCCGGGCCTACGCGGCCAACGAGAAGTTGGGCATTGCCGTAATCGGCGTGGGCCGCCGAGGCGGCTACCATGTCCATGCGGTGCCTCGCATCGGTGAGAATCTGGTGGCCATCTGCGATGCCGACCGCAAGCAGATGGAGCGGGTGAAAGCGGTTCCGCCGAAGGCCCGGTTCCAGGATTTCCGCAAGATGCTCGACAGCCTGGGCGGCCGTATCGACGCCGCGGTGATCGCCACGCCCGACCACACCCACGCCCCCATCGCCGCGGAGCTGATGAGGCGGGGCAAGCACGTGTTCGTGGAGAAGCCCTGCGCCCACGACGTAGCCGAGGCCCGCGCCCTGCGGCGGATCGCCAGAGAGAAGCACGTGGCCACCCAGCAAGGCAACCAGGGCATGGCCACCGATTCGTTCCGACGTACGCTGGAGCTGGTCCAGGAGGGAGCCATCGGAGAGGTTCGCGAGGCCCACGTGTGGTTCGTGATGGGCGGGTCCGGGCCGCGCAAGCGTCCCAGCGGCTCCGCTCCCGTGCCCGACGGCCTGGATTGGGACCTTTGGCTCGGACCGGCCGCGCGGCGTCCTTATCATCCGGACTACCACCGGAGCTGGTGGGCTTGGCGCGAGTTCAGCACGGGCATACTCGGCGGCGGGGGATCGCACTCGATCAACATGGCGTTTATGGCCCTGGATCTGGGTTCGCTGTGGGGCGAGAAGAACCCGGCCGGCGAGCCGATTCGGGTGGAGGTCGAGATCCCCGAGCCCTGCCCGGAGAACCTGCCGCGGTGGCAGATCAGCCGGTTCCATATTCCCGCGCGAAGTCGGCGTCCGCCGGCCGTGATCCACTGGTACAACGCCCCGGAGGCCGAGCTGCGGCGCCAGGGGGTGTGGAAGAAGCTGGAGGAGATCGCCGGCAGACCGCTGGAGTGGAAGCAGAGCTGGACCCCACGCTCCGGTTCGCTGGTGGTCGGCAGCCAAGGGGCGGTCCACACCAACGCCCACAACTCGATGTGCGCGCTCTTGCCGGAGGACGACTTCCCCGACTCCGCCGGCCCGCCGCGGCGGCTGCCGCGTGCCGGCAGTCACGAGCGGGAGTGGACCGCGGCTTGCCGCGGCGGAGCGAGGCCCTTTTCCAGTTTCGAGCACTCGGGGCCGTCGATGGAGCTGCTGCTGTTGGGCAACGTGGCCAGCCAGGTCAACCGCACGATCCGCTTCGACCCGTCCGCCTTCCGGATCCTCGAAGACGACCAGGCCGACCGGGCCCTCCGGCCCGAGCATCGCGAAGGCTGGTGCATGTGAGCCGCGATTGGGTCGAGGTCCCTCCGCCCTGGTGAGCCCCGCGCACGCTCAAGCGATGAAGCATGCCACGCCTCGGGGGGGCGAGGGGCGTCCGCGCCTTTTGCCGCGATTCCCGGGGCGTTAGACTGGGCGTAGAATGGTCTGGCCCGAGTGGATCGCGCCTGCCCACCCTTCCACACGCGGGGTCTTCAGGATCGATGAGCACCACGAGCCTCACGAAGCGCCGCATCCTGATCGTGGACGATCACCCCCTCGTGCGCCGGGGGCTGGCCGACCTGATCGCCGGCGAGCCAGACCTGGAGGTGTGCGGCGAGGCCGCCGACGCCGCCGAGGCCCTTCAGAAGGTCGCCGCCACCCAGCCGCACCTGGTCGTGGTCGATATCTCGCTCCGCAGCGGGCATGGGCTGGAGTTGATCGAGGAGATCAAGGCCCGTTTCGGCCACGTCAAGATGCTGGTCTCTTCGGTCCACGACGAAACGCTCTTCGCCGAACGGGCGCTCCGCGCCGGCGCGATGGGCTACGTCAACAAGCAGGAGGCCACCGAGACGGTGATCCGGGCGATCCACCAGGTCTTTCGCGGCGAGATCTACCTCAGCGGCAACATGGCCAACCGGCTTCTTCGCACGGTCGTGGGCGGAGAGCCGCTGGGGGACGACCCCATCAAGGGGCTCTCCAATCGCGAGCTCGAGGTGTTCGAGATGATCGGCCGCGGGCTGACCACCCGGCAGATTGCCGAGAAGCTCCACCTCAGCCCGAAGACCATCGAGACCCACCGCGAGAAGATCAAGAGCAAGCTCAGCCTGGCCAGCGGCACGGAGCTGAGCCACCGCGCCATGCAGTGGGTGATGGAAAGCCAGTAATGCGCAGAGCCGGCGGCGCGGGGCTCGCCGGCCGCAAGTTGGCACGTTTCGATGAAGATCGCCATCGGTACGGATCATGCGGGCTTCGCGCTGAAGGAGCCGCTTGTGGCCGAGCTTGCCCGGCTCGGTCACGAGGTTCTCGACTGCGGCGCCATGGACGCGCGGTCGTCGGACTACCCGGACTTCGCGCGGCGCGTGGCCGAGGCCCTCCGGGCAGGCCAGGCCGAGCGGGGATTGCTCCTGTGCGGCAGCGGCATCGGCACGTCGATCGCCGCCAACAAGGTGCCGGGGATCCGGGCGGCCGTGTGCCACGACACCTACAGCGCGCGCCAGGCCGTGGAGCACGACGCGCTGAACGTCCTGTGCCTGGGCGGCCGCGTGGTCGGCCCCGCGCTGGCGCTGGAGGTTCTTCGCGCGTTTCTCGATGCCCGGGACGCCCTGGCCGATCGCCACCTGCGGCGGCTGAAGAAGGTGGCCGCGATCGAGCTCGACGCGCGGCTGGGCCGGTTCGGGGAATCGGCCGCTGGGGCGGACGACGCATAACCCCTGCCGCACGCTCGACCTGCGCGCGAGGGTCGCGGCGATCGCTACCGGCGGGTAGGGCGTTTCCCCAAGCCGGCATCAGGGCCTTCTCCACCGACAGTCTGGCATCCTCCTGATACTCGGTCTGCCCGGCCCCGATCTAGAATCAGTCAACGGTCGACGGTTCGGCCGCGCCTGCCGGGGGGACGGCATCCTGCCTCGCGCCGGCCGGCCGAGCGGGAACGCCTTTCTGATCCGGAAAGACTGGACAACCAAGTCGGAGGATTCCATGACGCGGCAAGCAACCGCCCTGGCGGAGCAGCCCATTCGTTTCGGGACCATGATCGGCACCTCGCCGGCCATGCAGGCGCTTTTCGACCAGATCCGGCGCGTCGCCCAGACCGACGCGACGGTCCTGATCACCGGGGAGTCGGGGACGGGCAAGGAGCTGGTCGCCGAGGCGATTCACGGGTTCAGTCCGCGGTGCCGCGGGCCCTATTCGGCCATCAACATGGCCGCCGTCCCCGAAACACTGGTGGAAAGCGAGCTCTTCGGCCACGTCAAGGGGTCGTTCACCGGCGCGGGCCAGGACCGCGCGGGCCGCTTCGAGGCGGCCCAGGACGGCACGCTGTTCATCGACGAGATCGGCGATCTGAAGCTCACCTCCCAGGCCAAGCTGCTCCGCGTGCTGGAGAACCGGCGGATCACGCCCGTCGGCGGCAACCAGTCGCGCGACGTGGACGTCCGCGTGCTCACCGCAACGAACCGCAGGCTCGAGTCGATGGTGGCCGAGAAGCGGTTCCGCGAGGACCTCTACTATCGCCTCAACGTCGTGACCATCACCCTGCCGCCGTTGCGCGAGCGGCGCGAGGACATCCCGGTCCTGGCCCGCCATTTCCTCGAGGAGATCGCGGCCACGTACGGCCACCCCGCCCCGCCCCTCAGCGAAGGCTTGAACCGGTTCCTGCTCGAGTACGACTGGCCGGGCAACGTCCGCCAGTTGCGCAACAGCCTGGAGAGCATGGTCGTGCTCGCCGGCTCCGGGCCGCTGACCGTCGAGGACTTGCCTTCGATGGTGCGAGACCACCCCGACATGCAAGGCGGCGACTTCGAAGTCCCCTCGAACCTGACCCTCGAGGAGATCGAGAAGGCCGCCATCCTCCAGTCGCTCGATCGCTGCGACGGCAACCGCACGCGGGCCGCACGCTCCCTGGACATCTCCGTGCGCACGCTCCAGCGCAAGCTGAAGCGCTGGGGGCTGGCCGAGGTCTCGCGTACGGCCAACGGACGGTCGGACGCGCGCGGCGAATCGGTGGTGGGCGCGTAAGCGCTCATGCACCCTCGCCGGCCCACCACGAAACGAACCGCGCCGCTCCACGAACCCCATGAAGAAAGGAAAGCCGGAAGGTGACCATTGGATACCACGAACCGACCGCGGAACTGAGCACCGACACGCGACAACTGCATCGCGCCATCGCCACGCTCATCGAGGAGTGGGAGGCGATCGACTGGTACCAGCAGCGGATCGACGTGACCGAGGACGAGGACCTTCGCGGTCTGTTGGTCCACAATCGCGACGAGGAGATCGAGCACGCCGCCATGGCCCTGGAATGGATCCGCCGGCAGGTTCCGGCCGTCGATGAGCAACTGCGCACCTACCTGTTCACGACCGGGCCCATCGCCGAGATCGAGGAGGGCGCGGAGTCGAAGGACGCCGGCGACGACGGCAAGACCTCCTCCGGCCACCGGGGGCTGGGGATCGGAAAGGTCGCCACGTAGCGGACCAGCTCGGACAGACAGGCCGCTGGGGCCTCCCCCCGCGACGTCACGCGGCAGCGGCATCCTCCGCTCCCAGAGCATTCAACCGAAGGATGAGAGACCGATGAACGATCTTCTGCGGCGTTCCCTGGCCCCCCTCACCGACCAGGCCTGGAGCCAGATTGACGAGACCGCGGCCCGCGTCCTCAAGACGCATCTGACCGCCCGCACCTTCGTCGATTTCCACGGCCCGCTGGGATGGGATTTCGCGTCCGTCAACCTCGGCCGCCTGGAGAGGACGGACCTGCCGGCCGGACAGGAGGGCGTCGCCTGTAGCGTGCGCGTCGTGCTTCCCCTCGTGGAGGTGCGCGTGCCCTTCACCCTTTCCATGGTCGAGGTGGACCACGCGGCCCGCGGCTGCGAGGACATCGAGCTTGGCCCCCTGGAGGACGCCGCACGAAAAACCGCCCTTTTCGAGGAGCGGGCCGTTTACGCGGGGCTTTCGCAGGGCGGCATCCAGGGCATTGCGGAGAGGGCGAGCCACGAGGCGGTTCCCCTCTCGCAGAACACGGCCGACTTCCCGAAGGCGGTGGCGCGGGGCGTTCAGGCCCTGACCATGGGCGGGGCTCCGGCGCCTTACGCGCTCGTGCTCGGCAGCGACGCGTGGTCGGCCCTGATGCACAGCGGCACCGGCGGCTACCCGCCCAAGCGGATCATCCGCGACCTGCTGGGGGGCGAGATCCTCCTCAGCCGCGCGATCCAAGGAGGGGTGCTCCTCTCCGCGACCGAAGGAAATTTCCAGCTTACCGTAGGGCAGGACCTGGCCGTCGGCTACGCGGCCCATGACCGGGACGAGGTCGAGCTGTTCCTCATCGAGTCGTTCACCTTCCGCGTCCTGGTGCCCGAGGCCGCCATCGTTCTCAGGCCCGCGGGCTAGCCCCCGCGCCGCGGCCCCCCGAATCAAGCCGCGGGCGCCACGCCCGTCTCGCCTTCCTCCAGCTCGATCTTCAGGGCGATCAGCCGCATCATGTCCTTCAGGCTGATGATGCCCTCCAGGTGGCCGTTGCGGGCCACGATCATCCGCGAGGCCCCGCTGCGGTTCATCCGCGACAGGGCCTTCAGGGCGTCGGCGTCGGGGTCGATCGTGTTGCGCTCGGAGCACGGCTCGACGATCTCCGAAACCCGGCGGTCGTCCCACTCCTCGCGGGGCACGTCGCGCACGGTGCGCGTGCTCACGCAGCCCACCAGCCGGTCCTGGTCCACGACGGGAAACATCTTGAAGTGATAGCGGTAGATGAAATCCTCCACGAGCTGCCGGACGCTGGAGGACGGCTCGACCGTCTGCACGTTGGGCTGGAGGAAGCGGCGGATGGGCTCCCCCTGGAGCACGCGCCGCACGAGGAGCTGCTGATAGGAGCCGGCCGCCGCCGCGCGGACGAACAGGCCTAGCAGGAACCACCACATCCCGCCGATGAAGTTGCCCAGCACAATCTCCAGCACGCCGAGCACGATCAGGAGCATTCCGAAGCCGGACCCCATCGCCGACGTCACGCGCGTGGCGTCGCGCAGGCTGCCCATCCACCACCAGAGCGCGGAGCGGAGGACGCGCCCGCCGTCGAGCGGGAAGGCGGGCACCAGGTTGAACGCCACCAGAACCGTGTTGATCACGCCCAGATACCAGAACACCCCGCCGACGGTCGCGGGCCATCCCAGGGTCAGTCCGAGCTGCCACAGGCCGAACGACGCGGCGGCCACCAGCACGCTGGCCACCGGACCCGCGATCGCCATCTGGAACTCGCCGGCCGGGCTGGGCGGCTCCTCGTCCATCTCGGCCACGCCGCCGAACACGAACAGCGTGATCCCGCGCATCTCCATGCCCGACGTGCGCGCGACCAGCGAGTGGGACAGCTCGTGGAAGATGATCGACGCGAACAGACCCAGCGCCCCCGCGATCCCCATCCCCAGATATGCGCGGTCGGGCAGGTCGGGGTAGTAGTGCGGGAAGAAGCCCGCCGAAAGCGACCACACCACCAGCACGGCGATGATCAGCCAGCTCGCGTCCACCCGCACGGAGAATCCGAACAACTTGAAGAGCTGCAATCCCTTTCCGAACATGAAAGCGAACCTCGCTGTGCGGGTGATTCAACTCAGGCGCCTTCGAGGCGCCACCGCTTCAGTTTCCGCTGGAGTGTCCTTACCGAGATCCCCAGCGACCGCGCTGCCTGCGTGCGGTTGCCGTCGTACTGCCGCAACGCGCTCTCGACGGCCTCCTTCTCCATTGTCGCCAGCGTGCCGTCCTCGGCCAGACGCCCGGTCTGGGAGGGCTGGTGCGAGATGGCTCGGGCCACGGCCTTGACGTCGTCGATGGCCAGCACCTGCGAGCGGGCCGTGGCCACGATGCTCTCCACGACCGCCTGAAGCTGGCCCGCATTGCCGGGCCAGTCGAGCGTCGAAATCGCCCGCACCATGCGCGGCTCCATGCGGACCGGCGGCATCTCCCGGCCGATCCGCACCCGGGCCAGGAACTCCTCGATCAGCTCGGGGATGTCCTCGCGGCGCTTGCGCAGGGGCGGCACGTCGATGCAGATCACGCTGAGGTGATAATAGAGATCGCTGCGCAGCCGGCCCCGCTCGATCGCCGCGAGCAGGTTCTCTGACGCGGTGGCGATCAGCCGCACGTCCGATGCCCGTCGCGGATCGCCGGGTACCGCCTTGCGCGCCTCCAGAAAACCGACGAGTCGAGCCTGCGAAGTCGGGCCCAGCGCGTCCACGTTCTTCAGCAGCAAGGTGCCGCCCGCCGCTCGCGCGAAAGCTCCCGGGGCCTCACCGCCGTCGCGACCGGGCGTCTCCATCCCCCCTCCGAACAGCTCCTGCTCCCGCGTGCCTTGACCGGCGGCGCGGAACACAACCAGCTCCGCATCCCGGCGCCGGCTGGCCTGGTGAATCCGCGAGGCGATCAACTGTTTCCCGGTCCCCGGTTCGCCGACCAGCAGTACCGGGCTGTCCACGTCGGCGGCGCGGCGGGCCTGCCCCACCACGCGTCGCATCGCCGGCGACGCGGCCACCACGTCGTCGAAGCTCATCTCTCGAAGCGTCTCGCCCTGGGACTCCATGGCACTGCGTCTCTCTGGCGGGCGACTCCGGTGGCGTGCCGGAGGCCGGATTCACACCTGACCCGCGATCAGGCGGCGTGCAAAGGCCGTGCCTTTCCGCGGGTCATGCTGCGCGGACGCGCACGGCTGACTGCCTGAAGGCCGCAGCCGAACCCCGCTTGAAGACGGTCCGCGTCATTCTGTCGCGACCGTGCGACGATGCGTCGGGAGACGGCGCCTGACGGGGCGATTTCGCCGGGCTTCGGAAGCCGACAACCGCTCCCCGCACGGCGGCGCTTTCGGCATGACGGTGCCCCAGGGACGCCCCGCGGCCTTCCCAGCGGTCGGGAGCCTCCGCGATTCCCTTCCGTCGCCGGGCGCGCCCTTTGCAGCCTCTCTCTGCATCCACGCAGTCTCGTGGCGGCCGCACGCGCCCGGCCCAGACGGGGCGGTGGCCGATGGGATAGTTGTCCGACGCTTTTGCAGGAGAACGCTCGAATGCTCACTCTCACCGATTCCGCGGCTCAGTACCTGAAAAAGGCCCTCGTGGGGGTCAACCAGCCCGACAACGCGTGCTTCCGCCTCCGGATCGGCCAGAACGGCCCGGACCTGGCGCTGGATCAGACGCGGCCCGGCGACCAGACCCTCCAGTGCGACGGCGAGACCGTACTGGCCATGGAGCCTGCGATCGGCGAGCAGATCGGCGACCGCAAGCTGGACTTCGACGAGGAGCGGTCGCAACTCGTGCTCGCCCAGGCGTGAGACGCCCGCCCACAGACTTCCGAAGTCCTCACGACTTCGGAAGTCTGGCTGGCGGATGACGCGCGGCGCCCTCCCCTGTTTCAACCCCCGGCGCGCCACGTCTCCCAGTAGCGCCCCAGACGGCGGCCGAGATGCTTGGGCTTCTCGGCAAACAGCCGTGCCCCCAGGGGCCAGGCTCGCGTCTGGAGTTCGCCGCGCTGCCGGTCGATGGCAGGCAAGAGGCGCCGCAGGACGTCCTTTTCCGCCAGCTTCGCGGCCTCGGCGCTGAGAACGCCCGAAAGCACGGCCAGATCGTGCTCGTCGCCCAGGAGGCCAGATAGCTCGTCGAGCGCGTCCTCGCGCGCCTCCAGGTCCGCGGGCCAGACCTTGCGGAGTAGGCGCACGTGATACCAGTGGTACTTGACGCGCTTGCGCCATTCGTGGAACCGTTCGGCGCTGGGCTGCGCCACTGCGCCGGACATCGACCGGCGCCCCCGGCGGTATGTCCTCTGCAGGCCGCCGCCAACGGACGCGAACCCCCCGGCCCCGACCTGCCACTGATCGACCGCGCGCAGCGATTCCTCCATTTGCGCGCGGAACCGCGGCAGGCGGACCTGCATGGGAACCTCTTTCTCGGCGATGCGGTCGCGCCGCGCGCCAAGCCCCTCGCGCAGCGCATCCAGCGCGCGGCGGTCCGACGAGCTGTCCAACTGCTTGCGCAACGAGTCGGCCGTTTCGATCAGCGTCTGCGCGTCGCGCAGCGAAGAAAGCCCGCGCGCGGCGTCGCGAAAGGCGGCGTTTCCCTCCCGGTAGGTAACTTCGCACGAGGGGCGGCAAAGCCGCAGGAGTCCCCGCACCTTCTTGCACCGCTTGCGGACCTGATGCACGGTCTCGTGTTCGTCGAGATCCTCGTCCGTCAGTTCCCTAAGGGCTTTGGATATCTGCTCGCGGGCGATGCGTCGCACCCCAGCCTGGACGGTCTCTTTTCGTCGAAATCGATAGGGCAAAGCTGTCCTCCTTAATCGGTATTGCGGTGCGCGTCAGAGCGGCCTGGCCGGGTCGTTCTCGCGTCCTCCGCACGCACAGGCCGTTCGAACCTGAGCCCGAACGGCTATAATCCGTGGGCACCTGCTGAACGGGTCGCAAAGCGTGTTCCAGGCGGGCGGCCTCCGCAAGGCCCCGCGGGCTCCGGGGGGTGGCCTGCGTCGAGCTGTCACGCCCGTGCGGCAAACTGTCGCGGCGGCGCGCCGCCCCCGGCTCCCTGCTTCGCCCGGCCGTCGAACGCCACGCCGCTTGACCCTGTCGGCATGCCGCTTGCGACCCACCGGCAGTTCCGCGAACCCCCGAGGATCCGGCCGTGAACATCCTCATGCTGACCAACATCTACACCCCGTGCGTCGGCGGCATCACGCGGAGCATCGAGGCCTTCCGCAGGGAATTCCTCCGGCGAGGGCACGAGGTGCTCGTCGTGGCCCCGGAGTTCCCGGGCCGGCCCACCGTGGAGGAAGGGGTGATCCGATGCCCGGCCATCCCCCGCGTGTACCGAAACCGGTACTCGCTTCCTCTGCCGCTTCCCGGCTATTTGCAGCCGGCCCTCCAGGATTTCTCCCCCGACGTGATCCATTCCCATCACCCGTTCCTCCTCGGATCGACCGCGCAGCGCATCTCGGCCGTGTGGCAGGTACCCCTCGTCTATACGCACCATACGCGGTACCGCCTCTACATGGAGACCTCCCCCAAGCCCCTCGTGGAGCTCGTGTGGAGTCTGACCGTGGCGTATTGCGAGTTGTGCGACGCGTTGATCGCGCCGAGCAACAGCATTCGCGAGATGCTCGAGGAGGCGGGCATTGATCGGCCCATCGAGGTAGTCCCCACCGGCCTGGACTTCGAACGGTTCCGCCGCGGAGACGGACGAAGGGCCCGCGCCGCCGCCCAGGTCCCGGCCGAAGCGCCGCTCGTGGGATACGTGGGCCGGCTGGAGCCGGAGAAGAACCCGGGCTTCCTGGCGCGCGCCGTGGCGGGCTACCTGGAGCAGAACCCCGACGCGCACTTCCTGCTCGTGGGCGAGGGCCTCAGCCGTGCGGAGATCGAAGCCGTCTTTGGCAAGCGGGGCGTGGCGGACCGGCTCCACGCGACCGGCCTGCTGGAAGGGCAGGACCTGGTCGATGCCTACCACGCCCTGGACGTGTTCGCGTTCGCCTCGCACACCGAGACCCAGGGCATGGTCCTTGGCGAGGCCATGGCCGCCGGCGTGCCCGTGGTCGCCCTGGAGGCCTCGGGGGTCCGCGACCTGCTGGTGGACGGGCACAACGGGCGCATGCTCGAGGCCGAGTCCGAATCCCAGTTCGTCGCCGCGCTGAACGAAGTTACCCGGCTTCCAAGCGCGCGGCGGCGGGCGATGCGAGAGGCCGCGCGCCAGACCGCGCGCGACATGTCCATCGCCCGCTGCGCCGAACGAGCGCTGGCCATCTACGACCGGCTCGCCCAGGCCCGTCCGGTCCCGGCGGAGGGCACTCCCGAGGCGGTCGCCAGGCCGATGCGGCTGCTGGATTACGAGTGGAAGGCCTGGTCCAAGATCGTCGAGGCCATGAGCCAGGCGATCTTCCCCGGCGACTCCTCCCCGCCACGGGCACACTAGACAGCGGTGCACAGTCCGGGAAGGGAAGAGGGGTCAGGACTGAATGGCACTGTCGTGACGCAACCGCCTTTCACGTACATTGCTTGCGCAAACTCGGCGCGGAGCGTGTTGCGGGGCTTCTGCATGAGTTGGTAGCCGTGGCGGCGGCGTTTGAGAACCCGCGGTTCGAGACGCCCCGGACGGTGGGAGGTTGACACCATTCGACTCGAAGTATATCGACTCGTTGAAGAGTCGACCCAGGAAAGGTCCGCGCGAATCCCGAGTTCCGGGGACACCATACATAACTCTTGACGCCCACGAATCGATCTGATCGAGACACGGTCATGGCTCGATTAGCGCGAGTGGTTGTTCCGGGCATGCCGCACCACGTTACCCAGCGTGGCAACCGGCGGCAGCAGACGTTCTTCTGCGACGACGATTACGCGGCCTACCTGGAATTGATGGGCCAGTGGTGCCGCGAGCGGGGCGTCGAGATTTGGGCGTATTGCCTGATGCCCAACCACGTGCATTTGATCGCCGTGCCGCGGACGGAGGACGCCCTTCGCTTGGCGATCGGCGAGGCGCACCGCCGGTACACGCGGCGGGTCAACCTCCGTGAAGGGTGGCGGGGGCATCTTTGGCAAGGCCGGTTCGCCTCGTTCGTGATGGACAAGCTTTATCTGCTGGCGGCGGCCCGGTACATCGAACTCAACCCCGTGCGCGACGGGCTGGTGGACGCGCCGAGCGAGTACCGCTGGACCAGCGCGCGGGCGCATCTGAAGCGCAAGGACGACGGGCTGGTTCGCGTGCGGCCGCTGTTGGCGATGACCGGCAGTTGGCGGCGCTTGCTCACCAGCGCGGTAACCGAGGAGGAGTTGGAGCGGGCAAAACTTGACCAACGCTCCGGCAAGGCGGCAAATCAACGAAGAACCCCGCCTCGTCCAAGACCAAAGTGCGCCGCCCACCGACCGACAGTGCCATTCGGTCCTGACCCCTTCTCCCGGTGTCGCGCAGGACGATCAGGGACGGCGCGCGGACGGACCCCTTCACTCCCCTCACGCCGTTCGGCGGGCCAGGGTGACGGGCGGCGCGGCGGTGTCGCGCTCGGTGCGGGAGCCGTCAGGGGTCTCCGGCTGGAGCAGGGCAGCCAGCGCGAACCGCGTCTCGGGCCTTCGCCACTCGTCGCGCCACTGAAGGAAACGCCTCTGGAGGTCCGGCAGGCGCTGCTCCTGCTCCCGGATCAGGCGCTCCAAGGGCGGCCGGTGCGTCGTGACGGCCTCGGGCATCGTCCGCTCCAGCCCACGGCGGAACTCGCGGAACAGGGCCATGGCCACGCAGGCGTCGTTGATCTCGCCGAGGACCTTCTGAAGATCGGCCACCAACGGATAGAACTGCTTGCGCAGCGGACGGTCGAAGCAGTCCACCACCACCTCCATCGCGTAGCGGACTCGCTTGCCCACGATACGCACCTCGTGCAGCGAGGCGTAGTCGGGGTGGTCCCTGGCGATCGCCGCGTCGAGTTCCTCCAACAGGCGGTGCAGCAGGCAGCGGCCCAGATCGCCGAGCGTCTGGTGGCAGCCCTTCGGCCGCCGCACCTTGGCCACGGTGGCCGCCATGAACCGCTGGAGCTCGAAGGGGTAGTTGGGACACGACGTCTCGAGCATCGACTGGGCCGGGATGCGGTGGGCCACGGCGTAGCCGATGAGCAGATCGAGCGTCGCCCGCTCCTCGGCGGCGACCCGGGCGGCCATGACGCGGAGCCGCTCCAACAGGACGTCCCAGTCCCGCGCCAGCCCGGCCGCGCGGCGAATCCTGCGGAGCCGCTTGCGGGCCGTGCTCCAGCACCCTTCCGGAAGGCAGTCTCGAAAGACGTCCAGGGCCGCGCCCGCCCGGCGCGTCGCCACGCGAAGACGATGGACATGCTCCACGTCCTCGTGGGCCCGCGCCAGCGCCAACCCGAGGGCGTCGCGCACGGCCTCCAGGCGAATCGCCAGCACGCGCTGCGCGGCGTCGGCCGCCGGCGTCTGGGCCTCCAGGTCGCTGATCCACTTGCCGCCCGTCACTCGTGTGGCCCCTGCTCCGTCCATGGCGTCTTCACGCCCCCACCGCGCTGCGCACGATCGAAGAGAGCGGCGAGCGGTCGAGCAGCGCGAGCGCCTGCTCCACCGAGAGCCATCGGCGGCGGCGCTTCTTGCGCTCCGGCCACTTCCTGGCCACCTTGCTGACCTCCATGAGGAACACGGTGACCAGGTACGCGCGGCCCGACTTGCGAACCACGAAACTGCCCACCGGCTCCCGCCGCGGCTTGCCGCGCACGCCGGCCTCTTCCCAGGCCTCCTCGGCCGCGGTCTGCCAGGGCTTGCTACCCGGCTTGACGCGCCCCTTGGGCACGATCCACCGCTTGCCGCTACGGGTCGTCACCAGACAGATCGATCCATCTCGACGCACCAGGGCCGCGGCTTGCTGGATGCACTTTTCGCTCTGACTCACAACCCCGATCCCATGGCGAGAGAGGACTTCGAGCGACCGCCAGGCACCGGCTCGCGAGCGGGCGCGGACGCGGACGCCGCGGGCGGCGGCCCGCACGGGTCGAGCGATCCCCGATCCCCCATTCCCCGCCCTGCACGGAGCCTGGCTACCTGTGTGTTTCGGCATCACCCCAAGTTCGAGCGATCGAATCCTCGTATTTTCCTAACAAACCCCTAACAATCAGGGCGGCCCACTCCGCTGTGTGGCGGACCGCCGCCCCCTCGGTCCTACCGACCTGCCCGGGGACGGCGTTGGTGGCAACGGGTCTGGCGAGCTACACTACCTCCGATGCAACGGCTCTTGATCGTCAAGCTCGGAAGCACGTTCGCCGATCTCGTGTCCCAGTCCGGCGACTTCGAGGACTGGATTCTCCAGCGGCTGCGGATGCCCGCCGATCGGGTTCGGGTAATCGACGTCGCGGGCGGCGACCGCTTGCCGGCTTGCGACGGGATGGACGGATGCGTGCTGACCGGGTCGCACGCCATGGTCACCGACCGCGAGCCGTGGAGCGAGCAGACCGCGGCCTGGCTGCCGGGGCTGGTCGCGCGCGGGATTCCCGTCCTGGGGATCTGCTACGGGCATCAGCTTCTCGCCCACGCCTTGGGCGGGCGCGTAGGGGACAACCCGCGCGGCCGCGAGTTCGGTACGGCGTCGATCGAGCTCCTTCCCGGGGCTGGACTCGACCCGCTCCTGGCCGGCCTGTCGAGCCCGATCTCCGGCCACACCAGTCACACGCAGAGCGTGCTCGCGCTGCCGCCGCGCGCGGAGCCGCTGGCATCGAGCGATAGGGACTCGCACCAGGCCTTCCGCGTCGGCCGCTGCGCCTGGGGCGTCCAGTTTCATCCCGAGTTCGACGCCCGCGTTGCCGCGGCCTACGTCACCCGTTGCCGCGAGGCGCTCCGGGCCGAAGGCCAGGATCCCGACCAGCTCGAAGCCGCCATCCGCGAGACCCCCGAGGCCGAGGAGATACTACGGCGGTTCGGAGAGGGCGTGTCGAGCGGCGGGTGGTGAGACGCAAGCGGCGGTCCAGAGCGCTCGCCCGCCCGGCTCGCATGCTGGAAGCCGCAGCATGACGTGTCGTGCGGCGTGTCGTCACGCGCGGGCCCGCTGCCGCCGCGCTTCGTAGAACAGCACGGCCGCGGCGGCCGAGACGTTGAGGCTGTCGGCCACGCCCCGCATGGGGAGGCGCACGGGCACGACCCCGTCGCCGGACCACGCGGGGGAGAGACCACGGGCTTCGCTCCCCAGCACGACCGCGCTCCGCTGCGTCCAATCGACCTCCGCGTACTCCAGGTCCGCATCCACCCGGGCGGCATAGACCGCCAGGCGATGGGCGCGAAGCCACGCCATGGCCGCCTCCGTCGCGGCGGCAGCCACGGGCATGGTGAACACCGTCCCCAGGCTGGCGCGGATCGTGTTGGGGTTGTACAGGTCGGTGCGGGGATCGGCCACGACAAGGGCGGAGACCCCGGCTCCATCGGCGCTGCGGAGTACGGCGCCCACGTTGCCGGGCTTCTCCACCCCCTCGAGCACGGCGACCAGGGGCCGGCCGGGCAGTTCGATCGCCTCCAGCCGCGCCTGAGGCATTTCGGCCACTCCGATCAGCCCCTCGCACCGACGGCCGAAGGAGAGCCGCTCCAGAATCGCCTCGGTGACTTCCAGGACCTCCGCCCCGGCACGCGGCAGCAGCTCGACGAGCTCCACGGCCCGGCGGCTCTCGCACAATGGAGGGCAGACGAAGACCTCCTCGACGCGCGCGCCTGCTTCCACCGCGCGGCGAAGCTCCCGCGCGCCGTCGATGAGGATGCGGCCCTGCTTGGCGCGGTGGCGCCCGTCGCGGAGCCGCATCGCCGCCTTGACGCGCGGATTCTGGAGGCTGGTGATTCGCGTCACGGCGTGCTCCGCTGCCAGGTCACGATGCTTCCCGAAGGCAGGCACCTGCCGGCGATCGACGGAACCTCCAACTCGCCGGCGCGAAGCTCGCCCGAGGCCGCGTCGTCCAGGGCCTCGGTCACCATGTTGGCAAGGCGCTTCGGGCCGAAGCCGGGGGTGTGCGCGGTGAGCAGCAGGAACCGCCGCCGGCCCGCGGTCAGCTCCCCGCAGTATCGCAGCAGGCGCGGCAGATCGCGACCGAGGCGCCACACTTCGCCGCGACGTCCGTGACCGTAGCTGGGCGGGTCGAGGATCACCGCCTCGTACTCCGCGCCCCGGCGAAGCTCTCGCTTGACGAACTTCAGCGCGTCCTCGCAGATCCAGCGCACTCGGGCGTCCTCCAGGCCCGAGAGGCGCGCGTTGCGCCGCGCCCACTCGACGATGTTGCCGGCGGCGTCCACGTGCGTGACCTCAGCGCTGGCGTCGGCGGCAGCCAGGGTGCTCCCGCCCGTGTAGGCGAAGAGGTTCAGGATTCGCATGGGGCGCGATCCGCGCGCGGCCCTCTCGGCGATCCAGTCCCAGTTGACCGCCTGCTCGGGAAATAGCCCGAGATGGCCGAAATCCGTCCGCTTCAGCTCGAACACGGCGCGGCCGTGGGCGACCGTCCAGCGGTCGGGCAGGGCGCGGGCGAGGACCCACTGCCCGTCGCGCGGCCCTCGCCGCTCGAACCGCGCGTCTGCGGTCTTCCACAACGCGGGATCAGAGACGGGCAGTCCCTCGACGGCCGGGCAGGGCCGGTCGAGCACCACGCGAGCCAGTCGTTCCAGGCGGCGGCCCCGGCCAAAGTCGAGAAGCGCGTACTGATCGGGCGAAAACATCCCTGCCATCGTATTCCGTCGCGCGGGGTCCTCCAAGGCGGGGGCCGCATGACCGGCGCGACACATGCCAACCGCACTCCCCTCTTGCCTCCAGGCGAATCGTGGCCAAGAATGAATTCTGGGCGGGGAGCGGGCCCTGCCCTTTTGTCGCGGGTTATCCGGACTCTGTTCCCACGCGGAGGACGACCATGGCGCGCTATGCGATCATCGAGACCGAAGCAGGCTTGACGGTTGCCGAGATGCTCCACGCGGCGCGGCCGGAAGACGAGGCGAAGCGCCTCGGCGGCGTGGTCGTCGATCCCGGACCGTACCCGTCCTACGAAGAGGCCTACGACGCCATGCTCGCCCTGGCCGACGACTCGGACGAGGAGGAGCTGGCGTAAGCTTGGGACTTGGCGGGTGCCTGGGGAGGCTTCCGAAGTCTTGAAGAGTTCGGAAGTCCGCTTGCAGGTCTGCTCTTTGCGGCTGGCCTACATGTGCAGCGGACGCCCGTCCACGGCCAGGGCGGCCTCGTGCACGGCCTCGGCGAGCGTGGGGTGGGCGTGGGAGATGCGGGCGAGGTCTTCGCTCGTGGCGCCCAGTTCCATGGCCACGGTCGCCTCGGCGATCAGGTCACCCGCCCGAACGCCCAGGACGTGCACGCCCAGGATGCGGTCGGTCTCTTCCTCGGCGAGGATCTTGACCAGCCCGTCGGTCTCGCCGAGCGTGCGAGCGCGCCCGCTGGCAACGAAAGGGAACGCGCCCTTGCGATACGCGCGCCCCTCCTGCTGGAGCGCCTCCTCGGTCTTCCCCACGCTGGCGATCTCGGGGTGGGTATAGACCACGGCCGGGATGGCGTCGTAGTTGACGTGTCCGTAGCCGCTGGCGATCCGCTCGACGCAGGCCACGGCCTCGTCCGAGGCCTTGTGCGCGAGCATGGCCCCGCCGATGCAGTCGCCGACCGCATACACGCCCTCGGCCGCGGTGGCGAAGTGCTCATCGACCTCGATACGACCGGCCCTGTCGCGCTCGATGCCGAGCGCGTCGAGCCCCAGACCGTCGGTGTTCGCCCTGCGCCCCACGGCCAACAGAACGCGGTCGCACTCGATCGGGTCGAGCCCTTCGCGCTCCACCCGGCAGCGATCGTCCTGGACGTACGCCCGCTGGACGCGCGTGCCGAGGTGAAACTCCAGGCCCTGGCGCTTGAGGATGCGCTGGGCCTGGCCGGCGATCTCGGCGTCGGTGCCGGGCAGGATGCGGTCGAGGGCCTCCAGCACGGTGACCCTGGCCCCTAGCCGTTTCCACACCGAGCCCAGCTCCAGCCCGATATAGCCCGCTCCGATCACCACCAGGTGCTTCGGCACTCCACCATAGGCGAGGGCCTCGGTGCTGGTGCCGATCCGATCGCCGTCGAGCTCCACGCCGGGCAGAGGCGCCGGCGTGCTGCCCGCGGCGATCAGGCAGTTCTTGAAGGAGAGCGACTCGCGCCCGGCCGGCCCCTCGACGAGCAGTTTCCCGGGGCCTTCAAGACGCCCACGGCCGTGGAAGCGGCGGATGGCGTGCTTCTTGAAAAGCCCTTCGATCCCGCGGCAGAGCGTGGCCACGACGTCGTCCTTGCGCTTCATCATGGCCGCCAGGTCGAGCTCGACGCCGGCGGTCTTCACGCCGTGGCGGGCGAGCCCTCGGGTGGCCTCAAGGAGCTTCTCGCTCGATTCCAGCAGGGCCTTGCTGGGGATGCAGCCCACGCGCAGGCAGGTGCCGCCAAGCTGGGCGTTCGCGTCGATGCAGGCGGTCTTCATTCCGAGCTGGGCGGCACGGATGGCGGCCACGTAGCCGCCGGGGCCGGCCCCGATCACGGCAAGGTCAAAGGTCGTCTCGTCCACGGTGTCACACCTCGAGGATCAGCCGGGCGGGGTCTTCGATCAACTCCTTGATCGTGCGCAGGAACGTGACCGCCTCGCGCCCGTCCACCAGGCGGTGGTCGTACGTCAGGGCCAGGTACATCATCGGGCGGATCACCACCTGGCCGTCGCGGGCGACGGGCCGCTCCTGGATCGCGTGCATCCCCAGGATGCCGCTCTGCGGCGGGTTGACGATGGGCGTGGAGAGGAGCGAGCCGTAGATCCCGCCGTTGGTGATGCTGAACGTGCCGCCTTCCAGCTCCTCCGGCGTGATCTTGCCCTCCGGGGCGCGGCGTCCGAAGTCGGCGATCGCCTGCTCGATCTCGGCGAAGCTCATGCGCTCGCAGTTGCGCAGCACGGGCACGACCAGCCCCTTGCCCCCGCCGATGGCGATGCCGACATCGTAGTAGTTGCGATAGACGACGCTCTTGTCGCGCAGCTCGGCGTTAACCTGCGGGAAGCGCTTGAGGGCCTCGACCGCAGCCTTGACGAAGAACGACATGAAGCCGAGCTTGATCGCGTACTTCTTCTGGAACACCTCCTGGTACTTCTTGCGCAGGGCCATCACGCCCGACATGTCGGCCTCGTTGAACGTCGTCAATAGCGCCGCCTGCTGCTGGGCCTCCAGGAGGCGCGTGGCGATCGCGCGGCGGATCATGCTCATCGGCACGACCTCTTCCTGCCGCGCCGGGGCGGGCGCCGCTTCCTCTTCCTGCGCGGAATGCGGCCTGGCCACCTCGGGCCGCTTCGGCTCCGGCGGCCGCGCCGGGGACGGGGGCTTGCCTGGCGCCTCGACGTGCCGCAGCACATCCTCCTTCAGCAGGCGCCCGCCCGGCCCTGAGGCCGCGACCTCTTCGGCTTGAAGGTCGTACTCCGCCAGGAGCCTTCGCGCCGAGGGCGTGACCACGGCGGTCGCGGCGCCCCGCTCGGCCTCTTCCCGCTGTCCGTCGGCGGCCTTGCCGGCCCTGGGACCCTTGGGCGCCGGTTTCTGGCCGTCGGCCTTCGAGGCGGACGCGGCGTCTTCCTTCCCGTCGGCAGCCGCTTGGGCTTCGTCCCGGCCGCGCCCGGCGGGCTGGGCCGTCTCGTCGATCGTGGCGATTACGTCGCCCACCGAGGCGAACTCGCCGTCCGGCTTGACGATCGCGGCGAGGGTCCCGGCCTCGGGCGACGGCAGCTGAAACGTGGCCTTCTCGCTCTCGATCTCGACGAGGTCCTCGTCCCGCTCGACCCAATCGCCCTCCTGCTTGAGCCACTGGGCGACCTGCACCTCGTGGACCGACTCGCCGAGCTCCGGGATTCGCACTTCGATGGACATGGGAGGGTCGATGACAAATGATGAATGACAGAGGATAAACGATGAATGCCGGATCCTCTAGGCCGGGCCCAGGGCCTGGAGCATCAGCGCCTCCTGCTGTCGGCGATGCATGGTGGCCGAGCCGGTGGCCGGACTGGCCGACGCCCGACGCGATACCGTGCGCAGCGGATGGCGCCCGAACAGCTTCGCGCCGAACCTCGTGCGCATGAACGAACACGCCCCCATGTTCTCGGGCTCCTCCTGGACCCAGACGACGGGCGTTTTCTCCGCGTAGGGCTGAAGCACCTGGCGGAGACGGTCCTCGGGCAGCGGGTAAAGCTGCTCAATCCGCACGAGCGCCACGTCCTCGCGGTTCTGCTGCTCGCGCTTGTCCAACAGATCGTAGTAAACCTTGCCGCTCGACAGCACCACGCGCCGGGTGTTCTCCGCACGTACGGACGTGTCGGGAAGCACGCGGCGGAAGTGACCGGCCGAAAGGTCCTCCAACGAGCTGACCACCCGCGGATGGCGCAGGAGGCTCTTCGGGGCGATCACGATCAGCGGCTTCAGCCAGCGGCGGAGCATCTGCCGGCGGAGGACGTGGAAATACTGGGCGGGCGTAGTGGGCACCACGACCTGGATGTTGTCGCGCGTGGCCAGACGGAGGAACCGCTCCAGCCGGGCGCTGGAGTGCTCGGGGCCCTGGCCTTCGAACCCGTGGGGGAGAAGCATGACCACGCCACTGAGCCGCTTCCACTTCTGCTCGGCGCTGGTGATGAACTGATCGACGATTACCTGGGCGGCGTTGCAGAAGTCGCCGAACTGGGCCTCCCACACGACGAGGCAGTCCGGGTAATCCATGCTGTAACCGTACTCGAACCCCAGGGCCCCGGCCTCGCACAGGGGGCTGTTGATGATCTCCACGGGGGCCTGGTCGTCGGCAAGCCGGGCGAGCGGCGTCACGGTGCGGCCGGTCTTCACGTCGTGGAGCACGGCATGTCGGTGGCTGAACGTGCCCCGCTGACAGTCCTGCCCGGAGAGGCGCACGCGCAGGCCCTCGGTGGCCAGCGTGGCCAGGGCCAGGCCTTCCGCGGCCGACCAGTCGAGCGGCTCCTTCCCCTCGGCCATGGCCCGCCGGCGCTGGAGCCAGCGTTTGAGCCTGGGATGCGGCTCGAATCCTTCGGGCAGGTCCGTCAGCCGCGCAAGCAGATGGGCCAGGCGCCGGGGATCGACGCCGGTGGAGACGTGCTCGTCGAGCTCGCGACCCGCGCGGTAGCCGCGCCATACGTCGCCCTGCTCGTACGTCGGCCCGGTCACGTCGCCTTGCTGGGCCTTGTCGTACTGCTCCTCCAGAAACGCCTGGCGCTGCTGGATCGTGCGCTCCGCCTCGTCGCGATTGATCGCCTTCTCCTCGACCAGGCGGTCCTGGTAGAGCTTGTGGACGCTCGCACGCTTCTTGATCTGATGGTACAGAGCCGGCTGGGTGAACTCCGGCTCGTCGCTCTCGTTGTGGCCCCGGCGGCGGTAGCATTGCAGATCGATCACCACGTCGCGGGCGAACGCGTGGCGGAAGTCCGTGGCCAGGTCGATCGCTTGCGCCACCGCCTCGGGGTCCTCGCCGTGCACGTGGAAGATGGGTACTTGAAGCATCTTGGCCACGTCCGTGGCGTAGCGGGTGGAGCGGCCGTCCTCGGGCGAGGTGGTGAAGCCGATCTGGTTGTTGATCACCACGTGGAGCGTGCCGCCCACCGTGTAGCCCGGCAGTCGGCTGAGGTTCAAGGTCTCCTGAACGATCCCCTCCCCGGCAAAGGCCGCGTCGCCGTGGACGAGAATCAGCATCCCCCGCTCGTGCCGCACGTCGCCGGAACGCTCCTGTTTGGCGCGCAGCGCGCCTTGCGCCACAGTGTTGACGAATTCGAGGTGGCTGGGGTTGAAGCACAAGGTCACGTGCAGGCGGCGACCGTTGGCCGCGTACCAGTAGTTGTCGTGCCCCAGGTGATACTTAACGTCGCCGCCCTCGGGGAGCGTGGGGAACGCGTCTTCGAACTCGGTGAATACCTGGGCAGGGCTCTTCCCCAGGATGTTGGCCAGCACGTTCAGACGCCCGCGGTGGGCCATGCCCATCACGATCTCCACGATGCCCTGGCGCGCCGCCTTCTCGATGGCCAGGTCCAACAGCGCGATCAACACTTCCGCGCCTTCCAGCGAGAAGGTCTTGGCCCCGAGATACTTCTTCAGCACGAACTTCTCGAACGAGACCGCCTCGGCCAGTCGGCGGAGGATGCGGATGCGGGTCGCCCGGTCGAGCTGAGCCCGATTCTCCGTCGCCTCCATCCGCTCCAGAAGCCACCCCCGCATGCGGAGGTCGTCCAGGTGCATGAACTCCACACCGATCGGGCCGCAGTAGGTCCGCTGCAGCCGCCCGAGGCGCTCGCGGAGCGTTCCCGCCCGACCGTCGTTGCGCCCGCCCGAAAACACCGGCCGGTCCAGATCGACCTCGGCCAGGCCGTGGAAGATCGGCGCGAGCTCCGAATGGCCCGGCGGCGGCCGGTCCAAGGGATCGAACCGGGCGGCCAGATGACCGCGCGTGCGATAGGCGTCGGCCAGGCGGCCCAAAACGGCGCGCAGCCGGGCGGCCTCGGCGGAATCCACCTCTGCACCGGCAGGCGCTCCGCCAGGTGCAGAAACCCCTCCAGATGGGGCGCCGTTGACCGGCGTCCCCGCGGACGGCGGGTCGAAGATGCTCCGCGGCGCGAAGGTGGGCTGGAAACGGCGAGGTGCGGATACTCCGTGCTCGCCCAACTGCGCGCGGAACAAATCCCTCCACTGAGGGGGCACATGATCCGGATCTTGGAGGTAGTCCTCGAGCAGACGCTCCAGGTATTCAACGCTCAGGCTACTTGGCAGCGCCATGTCCACGTCGGGATTCCGACTTCCAGTCCGCGGTTGCCCTTGAAGACCGTTACGGAATTGTACTACGGCCAAAATCGGGGAACCACGAAAAGCGCGGAGCATTCCGCTCTTGCCGAGCGTGGGGGCAGGCCTTGACGCTGGCTTCGGCGGGGACAGGCCCCGCCGCCAGGGGAATACTGGCCTTGGCGTGCGTCCGCGCAGCAGGGCGGCGGCCCTGGACTCCCAGGGCGTCGCGCGACCGCGGCGCTGCCGCCAGACGGCATGGGCAACGGAAGCGCGGGGGTGGTCGGAAGCGGCGGGGAGGCGCTGACGTTCCGAGGCCGGATCAGGCCGCCCGCTTTCGGTCGGGCGGCAGCGCGGCGGGCGGACGGTATTGAGGGATGATCTCGCCGAGCGATGTGAGGATGTCCCCGATCTGCTCCGCCTCGGCCAGCGCCTCCAACCGCAACACGGCCTGGCGAACCGCAGCGCCGTCTCGGCGTTTGCGCTCGGCGACCATGATCTTGGGATGCACGGTCGGCAGTCGCCGCTCGCCATGCACGTGCAGTTCCTCGAAGAGTTTCTCGCCGGGCCGGGTCCCCGTGAACACGATCTCGATGTCCTCGCCCGGCGTCAATCCCGACAGCCGGATCATGTCCTCGGCGAGGTTCACGATCCGCACGGGCTCGCCCATGTCGAGCACGAGGATCTCACCGCTCTTGCCGATGGTCCCCGCCTGGATAACCAAGCGGGCGGCCTCGGGAATGGTCATGAAGAACCGTTCCATGCGGGGATCGGTCACGGTGACCGGTCCGCCCTCGGCGATCTGATGGCGGAAGACGGGCACCACGCTCCCGGCCGAGTCGAGCACGTTGCCGAAACGGACCGTGACGAAGCGGCAACTCGACTTCTCGGCCGCCGACTGGACGTAGAGCTCGGCGGTGCGCTTGCAGGCCCCCATCACGCTGGTCGGATTGACCGCCTTGTCCGTGGAGATCATGACGAACGAGCCGACGCCGAGCTCCATGGCCAGATCGGCCAAGACCCGGGTGGCCTTGACGATGTTCTTGACCGCTTCGGCCGGGTGCTGCTCCATCAAGGGAACGTGCTTGTAAGCCGCGGCGTGAAAGATCACGTCGGGGCGGTACTGCTCGAGCAACCGTCGCACGCGCTTCGCGTCGAGCACGTCGGCCAGCAGGACCTCGACAGGCACGGAGTGCGCGAAGGCGCGCAGTTCGCGTTCCAGGAAGAACTGCCCCGTTTCCGAGCGATCGACGAGCACGACCCGGGCCGGGGCGAACCTGACCAACTGCCGGCATATCTCCGAGCCGATGCTCCCCGCGCTGCCCGTCACCAGGAGCACCCGACCGTCGATCCACTGGCGGATGTTCTCCATGTCGAGCTGGACCGGCTCGCGCCGCAGCAGGTCGTTGATCGATACGGGCCGCGGCCGGATCGCCACGCTGCCGGTAATCAACTGCTCGAAACTGGGCACCACCCGGACACGGATGCCGTGCCCCCGGGTCTCCTCGACGAGCTTGCGGACCTGCCGGCCGGGCAGGTCCCCCGTGGCGATGAGGACCTCGTGAACCTCGTAGCGCTCAGCCAGCGCGCGGATCTGGTCGATGGCGCCGACGACGGGCACGCCGCCGATCCGCTCGCCCACGCGCCGTCCGTCGTCGAGAAACCCGACCACGTGACAGCTCAGCGACTTGTTGCGCCGAATGGTTCGCAGCAGCGACTCCCCCGCATCGTTGGCTCCCACGATGAAGGTCGGCACCTTGTCGGACGAGAGAAGCGTCAACCAGCTCCGTTCGTGGATGACGCGCCAGGCCGCGCGCAACCCTCCTACCACGACGATCGTCGCTCCCCAGTCCAGCAGAAGGATGCTGCGGGGGATGAACCGGTTGGGGATGAAGAGCCGGTCCACCAGGACGAGGACCAACAGGCTGCTGGTGGCGGCTTGCACCAGGGAGACCAGATCGTAGAAGCTGACGTACCGACTCCACCCCTGGTGAATGCGGAACCACCCGAACAGCAGCACCTTGATGAGGACCACCCAGCCGACCATGGATGCCAGTTCCGCCCACTCCGAGTCGCTGAGCTGCCCCTCGAACCGAATCCAATAGCTCAGGCAATAGATGCCGGCGGCGATGGGCGGAAGGGCCGCCAGCCAAAGGAGCTGGCGCCTAAGACGCGACCCCAGCTCGCGCCACGTCAAGGGGCTGGGCTTCGCACTGCCCTCGAGGCCCACCGGTTGGAGAACCTCGGGAGTTTCCGGGTCCGAATGCATAGGTGTCGGCCGCCTTCCCGAAAGACCGCTGTCGCGCCCCCCCACCCCGCACCGATTGCAGACACCTCTTCCGCCGCGGAGGACGGTTGGGACGGCCCGCTCTCACAATCTGAGGGGAATGTGCAAAAAGGGGCGACTCCTTCCCCGCCAAGAAGTGCAGGGGCGGTAGATAACAGGAATCGGCGGCGATGGTCAACACCATTTCGCCGGTCGAAGAACGCCAAACGCCACCCTCCCCCACGCGGCCAAATGCACCTTGCCCTGATCGCGCGTGCGGTGCTACACTCCCACCCCGCGGATGTCCCGCTCGTGCCCGCGAAGGACCCGACCCGTGCTCTCCCGTTGGCCGATCCGCGTCAAGCTGCTCATCGGCCTGGCGCTGTTGCTGCTGTTGCTGCTGATCCTGGCCGGGGGCGGTCTGTACGCGACGTACGCGTACCGCGGGCTGGCCAAGGGTCTGAGCGCCCGCGTGGAGGAGCTGCCGGCCGCGGCCGAGGTAAGCCGCCAGGTGACTGACCTGAGGATCATGCTCGGCGAGCTGGCCGGGCTGCGCCAGACGCAGCTTCCCAGCACGGACCCGGCCGACCTCCAGGTGAAGATCTGGAAGCTCGGACACCGCTTCGCCTCCGGGCTGGACGACGTGGACGCGGCCCTGGCCGAGTACCGCCTGCACCTGGAGAACACGGTGGCCGGCTCGCCGATCACCGACAACCACGAGGAATGGGAGACGCTCCGCAAGGTGGAGTCCGCCCTGGCCCGGGTCCACCAGGCCAACGAGGACTCGGAGTGGATGATGGACGACATCAAGATCCAGCAGCTCGATCACGAAGTGCAGCGCCTGCAACACCTCGTGGCCGAGCTGCCCGAGCACCTGCACCGCAGGATGCGTCGCCTGGCGGCCGACGTGCGGGGCCAGTATCGGGGGTTCATCGTGGGCACGTGGATCGTGAGCCTCTCGGCGGGGCTGATCCTGGCCCTGTTCGTCCGCCTGTTCTACCGGTGGGTGTTCGTCCCCTTGCGGCTGCTGATCGCCGGGAGCCGCGAGGTGGCCGCGGGAAACTTCGGCCACCGGATCACGCTTGCGACCGACGACGAGATGGCCGAGCTGGCCGACGCCATGAACAGGATGACCGACCGCTTCGAGGCCACGCGCGATGACCTCGACCGCCAGGTCCAGGAGCGGACGCGCCAGGTGGTGCGCAACGAACAGCTTGCCAGCGTGGGCTTTCTCGCCGCGGGCGTGGCCCACGAGATCAACAATCCGCTGGCCTCGATCGCCATGTCGGCCGAGTCGCTGGAGGAGCGCGTGGCGGAGATCCTCGACCCGGCCGACGCCCGGCACGAGGTCGTGGCCAGCTATCTCACGATGATCCAGAGCGAGGCGTTCCGCTGCAAGGAGATCACCGAGCGGCTCCTCGACTTCTCGCGCACCGGCGAGGTCCGCCGCCAAAACACCGACCTGGCAGAGCTGGTCCGCGGCGTGATCGACATGGTCAAGCACCTGGGCCGCTACCAGGGGAAGCGGTTCGACTTGTCGGCGACCGGCCCCGTCGTGGCTTGGGTCAACGCCCAGGAGATCAAGCAGGTGGTTCTCAACCTCTTGACCAACGCCCTGGACAGCATCGACGCGACCGGGCACGTGCGCATCGAGCTGGCCCGCCGGGATGGGATGGCCCAGATCGATTTCACGGACGACGGGTGCGGCATGGCGCCGGACGTGCTGGACCATGTGTTCGAGCCGTTCTACACGCGAAAGCGCAACGGGCAGGGGACGGGCCTCGGCCTGTCGATCACCGCGCGGATCGTGGCCGACCACGGCGGCGAGATCGTCGCGCGCAGCGACGGTCCAAAGCGCGGCGCCACGTTCCAGGTCCGGCTGCCGCTGCGCGCGGCGGCCGAGGAGGTGCCCCATCGAGACCAAGCCGCCTAAACCGCTGAAACTGCTGTTCGCCGACGACGAGCGATCGCTCCAGGAGTTGATGCGCCTGGAGCTTCCGCGCATGGGGCACGAGGTGACCGTGTGCCCCGACGGCACCACGGCCCTGGCCGCCCTGGAGCGAAACACCTACGACTGCGTGCTCGTGGACCTCGACATGCCGGGGGCGGGCGGCATCGAGGTCATCGCCCGGGCCAAGAAGCTCTCGCCCGACACCGAGGCCGTGGTGCTCACGGGCAAGTCGTCACTGCAAACGGCCGTGGCCGCGCTGCGCCACGGGACCTTCGACTACCTGACCAAGCCCTGCAAGCTCGTCGAGCTGAAGTCGGTCCTCGCCCGCGTGGCCGCGCGGCGCGAGCTGACGCTCAAGTGCCGCGCACTGGAGAAACGTCTGGAGCGCCTGGAGGGCACGTCCGAGTTGATCGGCGGGACGGCCTCGATGGACCGCGTGCGCAGGCTGATCGCCAAGGTCGCGCCGACCGAGTCCACCGTGCTCATCCGCGGCGAGACGGGGACCGGCAAGGAGCTGGCCGCGCGGGCCGTGCACGACCAGAGCGGCCGCGCCGGGGGACCCTTCGTCGCCATCAACTGCGGGGCCCTGCCGGAGAACCTCATCGAGAGCGAGCTGTTCGGCCACCGCAAGGGCGCGTTCACCGGCGCCGACGAGCACCGCGCCGGCCTGTTCGAGGTGGCCGGCGGCGGCACGCTTTTCCTCGACGAGATCGGCGAGCTGCCCCGGTCCATGCAGGCCAAGCTGCTGCGGGTGCTGGAATGCGGCGAGATCCGCCGGGTGGGCGACAACGAGTCGGTCCGCTGCGACGTGCGCGTGGTCTGCGCCACGCACCGTGACCTGGAGGAGATGGTCCGCGCCGAGGCGTTCCGCGAGGACCTGCTGTTCCGCATCAACACGTTCGAGATCCGCCTGCCGCCGCTGCGCGAGAGGACCGAGGACATCCTCCTCCTGGCCGAGCACCTGGTGCGCCGGTTCCGCCCGGCGGCCCCGACGGAGTTGGAGGTATTCACCCCCGAGGCCGCCAAGGTGCTCAAGGGACATTGCTGGCCGGGCAACGTCCGCGAGCTGGCCAACGTCATCGAGCACGCCCTGATCCTCAGCGACGCGCTGCCGCTCACCGAGGACGACCTGCCGAGCAACTTCGCTTCGCGGCGCCTGCGGAGCGCATCCGCGGGCGCCGGCACGGCCGGGCGCTCGCTGCGGGAGATCGAGATGCAGGCGATCTACGAGGCCCTCGACCGCCACGAAGGGAACAAGCCCAAGGCGGCCGAGGAGCTGGGCATCAGCCTGAAGACGCTCTACAACAAGCTCAACCAAGCGGCCGGGCTGGAGAAATCGGCGTAGGAGGCCCCCGCTTGGGGCTGGAATCAACCGCAGCCCGAAGCACAAGCGAGGGAACCCCAGGAGCCACCTCCTCTCCCTCGCTTACGCCACGGGCTGCGGTGCCATGCGCAACCCCGGATCGCACTGTCGACCGCGCACTAGTCCACCTTGCGCACCACGCCCACCACCACGCCCAGCACGCGGGCATTGCGCACGTAGATGGGCTTCATGGTCGAGTTGGCCGGCTCCAGGCGGATGCGGTTCTTCTCGGGAAACCATCGCTTGAGGGTCGCCTCGCCCTCGTCGGTGATGGCCACCACGATCTGCCCCTTGCGCGCGGTCCTCTGGCGGCGCACGACCACGTAGTCGCCGTCGGTGATCTGGTCGTCGATCATCGAGTCGCCGCTGACTTCGAGCACCATGAGATCTTCCCTCTCGGAGGGGAACATCGCCTCGAAATCGACGCGCTCCTCCTGCTCGACCGCCTCGTGGAGCACGCCCGCGGCGATCCGCCCGGCCAGGGGCAGCCCGCGGAAGTGCGCCGGTTCGGTGGCCAACTGGATCGCCCGCGACATGTTCGCCTCGCGCACGATCAGGCCTTTCTTCTCCAGGGCTTTCAGGTGGCACATCACGCCGTTGGGTGAGCGGATGCGGAAGTGATCGCCGATCTCGCGGACCGTGGGCCCGTAGCCGCGGTTGCGAATCCGCTCGCGAATGAACTCGTACACCGCACGCTGCCGGTCGGTCAGCCGCTCGGATGGGTCCATGAGAGGTTCCCCTGGGTGGAGGCCTTCGGCGATGGGTTTGTACATCTATGGACAATCGTACAATATACGGCTGTACACAGTCAAGACCTTACAGGGCGGAATCGGCCGACGGGCGTGGGGGCCGGGAGGCTTCTCTCAAGTGCGACTTCCCCGCGCAACCGCGTCGCCTTCCCTTGGTTGAACCGCTTGTCTCGGCCAACTAGACTGAACCTGCTGCCGTCATTCCCAAGGGGTTCAGTTGGGGGGGGTGAAGGATGTGGAAGCGGATGTGCATCGCCGGACTCGTCGCAAGTCTTTCTTTCGCAGCGGGTTGCGGCCCAGAAGGCTATCCTGAGGTGGCCCCGGTGTCAGGCACGGTCACGCTCAACGGACGCGAGGTCCAGACCGGTGTGATCGAGTTCCACAGCCTGGGCGATGGCAAGGACATCGCACGCGACGTCATCGAGCACGGCGAGTACCGCCTGACGACCTTCCTCCCGGACGACGGGGCCGTGCCCGGCAAGCACCGCGTGGTCGTCAAGTCGCCGCCCGACCTGGTCGTCGGCGCCGTCCCCGAGAAGTACGGCGACCCGGCCACGTCGGACCTGACCGTCGAGGTGAACCCGGGCGTCAACCAAATCCCCATCAAGCTCGGAACCGACGCGGAAGCGCCTTAACGAGCGTACCCCATCCCGAGAATCGCCGACCCCACCCACGGAGAGCCTCCGCCATGAGAGCCCGTCGCGCCACGATCTGTTCCGCCGCCTGTCTCTGCGTGGGGGCGCTGGCCGTCGCCGCCGGGCCGGCCTGCGCCGCCGAGGAGTCCCGCGTCGCGCTGCGGCAGGAGAAGGACCGGGGCCGCATGCGGATCCTCGTCGAGGGGCGCGAGGCCGTGGTGTATCAGTACGGGCCGGAGGTGGACGTGGTCCACTACTATCCGGTCCGCAGTCCCTCGGGCAAGTCGATGACGGTGCAGAAGACCGAGCCCTATCCGCACCACCGGTCCTTCTGGCTGGGCGACAAGGTGCGTCTGGAAGGCGAATCGCGCGACGCGAGCTTCTACGCCCCGCTGTACAGCGCCGAGGACCGCAAGGACCCCAAGCCTCCCTTCCGCGACCGCGTGCGCCACGTCGAGTTCACCGAGGCGAATTCCTCGGCCGACCGGGCCGAGATCGGCATGAAGCTCGTCTGGGAGATGGACTTCGACAAGCCGGTCCTGGACGAATTGCGGACGATGCGTGTCGTGTCGCTCGGCGAGGGGCAGTACCTGCTCGACGTCACCTACAAGGTCACGGCGGCGCACGGCGACGTGACCTTCACCAGCGACTGGGTCCATTACGCCTGGCCGTACGTCCGCATGAACAAGCATTTCTCGGTCGAGGGAGGCGGCACGATCGTCAACTCCGCGGGCGGGAGGAACCAGAAGGAGACGAACGGCAAGGAGGCTGACTGGGTCGATTACTTCAACACCGTGGACGGCGCGACGGAAGGCCTAGCCCTTTTGAGCCACCCGGACAATCCGCGGCCCCACAAGTGGCTCACGCGCGATTACGGCACGTTCGGCCCGCGGCGGATCGACGCCAGGAGCGGGACGCGGTTCACGCTCGAGCGCGGCCGGTCGCTCACGCGGCGCGTGGGCGTTTACGTCCACCGCGGCGACACGCAAGCGGCCAAGGTGGCGGAGGTCTTCGCGCGGTATGGGAAGGGGGAGTGGTAGGGCACGATCGCCGGCATGGGCGGACAGACCGTCGCTCAGAGCACCCCTCCACACACTACTCGCCCTCCGCTTTCTCCCGCGGCGGCACGATGACCATCACGCGGTCGATGCGCTGCCCGTCCATGTCGACCACCTCGACGCGGATTCCTTCCCAGGCGACGTGCTGGCCGACGCGCGGGATGCTCCCCAGCCGATCGAGCACCAGTCCGGCCACCGTGTTGAACTCCCGCGTCTGGTCGGAGCGAAGATGCTCCAGGCCCATGCCCTCCAGCAGGTCGTCGAAATTCACCCGGCCATCGACCAGCCAGCTATGCTCGTCGCGCTGGACGATTTCCTCCTCCTCGTCCAGCCGGTGCTCGTCGTGGATCTCGCCGACCAGCTCTTCGAGGACGTCCTCGAGGGTGACCAGCCCGTCGGTGCCGCCGTACTCGTCGAGCACGATGGCCATCTGCACGCGCTTGCTGCGGAACATCTCCAGGAGGCGGTCCAACGGCAGCGTGGCCGGCACGAACAGGGCCGGACGGATCATCTTGCGGAGCTCGACCTCCCAGCCCAGATGCTGCTGGCGGAGCAGATCCTTGGTGTACACGAACCCAAGAATGTGGTCGATGTCGCCCTCGTGGACCGGCAACCGCGAGAAGCCCGACATGGCCACGGCGCCGATGACCTCGTCGGGCGGCGTATCGACATCGATGGCGTCGATGTCGATGCGGGGTCGCATGATCTCGCGGACCGCGCGGTCGCCGAACCGCAGCGCGCGCCGGGCCACGCGCTGCTCGGCCGGATCGAGGACGCCGGCCGTGGTCCCGGCGCGAATCAGGTGCTCGATGTCGTCGATCGACACGGTTTGCTCGGGAACGCGCCCCACGCGGAGCACGTAAAGGATCGCCTCGGTGACGATGCCCATCAGCCACACCGCCGGCCTGGCGACGATCGCCAGCTTGTGCATGGGGGCGGCCACGGCCAGGGCCAGGCGCTCGGCCCGGGCGAGGGCCACGCGCTTGGGCACCAGTTCGCCGAGCACCAAGGAGAGGAAGGTGATGACCAGCACCACGACCGCCAGCGAGATCGCCTCGCGGTTGTCGGCCAAGAGGGCGATCGTACTATGGGCGAGCCACTGCGCGAGGCGCTCGGCCGCCGTGGCCCCGCCGAAGGCCGCGGCCAGCGTGGCGACCAGGGTGATCCCGACCTGCACCGTGGGGAGGAAGCGGTTGGGGTCGCGGGCGAGGCCGAGGGCCGTGCGGGCCGCGCGCTTGCCCGAGGCAGCCAACTGCTCCAGCCGGCCCCGCCGCGCGGTGAGGATGGCGATCTCCGCCGCGGCGAAGAAGCCGTTGGCGAGGATCAGGGCGAGGATGACGGCGAACTGTCCGAGAAGGGACATGATGAGGACACCTCCGGTCGCACTCGCGCCGCGTCCGCCGCGGCGCACGAGTCCATGTTAGCCCCCCGGCGGCTCGAGTTCGACGACGGCCAGCTCGGGCCGGCAGAGGAAGCGAAGCCGCGGGGCCTCGAAACGCTCCATGCCCACGCCCCGCGAGACCAGCAGGCGTGCCCCTCCGGGCAACTCGGTCAACCCGGCCGCCCAGCGCCGGGGCACGCGCGAGAGCGTCAGCAGCGGCCCGATCCCGGGCAGCCGAACCTGGCCGCCGTGCGTGTGCCCGGCGACCAGCAGGTCGGCGTCGATCCGCCCCAGCGCGAAGTTGGGCGAATGCCCCAGCACCAGGTGGAAGCCCTCGGCGTCCGGCCGGTCGATCGCCAGGGAAGTCCTGGTCGAGTCCTCGAAGGCGAGGCAGGTAAGCTTCAGGGGGCCGAGGTCCAGGCTCCGCGTGGACTCGACCCCATCGACCTCCGTGCCGCGGAACAGGGGCCCGAGATCGCCATCGACGTTCCCCCGCACCGCGAAGACGCCGAGCGGGGCGGAGAAATCAAGCTCCTCCAGAAGAGCTTTCAGGGTCTCGGCCAGCTCGCGCCGTTGCGGGCCGTCCACCTGAAGGTAATCGCCCGCCAGGAGGATGAGGTCGGGCTTCTCCTCCAGCACACGTCGCAGCACGTCCCGCTCGTACGCGCCCAGCTCGTCGGTCTGAAGGTCGGCCAGCACCACGATTCGCACGGGGCGGGCGATCCTGGGCGACGCGATGCGATAGTGCGTCACTTCCAGCCAGTGCGGCTCGATGAAGAAGGCGTCGATTCCCACGGCCGCGCCGAGGAGCCCCAGCGCGGCGCACCCGGCCGCCAACGCGCGGTGGGACCGCGCCAGGAGCAGCGCCGACGCGAGGAGCAGGAGCACCGCGTGGACGAACAGGCCCCACGCGGCCAGGGCCATCGTGCCGAAGGGGCCGCGCCCCAGCGCGACGGCCAGGAAAACGGCGGCTACGCCGGCCAGGAACGCCGAGGCCAGCCACGTCCCCGCCGTGCGGCGGCGCCACAACGCGGCCAGCACGGCCGCATCGGCCGCCCCCATCACGAGATTGTAGAGGACCGTCATCCGGGGTTTCACTCGGGGAAAGCGTGGCCGCCGCCGGCCATCAGCAGCGCGGGGGACGAAGCGGAGGCGCGCCGACGGGCCCTCCGTTGTAGCGGGGCGCGACGCGACGTGCAAGGCGGACGCAGGGACTCGGACACCAGACCGGCGAGCGCGTCGGCTTGCCTCGCCAAATCGCCTTGCGCGATTCCGGGAAAACGGGTCAGGACCCCCTTTGTGCGAATCACCCTGCGGGCCGCGTGGGCAACGAGGTCCTGGCCGCTTTTCGCTCGCAGGGCTCGTGCACGGCGATTCAGGACGGCGCGTTCTCTTGCAGCACGGGTCCGGCGGGCAGACATGCCTGGCCGTTGTGGAAGTGGCTTCGGTTGCCGCCGGTGCTGCGGGAGAACTCCAGGGCCTCTTCGCCCCGTCCCAGGAACCGCTGGAGATCGTCGCCCGTCTCGGCGTGCGTGCCGCCGATGCTGACCGTGATGGGCACCGACCCGCCCTCGACCGGGAGCTTGCAGCGCGCGATCGCCAGGCGGAGGCGCTCGGCCACGTCCATGGCCATGGCGGCGTCGGCGTCGGGCAGGAGCAGGGCGAAGGTGGTGTTGTCGTACTGGGCGGCGACGTCCATCTCGCGAACCGCGGCGGAGAGGAACTGCGACGTCGCACGCAGCGCCAACTGCGCGGCCAGCTCGCCGTGCCGGCCGGCGATGTCGGCGGAGCGGTCGATCTGCACCAGAAGGATCGAGAGCGGCCGTCCATTGCGCCGCCATTCGGCCATGCGGCGTCCGACCACGATGCAGAACTCGGTGCGGTTGTAGAGGCCGCCCGAGGAGGACGTGGGGGCCGAGCCGGACGACCTCGGCTCCTTGGCCTGGGCAGCGCGGTTGGCGGCCGCGCGGAGGCGGGCGTCCTCGGCCGCCTTCCTGGCGGGGTCTCTCGTGGCCGCGGCGTCGGCCCGGGCCGTCTCGCTGCGCCGCTGCTCGCGGGCGTCGGCGGCCCGGGCTTCGGCGGCGGCGATCAGGTGGCATTCACGGCCGTCGTGCCAGTGGGAGCAGTTGCGCCCGGCCTGCTTCGAGGCGTACAGGGCGGCGTCGGCCCGCTGGATCAGCGCGGCGGCGTCCTCATCCACGCGGAGGTGGGCGATGCCGAGGCTGGCGGTCACGTGCAGCTCGGCGCCGCCGTACGGGAAGGGCGTGCTCTCGATCGCCGTGCGGATTCGCTCGACGCGCCCCTTGGCGTCGGCCACGAGGGCTTCGGGGAAGACGACCGCGAACTCCTCGCCGCCGTACCGCGCGACAAGGTCCATGTCCCGCGTCGTCGCACCAAGCACGCGTCCCACGCCGCGGAGCACCTCGTCGCCGGCCTGGTGCCCGTGCGTGTCGTTGAACTTCTTGAAGTGGTCCACGTCGATCATCAGCACCGAGAACGTGCGGCCGTGGCGCTGGAACTCGGCGAACCGCCGGGCGATCTCGTCGTCGAACGCGCGGCGGTTGGCCAGCCCGGTGAGGGCGTCGGTCCGCGCCGCGGTGAGGTGCGACTGGATCGCCTTGGCCTGCTCCTGGAGCTTGTCTTCGGCCGTGGCCAGCTTCTGCTGCATCTGGTTGTTGGCCTGGACGAGCTTGGCGACGGCCTTGACCACGATCTCCGATTCGCTCACCTCGGCGGCGTGGAGCTCCTCGTTGATCGCCTCCACCCGGTGGCTGTGCTGGCCCACGTCGGCCGCCACGCGCTCGGCGACCTCGTGCAGGCGCGCGACCATCTCGCGGGCGCGGTGGATCTCGTCCTTCGAGGTCTCCTCCTCGGTCGAGGTGACGCGCGCGGCGAGAACCGAGCGTACGATCCATCCGAACGCCACGCCCGCCGCGGCCACCAGTGCCGTGATTCCCAGATCGCTCAGCACGCTTAGCATTTTGGTTGTGCCGCCCCCTTCGCTTCCGTCGAAACGGCTCCCGCCCCGTCGCCGCGCACGGTGCAGGCGCATGAGTGCCACCTCCTGTATCTAGGTCGTCCCCCAAGGCCAGTCAACTCGCCGCCGGCGCGCGGCGGCCGGTTGTGCGGGCTTCTCCAATCGCGTCGATGCGGCGCGGTTCTGCGGGCTCGCGCGATCGGCCGGCACGCACCCGCCCCCGCGCCGCGGGCGACCACGCCGCCGGGGCACCCCTGGCGGCGCACAAGCTATAGTTGCGCAGTCCTTCCCTCGGTGTCTGGCCTTTGGACGCGCGGCGCGAACTGACCATGAAGAAAGGTGGGGCTTCCAGCAACGGCGTCGCCCGAGGGTGGGGCGGCCTGCGCACCCAGGCCGCGGCGACGACCCTGGTGCTCGTCGCGGGGATCCTGGCGGCCACCGCCTGGGCCCACTGGAACCAGTTCGAGCTTGCCGAGGATGCCCGCGACGCGCTGGCCGCCGACGGCCCCCAGGCCGCGGCGGCCTGGGACGTGGCGATGCGCGTGGCGCGGCTCCGTCGCTGCGAGGCCGAGACCGCCGCCGCGTGGGACGATCCCGTCGCGCGCCGCGCGGTGCTCGACGACTGGAGGGAAGCCGAGGACCGCTTGCGCACGGATCTGGCCCGGCTCGCGGACATGCAAGCCGACCCCTCCGAGCGCGCCCGCACGGCGAGCTGGCAGCAGCGGGGCGAGAGCTACGCCCGATCCTTCGAGAACCTGGTGCAGGAATTCGGCGACTCCCCCCAGGCGTCGGGCCGCGAGCTCCTCGCGGCGCTTCAGGCGTGCCGGGCGCCGATCGACGGACTCGCGGAGGAGGTGCGAAGCCTGGCTTCCTCCAAGGCCCGCCAGGCCGAGGCCCGCGGCGAGGACCTTCTCGCAAGCATCGCCCACCGCGTGCGGCTGATCAACGGCCGGGCGATCGTGGCCCTGCTGAGCGTCGTCTTGTGCGCCGTGTGGTTCTTCCGCCGCGTCCTGGCGCGGATCAAGGTGCTGGGCGACGCGGTGCGGTGCTTCGCGTCGGGCGACTTCCGCGTGCGGCTCGCCTCGCTGGGACACGACGAGCTGGACCAGATCGCGCGGCAGTGGAACGAGATGGCCGCCAAGGTGCGAGCGTCGCATGAGCAGCTCGACCAGGCGCGGCGCCGGGAGGAGATCGCCAGCCGCGCGAAGAGCGAGTTCCTGGCCAGCGTAAGCGAGGAGATCCGCGTTCCCGTCACCGTGAGCCTGGGCTACACCGAGATGCTCCTGGGCAACCTCCGCAACGCCGACAACCTGGAGGCGGCGTCGGGCGTGAAGCGCAACATCGAGTACATCCTCCAGGTGATCGACGACCTTCGCGACCTGGCGAGAATCCAGACCGGGCAACTCCGGATCGAACCGCTCGGCTGCTCGCCCCAGCGGATCGTCGTCGAGGCGACCTCCGCCGCCCGCATCCACGCCGACGTCAAGGGCCTCTCGCTGGAGGCCGAGTTCGACGGCCCCGTTCCCGAGCGGGTCCGGACCGACCCAGTCCGCGTGCGCCAGATCCTGGGCAACCTCCTGAGCAACGCGGTGAAATTCACCGAGCTGGGCACGATCCGGCTGGTCACGCGTCTGGTCTCCACGGCCGACGGCTCGCGCCTGCAGTTCGAGGTCGTGGACACCGGCGTGGGGATGACACCCCAGCAGCTCGCCATGCTGTTCAAGCCGCTGCCGGCGGACCACGGCTCGTCGAGCGCCGGGCTGCCGGCGACCGGCCTGGGTCTGACGCTCTCAAAGCGGCTGGCGGAGATGCTCGGCGGCTCGCTGGAAGCCGACAGCACGCCCGGCTGCGGCAGCACGTTCACCCTCACCGTGCCCGCGGGCCCGCTCCAGGGCGTGCGCATGGTGCGGCCGTCGGGCGAGGCGGCCGAGATGGCTGAGCCGGAGTCGAGCCCCGCCGGCTCCTTCGACTGCCGCGTCCTGCTGGCTGACGACGGGCGCGAAAACCGCCGGCTGCTCTCCTTCATTCTCAAGAAGGCGGGGGCCGACGTGGAGATGGCAGAAAACGGCCAGCAGGCCGTGGACAGGGCGCTGGCCGCCATGGCGGCCACCGGCGCGGAGTCCGAGGGTCGGCCCCCCTTCGACGTGATCCTCATGGACATGCAGATGCCCGTCCTGGACGGATACGACGCGGCGCGCCGCCTCCGCCAGGAAGGCTACCCCGGACCGATCGTCGCCATCACCGGGCACACCCGCGACTACGACCGCCAGCGGTGCCTGGAGGCGGGTTGCAACGACTACCTGCCCAAGCCGGTCGATCGCGCCGATCTCATCGCCATGGTGACGAAGTACACCTCGCGCACCGCGGCGCGGGCGTGACCGGCGCGGCGGTCCTGCGGAAACCACCCCCTTCCCCATGCGCTGGACCGGAGCGCCCGGCGGTTGACCCACACCACCTTGCGGCGGTATTCTGCCGCGTGGCGGTGTCGCTCCGCATGGCGCCGGTGTTCCCCCCAGCGGCGTGCGGTCCTCGTTCCCGCCAGTGCTTCAACATCGCGTGAAGGCTGTGCCCGACGACCACCACGCCTCTGGCAAGGCGGCGACCGATTCAACGTCGCTCTCGCTTCTCCGGCGGGTCCAGGCCTGCGAGCCTCGGGCCTGGGAGCGGCTCGTTGACCTCTACGGACCGATGATCTACCGGTGGTGCCGCCGGGCGGGGCTCCAGCCCAACGACGCCGAAGAACTGCACCAGGAGGTTTTCTGCAATGTCGCGCAGCACGTCGCCCGGTTCCGCCACGACCGGCCGGGCGACAGCTTCCGCGCGTGGCTGCGCACCATCACGCGGAACAAACTGCATGACTTCTTCCGGCGCGCGCGGCACCGCGCGGAGCCGCGCGGCGGCAGCTCGGCGCAAGAGCAGCTTCAGCAGGTGGCGGGGGCGGATCCGGCGGCGTCGGTGCCCGACGGCGATCCGCACGACGATCGCGAGCTTCGCCTGCGGGCCATGGAGCTGGTCCGCGGCGAGTTCGAGCCGCGCACGTGGGAGGCCTTCTGGCAGGTGGCGGTGCGGGGGCGGGCGCCCGCCGACGTGGCCCAGGATCTCGACCTTACCCTGGCCGCGGTGTATCAGGCCAAGTACCGCGTCCTGAAGCGGATTCGGCGGGAGCTGGACGAGCCCGGACCTTGAGTGGTCCAGGCGTGGGTCAATTCGTGTTAAGGCGTTGCGTTCTTCCTTAAGGCGAGGCGCAAGCCAACAGCCGACCCACTGCCGGGACACCCGTCTCGGGGGCGTCAGGACGCTATCACAGCGAGGAGCCACGGCATGTCACCGATAGGATGCCCGGAAAGGGACGAACTGAGGGCCTTCTCGACCGGAACGCTCGCGGAGGACCGGGCCGCCGCGGTCGCCGGCCACCTGGGCGACTGCGGGACGTGCCGGGAGGCGATCCAGACGATCGGCGACGCCGACGACACCCTCGTCGCGCAGCTCCGCCAGCCGAAACCGCCCGCCGCCTATGCCGGCGAGCCCCAGCAGCGGTCCGCCCTGGACCGCGCCAGGGCGATTGCCAGCCCGCCGGCCTCGGCCGGGCCCGCGCCTGCCGCCGAGAGGCCGTTCGATCCCTACTACCACTGGCTCGGAATCGCGCCGGAGAACCAGCCACCGGACCATTACCGCCTGCTCGGGATTTCCAAACTGGAGGAGGACCCTGTGGTGATCGCCAGCGCGGCGGAGCAGCGGATCACGCATCTGCGCACCTTCCAGCTCGGCAAGCACGGCGCCTGGTCGCAGAAGCTGCTCAACCAGGTGGCCGCCGCCAAGGTCTGCCTGCTCGACGCGAAACGGAAAGCCGACTACGACCGGCGTCTGCGCGAGAAGCATGGCTCCGACGCAGCGGGCGGCGGAGATGCGCGCGCGGCGGATTGCTCGGGGGCCCCCGGCGGCGCCCCTTCGCTGACGGTCCCCGGGCGCTTCGGCGAATACGAACTGACCGAGAAGCTCGGCGAGGGAGGGATGGGCGTGGTCTTCAAGGCCGTTCACACCAAGCTCGGCCGCACCGTGGCCCTGAAGGTCCTTCCCGAGGAGCGGCTTCGCAGCGCCGAGGCCGTGGCCCGCTTCGAGCGCGAGATGCGTGCCATCGGCGCGGTCGATCACCCCAATATCGTCCAGGCCCACGACGCCCGGGAGATCGGTTCCATGCGCGTGCTCGTCATGGAGTACGTTGAGGGCGAGGACCTCAGCCGAGTGGTGCAGCAGCGTGGGCCGCTGCCCGTGGCCGCGGCATGCGAGCTGGTTCGCCAGGCCGCGGTCGGGCTTCAGTGCGTGCACGAGCAGGGCCTGGTGCACCGCGATATCAAGCCGTCGAACCTGATGCTCAGCCGGCAAGGTCAGGTGAAGATCCTTGATCTGGGGCTCGCCCGCTTCCAGGCCGAGCCGGCGGTGGGCGAGGAGGTCACGGGCACGGGCCAGACGATGGGCACGCTCGATTACATGGCCCCCGAGCAGTTCTCCGATGCCCGGTCGGTGGACATCCGCGCGGACATCTACAGCCTGGGGTGTACGCTCTATAAGCTCCTCGCCGGAAAGGCCCCCTTCTCGGGGCCCGAGCACTCGCGCCCCCTGGACAAGCTATTGGCGCACTCGAAGCAGCCGGTCCCGCCGATCGGGCAGGTGCGTTCCGATGTGCCGGGCGTGCTGGCCCTGGTCCTGTCGCGGATGCTGGCCAAGCAGCCTCCAGAGCGCTACGGCTCGCCCGCGGAGGTGGCCGCGGCGCTGGAGCCGTTCTGCACCGGCTCCGATTTGCCGGCGCTGCTGTCGAAGGCGGATGGCAAGCCGCCGGTGCGGCCGCCGAAGCCGGCGGGCCGCGCGGCGCCCGCGCTTGCGGCGGCCCTTTCGGCGATCGACACGCGACCCCGCCCTCGCCGGGCGCGAGAGCCTTTGGCAGCGACACTGGTCGCCTACGCCCGGAACAGGCCCGTGGCAACAGTGGCGACGGCGGCGGCGCTCCTTTTCCTGCTGCTGTTGGGGGTGGTGATCCGGATTCGCCACAGGGACGGTCGAGAGACCGTGATACGGCCCGAGGACGCCAAGGAGGTCATCGTGGAGTTTGGGAAGGAGCCCCCCGCCAAGCAGCCCTCCGTGAAGCGCGATCCGACCAAACAGGGCTGGACCACGCCGACAGGCGCTCAAGCGCCGGTGCGCCCCCACAAGACGCTCGCGGGCCAAACGGGCGTGGTCTACGACGTCGATCCGGAAGGCGGGGCGGACAGCTCGGTCACCGACCCCGAGGGCAACCTCAAGGGCGACCGTTCCCGCCGGTTCATGGACATCACCAGGGCCTCCGTACGACGCGTCGAAGGCCGCTACGTGCTGAGCGTGGAGACCGCCGCGCCGTTTCCGAAGCCCGCGGAGATGGCCGGAGGCAAGCGCGTGGACTTCGTCTTCTTCATCGACCTGGACCGGGACGCGAAGACCGGGATCTCTCGTGTCGGCAACGATCTGAACATCCATCTGCATCTCTCCGAGCAAGGCTGGGGCGGGGGCTTCCAGAGCCGCTCGGAACTGATGCAAGGCCCGGACGCCAAGCGGCGGCGCAAGGCGGAGTTCGTCATCCAGTCCGAGGGCCATCGGGCGTCGATCTCCTTCCCCGTCGACTACCTTCCCGTCGATCGGTTTCGATGGTGCGTGCACTCTATGACACGCAACGCGCGCGACTGGCCGCCCACCACCAGCAATCCGCCGACCCCCCTGCGGGCGTTCCCGCCGACCGAAGGAGGGGCCGACAGAGCGCTGCACGAAAGGATCAAGGCCGCCGATCTCGAGGCGGACCGCAAGGCGGTCGAAGCGTGGTGCGCCGCGTGCCGGCGGATCTGGCAGGAGCGCAAGCCCTCGAAGTTCGCGGAAATGACGTGGAAGGATCAGGCCGTGTTCGTCGGCAGCGGTACCGAGGAGGACGGGCCCACGGCCCCTGTGGCCACCTGGAGCGAGTTGGATCACGACCTGGATGCGAGGGCGCCTGCCGAAGTCGAGGTCGGCACGGAGCCCCCTGCTTATGCGATCCAGGGCCCGGTCGCCGTGATCCAGTGGAGCTCGGCGCGGCTTCGCTTCACGGAGGACACGGATTGGGTTACCTCTCGCGCCCTGGAGGTTCTCGTCCGCCGCGAAGGGCTGTGGCGAGTCCTGGGCTCGGCGACGGGCGACTGGCGCATGACCAGCCGCGATCGCTTCGAGCCGGATCGCGCCGAGCACCAGGCGATCCAGGCGGTGTTCGAGACGATCAACCGGGCCTGGGTGGAGAGGAAGCCGCAGTCGCTCCAAGCCGTCCTCCATCCCCGCATGCGCTTCGTGGGCGTGGACGACGCCGGGTCGGTCGAGCCGCTCGTCGGCGACGCGGAGACGGTGATCGAGGGCGTCACGCAGATGATCGCCGCCAGCCCGCGCGCTCGCCACCTGCATCGCATCGAGTGGCTTCGCGTGAACGGCCCGATCGCCGTCGTGCTCAGCCGCATCGAGGACGTGGTCGAGGGCCGGGCACTTCCGGAGAGGCGCTGCCTGACCGTGATGGCCCGCGACGACAAGGGATGGAAGATCGCCTTGAGCGTTCCCGGCGACTGGAAGGCGGTCCTGGTCGATCGGTGACCATCCGCGGGCCGCGCGGAGCAGACTTCCGAAGTCTCGCAGACTTCGGAACTCTTCTGGCTCACCAGCGCCGCCTTAGCCCGAAGCCCGCCAGCAGCGCGGCCCCGATGGCGGCGAGGGCCAGAGTGGAAGGCTCGGGAATTACCTCCATGTCCATCGAGTAGTTCACCGTGAGGACGGGCCGCAATTCCGTGTTCTCGTGCTGGAAGGAGGCGAACCCCCGCTTGCTCGACACGTCCTTGCCGGAGACCGATTCCTCGCCGAGCACCAGCCAGCCGAAGTTCGTGGCCGGATCGTCGAGCCACCGCTGTACGTCCAGAGCCATCTGGTCGCTGGCAAAGGTGACGTAGCCGAACCCACCCACGTCCTCGCAGGCCGCGGCGTAATCGCCCGGGAGGATGAACGGGGCGTCGCCCACCAGGCCTTCGCCGAGGTCCAGCGCCAGGCCGGCCGGGCTGGTGACCGTGGCCTGCGGCCAGAAGCCGCTCTCATTCGGATGATAGGCCCAGGGCGGGGACAGGGCCCCGTCGTAGTGCCTCGTGTCGCCCGGGTCGTACTGCGCGTGGAACCACGTGGCGTCGCCCAACCCGGGATCGGCCCCGCCCCCGCCGCCGGAGACCGCGTCGGCGTCCGACGGTCCCTCGCCCCAAATCGGCGAAAGCTCGGGCAGGGCGACGAGCCAGAAATCGCGCAGTACGAGCGGGTCCTCCTTCTTGGGGTAATCGACCACGTAAAGCCGGAGGCTGACGCTATCGACATGGGCCCCGGTCGGGATCCCCGCGACCTGGAAGTCACACTCCAGAAGGGCCCGCTGGATCTGGTTCTTCGACCGCGTACGGCCCGCGCCGATGTAGTTGCCCTGGCCGTTGGCCTTCATCCCCGTATTCGGATCGCCCGGATCGTACGGCACGCCGGGGAAGTCGAACTGGTAGATCGTACTGTCGCGCCCGGTGGTCAGTTGCACGGTGTCGGCGGCGGCGGAGTTGGCCGACAGCGCCCAAGCGGCGGCGAGCAGGACACGGAGGAAGGCAGCGGGGCATGCGCGTGATCGAGGGGACATCGTCGCCTTGTGGGGTTGGTGTGGCCGTGGGTTCCAGGACTTCCGAAGTCTTGCTTGGTGAAGCCTCATAGGTTTTCGCACCATTGTGGCACGCCGGGCGCGAACGTGCAACCATCCCCGTTTTTGGCACGAAAACGCCGCGATCTCCCTTGCGCCGCGCTAGTCCGGCACCCGGGCCACCTCGCCCCCGGCGCGGGTGCTCAGGGCCTCGAGGGTCTCCTGGTCGATGGTTTCGGCCAGGAAGCGGACCGACCCGTCGGCCGGGGCGAAGTTGGCCCCGCCCGGGTGGAGGCTCCCCCACGCGCACAGGCGCATGTCCTCGTAGAATGCGAACTGGTCGGCGGACCCGGCGGGCGGGTCGGCCGAATCGCGGTGGTCGTAGTCGAACGGCAACCGGTAGTTGATGGGGGCAAAGGCGCTCATCGTCACGTCGCTGATCCGCCGGCGGCCGCCGATCGCCGCCCAGGGGCCGAGGTACTTCAGCGAATCGACCCACGCCCAGCGGGCGAACGTCTCGTAGTTGGGGTCGTAGTGGCTCCGCTCGCCCAAGAGCAGCGTATTGGAGGTGCCGTCGGTGATCATCTCGATCGCCACCGGCGGCTGAAACGGCGAGGGGACGGAGGCCGGGCCCGTGGTGTGAAACACTCCGTCGATCGTGGCCGAGTCGGGGTAGAACGAGCGCCGGCCGCCGTTGCCGCCGTAGCTGCCCACCGCGTGGTAGTCGCTCCCCTTGGCCACCGGGTTCTCCGGGATCCGGTCTGAAGGGCAGACGAACGCGGAGACGACCGTGGCGGCCAGGGCCTCGCGACCGCCCTGGAGGTTCATCACCGGCTGGCGGTAATCCCAGCGGTCGCCCAGGCTGGTCTGCTCCAAATACGGCAAGAGGAACACGAACAGCGAGGTGCCGCGGTAGCGGGGCGAGGCATTGAACTCGAACTGGTTCAGGCCCGGCGGAAACGTCGCATGCGCGGTGTGGTAATTGTGGGCGGCCAGGGCGAGCTGCCTGAGGTTGTTGGTGCACTGCGTGCGCCGCGCGGCCTCGCGCGCCGCCTGCACCGCCGGAAGCAACAGCGCGATGAGGATCCCGATGATGGCGATCACCACCAGCAGCTCGACGAGCGTAAAACCGTGCTGGGGCCGGCGCACGCGTTTAGGTCCTCTCCGACCTGGGGAACGGAACGAACTTGTCTCGCCCATCACGGCACCCGTTCGACGTGGAGCTTGCGGGACGCCCTGTCCCGTTGCACGCGATTATACCGGCTAGAGCGGAGGCTCAAGGCCACCCGGCCACACGACGCCGCGCCGGGGGCACGCCGAACCTTCGCCCGGCGGCGGGCGTCTGCTACGGGGATGACCTCGGGCGACTGACGCAGGCAAGACCCACCCATGAACGATTTCAAACGACTGCTTCGCAAGCTGAAGCGGCAGACCAAGAAGGCAGGCAACCGCAGGCGGCGCCGGCACTTGAAGAACGTCGAGGCCGATCCGGAGGCGTTCGATTTCGGGCGCGACCGGTCCTCGGCCATGAACGAGCCTCGCGGGGGGCGCCGTTAGGCCGGAGTGCCCACTCCATCCGTGCCTTTCCCGACGCAGGACTTCCGAAGTCTTCGAGACTTCGGAAGTCTGAAGCACCGGCTCGACGTCGCATGGATCTCGCGCCTGGCCGGAGTCGCACTCCGTCCTCAGGGGCTACAGCGAGTTCATGTCCACGTTGTTGAAGTTCCGCTGGTAGAACGACATGTATTGCACCTTGCGCTCCAGGGCCTGGACGACGGCGTTGGCGAAGTTCACGTTCTCGAAGCTCTGGGCGCTTCCCAGCCCGCCCGGCGAGAAGACGTTGATCTCCATCAGCTTGTCGCCCACGATGTCCAGGCCGACGAGGAACATCCCGTCGAGCACGAGCTTGGGGCGGACGATCTCGGCGATGTGCAGCGCCCGCTCGTCGATCTCGGCGCGGGCCTTCTTGCCGCCGGCATGGATATTGCTGCGAATGTCGTCGCCGGAGCGCACGCGGCGGAAGGCGGCGTACTTGCCTTTGTAGCGGAGCGGCTGGCCGTTCATCATGAACAGCCGGGTGTCGCCCTCGGCGGCGTCGGCGAGGTACTGCTGGGCCACCACGTAGCCGTCGCGGCTGACGGCCTCGACCATCTGGTTGAGGTTGCCCAGATCGTCGGTGCGGATGCGGAACACGCCCTGGCCACCCGACCCCTGCAGCGGCTTGATCACGATGTCGCCGCCGCACTCCTTGGCAAAGGCCCGGATCTCGTCGCGGTCGCGGGTGATGAGCGTGGCCGGGCGGACCTCCTCGGGGAAGAGCTGGAAGTACATCTTATTCATGGCCTTGGCGAGGCCGTCCGGGTCGTTCAGCACGATCACGCCGCGGCGCATGGCCGCCCGGCCGAACATGATCCCGCTGGTCTGGGCCCAGGAGCGGCGGCCCTGGTCCTGGGCCGGGTCGCTGCGGAGCATGAGTACGTCGAGATCATCGACGGTGATCCGCTGGCGCCGGCCGCGCGGGCCGCGGATCTCGTCGAGAAACGAGTTTAGCGAGGAGTACTTGGTCTTGGGGGCGCCGCAGGCCCGAGCCCGCACGTAGTCGTCGGGGTCGAAGGCCAGGTCGCCGGTCCCGATCAGCCACACCTCGTGCCCACGATTGACCGCCGCCATAGCCAGCCGCGTGGTCGTGTAGCCCGACTCCTCCGTCTGGATGTCGTTGACAACGAATCCGATTCTCATGGCTCCGCTTCCTGGACGAGTTGCAGCACGCTGTGGCCGGCGCGTATCCTCCCAAGCTTCTCCGCCACGGCGGGCGCGTCAAGGTACCGGGGACGCAAGGGGGGTGGCCTGAGCACATCCCGGAACATCAGCTCTCGGATGATAGGGATCGATTCGGCGCTGATCTTGCCGACCACCAGCGGGTCGAGATCCCCACCCTCCCGCAGGTACTCGAGAATCCGCACGAACCCCCGCAGATAGACGACGTCCTTGGTCAGCCCTCCTGCCCGATACACCCGCATCGCAATGGTATAAGCCTGGCGCGGCGTGAAGCCGTGGGTGCCGCTCAACAGCCGGAAGCACTCCGCCAACGGCGCGCCGCGCAGGAGCTGCTCCACGGCCAGCACCCGGGCCGCCAGAAGACGCAACCGGGGCCGGTCCAGCCCGCCGACAAACAGCTCGGAGAGGACGGCCAGCCCTTCCTGCAGCTCGTCGTAGCCGGCCAGCCCCACGTCGAGCTGCCGGAAGGGCTGCGCGCGGCCGTTGAAGCCGGTCACCAGGTGCGTTCCGACCTCGTGCTGGAGCAGGGCATGGACCCGGCGAACGGGGACCCGCGTCTGCCGGCCGATGAGGAGGCTTCCCTGCGAGACCAGGAGCCCGGAATAGACATCGTCGCGAACCTCGACGCGGGGGTCGAAACCGGGGTGGTCGCGGCGATAGGTGTCGATCTCCCGCACGGCGCGGCGGGCCAGCTCGGCGGCCGTCACGTGCCGGCCTCCGTCGCCGCGCGCCCCCGGCCGCGCCGCGGCCAGGATCCGCCTCGCCAGGCTCACCAGCGACTTGGACACCCCGCCGTACACCTGCTGACTGCCGAGCAGGAAGTTCGCCGTGCCGATGTCGCCCAGCATGGTCAGGCGCCGGTCGAGATCGTCCTGCTTCTCCCGGAACAGGTGCGCCAGGGTCGGGTCCTCGACCCGCTCGATGGGCACCTCGAAGAGCCGCCGCTTGAGCGAGGCCGGGTCGAGGTTCAAGGGGCGATAGAGAAAGGCCGGCGCGCGCGCGAACCCGCTCTTCTGGAACTCCCGCCAGGCGGCCTCCGCGTTGACCGGCGTGGCCAGCAGCAGTAGATCGAACGCGCTATCGATCTCCGCCAGACGGCGGTCCACCTCCCACACGACCTTCAGCAGCGACCGCCGGCCCAGCGAGTAGTAGTGCTGCGGCCGGATGCGGGTGTTCTGGCAGGCGAAGGCGAAGAACGCCCGCTTGAGCGAGTTGCCCACTTCGCGCCGCAGCGTCCGGACGATTCGGGGATAGACGTCGCAAGTCACGGGATCGCGGTAGACGGGCCGCACCGCCAGCCCGATGCACGAGCAGCTCAGACGCCGGGCCAGGGCGGGTGGGACGAGCGGCTTCATGCCGGGCGGGTGCGTGGGCCCGTCGGTCTCCAGCGCCACCACGGACCCGCGCCGCCCGACGCGGACCCGCTGAAGCGACCGGGCCAGGGCGTCCACCGTGGACTGAAGCGGCACGTCGCGCGACCCCCGCACCGAGAACCTCGGCAAGGGCGGTACCGGCTCGCCCGTCTCCGGATGCACGACGTCGCCGACCCCGAGATCGGGATCGGCCCACACCTCGACCACGCACACCGCGCCGAAGTGGCCGGAGAGCTGCCCCAGCAGCATCCGCACCAGGCGGCGCACGCGCGCAAGTCGCTTCGGGTCGTCCGAGGTGATGAGCGTGGCGGCCTCGGCCGAGATGAGCTTCTCCGTCCCGGGATCGGGCCGGCCGACCGGCCTCCGATAGACGCAGAGGAAGGGCAGTCGCCGGTCGAGATGAAGCCGACCTCCGTCGGGCAGGAATCGCCGCACGCGAAGGTCCCGGCCGAGGCGCGAGACCACGTCGGCAATGAAGTCGTCGGAGATCGGGGCCGGCAGTTCCGTCATGCTTTGCGCCGTGGCCCTCTCCCTCGCGGAGAAGGTCGGATCAAGGGCGACTCGCTCCCTCTCCCCGTGGGAGAGGGCTGGGGTGAGGGAGGCCGAACCTGCAACTAGCTCTCCTGCTCCTCATCAAACTGCAACTGCTCCACGGCCGACCACGCCGCCGTCCGAAAGGCCTCGCCCAGGGCGTGAAGCTGGGCCTGGTCCGCGCGGCCGGTCCACTCGTCCATGAAGAACTTCTTGACCTCGATGGAGATGGCGCAGACCGAATCGGGAAACCGCTGGTGAATCCACCGCGGGAACTGGCCGCCCTGGAACGGCACGTTCTCGCGCACGTCGAGGTGCCGGCCCAGGTAGTCGAACCGCCGCAGCTCCTCGGCGAAACGATCCACGACCGGGGCCCAGCGGCGGCGGTCCATGGTGCCGGTCCCCAGGTTGATCTCCGGATGGCCGGCCGCGTCGGCCGCCGGGCCCTCGCGCCCCTGCCTCCGGTGATTGTAGCTGTGCAGGTCGAGCAGCAGCACCCGGCCGAACCACGCGGCGAGCGTCGCGAGGGCCAGCTCGACCTGCTGGTAGAAGGCGTCGTAGGCCGCCAGCGCCCGGGCGACGACCTCGGCGCCCGGGCGCGTCTTCCACACCTCAAGCCCCCAGGCGTGGGCGGGTTCGAGGTACACGGCCCGGTCGCGCGGCCGGTTCAGATCGAGCTCGAACCGCGAGCGCACGGCGATGATCCGCGTGGGGGCCACCACGGTCCAGAGGGCCGTGTGCGGGTCTTCCTCGCGGAGGCGATCGGCCTCGCCGACGGCCAGCAACGCGGCCACCTCGGCCCGCACGGCGTGGCCGTCGTGGATCGCCGCGGCCGCCAGCGGGGCGTCGCCGACCTGGAGGTCCCACAGTGGTCCCTCGGCCGGAACCGCGCGCGTGATCTCCGGTCCGACCGGGGGGGGTCGTGTCATGTCGTGGGTCCGGGTTTCCCGCACGAAAGCCCCCATGCGCCGTGCTCCGGCGGACCAGGGGGACAAACCGCTTCACAGGGGATTATCAACTCCTTGGTGGCGTCCTTCCAGTTCCCCAACCCGGGAAGCTGGCTTTCCACCCCGCCCTCACCTTCCTAGCGATCGTCGTCGCGGCTCCGATGGCCGGCCTTGGCGGGCTGCCCGGCCCCGAGTACAGTAGTGGTGGAGTGACGTCCGGGGCAGCCGCGCAGAATCCCGCCTTCACACCCCCCGACGTGGACCCGCCCATGATCCCTCCCGTCCCGCCCTCAACGCGGCGCGGCGCGGCGTCGCGCGGATTCACCCTGGTCGAGCTGCTGGTCGTGATCGCGATCATCGGCATCCTCATCGGCCTGCTGCTGCCGGCCGTGCAGGCGGCCCGCGAATCGGCCAGGAAGATGACGTGTACGAATCAGCTCAAGCAGATCGGGCTGGCGCTGCACTTGTACCACGACGCGGTGCACCAGCTCCCGCCCGGCTGGTCCGCACGGCATCCGCAGACGGGCAGGCCGTACTTCCTGGGAAAGCCGGGCTGGGCCTGGGGCGTAAGCCTCTTGCCCTATCTCGAACAGGCTAACGTGCTCGACAACTACGTCCACCTCGATCTGCCCATCACCGATCCGGCCAACGCCCGTGCCCGGAGCACGCCGCTGGCCGTGTTCCGCTGCCCCTCGGACCCCGGCGGCCCGATGTTCCTCCTCGAGCCCGGCAGCGAGCCCAAGCCCGACTACGACCCCGGCTTCACGGCCACCGAGATCCCCACCTCGAACTACATCGGCGTGTTCGGCACGACGCGGATGAAGGACGTCTGCGCCGGCGGCGGCGACTGCGTCGGCGACGGCTCGATGGTGTTCCAACTCGGATTCCGTTTCGCCGATCTGACCGACGGGCTGAGCAGCACCTTCGTGGTGGGCGAGCGGAGTTCCAGGATCAGCTCCTCGACGTGGCTGGGCGTGCTCGCCGGCGGCGATCACGCGCCGGGCCGCGTGGTCGGCACCGCCGTCACGCCCCCCAACTCCGACGAGAAGGCGTTCTGCAATTTCAGCAGTTACCACCCGTCAGGCACCAACTTCGTCTGCGGCGACGGCTCGGTGCACCTCGTGCCCGAGTCGATCGACATGCAGGTCTATCACGCCCTCTGCACGCGCAGCAGCGGTGAGATCGCCGCGGTGCCGTAGGCCGGGGAACTGGCGGCCCCCTCACTCCCCGTACCCGTACTGGCGGTTCTTCGCCCCGATGCGGCGGTCGATGTAGGACTTCTCCTCGTCGGTCAGCTCGTCGCGCCACTTCTCGTCAAGGCGGATCCGGCCGTCGAAGCTCAGCCGCATCATGTTGCCCATCACGTGGAAGCGTGCCGGATCGCTGAAATCCAGCGCCGCGTCCTCGCCGACGCCCATGAAGCGGAACAGGGCCCGCTCGACGCCCTCCGGATCGCGGCATAGGTCCTCCAGGCGCACCACGTGCACGCGGTCGGCCGGCAGGTAGTTGCGCACCACGCGCTCCAGGTGCCGATAGCACCACAGCCACTCGCCCACGGCGGTTTCCAGCGCGCGCTTCTCCTTGCGCATCAGCGAGTTGACCGTGCCGCGGCCGTCGCGGTGCAGCACGATCGTGCGGAGGTCGAACCGCGGGTCGCAGGCGAGAAACGGCAGCGTCTGCGGGTTCTTGCTCGTGTCGAGGAACACGCGTCGCCCTTGGATCTCGCAGGCCAGCCGGGCCAGGCGCCAGGTCCGCTGGAGGCGCTCTGCGGCCAGGCGCCGTGGCGGGGCCGAGGCCGGGTACGCCAGGTCGCGGAGCCGGTCGAGCCACCGCCAGCGGAAGGTGTGGAAGAAGAGGTCCTCGTACCGCCCGCAGCCCTCCCGCGCCTTCAGGCCCACCTCCAGGTCGCCGTGCCGGACCTCCATGCCCTCGGCCGCGGCCCGGGCGGCGAGCTCGGCGAAGAAGGGGCACGCGGGGACCGGCTGCCCGCACGAGCAGCGGATCTTGGCCGGGTACGACGCGGCGAGCTCGCCCACCGTCGCCACATCCGGATGCGCCCCCAGCAGAAACGCCAGCAGCGTCGAGCCGCTATGCGGGGCCGAACAGAGATACACGTAGCGCAAGCGCGGGTGGGCGTCGCTTGAGGCCACAGTGGGGCTGGTCGGGGCGCTTTCCAGGGGCGAGCTCACGGCGGAGGAGTGGCGGTCGGAGAATGTGGGCTGCGGCCTCCGCCCCCGCTACACCTCCGCCTGCAGGTACCGCCAGTTCAAGAGCGGCTGCTCGCGGTGGATCAGCAGGGACTGGAGGCCGTGCTGGCGGGCCGGGTCGTCGTCGTGGGGGACGAATCTCAACGACTCCGGGCCGAGCCGGGTCCAGAAGTCCGTCTCCAGGATCCGCTCGATCCGGCCCTTTAGATTATAGGTCTCGCCCACGTACACGGGCCGACCGCGGCTGGAGAGCACGTACACGCCGGGCCGGTCGTACTTCGCGCCGGTGCACTGGCGCAGGGGCGTCGCCCGGGGCAGGGCCTTGGTGAGCCAGTCGAGATAGCGCTCCTTGGCCAGCCGTTTCGAGGTCTTCGCGCGCTTGCGGATCGCCAGGGCGGCCCAGCGGTACTCCAACGGCGAATGGCCCGGGGCGAGCTCCGCGGCGATCCCGTCCAGCTCGGCCGCCGCCCGGGGCGAGCAAAGCGCCTCGTCCAGGGAATACCCGTAGTTCACGCTCACAAGTTGCGCGGCGATCTCGCCGGCGAAGCTGTAGGCGTCCATCCCCTCGAACGACAGGCGCCCTCGCGAATCGCCGTTGACGTGCAGCTTGCCGGCTTTCCGCACGCGCAGCAAGAGCCGGTTCCACACGTACGCGTCGCCAACCAGGCCGTTCTTGTGGCACGCGGCCACGAAGGCCGCATCGAGCTCGGGATCGCAGAGCACGTAGTCGGCCGACTTGCCCGAGCAAGTGGCGCGATAGGCGTCGATGAGGCCCCGCTCGGTGTCCTCATCCAGCTCGAGCATGGGGCGCCCGTTGCGCATCCGGCCGCGCTTCTTGCCCGCGGAGGTCTTCGGGGCGCTGCGGATCGGGTCGGCCGGGCCGTCCAGGGGATCGCCCACGCTGGCGGCTTCGACCCGCTGGTTGATTCGCTTCACGTAGTCGTGCGACAGCTCGATGCCCAGCCACTTCCGCCCCAACTTCTTGGCCACCGCCAGCGTGGTGCCGCTGCCGGCGAACGGGTCGAGCACGATATCCTGCGGGTTGCTCGATACGCGGATGATCCGCCCCAGGAGCTGCTCGGGCATCTGGCAGCCGTGGAAGCCCTCGCGCTCCTTGAACGTGCCGGCCACGCGCGCGAAGTACCAGGTGTCGTGCATCGGGGCGAAGCCCGAGGGCGGCGCGTCCTGCGGCCGGTAGATCCACGTGTTGTCGGGCAGCCGGCCCTTGGGGTTCGCCCGGGCGTCGCGATACACGAGCTGCCGGGCGGAGGGGACGCGCACCAGCGGGTTCTCGCCATTGAAGGTGAAGCGGTCCGGATCCTTCACGAAGTGAAACAGGTGCGTGTGCGAGCGGCTGAAGCCCCGCACGCAGTTGACGCCGAACGTGTAGTACCAGATGACCCAGCTCCGGCACGAGAACCCGGCCGCATCCTGGGCGATGAGCTTCAGCTCGGCGGCGAATTCGTCGCCGATGGCCAGCCAGAACGTACCGGTGGCCTTGAGCACGCGCGCGACCGCGGCGATCCACTTCTTCGACCAGTCGAGATACTCCCGCCGGGAACGGCGGTCGTCGTAGAGATCGTACTCGTAACCGATGTTGAACGGCGGGTCGGCGAACACCAGATCGACGCTGCCCGCGTCGAGCTGCCCCAGCCGCTCCAGACAATCGCCTTCATGGACCTTGTTCAGGGCGAGTCCCATCGATCCGTCTCCGGGAGGGATTTGGCTCCACGTATTCTGTATCCATGCTAGTGTTCGCGGGACTTCGCCGGAAGTGGGTGACCGCTGGGTCGAGAATCGGGAGCCGGCGCAACCCCTCTGTGGAGTTGTGGCCGCGGCACAAGGCCCACTGCCCGACCCGCTTCAGCGAAACCGCGCTTCACCGCGAAGGATCGGCGTGACGTACACGAAGGGCATGGCGGCTTCGGAGGTCAGCTCAAGCGTGGAGCGGCCCGCGGGCAGAAAGGGCACTCCCTCCAACCGCGTCTGACCCTTGACGAAGTTGTTCCGGTCGTACCAGACGCAGCGGCCGTCGGGGCTCAGCTCGAGCTGATCCTGCGGCTGGAGAACGAACGGCAGGGCGAGCAGCTTGCCGCGGGCGGCGACCGCGGGCCGCGAGAGCGGCCGCGGCACCTCGCGGAGCGCCTCGATCCGACCGACGTGCACCGTGCAGGGCCTGTCGGTCGGCACGTCCAGCAGTTGCAGGCGGAGCTGCCGCACGTGGCGATAGTCGAACCCGGCCAGGTTGCCCTTGTGGCGGAAGAGGTGGTAATCGAACGTCGCGTCGGTCGCCGGATCGATGATCCGCACGTAGCGCCAGCCCTCGAAGTCGATCCGCACGAGGTGGTCCTTGGCGCGAATCAGGCTCGGCTCGACCAATTGCACGTCCAACAGCGCCCCGCTCGCGTCGCCGTGAACCCACAGGCCAATGGAGCGGTTCTCGACGATGTTGGGCCGCTCCGCGTATTCGAGCGAGACCCAGCCCCGGGCCCCGACGGTCTTCTTCCCCGCCTGGCCCACCAGTCGCAGCGAGGGCTGGCCCCCGCGGGTCACGTCGGCCGAGCGCGAGGCCTCGACCGTGGTTCCCCAGTGGCTGCCCGACTCCCAGGCGACCGGCGCGTCGGCCGGATCGAAGAGGACGACGTTCTCCTCGTGGCCGAAGTCCCTCAGCGCCGGCCGCACGCGGAGCCGCAAGGAGAGCGGTTGTCGGGCGAACGGATTGTCGAGCTGCCAGGCGTCGTCGCCCTCGACGTCGCTTCGCACGAGCCGTTCGGGCCCGTATTGAATGGGGCGAAAGGCGAACTTGCCTTCCTCATCGGCGAAGAGCTCGAACTCCTTGCCCCGCTCCTTCAGCCGGGTCATGGCCGCCGGCGAGAAGCCGCCGGCCTGGCGTGCCTGCTGGTAGCGGTGAACGATGTCGAGGATCTCGCCGGCCCGGCCGTTATCGTGGAAGTAGCGGGTGTGCATGTGCAGCGACACCGGGGCTTCGTAGGCGAGCGACTTGGCGCAGAAGTACTCCCATTCGTCGGGCATGGTGGCCGGATAGGCCTCACACGCCGAGCGGAGGTTGAGCCAGCCCGACTCGGCCGCCGCCAGGTTGCGGTGGTACCACTCGATCCGCTGCGGGATCTTATGGTCGTCCATGTATCGCTTGGTGGCGAGATACACCCCGTCGTTGGCGTTGCCCCGCATGTGAACGTGCCAGCCGTAGCCGCCGTTGCCGCCGGAGCCGGTGATCAGCACCTCGCGCTTCAGCCGCCTGGCCACCTCGCGGTGGATCCAGTGGGCGTCGTGCCAGCCGCGCCCCGTGGCGTTCATCGCCTCGCCGCCGTCGAAGTAGATCATGTCAACGCCGCACTCGTTGCAGACGTCGGCGATCCGCTGGGCGATTTCGGGCAATAGATCGGTCGTCGGGTTGGGCAGGTACATGTTGTACCTCCTGAGCAGGTACCGGACCGGCTCGCCCGCCTCGTGCGCCGCAGCCTTCGTGCCGAATCGTCCGCGCCGACACTTCGTGAAAAGCGGCGGCGACTCACGGTAGTCGCCGTACGTGACGATCTCGTCGCCGATCCACAGGTCGCAGCCGGCCGTGGCGTAGCTGTCCTCCCTGGTCATGCCGGCGAGCGACCCCTCGACGGGGATCTCGGTCGCCTCGGCCGACAGGTCCTCGGCAAGCGCGAACGAGCGCGCGACGGCAAGCCGCTCGTCGGGCAAGGGCCGCACGTAGGGGTCGTTGACGCTGATGCAGGCCGAAAGCAGGTGGATGCCAAGCTTCAGGCCGGCGGCGTGCAACTTGTCGGCCGTCTGTCTCAGCCCGGCCATCCCGCCGGGGAAGCTCCGCTCGTTGACCGCGTAGTGCCCCAGACTGGTGGACCACGTGCCCGAGAACGTGAGCACGTAGCCGAAGCCGCCCCGTTTGGCAAAGGCGATCACCTCGTCGACGTTGCCGGCCGTGAGGTCGGTAAACAGATACGGCTCCTCGAGCGCCTTGGATCGGCGGAACCACACGCCGCCCAGCGTCAAATGGGGCAGGCCGTACTTCAGCTCGAGCTGCTCGATGGCCTCCAGCGTCTTCTCCCGTGGCGTGACGAACACGGCCAGACGGATGCCGTCGAAGCCCGTCGATTGGACCGCCTCGGAAACGAAGGTCGTCCCCGTCGTCCCGTAGGCGATCCGGTGACGCAGATACGGGCAGAGCCGCGCCAGCCCGACGTGCATGCCCCCGACCTGAGCGAGCGGCCAGTAGTGCCCGATCGTTTCGCGGGGGACATTCAGCGGGAGCCGCACCAGCGCGAGCTGCTGGGTGCCGTCGGGCACGCCGCCTTGCAGGGCGAAGTAGAAATGCGTCGGCTCGGCCGCGACCTTCAGCCGTACCGAGCCCTGGTTGCCGGCGAATCGGACCGTCCACGTGCCGTCCCCCTCGCTGATCGATTCGGCCGGGTGCCACCCCGAGGCGTTGCGGAGCATGGCGAGCGGCGTCGGCATTTCGCCGGCGGCTAGGTCCTTGCCCGACGCCTTGACGACGAACGATTTCGTGCAGGCGTCCTCGCCGATGCTCCAGCGGACAAGCTGGTTCTCCAGCACGACGTCGTCGGCAGCGGCCGAGAGGGCGCAGACGGCAATGCTTGCCAGCAGCAGACCGAGCCGGGGGAGCGTCGAAGTCGCCAGTCGATCGAGCATGAATGCGTTCCTTCCGGTCTCGGGGGAACAGAAGCCGACTTGGTCTTCTGGTCCGAACAACTCCGCTGCGTCATCGCCCTACACGTCCAGATTCCGCACTTCCAGCGCGTGCTTCTCGATGAACTCGCGGCGGGGTTCGACCTTGTCGCCCATGAGCACGCGGAACAGCTCGTCGGCCGTGCCCGCGTCCTCCATGGTCACCTGGAGCAGCGTGCGGTTGGCGGGGTCGAGCGTGGTCTCGCGAAGCTCCTCGGCGTTCATCTCCCCGAGGCCCTTGAAGCGGGTGATCTGAAGGCCCTTCTCTCCCGCCGAGCGGATGGCCGTCAACAGGCCGCGGAGGTCGTCCAGTCCGGTCACCGACTCGCCGCGGCGCAGCCGGTAGCGCGGCTCCTCCACGCCAGTCCGCTCCTGGGGGATGAGGGCGTCGATGTCGAAGTTCATCTTTTTCAGCTCGGCCAACTGGTTGTTGATCGAGCGGACCTCGTGAAGCTCGATGATGTGCAGCTTGCTGGCCGTGGGCACGGCCGCGGTATCCTCGGGCTTTTCGGCCACGCCCTCGCTGTCGGCCACGTGCAGCTCTTCGCCCTTCTCGTACTCCTGCTGCTCGAGGAACTCGTCCAGCTTGGCACGGGTGGCGAACCAGTGCTCCTGTCCGTTGAGGAACACGTGGTACATCGGCAGGCGACCGGTCTCCTCGTCGCGGCAGTCGGCATGCTCGCGAAGGCTGATGCCGCGGCGCTCCAGGGCCAGGAGCGATTCCTCGAGGGCGGCGAGGGTCCGGCAGAGGTGCTCCATCGGCGCGCCGGAGATCTCCACGCCGTCGCCGGGCTCGAACACGGCGTCGGCCAGCCCCATCTCCAGCAGTTGCTCCTTCATCTCCTCCTCGGTCTGCACGTAGTACGTACTCTTTTTGCGACGCACGCGGAACAGCGGCGGCTGGGCCACGTACACGTGGCCGGCCTTCACCAGGTCGTACATCTGCCGGTAGAAGAACGTCAACAGCAGCGTGCGGATGTGGGAGCCGTCCACGTCGGCGTCGGTCATGATGATGACCTTGCCGTAGCGGCGGCGCGCCAGATCGACCTCCTCGCCGACGCCGGATCCCAGCGCGGCGATGATGCTGCGCACCTCGGCGTTGTCGAGGACCTTGTCCACGCGCGACTTGTAGGCGTTGATGATCTTGCCGCGCAGGGGAAGGATGGCCTGGTATTCTCGCATCCGGCCACCCTCGGCGCTCCCGCCGGCCGAATCGCCCTCGACGAGGTAGAGCTCGCAGCGATCCACCTCGCGGCTGGTGCAATCGCGGAGCTTGCCCGGCAGGGCCCCGCCCGACATCGCCCCCTTGCGCTCGCGCAACAGGGCCTTGGCCTTGCGCGCGGCCTCGCGGGCCTCGGCGGCGAGCACGGCCTTGGAGACGATCTGTCGGGCGATCTTGGGGTGCTCTTCCAGGTACTGGGCCAGGTGGTCGCCGACCACCGAGTTGACGATGCCCTCCATCTCCGGGTTGTTGAGCTTGCCCTTGGTCTGGGCCTCGAACTGCGGGTCGGGGAGGCGCACCGAGATGACCGCGGTCAGCCCTTCGCGGAGGTCATCGCCCGAGGGGACGAGGTCCTTGAAGATCGCCTCCTTGCGCCCGTAGGCGTTGAGCGTCCGCGTCAGTGCCGTGCGGAAGCCGGTCAGGTGGGTGCCGCCGTCGATCGTGTTGATGTTGTTGGCGTAGCGATGAACGTTCTCGGTGTATTCGCCGCAGTACTGAAGGGCAACCTCGATCTCGATGCCCGTCTCCTCGTCCCAGTGATGGATGTGGATCACGTCGGGATGGACCGGCTCGGTGGCCCGGTTGAGGTGACGGACGAACTCGACCAGGCCCTCGTTGTACTGGAAGGCCTCGCCCTCCCCAGTGCGCTGGTCCTTGAAGACGATCTTCACGCCCCGGTTCAGGAAGGCCAGCTCCTGAAGCCGCTTGTGGAGGATGTTGTAGTCGAACTTCAGGTCGCCGAAGACCTGGTAATCGGGCTTGAACGTGGTCTTGGTGCCCGTGCCCTGGGCGCTTCCCATTCGGTTGACGGGCCCGGTCGGCTTGCCCCGCTCGTACTCCTGCTGATAGACGTGGCCGCCGCGGCGGACCTCGACCTCGCACCACTCGGAGAGGAAGTTGACGGCCTTCACGCCCATTCCGTGAAGCCCGCCCGACGTCTTGTAGGCGGTCTTGCCGAACTTGCCGCCGTACTTGAGCATGGTCATCACGCCCTCCAGGGCGGATCGCCCGATGCTCGGGTCCTCGTCCACGGGGATGCCGCGCCCGTCGTCGGCCACGGTGATCGAGCCGTCCGGGTTGACCGTCACCTGGATCACTTTGGCGTAGCCGGCCATCACCTCGTCGATCGAGTTGTCCACGACCTCGGTGACCAGGTGGTGCATGCCGCGCACGTCGCGGTTGCCGATGTACATGCCGGTCCGTTCGCGCACGTGCTCCAGGTCACTCATGTAGCGCATCTGGGCGACGTCGTACTCCGAGAGCTCGGCGCCGACCGGCGCGGTCGGGCTTGGCGGCGCTTTTCCCTGCGGCTCCTCGGCCGGCTCAGGCGGCGGGGCGGGTGCGTCGCTGTGGGGTTGCTGGGGCTGGTTCGGTTCGTCGGTCATCTTCTCGCTCACTGGTAAATGGGAACATCCGTGTTCTTCGTAACGGACCGATCGCTTCCTTGCGTGAAAGCTCGGCCGCGCCGTGGGCTCCCCGATCGCCTTGCGCGATCTCGGGAAGAGGGGTCAGGACCCTTCTGTGCGAAGCACCCTGCGGGCCGCTTGGGCAACAGGCCCTGACCCCTTCTCCCTTCCAGGATCGTACGTGGCTCCCTAGAGGACCTGCCCCACACGGAAACGCAGGTCGCGGATCGGCTCGTCGGGAAGGAGGTTGCGCAGCGCCACGAGCAGGGCGGGCTTCTGGAAGGAAAGCTCCTGCACGAGCGTGGAGTTGGCCACGATCACCTCCAGGGCTCCGCGGCGCACCGCGCCCACCCGCGTGTAACCGGCCACCAGCTCGCCCGCGGCGGTGCGCCACGCCTCCTCCAGCGCGGCGGCCGACTGCTGCCGCGCGTAGCCGCGGCGGGCCATCAACTGGGCGAGGATGCCCGAGACGTGCTGCGGTCCTCGATCCATCGGTTATCGCTCGCGGGCCAGGGGCATGATCACGTAGCCGTAGCCATCGTCCGTGTAACAGACCGCGGCATTCTCCGAGTCCTTCAGTTCGATGCGGAAGGTCGAGTCGGGATCGAGCACGCGGAGGAAGTCGCCGAGGAACCGCGGATCGAGGTTGATCGGCACCTCGACGCCGTCGTAGGCGATGGGCAGCTCGACGCGCGACTCGCCCATCTCCGCCCCGTGCGCGTTGAGCACTAGGCGCCCGTCGCCGAAGTTGAACTCCACCCCGCGGCGCTCCTCGCTGGTGACGATCGCCGCCTGGCGCACCGCCGCGTGAAACGGCCCCACGGTCAGCTCGACGCGGGCTGTGGGCTCGTAGCGCGGAAACACGTCGCGCCACTTCGGATACCGCCCCTCGACCAGCCGGCTGTACAGCGTCACGCGCCCGCTCTTGAGCAGCACGTCGTTGTCGCGCACGGCGATGCGCACGTTCTCCTCGTTGTCGGCCAGGGCCCGCTCCATGTGCTGCACGGCCCGCGTGGGGACGATCGTCGTGTTGTCGCCGGTCGTGTGGCCGCCCACCGACTTGGCCGGCCCCTCCTGACGCGCCAGGCGGCGGCCGTCTGTGGCTACGGCCAGGACCTTGTTCTCGGTCATTTCCAGCAGGACGCCGCCCAGGGCGTATCGCGTGCTCTCCGGATCGGTGGCGAACACGGTGCGCCGCATCAGTTCTCGGCAGAACCTCGCCGGCAACTCGTGGTACTTCGCCTCCTGGAAGGCCCGCACCTCGGGCAGCTCGTCGGGGTTCTCGCCCGGCAGACGGAACTCGCTCCGCTCGCCGCGGACGACCGTGCCGCGGCCGTCGGTCTCTAATTCCAGTGTCGCGTCCGAGCTCTCCCGCAGGATCATTCCCACCCGGCTGGTGGGCAGAAGCACGCTGCCCGCCGCCTCGACCTCGACCCCGCCGACCTCCACGCGAATGCCAATCTCCAGGTCGGTGGCGGACAGCGTGGCCCCTTCCTCGGCGACCTCCAACTTGACGTTCTGGAGAATCGGCTTGGGGCTTCGCGTGGGGGCCACGCTCGCCGCCGCCTGAAACGCGTGGAGCAGCTTCTCCCGTTCGCATGTGACTTTCATGGGTCGGATTCGCCTTTCCGTCGTTGCCGGCCGGGCCGGAATGGAGCACGGGGCATGCCCCATCTAAATCTAATAGTAATGATTCGATAGTAGTATGAAGACCAGGCAAGAAACCGTCGATTGTTCCCAGGAATCGCCCCGCAACCACCGGTCAATGATCGGGTTGCGTCGGCAGGCCGTGTCTTGCGGCGCTGGGGAAAAGGCGTCGATACAGCGTCAGCGGCGTGTTAGCTTCGCGTTGGTTTTCGGCCATGAATCCTCTCCGACGCGGCGTCGGGTTCACGCCTGTCGATCCCTCGTCGCGCGATCGACCGACGACCGACAATCTGTCCACCATCCGGCCCCGCCGGTTACTGCGCGCCGGACAGGAGCCCCTGCCGGACCTTCTGAACCGCCAGGCGCACGGCCGGCTCGGTCTTGACCAGCTCCTCTGTGCGGCGGCACCCGTGGAGCACGGTCGTGTGATCCCGCTTTCCGAAGTACTTGCCGATCTGATTCAGGCTCTCGTCCGTGAGCATCCGGGCCAAGTACATGGCCACGCCCCGGGCATGGACCACCGCCTTGCGGCGCGAAGGACTGCGCAGGTCGGCGATCCGCACCGAGAAGTGCCGGGCCGTCAGGGCCGCGATTCGCCGAAGTTGCACGCTACGACTGTCGCGATAGCCCGCCAGGAAACGCTGTACCAGCTTCAGGGCGATCGGTCTGTCCTCACCCGCCAACGCGCCCAGCTCCATCAGGGCTCCGCCCAGGCGCGCGGCGCTGGCGGGAAGGCGCGCGGCGAGGAGGTCCGCGGCGTCCTCCTCGATGGGCGTCCCCCGCCGGTCGGCGATCTCGCGAATCAGCACGCCCCGCGCTTCGAGGCCAGGCAGCGCAAGCGGCACGGTAAGTCCGGCCTCAAGCCGGCTCTGCAGCCGCTCCGAGAGCCCCGGGATCTCGCCCGGCGCGTGCAAGGCGGTGGCCACGAACCGGTTTCCCTCGGACAGATCGCTCAGGAGCTGCACCAGCTCGTTCTGGGCCGCCGCTTTGCCAGCCAGCCGGTCGAGGTCCTCCACGATCCACAGCTCCGCGCGCAGGTAGCGATCGCGGAAGTCCTGGACCGCCTGCGTCTCGACGGCCTCGGCCAACTGGCGCGCGAAGTCCACCGCGTCGATCAACGCGGCGGGACGGCGCCGATGTGCCGATTTCCAGGCCGCCACCAGACCGTGCGCCAGGTGGGACTTCCCGCTGCCGCTAGGCCCGTAGAACACCACCGGATTGAAGGCCCCGTCCGTGCCCGTGAGGATCGAGCGGGTGGCCACTTCCACCAGCGGATTCTCCGGGCCGGCCACGAGAAACGGCAGCGAGCAGGTCCCTTCCGGACAGGCTGACCGCGCGCCGCCGCTCGGCCCGGGACACCCCGCGATAGGGACTTTAACAACGCCGTTTAACACTGAGGGTCCGTCCCGACTGAGAAAACCCGTGGGGCCAAATACCGCTCCAAGCCGACCCCGTATTGTAGCGGTTCTGGAGACCGAGCACGAGGGCTTCCGGACGGTTTTCGGCCTGGTTTCCCCGGGCCGCAAGTCGTTGGCCCGCAAGGATGATCGGGCGCGCGAACTTCGGGATTCGCGGGCGCCCTGCGTAGGGGGTGGCAGGGAGACCCGCCGGGCTAACCGAGGCCCTCCGGCAGGCGCTCGACAAATGCCCGAATCTCGTCTCGAACCCGGCGGTACGGAGCCAGTCGCTCTTGCTCGTCTCGAGCCCCGGCGGCCAACCTGGGCGGGTCGTCGAAGCCCACGTGGACCACCTTGGCGTCGCCGCGGAAGATGGGGCAGTGCTCGTTGGCATGGCCGCAGACCGTGACCACGTAATCGAACGTCACGTCCTCCAGCTCGTCCACGTGCTTGGATCGGTGGCCCGAGATATCGACACCCGCTTCGCCCATCACGCGCACCGCGTCGGGGTTCAGCCCGTGGGTGTCGATGCCGGCCGAAAAGGGCTCGATCGCGTCGGCCTTCAGATGCCGCGCCCACCCCTCGGCCATCTGGCTGCGGCAGGAGTTGCCCGTGCAGAGGAAGAGGACTTTAAGCATGGCGTAACCCTTGCGAGGTCTTTCGAAGAGCGTCCACTTCCACGCTACGGGCCTCAGGTGTCCCGGTCAACCCTAGGCGGCTCTCACCGAAGGGCGCAGTGCCATCCGCCCGCGTAGCAGGCATTCCCCGAGTGCCGTCCGTTGCGATTGCCTCGCGCCGCTCCTTCGCGGTCGCGGTTCCGGTTCGGGCAGCAAGGCCGCGCTTGCCTCAATCCCACGCCATGACCTCATCGACGCGGTTGTAGGCCAGCCGGTGACGCTCGCCCTCGGAGTCGAGGATCTCCGCCTCGACGATCGGTCGCCGCGGCACGCGCCGCAGTTGCACGCCCAGGACCGCACGCTCGGGATATCTGATGCGGAATCGCTCGGCGAACAGCCGGCGCACGCCGCCTCGCAGGCGATACCGCGCAAGCACGAAGGGGTAGAGAAACACCCACGCGAGACCCGTCAGGATCGCAACGCCGAGACTCTCCTCGGCCCAGACCACGCGATGGGAGCCGGGGGCGGAAGGATCCTGTCTGGGGGCCATAGTCCTCGCCCGACTCCAAGGCGCTTGGCCTCGGAGAGCGCCGCTCAGGACGAAGCCGGCGGCGAGCCAGTCCACACGATAACCTCCCAGGATCGGATCGAGCAAGAGATGGCTCCCTTCCGCCGCGGCCGGACCGGGGGCCCCAGAAAGACACCTCCACAGAGCACGGCCGCCCCCTGAAGGTTCGGGGCCGCTCTTTTGACGCGAGGTTTTTTCCCGCGTATGCTGCGGCGAGGGCCAGCCGGGTCCCGAGCGGGTTATGAGCCTCACGAGGAGAGACCGCATCATGAAGAGCAACGTTGCGAAAACCGCCGTCGTTCTGGCGGCCTTCGTGGGCCTGCTGATTGCGATCCCCGCATTCGCAGCGCCGAAGAAGCGGGCCCTGCCCGACGAGTCGCACGTTTACAAGAAGGTCGGCAACCGCGAGCTGCGGCTCTACGTCACCAGGCCCGAGGGTTGGAAGGCCGACGACCGCCGGCCGGCCCTCGTGTTCTTCCACGGCGGCGGCTGGGTGGGCGGGGCGCCCGGGCAGTTCACCCAGCACGCGGCCTATTTCGCCTCGCGGGGCATGGTGGCCGTGCAGGTCGAGTATCGCCTGTTGGACCGAGGCGGCAACGACCCGCCCACCGTGTGCGTTCACGACGCCCGATCGGCCATGCGCTGGGTCCGCGGCCGTGCCGGCGAGCTGGGCATCGACCCGGAGCGGATAGCCTCGGCTGGCGGATCGGCCGGGGGGCACCTCGCCGCGCACGTGGGCATGGTCGAGGGCCTCGACGACCCCGAGGACGACAGAAGCGTCTCGGCGAAGTCGGATGCGATGGTGCTGTTCAACCCCGTGTTCGACAACGGGCCCGAGGGCTGGGGCACCAAGCGAGTCGGCGCCCGCTACAGGGAGTTCTCGCCGGCCCACAACATCAGCCGCGACGACCCGCCGGCGATGGTGTTTCTGGGCACCGAGGACAAGCTCATCCCCGTTCACGCGGTGGAGAGGTTCCAGAAGGCGATGCGCGACGCGGGCGTGCGCTGCGAGGCCGAATTCTACGAGGGCCAGCCCCACGGTTTCTTCAACTACGGGCGCAGCGCCAACAAGTACTACTACCAGACCGTCAAGGCCGCCGACGCCTTCCTCGTTTCCCTCGGCTGGCTCGAAGGCCCGCCGGCCATCGAGCCCCCGTAGCAGGCATTCTCCGCAGTGCCGACCGCCTTGTTACCACCGGCTGTGCCCGCGCCCACCGCTTCGCCCGATGGCGCTGCGTCGTCGCGCGGGCCTCGTGGCGTTCTGACTTCGTCTTGCAGCTTGTACGTGTTGGGTGCGTGAGGCGGACGGCACTGCGGAGAATGCCTCCTTCGGGGGCGGCTCCAGCCTTGCGAGCCGAGATTCTCGCAGCATAATGGGGGCTTGCTGTCTCTCTGTTTCCCTTTCCGTTCTCCGTCGCCCCTTCCGCGCTTCCATCCCTCGCCCAAAGGACCCCCGCCGTGAGATATACCCTCGCCGTCTTGCTCTTCCTCGCAGCGGCCATTGCCGCCCCTGTCCAGGCTGCTGCCGAGCGACCCAGCATCGTGCTCATCATGTCCGACGATATGGGCTTCTCCGACATCGGCTGCTACGGCGGGGAGATCGATACGCCGGTCCTCGATAACCTGGCGGCGGAGGGCCTCAGGTTCAGCCAGTTCTACAACACGGCGCGGTGCTGCCCGACGAGGGCGTCGCTGTTGACGGGACTGTATCCGCACCAGGCGGGCATGGGCCACATGACCTACGACGGCAAGAAGCCGGGTTACGAAGGGGACCTGAGCCGCAATGCGGTGACCATTGCCGAGGCCCTCAAGCCCGCCGGCTATCGCACCTACATGGCCGGCAAGTGGCACGTGACGCGGTTTGACGGCAAGGACGGCCCCAAGCACAACTGGCCGCTTCAGCGGGGCTTCGACTGCTTCTACGGCACGATCACCGGGGCCGGCAGCTTCTACGACCCCACGACCTTGTGCCGCGGCAACACGTTCATCACCCCGGACAACGACCCCGAGTACAAGCCCGAGCGGTTTTACTATACCGACGCGATCAGCGACAACGCCGTGGCCTACCTCCGCGACCACGCGCGAAAGCACGCCGAGAAACCGCTGTTCCTCTACGTGGCCTACACGGCCGCGCACTGGCCCATGCACGCCCTGCCCGAGGACATCGCCAGGTATCGCGGCCGGTACGACCGAGGTTATGCCCCGGTGCGCAAGGCCCGGCTGGAGAAGGCGCGGGAGCTGGGGCTGATCGAGCCCTGCTGGTCGCTCACCGAGCAGGCGGGCGACTGGGAGAAGATGCCGCACAAGGAGTGGGAATCGCGGTGCATGGAGGTTTACGCGGCCATGGTCGATCGCATGGACCAGGGGATCGGCAAGATCGTCGCGGAGCTGGACAGGCAGGGCCGGCTCGACAACACGCTGATCTTCTTCCTCCAGGACAACGGCGGCTGCGCCGAGGGCATGGGCCGCCGCTCGAACGCGGAGAAGATCAAGGATGTGAAGTATAAGCCCTTTGGGCCGGACGACCTGCAACCGCAGATCTGGCCGCCCATGCAGACCCGCGACGGCCGCGCCGTGCGCACGGGGCCCGACGTCATCCCCGGCCCGGCCGACACGTACATCGCCTACGGGCGCGCCTGGGCGAACGTCTCCAACACGCCGTTCCGGGAGTACAAGCACTGGGTCCACGAGGGCGGCATCGCGACGCCGCTGATCTGCCATTGGCCGGAAGGCATCGAGCCGCGAGGCACGCTCTGCCACGAACCGGGCCACCTGATCGACATCATGGCCACCTGCGTCGACGTCGCGGGGGCGAAGTACCCCAACGAGTACAAGGGCAACGAGATCCAGCCGATCGAGGGCGTCAGCCTGAAGCCAACGTTTCAAGGCCAACGGCTGAAGGAACGACCGATCTTCTGGGAGCACGAGGGCAACCGGGCCGTCCGCAAAGGCCAGTGGAAACTCGTCTCAGACCATCCGGACGCCTGGGAGCTTTACGATCTTGAAGCCGACCGCACGGAGATGCACGATCTGGCCTCGGAGCATCCGGACAAGGTACGGGAACTGAAGACCCTCTACGAGGCGTGGGCGAAACGCTGCGGCGTACGTCCCTGGCCGCTCAAGTAGGACGGGCATCCTGCCCGCGGTCTTGAAGAGTAGCACGGGCATCTTGCCCGTGGTCTTGAGGACATGGGCGGGACGCCCATGCTACGAAACACCAAGCATCGCGGCGCAGGCATCCCCGGCGGGAGGTTGGCATCCGCCGGATCGCAACAGTCGGTACAGAACAGAAGGCGATGAGATGAGAGCAGTGAACCGACGAGAGTTTCTGCGGACCATGGGCGGCTGTATCGCCGCCGGTATGGCCCCACGCTTGGCGACCGGTGGCGGATCGACAGGCGACAGGCCGAATATCGTGTTGATCATGGCCGACGACATGGGCTTCTCCGACATCGGCTGTTACGGCGGCGAGATCGAGACGCCGAACCTCGACCGGCTCGCCGGCAACGGCCTGCGATTCACGCAGTTCTACAATACTGCTCGCTGCTGCCCGACGCGGGCCTCCCTGCTGACCGGGCTCTACTCACACCAGGCGGGTATCGGCCACATGGTCGACAACAAGGGCTATCCCGCCTACCAGGGCTACCTGAACGATTGGTGTGTCACTATCGCCGAAGCGCTGAAGCCTGCCGGTTACCAGACGCTGATGACGGGAAAGTGGCACGTCGGAAACGCGCGAGGCCACTGGCCGCTCGACCGGGGATTCGACCGCTTCTACGGCAGCAACACGAGCACCGGCAGCTACTTCACCATCCAAGACGATTCCTACGACCGCCGGCTCATCCTGGACGACAGGGAGATCGAACCGCCCGACGAGTGGTACGCGACCGACGCCTATACTGACTACGCCATCGAGTTCGTCGAGCAAGCGTCTCGGAAAGATGATCCCTTCTTCCTGTACCTGGCGTACACCGCGCCGCACTGGCCGCTGCACGCACCGCCGCAGGACATCGCCAAGTACAGGGGCAAGTACCGCAAGGGCTGGGACGCGCTGCGTCGCGAGCGGCACAAGCGCATGATCGAGATGGGGATCGTCAAGGAGGACTGGTCCCTCTCGCCGCGAGGCGGAAGGGCCTGGGATTCCCTGTCGGACGAGAAGAAAGACGAGATGGACCTCCGCATGGCGGTCTACGCCGCGATGGTCGACCGGATGGACCAGAACATCGGCAAGCTCGTCGATACGCTCAAGGCCAGGGGCGTTTTTGAAAATACGCTGATTCTGTTCCTCGCTGACAATGGCGGCTGTGCCGAAGGTGGCCCCTGGGGCTTCCAACGTGGCGACGGCCCGATCGGCTCGCCGCAGTCGTATGCCAGCTACGGCCTCTGTTGGGCCAATGCGAGCGACACGCCTTTCCGACGCTACAAGAAATGGACGCACGAAGGCGGCATCGCAACGCCGCTGATCGCCCACTGGCCTCGTGTAATCCGTCAGCGAGGTGGACTCAGCCACCAGGTCGGCCACGTGATCGATCTGATGCCCACCTGCTGCGGACTGGCCGGCGCCGAGTACCCGCGAGAGCATAACGGACACGAAATCGTCCCGGTCGAAGGCAGAAGCCTCGTCCCCATCTTCCAGGGCCGAACGCGCAAGCCACATGAGGCCCTGTTCTGGGAGCACGAAGGCAACCGGGCGGTCCGACAAGGCAAGTGGAAGCTCGTCTCAGAACACCCGGGCGCATGGGAACTCTACGACCTCGAGGCGGACCGCACCGAGATGCACGACCTCGCCAGCGCGAGGCCGGAGAAGGTGCGCGAATTGAAGGATCTCTACAAGGCCTGGGCCGACCGTTGCGGCGTACGCCCCTGGCCCCTCAAGTAGCACGGGCATCCTGCCCATGGACCTTACGTAGCACGGGCATCTTGCCCGTGGACCTTGCGTAGCACGGGCATCCTGCCCGTGGACCTTGCGTAGCACGGGCATCTTGCCCGTGGACATGAATACATGGGCGGGACGCCCATGCTACGAAACACAGAATTGAGAGGATGGCTATGAGTCGGGAGATGACGCGACGGGAGATGATCAGGCTGGTTGGCATGGGTGCGGCAGGTGCCGTGTTGTCGAAGGGTGCGGCATTTGCGGGTGAGAAGAAAAGTCGCAAACCGAACTTCGTGATCGTCTTCTGTGACGACCTGGGCTACGGCGACCTCGGATGCTACGGGCATCCGACGATTCGCACGCCGAACCTCGACCGGATGGCGGCCGAGGGGCAGAAATGGACGAACTTCTACGTCGGAGCGTCGGTCTGCACGCCGAGCCGGGCCGCCCTGCTGACCGGTCGCCTGCCGATCCGCAGCGGGATGTGCAGCGATCGACGGCGGGTGCTCTTCCCCGATTCGGCCAAGGGGCTGCCCGAGAGCGAGGTCACGCTGGCCGAAGGGCTCAGGACGCAGGGCTACGCCACCGCCTGCATCGGCAAGTGGCACCTGGGGCACCACAAGCCGTTCATGCCGCGGCGGCAGGGCTTCGACTTCTTCTTCGGC
>CAYSUS010000022.1:0-42729 GCA_964434165.1 uncultured Pirellulales bacterium
CGCCCAAGACCGCCTTGCCTTGGGTGCCGTCCGTTTGGGGGAGGCTCTCGATCTGGCGTTCCACGTCGGCCTGCTGGCCCGCCGAGGACTGGTTACCGATCTGACACGTCTTCAACGCCGGCTCCTCAAGCTGCTCGGCCTACGCGCCGACCACTAGGCCGTTGCCTTGCCCCGGCCCGGATACTCGAAGAAAACGATCGCCAGATGTGCGGAAAGCAGGGTCGGAAGGTTCTCCAGCAGGATTGCGGCCGCGGATGTGGGGGCCGGTGCCACACGCAGCTCCGCTGCCGGCGCCAGCCGGCCGGACGATCCGGCTTTGCGGCAGCGTGCCGCCCTGTGGAATGCCCCATCGCGCTGTCTCCCTATCAGACGGACCCGCAGCCCCCGGGCGGCTCCACACGGGCGCGGGGCTCTCTGTTTTGGGGGTCGGGTGTCAAGCAGGTGTCAATTCAGCCGGGGGAGAGGGGGCGTCAATGACTGACACCCGGTGTTTCCCGCGTTTCAGGCCATGATTTCCAGAACAGGGCACCCTTTGCCGTCCTTGGTGACGTAGAAGGGGCGCTGCTCGACGTCCAGCCCGAAGTCGGGCCGGATGCCCATCGCCCGGTAGATCGTGGCGTGCAGGTCGGTGATGGTCACCGGCTTGTCGATCGTCGTGCAGGGCCGCTCGTCGGCGGTGCGGCCGTAGAGGAAGCCTCGCTTTACGCCGCCGCCGAAAAGGAGCACGCAGCCCGCGCTAGTGAAGTGGCGGTGCATGCCGAAGAACTTCAGGTCCTCGATCACGTCGGGCTGCTTGACCTGCTCGGGGACCTTCTTGTCGGGCTTGCCTTCGACCATCATGTCGCGGCTGAACTCGCTGGCCAGCACGATCAGCGTGCGATCGAGCAGCCCGCGCTGTTCCAGGTCCACGACGAGCTGCGCCATGGGCCGGTCGATCTGCCGCTTCATCTCCACCAAACGCGCGTGGCCGTTCTCGTGCGTGTCCCAGCCGAGGAACGGGACGTACTCGGTGGTAACCTCGATGAACCGCGCCCCGGCTTCGGTCAATCGCCGGGCCAACAGGCACCCCAGCCCGAACCGGCCCGTGTTGTACGCCTCGTACGACTCCCTGGGCTCCAGCGACAGGTCGAACGCCTTGGCCGCCGGCGAGCTCAACAGCCGGTGCGCGTTGTCCACGCTCCGCAGGAGCGACTCCCGCTGGTAGTCGCCCCCTTGCTGATACACCGGGCCGGCCTTGACGAGCCGCTTGTACGCCGCGAATCGGCTGCGGAACCGCTCCATGCTCATGCCGCCGGGCGGGCCCACACTGGAGACGGCCTTGGCCGGGTCGGGCACGCGGAACGGCCCGTACTCGCTGCCCAGGAACCCGGCCGTCTGAAAGGCTTTGAGCTCCTCGGCCTCGCCGTTGCCCTCGTAGCGCTGGCCGATGTCGATGAAGGCCGGCAGGGCAGGGTTCTTCGGACCCAGCACCCGGGCGAGCCACGCCCCGAGATGCGGGGCCGCCACGGTCTGCGGCGGCTCGTAGCCCGTGTGCCAGTGGTACTGGTGCCGCGAGTGGAGGATCTTGCCCAGGTCCGCGCCGACCTGCGTGCGGATGAGCGTGCCGCGGTCCATTACGCCTGCGACGTGCTCCAGGCCCTGCGAGAAGCGGATGCCGTCAACCGCGGTGTCGATGGCCGGAAACGTGCTGAGCACATCGTTGGCCTGCATGCCCTTGCGGAACTCGACGTAGCGCTTGGGATCGAAGGTCTCGGTATGCGCCATTCCGCCGGCCATCCACAAGACGATCAGCGTATCGGCGGTGGGCTCGAGCTTCTCGACCTTCGCCTCCGAGGCGGGAAGCGGCCGCGGCGCCCCGCCGGCCAGGGCCGAGAGCGTGGCGGCGCCGGCCGTCTTGAGGAAATCCCGTCGCGACGATCCGGGCGGATGTCCGATACGCATGGTCTGACCTCGGTTCACCTCAGTAGATCAATTGAAACTCCGGCAGCAGCAGCACGGTCCAGAGCAGGTCCTCGACGCCTTGCGCGGTGGGCTGCGAGCCGACCAGTTCGACGGCAATCGCCAGCTCCTCGGCGTTGGGGCGTCGCCCGAGCGCAGCCCGGTACAGCTCCGTGGCCAGGCGCTGCCCGTCGTCCGGGAAGCGTTTGAGCCAGTGCTGCGCTCCCTGGACGAGCATGCGATCCAGCGTCGGCCCGTTGCTCAGCTCCAGGGCCTGGAGCGTGGTGGCGATCGAGTCGCGGCGCGTGACGACCTGCTCGCGGTTGGGCCGGCCCAGCGCCCGCGCGAGCGGGTCGTTGTCCCTGATCGCGGACCGGACGGTCGCACCGCCAGCCTCGGTCTGGGAAACCAGAGAAGCCAGCCTCGGAGTCAGGTCGCCCGCGTCGCACGCTCCCGCCGCGTGTTTCCAACCCCTCGTGTCGTGGTCCGGCCGCTGCCATCCGTCCTGCAGGCCCTGCCGCCAGATCCAGGAGGCGTCGCTGGCCACGGTCCAGGCGGGTTCGCTGCCCTTGTACCCCACGGCCAGGAGCGCGAACCCGGCGGGGTTGGGCTTGCCGCGATGCTCCAGCCCGCGACCGGTCTCCTCGTCGGGCCAGTTGATCGCCTCGGCAGCCAGCGTGTTCGCCCCCTCCACGAGGTGCTTCGTCAAATCGACACGGACCGGCCTGGTCCAGTCGTCGCTCGAGGCCGCCTTATGTCCGTTGACGTAGAGCGTCAACTCGTTGTCGCAGGTCACGCCGGCGACGGCGCGGTCGGGTATCGCGTCGAGGTGGAACGTCTTGCGGAGGAAGATCCGCCCGCCGGGATCGCGCTTGCCGGCCTCGGCGTGGCTCCAGATCCACTTCACGGCCGCAAGGTCCGGCCCGGCCCGGCCCGAATCCCCACGCAGCACGGCGCGCACGGCCGTGAGCTGCCCGCCCGGCCCGCGGCCGGCCGGACGCGTCATCTGCGAGGTGGGCTCGGGCCACACGCCGGTGACGGTGGAGGCGGCGTCGAGGAACTGCTCCGCCTCCATGCGCCGCACATAAGGGCCGCGGAACACGTAGCGCGTCTCGTCGGGCCCAGGAGCCCCGACCGCCGGCAATTGGTACACGCGCGATGTGCAGATCAGCTTCAGCGTGTGCTTCAGGTCGTAGCCGTGGTCCTGGAGGTCCGCGGCCAGGAAGTCCAGGAGGTCGCGGTGCCAGGGCGGCTCCTCCATCTCCTCCAAAGGCTCAACCAGCCCGCGCCCGAAGAGCCGCGCCCACAGGCGGTTGACGATCGTCCGCGCGAGCCGGCCGTTCTTCGGGCTGGTAATGAGCTCGGCGAGCCGGCGCATGCGCTCGGCTTTCGGGGCGGCCGGATCGATCGTGCCGAGCTGGGGGAAGATGAAGCGCGGGGCCGCCGTCGCGCCGATCGGCTTGTCGCAGCGGTGGATTTCCAGCGGCTCGTCGGCAAACGCGCTGGCCAGCCCGTACGAGTCCGCGAGCAGCCACTGGTTGACGAAGCTGTCGTGGCACGATGCGCACTTGAGATTCGTGCCCAGGAAGACCTGCGAGACGCTCTGCGCGGCCTGCATCTCGCGGCGCTGGCTGGCGTTGACCACGCCGCGCCACTTGATGCCCATCACGAAGCCCTCGGAATCGGGCGAGGGATTCACGAGCTCGGCCACGAACCGATCGTACGGCTTGTTGTGATACAAGGCGTCGTAAAGCCAGCCCGTGACCTGGCGCCGTCCGCCGTCGATGTAGCCCGTGCCGCGATAGGCGTTTCGCAAGGCGTCGTTCCAGAACGTCAGCCAGTGCGCGGCGTAGGCCTCGCGGTCGTCCAGGAGGCGCTGGACCTGGCGGGTCCGCTTGTCGGGGCGGTTGTCCGCGGTGAAGGCCTCCAGCTCCTCGGGCGACGGCAGCAGCCCGACCAGATCGAGCGCGACCCGCCGGGCGAACACGCGGTCGTCCACCGGCTCGGGCGGCTCGATCCCGTGCTCGGCGAAGTAGCCCGCAAGGAAGCGATCGATCGCGTTGATCAGGTCGGAGTCACGCGCCGAGGCCGGGATCTCGGGACGCCGCGGGAAGATCCGCGACTCGAATCGCGCACCCAGATCGAAGTCCTTCTCCCACGCAAGCCCCTGGTTGATCCAGCGGGTGAGAATGCCGATCTCCTCGGCCGTCAGCCTCTCGCCCGCCATCGGCATGATGCGGTCGGGCTCCAATCCCGAAACCAGGTCGAGAAGGTAACTCTCGTCGCTGTGGCCGGGCACGACGACCTCACCTGACATCCCGCCGCCTTTGAGGAAGGTCCGGCGGGTGTCCATGCGGAACTCCGCCCTGGCCGACTCGCCCACGTGGCAACGCACGCATCTGGACTCGAGAATCGGCACGACGTCGCTGCGGAAGTCCACGCCAGCGGTCGGCTCAGCCGGAGCAGAGCCGGAAGGCGGCTCGGCCGGCGACCGGCTGGCGATCCAGATTCCCGCGGCGACCGCGATCGGCAGAGCCGCGCGGAGGCATGCCGATTGGAGGGTCCCTCGCATGGCGGAGCCCCTTTGCTGCGCAAGAACGTGTCCAAAAGACCGCTTCCCGCTCCACGCTGCGGGAATTCTAAAAAGAGGTCCATCCTGGACAACCGGGCTGTTTCCTTGCCCGCTCCCTGCCCGCGAGCTATGCGAAGCGAGCGTCGGGGCCTGGTTTCCGGCAACTTTGGTTGTGGGATGCCGCTCGCCAGGCTGGACAGTCCTCGCGGCGCCGAGCAGGTTGCGGCCTGAGGTGAAGAACCGGAAACTGAAGCCGGAGGCAAACAAGGCCCGTCCTCGAAGATCGCCCGGAGCGGCCCATGAGCCGAGACCTGTTTCTCCAAGCGGTGGAACGCCGGCACGACCGCGGCACGGCCGTGCTGGGCACGGGCACTTCGATCGTGTGCCGGGAGCTGATGGACGACTCGGGCGCGTGGTTCCCCGAGGCCCATCACGACGCGGAGAAGATGGCCACTCTCGCCGAGACGGGGCACACCGTGCTAGGCTTCGACGTGGTCATGCCGCTGTTCTCGGTCTGCCACGAGGCCGCGGCCATGGGGGTCGAAGTCCGCTGGGGAGGCCCGGACGCCATGCCCGCCTGCCGCGGCGCGATCTTCCGCACGGCCGACGACATCCGCATCCCGCCCGACCTGCTCACGCGTCCCGGCTGCGCCGTGCCGCTGGCGGCGATCCGGCTGTTGAAGCGGCGGCTCGGCGAGGCCGCGGCGGTGTGCGGCAAGGTCTTCGGCCCTTGGACCCAGGCCTACCACTACTTCGGGCTCGAAGCCTTCCTGATGGGCACGCTCGACGACCCGGGTCACACGCGGCGGATACTCCAGGGGCTGATGCCGGTGACGGCCGCCTTTGCCCGGGCCCAAATCGAGGCGGGAGCCGACTGCCTGCTATTGGCCGACCACGCTACGCGCGACCTGTGCAGCCCCCAGGCCTACGAGGAGTTCCTGCTGCCGGTGCACACGGAACTGGCCGAGCGGATCGGCGTGCCCGTCATCCTGCACATCTGCGGCGACACCAGCGACCGCATCGGCATGATCGCGCGCACGGGCCTGGCCTGCTTCCACTGGGACACGAAGACCGGCCGGCCGGAGAAGGCTCGCGAGCTGGCCGGGGAGAGGCTTTCGCTGATGGGCGGCATCAGCAACTTCAAGCTGCTAAGAGAAACGCCCGAGGTGATCGCGGCGGATGCGCGTGCGGCCCACGCCGCCGGGATCGACGTGGTGGGCCCGGAGTGCGCCATCCCGCTGGGCACGCCGCTGGCCAACTTGCGGGCCATCGCCGCGGCGCTGCGCCCCGCCGGGTGAGAGGGGTCCCAAGAAACAGAGAGAGGCCGCCGGAGAGTATCCAACGGCCTTCTCTGGGGCAATCCTTCGCGAAAAGGATCGCCCTGCTGGCGGACCCGAATGAACGTACCCCCACTCGCGGCCGGATGCCTCATATTGCTCGGGGGGATCGGGCGATCGGTCTGCCCCGTTCCGATCGCCGCTCTGCAAGTAGCTACCCGGCCGCAGGAGAATCCTGCGCGGTTATTTGGAAATCTCCCTCTTTCCAACGCTCTGCGTGGGGACGAGGCTCCACGGGGGCTCACCGGCAGGAACGGCTTACCTCGCAGGAGGGCTGGGCGCCGGGCATGTCGAGGCGGGGATTGTTGGAGAGCATCTCGGCAATCGGCTCGAAGGTGGCCAGGATCGCCCGGTAGTCTGGGTCGGCCTGGTCCTTGAACACGGCCCGCCCGCACCGCTCGCTGCCACCGGCCGACTTGGCGAGCGGGGCAATGAGGAAGGGGTTCAACTCAGGCTCGGTGATCCGTACCCAGTCGCGGCGGGGGACCTTGCCGCCCTGGTGGCACTCGGCGCAGCGTCGGGCGGCCACGTCGGCTAGGACCTTGTCAAGCTTGGCCGGATAGAGCCGGCGGCAGCCAGTCTGCGTGGGATAGGCCGTTTCGCTGGAGCCGTAGTAGGGCACGTTCAGATCGATCCACGACAGGACCCGCCGCCGCTCCCAGTCTTCCAGGCGGACACGCGGCTTGCCGTCCTCGTCCGGATGGCCGGACACGACCACGTCGGCCAACTTGCTCTGGTGCGAGCCCCAGGCCTTGGGTGCCACGTCGAGGATGTTCCACTCCTGGCCGTTGTACGTCGGAATCCAGCTCACGTAGGGGCTGCCGCGGCGGCCCTGGTTCTCCCGTGCCAGGCACTCGTACGAGACATTGAAGTAATCGGTGCGCCCCCCGGTCAGGTCGATTCGCTTGGGCGCATCGACCGGGTTGTGGCACTTCGTGCAGTGCCGATCGAGCACGGGCTGCACCACGCGGGCATAGTCGAACCCTCCCTCGCCCCATTCCGGCGCCACGAGCACCTGGGGCTGCTTGAAGGGCCGCTGGGCCAGGTGACCGCGCGAGGTCTGCAGCTTGTGCTCGTGGCAGCCGATGCAGCCCTGGGTCTCGCCGGGCATGAAGTGGGTGAACGTGCGCATCCGCTGCACGGCCCGTCCTTGCGCGTCCAGGGCCATGAAGTACACCGGCACTCCGGCCGAAACTTGGAAACAGGCCGACCCGTCGGGCTCGACCGGCACGTCGCCCAACACCATCTTGCCCGCGTACGTGGCGCCGCAGGAGATCACCGGGAACTGGAACCCGAACGCCCGCAGGTGCGGGTCGATGCGCACGGTCTTCTGCAACTCGCGCACCACACGCACGTGGGTCACTTCGCCGCGCTGGACCGCCGGCTCCAGCCCGTTGTGCACGTCCTGCAGGAACACCGTGGCCAGCGCCCGCGTCTCGTCGCGCTCCTGCGGCGGAATGACGGGCGGGCGCATCCGGGGCCGCACCGGCGTGGTCGAGAACCACTGCATGCCGTCGACCGGCGAGGGCAGGGCCACCGTCTGGCTGGCCCCGTCGATCGTGCGCACCAACACCGGCCCGCGCGCCGAGCAGAGGAACCGATCCTGGTCCAGCGGTAGCGGGCAGCTATAGAGCTTGCTGCCGCGGGTGTTGCCGTTGCCCTCGTCGACGCGCTGGATCGGCGTGTCGGGCGTGATGTTCTCAATCGCCTCCTGCACGTTCAGTCCGCGCGAGCGGTCGAGCACTCCAATCGCCCCGCGCGTGGGCCCGTTGTGGCCCGTCATGGTGCAGATCACGTTGGTCGTGCCGGGGATGGGCCGGGCCTCCATGAACGTGCCTGGCGACAGCACGCGGTTGCCGAAGTAGCCCTGCAGGTCCGTTCCGTCGGGGTTGATCGACCACAGGCTCTGGATGGGGATCGCCGGCCGGTCCACGTACTCCCAGCGGGAATAGAGGATCCGCCCGTCCTCGAGCATCGCCGGCGTGAAGTCGTTGAGGTAGTTTGCCGAGAGCTTGGTGATGTTCGAGCCGTCGGCCTCCATGCGGTGCAGGATGCCGACCGGCGCATGCCAACAGTAGGCGAACTGGGGATTGCGCGTGGTGAGGAACGCGATCCCACCGTCGGGCAGCCAGCAGGCGTTGTAGTCGTGCCACTCGCCGTCGGTGAGCTGCTTGAGGTTCGAGCCGTCCACGCCGATCGTCCACAGGTGATAGCCTTCGTCCTGCTTGCGGCGCCAACTGAAGAGGACCGTGCGCCCGTCGTACGACAGGTCGAGGTCGAGGATCTGCCCCGTGGGCGATTCGACGAGCAAGCGCGGCTCCTGGTCCGGGTTGCGAAGCGACAGCGCGTAGAGCCCGCCGCCGGCCTTGAAGCCCTCGTAGTGGTAGGTGTACACGTGCGAGGCGGTGATCTCGTGCCGCTTGATGGCCACGACGTGGTCCGTGTCGAACAGCAGCACGTCGCGCTCCAGCGCCTCCAGCCGGGCCTCGACATTCTCGATCTCCCCGTCGCAGCCTGCGGCGTCGGCCGCTTCAAGCGCACTTTGCAGCTCGCCCAGTCGCGCGAGATGCTTGTCGGCCTGGGCGTACTTCGCGCCGTGGAGCGTTTCGAGCTCGGCGATCAGGCCCCGGAGGGCCACCGGGTCGGTGCCCTCGACCGATGGCGGGGCGTCGAAACTCGCCCCTACCCTCCTGAGGTACGCCGCGAGCTGCTTCTTCGTGGGACTCTCGGCAAAGGCCTGGATCTCGGCCGCGCCCGGGTTGGGTCCGCCGTACGAGTTGAGGAATTTCAGCCGCGCGGCGCGGACCTTGGTCTTGGCGAACTTGATCCGCTGCGGGCCGTGGACCTGCTTGAGCGTGCCCTTCACGACGGGCTTGTCCGCGTCGTCGAGGTACAGCTCGAAGTCCTTCCAGCACTCGCTCATATACCAGGCGGTGCGTCCCCAGTACACGATCTCGGACAACTCGACCGGCTGCTTCCAGGTGAGGGTGAACTCCGCCTGGTCGCCGGACTTGGCCTTGAGCACGCACCACGCCGCGCCCAGATCGGCCGCCCCGCTGCCCGCCGGCGGGATCCGGTCGTCGATGGCGAACCTAGCCAGGTACTTCTCATTGTGCTCGCTGGTGGCCGAGGCCGTGGCCTTGCGCGCGAGGTTCTCGGGCACGTCGGCCGCCGCAGCACGCGAGACGGCGATCGCAACAGCCATCGTGAGAGGAAGTCCCAGGCGCAGATGGCGGCAAGACATCGTGTCGGTCCTCCCAGGCGGGCCTGGGGTCGAGGGCAATCGCAAGGTGGAACGCCGCGGCAAGGCGGCCAGACACCCTCTGAAGCCTAGCCGATTGGGGGGCCGGCTGCAATCCTTCTCCGCGCAGGTCCGGGGTTGATCCGCGCTGGCACCGCTCCGCAACGCTCTGACGCCGTTCTGGCTCGAGGTCCTGACCGTCCCGGCGACCCCCTCGCGAGCGTCCTCGATGATCGCATCGGCCCAGCGGCGTGTTCCTTGACACGGCAACAGCTTTCTCGACACAATCCACGTCTGCGAAGGACGCCTTCCGGTGGTTCGCGCGACGAGCGCCAGCGATGGGAATGGAACGCGAGGATTCCAGCGGCCGCACCTCCCAATCCGGTCCTTCGCGCCAAGTCCAGGCATGCCACCGCCCACGTATGCACCGCTCACCTACTCCTCCAATCCGACCTCACCCCCGACCCCTCGCCCGCGAGCGGGAGAGGGGAGACTCTGTGAAAAGGACTTCGATCATGCTGATACGTTCATCCCTGCTATCCCTACTGTGTGGCGCCGTGTGCGCCGGGGCGGCCCTGGCCGGGCCCGTCGAGGACCAGGCGAAACGACTGCTTGAGGACGCCGGCGCGACCGGCGGGCTGATCGTGCACGTCGGTTGCGGCGACGGGCAGCTCACGGCCGCGCTGGGGGCGGACCCGCAGTTCGTGGTCCACGGTCTGGACGCGGACTCAGGCGACGTGGCCGCCGCGCGGGCGCACATCCAGAAGCTCCGGCGCTACGGGCGCGTGTCGGTCGCCCCGCACCAGGGCAAGCGCCTGCCGTACGCCGGCGGCCTGGTCAACGTCCTTGTGGTCGAAAAGCCCTGCCTGGTCCCGGCCGACGAGATCCATCGTGTGCTGGCCCCGCTGGGCGTGGCCTTCGTGCGCCACGGCGAGGACTGGAGGAAGATGGTCCAACCCCGGCCGGAAGAGCTGGATCCGTGGACGCACTTCCTCCACGACGCGGGCGGCAACGCCGTCTCGCACGATGCGCGCGTGGGACCGCCCAGGCGCCTTCGGTGGGAGAGCGGTCCGCGATGGTGCCGCAGCCACGAGTTCCCCAGCAGCGTTAACGCCGCAGTCTCGGCCGGAGGGCGGATCTTCTGCATCCTCGACGAGGGCCCGATCGGCGTCTACAAGAACCTGCCGCAGGACTGCAGGCTCGTCGCGCGCGACGCGGCCAACGGCCTGTTGCTCTGGAAACATCCTATGCGCCAGTGGAGCTATGAGCACGGGACCGGGTTGGGCGACCGCTGGCACATCCACCAGACCCTGCCGCGGCGCCTCGTCGCCTCGGAAGACAAGGTATTCGTCACGCTGAGCTTCAACGACTCACCGGTCTCCGTGTTCGACGCGGCCACGGGGAAGATCCTCGTCGAGGGCCTCCAGGGGACCGAAGGCGCGGACGAGATCCTCGTGGACGGCGACCTCCTTGCCGTGAAGATCACGGACAGCTCGCCCAGTGCCACCAAGGCCCTGTTCGCCAGGGACGTGCCGGCCTCGCTGGCCGTCGTGGACCTCGACACTCAGAAGCTGCTGTGGCGCAAGGACGATCTCCGCGTGGCGCCCTACGCCGTGGCCCTCCACGACGGGCACCTGGTGTTTCACAACCTGGCCGAGATCGTGTGCCTCGACGCGAAGAGCTGCAAGGAGCAATGGCGCGTCGAGCGCGACGCGGAGCGGATTCCGGGGGCGGGCAGCACCCTCGTTGTCCACGATGGAGTCGTATTGCACCATTTCTACCGTCGGGCCCCCGGTCCCAAGCCCAAGCGGGGACGCGGACGCATGGAGGCCCTGATCACGGCGGTGGACCTGGCGAGCGGAGAAGCGCTGTGGACGGCCAAGGGCGGGGTCGGCCTGGCCGCCGCGTGCACCGAGCCGACCGATATCTTCGTGGCCGGCGGCCTGGTCTGGTGCGGCCCGTCGCGCGAGGGCCGCGACCTGCGCACTGGCGAGGTGAAGAAGACCCTGGAGCTGGCCAAGCTGATCTCGCCCGGCCATCACTACCGGTGCTACCGCAGCAAGGCCACCGACCGCTTCCTGCTCTATCCCAAGCGGGGCACAGAGTTCGTCGATCTGGAGGGAGAGGGCCACATGCGCAACGACTGGATCCGCGCCCCCTGCTACACCGGCGTGATGCCGGCCAACGGCCTGTTGTACGTGCCGCCGAGCCAGTGCTTCTGCTACCCGGGTGTGAAGCTGGCCGGCTTCCTCGCCCTGGAGGCGGAGGGGCGGAGCAGCGGCCGGACGATCGATGAGAACGCCCGGCTGGTGCGCGGCCCGGCCTATGGGAAGGACTCCCCGTTGGCGGCAGGTGCGGCGAAGGACGACTGGCCCATGTATCGGCACGATCCACTCCGCAGCGGCGCGACCGCCGCCGCCGTGCCGGAGGACCTCAAGACGCGGTGGGAGGTGACGCTCGCCTGCCCGGCGGCCCAGCCGGTCGTGGTCGGGGGGCGCGTGCTTCTGGCCGAGAAGGACGCCCATCGCATCCGCTGCCTGAAGGCCGCCGACGGCAGCCCGGAATGGGACTTCACGGCCGCCGGGCGGATCGACTCGGCGCCTACCGTGCACGGGGAGCTCGTGCTGTTCGGCTGCCGCGACGGATCGGTGTATTGCCTGCGCGCGGCCGACGGCGAGCTGGTCTGGCGGTTCCTCGCAGCCCCGCGCGAGCGCCTGATCACCTCCTTCGGGCAGCTCGAATCGGCCTGGCCCGTACACGGCAGCGTGCTCGTCCAGAACGGCGTCTGCTACGTCGCGGCCGGGCGATCCTCGTTCCTCGACGGGGGCATCGACCTCTTCGCTCTCGATCCGCCGACCGGCAAGGTGCTCCACAAGACGCACCTGGAGGGCCCCTGGCCCGACATCCAGACCGACACGGGCCGGCCGTTCGACATGGAGGGGGCCCGGGCGGACCTCCTGGTCAGCGACGGCGAGCACCTGCACATGCAGCGGATCAAGCTCGACGCAAGTCTCAAGCGGCTTCAAACGCCCCAGATCACGCCGCTGGGCGATCTGGACATGGGAGGAAAGCACCTCTTGTGCACCGGGGGCTTCCTCGACGACTCGGCCTTCGACCGTCTCTTCTGGCAGCACACCTCGCGGTGGCCCGGCTTCTACTTCGCGCAGCAGGCGCCCAAGAGCGGGCAGCTCATCGTCTTCGACGACCAGGCGGCCTACACGGTGAAGTACTTCTACCGGCGGCACGCGCTGAGCCCCGGGTTCATCCCGGGCGAGGAGGGGTACCTCGTGTTCGCGGACGACCTGGACAACGAGCCGATCCTGGTCGGCCCCGACGGCAAGCCCGAGGCCATCGAGTGGCTGCCCGAGTCGGCCCGTACCCAAGGCCGGTACGACATCTCCAATCGCGCCACCGGCGTGGAGAAGGGCGTGGGCTACACGCGCGGCAAGCCGCCGCGGTGGCAGACCATGGCGCCGGTGCGGGTGCGGGCGATGGTGCTGGCCGGCGACCGGCTGATCGTGGCCGGCCCGCCCGACGTGGTCGATGCCGACGACCCCTACGCCGCGCTGGAGGGGCGCAACGGGGCCGTGCTCCAGGTCCATTCGGCCGCAAGCGGCGAGGTGCTCGCCTCGCAGAAGCTGGCGTCGGCGCCCGTGTTCGACGGGCTGTCCGCCGCCGGCGCGCGCCTGTACCTCGCCACGGCCGACGGCAAGGTAATGTGCCTGGGCGGGAAGTAGGGGGCTGGCAGCGTCTTCACTGGATGCGCCACCCCGCGTGTGCCTTGGCCGGACGGCGCGACGCGGGATGGCGTCTTCTCTTGCGTCGGGAAAACGGTGCCTGTCCTCTTCGGGGCCCGGCGCGGGTTCGCAAGGGGACAGGAGTCGTTCTCCCCGGCGCAGGAACCGCACCTCCGCGCGTCCTGCGCCGAATCGCGAAGCCGCACCGCGGCAGCAGAGCATGAGGAGAACGCTTCCCGCTGCCGTGGCGAAACCGACTCGCCGTGTGTGGCCGAAACGCCACGCGGACGGCGGCGCGCGGGCCGCGCCCACCCGTCAGGGTTCCCGTAAACTGTTGCCCTGCAAGGGATCGCGCACCTACATCCCCTCTTTGGCATGCCGCGTGCAGTGGGTAGCCTCGGTTTCGCAGATCACGCGTTCTTCGCAGCGGTCCGGCTGCATGACGGAGGCCCCATCGATGAGAACGCAGGGCTTCAAGCTGCTCGATCCGGGGTCGGAGACGCGGCAGATCGATTGGCTGGTTCTTCCAGCCGAACAGTGCCCCGACGCTACGGCCGAGGAGCGGATCGCCGCGCTGTTCTTTCGCGTTCCCCACGAGCCCTGGGGCCCCGAGGGGGCGTTCGTGTGCCCGGTCACCGTGCGCCGCAGCCGCCGCCGCGTTCTGTTCCGGCAGGAGTCGGGGATCGGCTGAGCGCCTGTGGTCCCGCGCTGCCGAGTCCTGCGCGTGCTCCTCGCTCCCGCTTCGTGCCCGGAGTTGCCCCGCGCACCCGGCGCGAGTATGGTGAGGGGCAAGCGGGGCGATTCGGGCCATGCCCCTGCCTTTGTCGTCGCCCCGCTCCCTCCTCGCTCGCCCTACCCAAGGAGGTCATCCCATGAGCGGCCGACCGATCTCGCGACGATCCTTCCTTCGTTCGGGCGGGGCCTTGGGGCTGGGGCTCGCCGCCGGCTGGCCGCGTCCGCTCTCGGCCGCTGAATCGCCCACGAAGCCCGCCCTGCTCCGCCTGGCCACCTTCTGCTGCGACGTCACCCCGCCGGAGGGTACGCCCATTTACCCCAGCTACAAGGGGCTGGCCACGATCGAGCATCCGCTGCTGGCCAAGGGCGTGGTGCTCGACGACGGGGCGGGCCGCTGCGTGCTGTGCGCCGTGGACTACTGCGAGCTGCGCAACTCGACCTACGACCTGTTCCGTGCGAAGCTTGCCGCCGCGGCCGGGACGCAGCCCTCGCGCGTGGCCGTGCAGTGCGTGCACCAGCACACCGCGCCCATGGCCGACGCCGACGCGGACCGGCTCCTCGAGTCGATGGACCCGGCCCCGCCGCATCCCGATCCCCAGGCCTATCACCCCATCGCCCAGCGCCTCGGCGCGACGGTCGCCAGGGCGGTCGCGCAAATGAAGCCGTTCGACCAGGTCGGCTCGGGCCAGGCCCGCGTGGAGCGCGTGGCCTCGGCCCGCCGCCTGAAGAGCGAAGACGGCAAGATCCTCACCCGCTGGAGCGGATGCACCGATCCGAAGCTCGTGGCCATGCCCGAGGGCCCGATCGACCCCGTGCTCAGGACAATTACCTTCGCCCGCCGCGGTGAGCCGCTCGTGCGCCTGCACTACTACGCCGTGCACCCTCAGAGCTTCTACGGCGATCCGCGGGCGAGCTACGACTTCCCGGGCATGGCCCGCGAGAGGCTCCAGGCCAGGGAGAAGGTGATGCAGATCTACTTCACCGGTTGTGCGGGTGACGTGACGGCCGGCAAGTACAACGATCGCTCGCCCGAGGCCCGCGACGGCCTGGCCCAGCGGCTCTTCGCCGGCATGGAGGCCGCAAGCCAGGCCACCAGGTACGCGCGCGCCGCGCCGATCGACTGGCGCACTTGCCCCCTGGAGCTGAAGCCGCGCACCGACCCCGGCTATACGCAGGAGGACTACCGCGCCCGGGTGAAGGACGCGGACGCGGCGTCCTCGTCGCGCATGTACCAGGGTGCCATGGGCCTGGCGTTTCTGGCCCGGTCCAGGCATCCCATCGAGCTGACGGCCGTGCGCCTCGGCCCGGTCGATATACTGCACCTGCCCGGCGAGCCGATGATCGACTTCCAGTGCTATGCCCAACAGGTGCAGCCCGAGCGGTTCGTGGCCGTGGCCGGCTACGCCGACGCGTGCTGCGGCTACCTGTGCACCGAGGAGGCGTTCCGCGAGGGCGGGTACGAGCCGAGCGCGTCCTACGTGGTGCCGGAGACGGAGAAGTCGCTCAGGGCGGCGATCCGGAAGCTGCTGGCGTGAACCGGGCGGCTCAGGAGACTTCCGAAGTCTCGAAGACTTCGGAAGTCTGGCCGGACCTTGAAAGGAGCCCCATGACCTGGTCCCTTCGTCGTCTCGCGTGGCTTGGGCCGCTCGTCCTGGCCGTGCTCGTGGCGAGCTGCTCGCCGCACGCGGGCACCGATCAACGTCGCAGGTCCCAGGCCGCCGGCGAGAAGAAGAGGCCGGGCAAGGAGCTCAAAGTCACCAAGCAGGGTGGCTACGTCGAGAAGCTCGCCCCGGGCGTGGACTACAAGGACCGCCTGCCGCGGATCGCTCCGCGCGGGCCGGCCGAGTCGCTTGCGGGTATGCACGTGGCGCCCGGGTTCCACGTCGAGCTGGCGGCGGCCGAGCCCCTGGTGGTCGATCCGGTCGATCTGGCCTTTGACGCGCACGGGCGTCTGCTGGTGGCCGAGATGATCCCCTACGCCGAGGGCAATACGTCGGCGTTCGGCTCGCCGCGCGGGCGGATCGCCATGCTCGAAGACACCGACGGCGACGGCCGCCTCGACAAGCGCACCGTCTATGCGGACGAGCTGGTCTGGCCCACCGGCGTGGCTCCGTTCGACGGCGGCGTGTTCGTGGCCGCGGCGCCCGACTTGTGGTACTTCAAGGACACCGACGGCGACGGCCGGGCCGACGTGCGCGAGCTGGTGCTGACCGGCTTTGAGACCAGCAATCCCAACGCCGTGCCCAACAGCCTCAGGTTCGGCCTGGACAACCGCCTGCACGGCATGACCAGCACGGCCGGCGGGGCCCTGCGCGCCGCCAAGCACGAGAAGCTGTCGGGTACGAAGAGCGCGCCGCGCCAGGCCCGGGGCCGCGACTTCAGCATCCACCCGCGCTCGGGCGAGCTCCGCCTGGAGAGCGGCGGCGGGCAGTTCGGCCTGGCCTTCGACGCCTGGGGACGCAAGTTCGAGTCGTCCAACAGCGCGCCGATCGAGATGGTCATGTACGAGGACCGCTACCTCGCCCGCAATCCGTACCTGGCCGCGCCCTCGGCCCGCCTGCGCGCTTGGAAGCACGGGATGACGGTCCATCCCACCTCGCCGCCCGAGCCGTGGCGCGTGGTGCGGACCGAGATGCGGATCCAGGGCGCGTTCTCCGGGCCCGTGGAAGGCGGCGGCAAGCCGGGCGGCTACTTCACGGCCGCGTGCGGGCTGACGTTCTACCTGGGCGACGCCTGGCCGGAGGGCTGCCGCGGCCAGGCCTTGGTGTGTGAGGGAGCCGGGAACCTGGTCCATCGCATGCAGCTTGAGCCCGACGGCGTCGCGATGCAGGCCGACCGCGTGGAGGAGGGCCGCGAGTTCTGGACCTCCGACGAGGTCTGGTTCCGCCCCATCCAGCTCGCCAACGGACCGGACGGCAATCTCTACCTGGCCGACATGTACCGCGAGGTCTTCGAGCACCCCGACGCCGTGCCGCCCTCAGCCAAGAAGTACATGGATCTGACCTCGGGCAAGGACCGCGGGCGCATCTATCGGATCGCGGCCGACGGCGCCCCGCAGAGGCCCTTCCCCGATCTGGGCAAGTTGACGGCCGAAGAACTCGTGCCGCTTCTGGCCCATCCCAACTTCTGGCACCGCAACACGGCCGCGCGCCTGCTCTACGAGCGTCAGGACCGGGCGGCCCTGGTGCCGCTGGTGAAACTGGCCGCCGAGTCGCCTTCGCCCCTGGGACGTATGCACGCCATGTACGCCCTGGACGGCCTGGGAGGGCTGACCGAGGACGTGCTGCTCCCGCGTCTGGCCGACGAGCATCCCCGCGTGCGCGAGCACGCCGTGCGCCTGGCCGAGACCCTCGCGCCCAACGCGCCGGCCGTGCGCCAGGTCCTGTGCAGGATGACCGCCGACGAGGACCTGCGCGTGCGCTATCAACTGGCGTTTTCGCTGGGCGAGGTCTCGGGCATGCAGGCCACGGCCGCGCTGGCCCAGGTGGCCAAGCGCGACGCCGCCGATCGCTGGGTTCGGCTGGCCGTGCTCAGCTCCTGCTTCGGCCGGCCGGGCGAGCTGTTCTCGGTGCTGGCCGCCGATGCGCACTGGCGCACGACGTCGCCCGGGCGCTCGCTGCTGGGCCAGCTCGCCGAGCAGGCGGGACTCCAGAAACGCGACGACCAGGTCGCCGAGGTCTTCGCCGCGGTCGATGCCCTGCCCGCCGGCGAGCAGGAGCTGGTCCGCGCGGTCGTGGCCGGGCTGAGCCGGGGCCTGGAGAAGTCGGGCAGCCCGCTGCGCGAGCGCCTGGCCTCGGGCACGCGTTCGGCCGAGGTCCTGGCCGACATCGTCAGGCGCTCGATTTCCGTGGCCGAGGACGAAGACGCCGCGGTCGCCGAGCGGGTCGAGGCGGTCGGCTCGCTGGCGCTGGCCTCGTGGGACCAGGCCGGCGACCTCCTGGCCGATTTGCTCGAGGGGCGCCAGCCCCAGGAGGTGCAGAAGGCCGCGCTCCAGGCCCTGGCGCGGTTCCGCGCTCCCGAGGTGGCGGAGATGATCGTCCAGGCGTGGCCGGGGTTCAGCCCCCAGGTCCGCGGCGAGGCGGCCGAGGCCCTCTTCGCCCGGCCCGAGCGCCTGGTGGTGCTTCTTGAGGCGATCGAGACGAAGCAAGTCCTTCCCAGTCAGCTCGATCCGGCCCGCGTGCAGTTCCTGCTCGCACATCCCGACCGGAAGATCGCCGAGCCGGCCGGGCGCCTCTTGGGAAGCGCCAAGCTCGCCCGGCGCGAAGAGGTGGTGGCCGCGCATCGCGACGTGCTCCAGATACGGGGCGACGCCGCGCGGGGCAAGGCCGTGTTCAAGAAGGAGTGCTCCACGTGCCACCGGCTGGAGGGCGTGGGCTACGACCTGGGGCTCCCCCTCAATACGGTGCAGAACCGCGGCCCGGAGACGGTCCTGCTGGCCGTGCTCGATCCCAATCGCGAGGTGCTGCCGCAGTATCTGAACTACGTGGTGGAGACCGACGACGGACTGACCAAGACGGGGATGATCGCCGAAGAGACGGCCACCAGCATCACCCTCCGCCGCGCCGAGGGCGAGAGCGACACCGTGCTGCGGGCGAACATCGAAGTGCTGCACAACACGGGTCTGTCGATCATGCCCGAGGGACTCGAGAAGCAGCTCAACAAGCAGGACCTGGCCGACGTGATCGAGTACCTGATGCGGGTGAGGTGACGGGGACCCGGGACTTCCGAAGTCTCGAAGAATTCGGAAGTCTCATGCGCTTGCCAAGGGGGCCGGGCGTCGGATAGTCTCGGGGGATGATTCAGTGCATCTCTCGATGGGCGTGCATGGCGCTCACGGCGGCGGTTGCCGCGTCCCCGTTTTGCGCTCCGGTCGCCGCGGGCCCGCCGTCGTACCTGGGCCCGGTCGATCTGGCGGCCTCGGCCGACGGACGCACGCTCTTCGTGGCGTGCGCCGACCGCCGGCAGGTGCTGGCCGTGGATGTCTCCTCGCGCCGCGTCACCGCGCGGCTCGACCTGCCTGGCCGCCCCTCGGGGCTCGCCCTCGCGCCGGACGGGAAGCTGCTGTTCGTCACGTGCGCCTCGCCAGATGGCGTCGTCGCCGCGGTCGATCCTCACGGCATGCGGCTTGCAGGCAGGCTCCCGGCCGGGCACGGGGCGACCGCGCCGGTGGCGGCCGGGAGTGAGTGCATGCTGGTCTGCAATCGCTTCGATCACGCCATCGCAGCCATCGATCGGGAGACCGGAAAGCTGCTGGGCAGCGCCCGTGCGGTGCGCGAGCCGGTCGCCGCCGCGCGGACGCCGGACGGGCGTTTCCTCGTCGTGGCCAATCACCTGCCGGCCGGTCGGGCCGACGGCTTCTTCATTGCGGCCTCGGTCTCGATCGTCCGCACGCACACGCTCCAAGCGCGGCACGTGACGCTCCCCAACGGATCAACCGGGCTTCGGGGCGCGGCCGTCTCGCCCGACGGGCGTCTGGCCTTCGTCACCCACATCCTGGGCAACTACGAGCTGGTCCCTTCGCACGTCTCCGGCGGCTGGACGAACATCAACGCCCTGAGCGTGATCGACATGCGCGCAGCGCGGGTGCTCGACACGCTCAAGCTCGACGACCAGGACCGCGGCGCGGCCAATCCCTGGGGCGTGGCCTGTTCGGGGGACGGCCGCTGGCTGTGCGTGGCGCACGCCGGCACCCATGAAGTGAGCGTGATCGACCTCGCGCGCCTGCTCGCGCGCCTCCAGGGCGACGCCCAGGCCGGGGCCACGCCCGGCGGCATCCCCGACGGCACCTCGCTGGCCGACGGCCTGCGGCGCCGCGTCGCGCTCCGCGGCCACGGCCCGCGCGCGCTGACCATCGTGGGGCAGCGAGCCTACGTGGCCGACTACTTTTCGGACCTCGTCGAAGTGGTCGATCTGCCGGAGGCCGGGCTCCTGCCCGATGAGGCGATCGCCCTGGGGCCCGCGCCGCGCTGGACCGAGGTCCGGCGGGGCGAGGCCCTCTTCCATGACGCCACAATCTGCTACCAGCAGTTCCAGAGCTGCGCGAGCTGCCATCCCGACGCCCGGGCGGACGGCCTCAACTGGGACCTGACCAACGATGGGGTGGGAAACCCCAAAAACACGAAGAGCATGCTCCTGGCCCACCGCACGCCGCCAGCCATGAGCGGCGGAGTGCGCGACACGGCCGAGTCCGCGGTCCGCTCGGGGCTCGAGCACATCCTGTTCGCCGAGCGTCCGGAGGAGGAGGCCCGGGCGATCGACGCGTATCTCAAGTCGCTCCGGCCCGAGCCAAGCCCGCGCCTGAAAGACGGACGCCTCTCCGACTCGGCGCGGCGCGGCCGGGAGCTCTTCGTCTCCGACCGTCTGGGATGTGCGCGTTGCCACCCCGCCCCGCTCTATACCGATCTTCGCTCGCACGACATGGGCACGCGCGGACCATATGACCACGTGGCAGAGTTCGACACGCCCACGCTCGTGGAGGCCTGGCGGACCGCGCCCTACCTGCACGACGGCCGTTACGCCACGATCCGCGAGCTCTTCATCCAGGGGCGCCACGGCCTGTCGCGCATGACCCTGGAGGGCCTCACCCCGGGCGAGATCGACGACCTGGTGGAGCTCGTGCTCTCGCTCTGACCCACCCCGCTCGATCGCCGGACACGACGTCAGGCAGCCCGGAACAGACGGGGCGACAACGTCCCCGTGGGCGAGGGCGATTCCGCGCGACGCCGCGGCGGCGCAGCCTGGCGGTTGACCACGACCTGGCCGACCTTCGGGGTGCCGGCGGCGGCCCAGGACTCGGCCTCGAGGGTGAGGCGACTGAGCAGCCCTTCCACGCGGAGACGGAAATGCTCCAGGCCTCCGCGGTCCAGGTCGGCCGGCACGTGGACCTCGGGGCTGAGCACGATCCGCGCCCGCGAAAACGGCCGCGGGATCACGAACCGGTCCCAGGCCCGGGCCACGCGCCACGGCCGGTCCGCCCCGATGCCCATCAGCACCAGGGGCATGCCCAGGCGCGAGGCCAGGAAGACCGGGCCCAGGGCGAGCTTGCGGCGCGGTCCGCGCGGGCCGTCGGGCGTGATCGTCAGGTGCATGTGCCGGCTCTTGCGGAGCATTTGCCGCAGGGCCGCCACGCCGCCGCGGTTGGTCGAGCCGCGCACCACGTCGAAGCCCATGTAATAGGCCGCGTGCGAGAGCACCTCCGCGTCGCGGTGCCGGCTGAGCAGCATGGCCAGGTTGCAGTGCCCGCGGAGAAAGAACGGGAAGAGGATATACTCGTGCCAGAAGAGGTAGATCTTCTGGCCGCGGCAGTCGGGCTTGGCCGGATCGAGGGAGGGATCGTACAGCGCGGCCTTGTACTGGAGAGTGTCCATCCACCAGCGCACACCAGCCGTGCCCAGTAGCGCGGCCATCTTGTACAGCCCCGGGCTCTCCAGTCGCATACGCGCGGCCTCCTTGCCGTCGTGGTCAGTTGATCTCTCGCGAAACCGGCGCGCGGCGATCAATCCTCTTCGCTGCCGAGCATCCAGTCCGCGTCGCCTTTCCAAACGCCCGAGAAGACCTCCACGGCCGGGCCGGTCATGTAAACGTGGTCGTCCCCGGCCCACTCCAGCTCCAGGTCGCCGCCGGGCAGGTGGGTCACGATCTTGCGCTCCGTCCTGCCCGTGAGCACGCCGGCCACGCAAACGGCGCTGGCGCCCGTCCCGCAGGCCAGCGTCTCGCCCGAGCCACGCTCCCACACGCGCATCCGCACCTCGCTGGGCGAGAGCACCTGGACGAATTCGGCGTTCACCCGGCTGGGGAAGTGCGAGTCGGTCTCGATCTTCGGCCCCAGTCCCAGAACCCACTCGTCGGTCGGCTCATCCACGTACGTGATGCAGTGGGGATTGCCCATCGACACGCACGTGACGCGGAGCTCGCGCCCGGCCACCTCCAGCGGAGCATCCACGACCCGCTCGCCGCCAAATGTCGTGGGGATGCGATCGGCGGCGAGGATCGGCTCGCCCATGTCCACGCGGGCGCGCTGGACCCGTCCGCCTTCCATCTCCAGGTCAAGGGCCAGCACGCCCCGCCCGGTCTCGATCCGCATCGTCGGCTTGCGGCAGATCCCGTGGTCGTACACGTATTTGGCCACGCAGCGGACGCCGTTCCCGCACATCTCCGACTCCGACCCGTCGGCGTTGAACATCCGCATGCGGGCGTCGGCCACGTCGGAGGGGCAGATCAGGATGAGGCCGTCGCCCCCCACCCCGAAGTGGCGGTCGGCCACTCGGCGGGCGGTATCGGCCGGGTCATCGGGCACGGGCTCCTGGAAGCAGTTGACATACACGTAGTCGTTGCCCGCCCCGTGCATCTTGGTGAAACGCATGGTCGCGCGACCTGCTCCGTCTGGGAAAATCCCCTGCTATTCTAGCGAAGACCGGCGGTGGCGACCAAGGGGGATTCTCGGCACCGCTAAACGACCGCCTCCACGATCCGGAACCGAAGACCCTTGATCGGCGCGCCCCCGTTGTGGAAGGTAACGCCACCGTAGCGGTACTCGGAGAACGTGCGGTGCACGTGGCCGAAATACACGTTGCGCACGCCGCTCGACGGGCCGTGTCCCACGTCGTCCAGGTAACGGAGGATTCGCCGCGCAACGCGGCGCTTGGGATACACGATGTGCGGCAGCGGCTTGTGCAGCCCGGCCAGCACGACCAAGTCGTACAGCCGGCTCATCATGGGGCCGCGGCGCTTGTGGTGCAGCCATCGCGAGCGATGGGCGGCCAGGGTCTGCGCGGTCATCATCCGGTCGGCCACGTCGCCGTGCAGGAATACGCTGCCGCCCAGCCGGGCGAAGAACCGGTGCCAGTCGAGGTTCGCACAGCGGCGGTGCAGGGCATCGAGCCGGTGGATGAAGGCCTCGTGGTAGTCGTGGTTGCCGAGCACGAAGTGGAAGCGGCACTCCGGGCAGTCCGAGACCAGCCGGGCGAGCCAGCCCTCGGCCCGCTCGATGGCCTCTTCGGCCGAGCGGGTCGTGGCCCAGCGGAAGTCAAAAATGTCGCCCCCGAAGACGAAATGCATGGCCGCCGCAGCCGCGCGCTCGATGTGGACCAGGTAACGGTCGCCCGCCGACCGGTTGGCCATCAGGTGCAGATCGGAGACGAAGTAGCTCTTTCTCACAACAGGGGGCTCAGGAGCTTGGCGAAGTTGACCTTGAGCCGGCCCCACAAGGTCCTGGTCGGCCAGTCCAAAGGCCCGGCCAGACCCGATTGTTCCCGGTATCGCTGCTGGAGGCAATACAGCTCGGCCACGGCCTGGGGCCCGCGGATCAGCAAGTTCAACTCGAAGTTCAGCTCGAAGGAGCGAATGTCGTAGTTGGCCGAGCCGAACATGCCCAACCAGTCGTCGATGGTGAGGGTCTTGGAGTGCAACAGGCCGTCGCCGTGGAAGTACACCTCCACGCCCGCACGGGAGAGGTGCTCCAGATACCACGCCCCGGCCGCATCCACCAGGGGATGGTCGCTCCGCCGCGGCACGACGAGCACCACGTGCACGCCCCGCTGGGCCGCCATGCGCAGGGCCATGAGCATGCCCTCGTCGGGCACGAAGTACGGCGAGGTGATCACCACGCGGCTTCGGGCGAGGAAGATCGTCTGCACGATCAGGTCGCGGAACTCCTCGGTCGGCAGGTCCGGACCCGAGGGGATGACCTGAATGGCCACCTCTCCGTCGGCCGGGATGCTGGGGAACAGGCCCGGGCTTTCCAGCAGCGTGCCCGTCTCATGGAACCAGTCTTCCAGGAACACCGTCTGGAGCTGCCAGACCACGGGTCCGGCGAGCCGGGCCATGACGTCGTGCCACGGTCCGGCCTTGCGGTGGCCGTAGCTGGCCTCGACCACGTTCTGCGAGCCGGTGTACGCGATCCGACCGTCGATGACCGCCACCTTGCGGTGGTTGCGCAGATCGAGCCGGGCGAAGGGCAGGCGCCAGAGATTGGCCGGAAGCGCGGCCACGACCTCCACTCCTTGCTCGCGGAGCTCGGGCGCCAGCCGGCGGAGCATGCCGCGCGAGCCGACCGCATCGACCATCAGCCGGCAGGCCGCGCCGCGGCGGACCGCGCGGACCAGCGCATCGCCGACCCTGCGCCCGACGCCGTCGTCGAAGTAGATGTAAGCCACGAGATGGACATGATGCTGCGCCCGGTCGATGTCGGCCACGAAGCGGTCGATCACGTCCTCGGTGTCGGTGTGGAAAGCGACGTGATTGCCGACCACGACCGGCAGGGCCCCGTGCTGTTCGGAGAGGTGGACGAGCACGGCGTCGCCCCCCTCCACCGCCGGGTCCACCTTGTGGAGGCTCTCCACGCTGGCGTACTCGGCCTGACGGAAGTGGGCGCGGCGCCGCCGACGCACGGCCAATCGCCTCCGCCCCAGTCGGTTCTCTCCGATCAACAAGTAGATGACCAGTCCCAGCCACGGCTCAAAGAAGACCACGGCCAGCCAGGCCAGGGCGGCCGAGGGCCGCTCCTTGCGCAGAAGGATCACCGGCAGCATGGCGACGCGAATCACCCACTCGCTCGCGATCCAGGCTTGGGTCCAGTAGATGAGGTCCATCGTCGCCGGGCGTGGGGCGGAAGCGGGAGGCCGGGGTCGTTCCCCGAACCGTGATTGTAGATCGAAAGTCGGAAGTCGGAAGTCGGTGGTCGGTCGGATGTGCGGCGTCGTAAAACGCGCGATTCCCTTGGTAGAGGGGTTTCTGGAAAGCTGCGCGCCAGGGTATTGCAAGTAAGGGGGGCCGGGGTACCATGCATGCGCTCATCGCGCACAGGGATTTTGTGCTTTCTTGAGATCTCCCCGATCCAAGGAGACTGGCCATGGCACGTCTGGTTGCCGCTGGGTGCGTGTTCGTGCTCGCGGGCCTGGGCTCTGTCGCCCAGGGCGAAATCATCGCCCACTGGGAATTCGGCGAAGGCAGCGGCGACTCAGCCGACAGCTCGGTGGGCGGCTGGACCGCGACGCTGGTCAACTTCCCGGACACCAGCGAGGGCTATGGCGACCCGGCGGGCACGCCCGGCTGGACGACCGACGGGCGGCTGAGCTTCAACGGAGCACCGCCCGCCCAGGCGCCCCGCGTGGAGACGGACTTCCCGCTGAGCTCACTCAACGGCGGCAGCTTCACGATCGAGTTCGCGGGGACGCACAACAACGGCGTGCAAAACTGGAGTCCCCTGATCGGGCAGAGCAGCGGTACAGTCCCCTTCTTCTTCGGCAAGCGCCAGGGCTCCGAGCAACTCCATTTCAACTTGCCCGGACTTGGCAGCGGCGACAGCCACGTCGTGCCCGTCGCCGATGGCAACGAGCACCACATGGCCGTGGTGTTCGACGACGTGGCGGACACGGTCTGGATGTACTTCGACGGCAACCCCGTGGCCAGGTTCACCGGCCGCGCCGGGCCGATGACCGCCTCAAACAACCTGTGGTTGGGAAGCGTCGCCCACCAGCCGGCCAACGAGTATTGGAACGGGTACGCGGACGACGTGCGGATTCATGACGCGGCCCTGTCGCGCGACGCACTGACGGGAGCCTCGCCGCCGCAGATCGAGGCCTTGATGGTGGTGGGCAATCACTTCAATAGCGTGCCGAACGCCACGGCGGGCGGTCCGCGCGAGGACGCTACCGCGGTGTCCACGGATCGCGTTGTGGACAAGTGGGGCAACGGCGCAGGGTGGGACACGTGGGATCAAGCCAACCCCGACACGGACTTCGCCGGCCTGATCTACCCTGGTGCCATCCTCTTCGACAAGGTGACGGTCCATCTGGGAAATCAGTTCGGCGACGGGGGGCACTGGTCCGAGGCCCCCAAGCTCTACCTGCTGAAGAACCTGATCGACACCCAGAACGCCGACGCGATAGCGAGCGATCCGGCGTCGCTGACTCGCCCGGAAAACTCGCCCCACTGGGTCGAGGTGCCCGGGGCCGTGCTCCACGCGCCGGGCACGTTCGGGGCGGACAAGACCAATGACGTGGCGAACTCCCCGCTGACTTTCGACTTAAGCGCGCTCCCCCTCGGCATGCGCACGGGCTACGGGATGGCGGTGGGCGGGGTGACGGGCGACGGGTCCGCCTCGTTCATCTCCATCACCGAGATGGAGTTCTCGGCGGCCTACTACGACAGGCTGACGCCACTGCCCCAGCCGGTCAGCGTGGTTGCCAACAACTACAACAGCGTGCCGAACGCTACGCCCGGGGGTGCTCGCGAGGATGCGCTGGCGGTATCGACCGACGGGGTGCTCTTCGACAACGGTTCCGGCGGCCTGGGTTGGGATACGTGGCAGGGACACGATCCGGGTACCGACTTCGTCGGCCTCCTGTACGGCGAGGAGGTCCGCATGGACCGGCTCGTGGTGTACCTGGGCAACCAGTTTTTGGACGGCGGGGCGTGGTCCGAGGAACCTAACGTGTACCTCCTCCGCAACAACGTCGATACGAACACGAGCCGGCCCGAAACGGATCCGAACTGGGAACAGGTTGCCGCCGAGCGGATCAGCTATAACGTGTTCGACGTGGACCCGGATATCGCCGGCGGTGGGGCGCTGTCACCCTATGCCCTGGTCGTCTTCGACCTGGGGGGACTGCCGCTCTCCGACCGCACCGGGTTCGGCTGGGCGATCGGCGGCGTGCGGGGCGATCGCCAGCCCAGCGGCAACGGCGACTTCGTCTCGATCGCCGAGTTGCGCGCGTACATGGCCGACCCTCTGCGCGTGCCCGAGCCCGGCTCCCTCCTGCTCCTGGCCCTGGGCGGCGCGGCGCTGGTGGGGATGTGCCTGCGGCGCAGGGTCACAGCCCTTTGACAATCTTCAGCACCGAGCCGCTGACGAGCTCGTCGATCTGGTCCCACTCCAGGGCCTTGCGCGAGGCACGCGCCGGCGGCAGGCGCACGCCCCGCGGCAGCTTGTCGGAGAGGAACGTGCGGAGCTGGTCCGCCGGCAGGGCCAGCCCGAAGCTCTCGTACTCCGAGTTGCTCAGGCTCTTCGCCGTGACCATGCCGATCACGTTGCCCCGCGAATCGACCAGCGGACCGCCGCTGTTGCCGGGGTTGACGCGGCAGTCGAGGAGGATCATGCCCTCGGTGCCCTTCTCGGGCAGCGAGCTGATGCTTCCCTGCGTGAACTTCATCCCCGTGCCCAGCTCGCCGGCCCCACCGAAGCCGAACGTGGCGATGCGTGTGCCGCGACGGATCGCGGGCGAGGAGATGACCAGCGGCTCGAGCCTGTGACCCAGCGGCAGCTCGACCTTCAAGAGGGCCATGTCCTGCTCCTCGTCCTGGGCCACGACCGTGGCCGGGACGCGATCCTTGGGGTCGGGCGAGAGCTGAACGAGGGTCTTGCCCGGCCCTTCGATGACGTGGTGGTTGGTGAGCAGGTAGCCGCCTTCGGCGATGAGGAAGCCGGTGCCGTGCCCGAAGCCCTCGGTAATGGTCTGCGTGGCCCGCTCCAACAGGGCGGCCAGGATCGGATTGGTGGGCTTGTAGTGCCGGGCATCCTTCATGAGCTGGCCCGCCTCGTCGGCCCGATCGCTCATGACGAGGATCTCGGCGGCCTCCAGGTGCACGGCCACGGCCCGATCGTGATCGCGGAACTCGCAGTCCTTCTTCCAGTCCTCAAGCTCGTCCACGAGGCTGGCCAAGGTGTCCGCGTCCTCCTCAGCGGCGGCCGCGCGAAGGCGCGTGATCCAGATGGCAGAGAACACGCTCTCCAGCCCGCCCTCCGCGTTCTTCGGATCGAGCTGGCGTGCCTGCTCGTACCAGGTCTTGAGCGTGGGCAAGTAGTACTGTATCACTTCCATCTGGTCCAACAGCGCGACGCCCCGGCGGATGGCCGTCACCCTGTTCTTGTCCTTCAGGGTCTCGATCTCCAGAAAGACCTCGTCGCGCATCGCCTTGAGGGTCTGGCACTCGGTGAGCTGGTCGAGGAACGCTTGCACGCCGCCCGAGACGTAGCCCAGCGTGGCCAGCGGCCGGCCCCGAGCGTCGGTGACGAGGACGGTCGGATAGCCCTCCACGCCGAAATGTTCGGCCAGGGCCCTGTTCCGGCCGGGGTCTTTCACCTTGGCCTTGGCCGCCGCCTTGCGCGGGAAATCGACCAACACCAGCACGTAGCCCGAATCGACGTAGTCGCGGAATTCGCGTTTCAGAAAGACCTCGCGAGCCATGCGGATCGACCAGCCGCACCAGTCCGAGCCGTCGAAAGCCACCAGGATGTCCTTGTCCTGCCTGGCGGCCTGGGCCTTCGCGGCCTCGAAGTCCTGGAGCCAGTCGTCGAACCCCGGCGCGGGCCCGGCCGGCACGGGCGCGGGCGGCGTGTCGGTCTTCGGCAGTCCGCTCCCCGGCTCGGGGAAGCTGGTCGAGGCCATCGCCGACTCGAGCGACTCCTCGAACTCGGGCGTGTAGTGGTAGGTGTTGCCCGCCTCGGCCGCAAGCGACGGGATCTCCCACGGCTCGTAGCCCACGCGCTTGATCACCACGCGGTGTCTTCCCGGCTCGATCTCGTACCGCACGGCGCCGCTGGCGGGGACTTCCTTCGCCTGCTTGCCGATGTACACCCGGCTCTGGGCCCGCTCGGCCTCAGGCCAGTCGAACACGAGCACGGCCTGGGCTCGCGCCTCGGCCGTGGCCTTCTCGGGCTGCTTGCCACCGCGCATCGAGAGGGCGACCGCCGCGACCGCGATCAACAGCAGGGCCGCCGCCGCGCTTCCGCCGCCGATGGCGAGCATCATGGTCTGCTTCTTCTTGCGCGCGGCCAGGGCCTCCGGATCGGTCGGCACCGCGGACGGCGAGACCGCCACCTGCGTGCGCGGCGCGCCCACGTCGATCACCGGGAAGGCGCCGGGCTCGGGCTGGCCCGACTCCTGGGAGGCCTCCCGCTTCGGCGGCACGCGCCGCGGGGGTGGGCTCGACGCGGCTGCCTTGCCGGGCTCGGGCGCTTCCGGCTCGGGCGCCGCCTCCAGAGCGGCCTCCTCGACCACGTCGTCCTCTGACAGGGCCTCGCGCTCGGCCGCCCGGGGGATGGCCGGAACCGCGATCGCCGCCGCGCAATTGGGACACTTCACGCGGCGCCCGGCGTATTTCTCGGGCACCGCCACGGTGGAATCGCACGATCGGCAGCTACACGGAATGGACATGACGGGGGGGACCTTTCCGACGGGGCGAGTCCTTAAGGCTCCAGAAACTCGTGGTCACGGCCGAATCGTCACGTGATGCATCCCGATTATCGCCGCCGCCGCCGGCCGTGGCAATCGGTGGGTCGCAGGCCATCGATCGCCCACCCCATGCGCTTGCCGCGCAGGGAGGGCTTCGCTAGGCTGACGTCGGTAGGTTCTCGCCGGAAAGCCTGCGGCGCCTCATGGTATCGTCGATTCTCCCGAACAAGAACGATTGATCGGGTCGAGACTGATGTCACTCTCTATCTGGCTTGTCGCTGCCCTGGTGCTCCTTGTCTGCGTGCACGCCTCGCAGGTCTGCGCGTGCTTCGCCGTGATCGTCGGACGCGGGGCCTCGGACGACGGCTCCGTGCTCGTGGCGCACAACGAGGAGAACCACGGGCCGCACGTGCTCCACTTCCGCCGCGTGCCTCGACGCGCGTTTCCGCAAGGGGCGACGGTGCGACTCCGCCGCGGCGGGACGCTGGAACAGGTCCGCCAGACAGCCGCTTTCCTGTGGAGCGAGATCCCCGGCCTGGAGTCGAGCGACGGCTACCTCAACGAGCACGGCGTGGTCGTGGTCTCCAATGGCTGCCCGAGCCGCGAGGACGACTACGACGCCCTGGTCAGCCGGGACGAGATACGCGATGGAGGCATCGGCTACATGCTGCGTCGCCTCGTGGCCGAAAGGGCAACGACCGCCCGGCAGGGCGTGGAGCTGGCCGGAAGCCTGGTCGAACGCTTCGGCTACGCCGACTCGGGGCGCACGTACATCATCGCCGACCCTCGCGAGGCCTGGCTCGTGGCCGTGGTGCGCGGGCCCCGCTGGGTCGCGCGGCACGTGCCCGACGATGCCGTGGTCGTGCTGCCCAACGTGTTCATCCTCGACGAGGTCAACCTGGCCGATGCGCAGAACTGTCTGGGCTCGGAGGATCTCGTCGAGTACGCCGCGAAGCGCGGGTGGTTCGATCCGTCGGGCGGGGCTGCGTTCAGCTTTCGCGAGGCCTGCCAGGCCGCGGAGCGAAACCGGACCGACCCGCGCCAGTGGTGGGGACAGCAGCTTCTGCTCCAGAGCGGCAAGCGGGCTGCAGAATTCCACGACCTCGGCGCAGACGTGCGCCTGCCGTGGTTCATCAAGCCGGCGAAGAAGCTCTCGGTGGCCGACCTGGCCGCGGTGCTCCGCGACCAGGTCGGGCCGCGATCGCTGTTCCATCCGGACACCCAGGAGATGGCCGTGTTCCAGCTCCGCGCGGAGCCGTCGGCCGAGGCAGGCTGCGTTTATTGGCGCACCACGGGCCGCCCCGATGCGAGCGTGCTCACTCCGTGGTACGCGGGGGTGACGCAAGTGCCGAGCTGCTATTCGGCGCCGGCCGTGGACGAGCCGCAGGATATCGAGCGGCTCTTGTCCGTGGATCGCCATTTCAATCCTCCCGAGTCCGGGCTGAGACCGGACCCCGCGCTCGCCTGGTGGAAGTTCCGGGCGCTGCGCGAAAAGGTCGATGAAGACTACGCCGACCGGATACGCCTGGTGCGGGCGATCTGGGCGGCTTCTGAGCAGCGGCTCTTCGCGGCGCAGGCAGGCCTCGAGCGGCGCGTGGCCGAGCTATGGCGCGAGAGCCCTGACGCTGCCCGGCGCGAGCTGACGCGCTATTGCGCCCTCGAGGCCGAAGCCGCCCGCGACGAGGCCGATCGATTGGTCGAGCGTTTGCGGGCCGCGGCGGCGCTGGAACCGCGGTAGGGGGGCAGCGTCAGACTTCCGGCGGCGTCGGACTTCCGAAGTTGACACGACTTCGGAAGTCTTCTGCGCCGGCCGTCCTTGATGCCCGGGCAGAATCGGCTCTAATGGCGCCACTTCGCTTGCCGGCTGTCCCATAGCACGAGAAACGCAGGAGCCTGCCGCATGCCCCCCACCTCGAAGAAGAAGCGTTATGCCCTCGGCGTGGATTTCGGCACCAACAGCGTCCGCGCGCTGATCGTCGACGTGGCCGAGGGGCGCGAGGTGGGCACCTGCGTGATCGATTACCGCAGCGGCACGGACGGCGTGCTTCTGGACCCGAAGGACCCGAACCTCGCCCGGCAGAACCCGGCCGACTACCTCGACGGGCTGCACGAGTGCGTGCAGGGAGCGATCGCCGCGGCCGTGATCGATCCCGAGTTCGAGCCGGACCGGGTGATCGGCATCGGCGTGGACACCACGGGCTCGACGCCCATCCCCGTGGATCGCCAGGGCATCCCCCTGGCCATGCACCCGGAGATGAAGGAGAACCCGGCCGCGCACGCCTGGCTGTGGAAGGACCATACGTCGCACGCCGAGGCCGCGGAGATTACCGAGAAGGCCCGCAAGATGCGGACCGGCTACCTGGCCAAGTGCGGCGGCACGTACAGCTCGGAGTGGTACTGGTCGAAGATCCTGCACTGCAAGCGGATTGCGCCGAAGGTGTTCAAGGCGGCGTACGGCTGGGTGGAGCTGGCCGACTTCATCCCGGCTTACCTGACCGGCAATCCCGACCCCGGAAAGCTCTTCCGCGGAGTTTGCCCTGCCGGCCACAAGGCCATGTACCACGAGAAGTGGGGAGGGCTGCCCAGCGCGAAGTTCCTCCAGAGTCTCGATCCCGCCTTGGTCCCTCTACGCGAGCGGTTTGCCGCGCCGGCCGTGCCGGCCGATCACAAGGTGGGCGAGCTCGTGCCCGAGGTGGCCGGAAAGATGGGCCTCCCGGCCGGAATCGCGGTGGGGGCCGGTGCGTTCGACGCCCACACCGGGGCCGTGGGGGCGGGCATCAAGCCGGGCACGTTGGTCAAGATCATCGGCACGAGCACCTGCGACATGATGGTTGTGCCCCAGACCGAGAGGCTGGCCGACATTCCGGGCCTGTGCGGCATCGTGCCCGGCTCGATCGTGCCCGGCATGTTCGGGCTGGAGGCCGGGCAGTCGGCCGTGGGCGACATCTTCAACTGGTTCGCGCGGCACCTGACTCCGGCGGAGTTCACCGCGGGGGGCGATGCGCACGCGGCCCTTACGGGCCAGGCCGAGCGCCTGGCGCCCGGCGAGAGCGGCCTTCTGGCCCTGGACTGGAACCACGGCAACCGCACGATCCTCGTCGATCCGCTGCTGACCGGACTCTTGATCGGGCAGACGCTTCACACCACGGCACCCGAGGTGTATCGCGCCCTGGTCGAGGCCACGGCCTTCGGGGCCCTGACCATCATCCGGCGATTCGAGGAATACGGCGTGGAGGTCAAGGAGGTCGTCAACTGCGGCGGGATCGCGGAGAAGAACCCCTTCGTAATGCAGATATACGCCGACGTCTGCAACCGGCCCATGAAGATCAGCCGCTCGGCCCAGACCTGCGCCCTGGGGGCGGCGATCTTCGGCGCCGTGGTGGGCGGCGCCTACAAGAGAACCGAGCAGGCCCAGAAGAAGATGACCGGCACCAAGCCGACCGTGTTCCGCCCCAACAAGAGGGCGGCGGCAGTGTACGCCGAGCTCTACGAGTTGTACCGCGGGCTGCACGACGCCTTTGGCACGACCCGCTTCCAGGGCAAGCTCGACCGCGTGATGAAGGACTTGATCGCCATCCGGACCCGGCAGCGGAGAGGGAGGTCCTCATGAAGATGGCGAAGCAGAAGAGCGGCGCGACCAGGAGAGCGGCGAAGAAGAAGGCCAAGCGCGAAAAGAAGCCCGATCTGCCCGAATGCTACAACTTGGAGGTTCGGCTCGTGGGCGGCATGGTCACGGAGGGCTTCGTCGAGAAGAGCCCCGTGATCTCGCGCACGATCGAGATCCTCGGCGATCAGACGCTTGAATCGCTGGGCCTGCGGGTCCGCAAGCAGATCGACTACCGCTTCGACTACGGCGACGAGTGGTGGCACAAGATCACGGTGGGGAAGATCGGCGAGGCCTCGGGCCGGTGCAAGTACCCCCGCGTGACCGAGCGGGTCGGCAGGAGTCCGCCGCAGTATCCGAATAGCTACTGAAGCAGGCCGCACGAGAAGCCCCCGACACGCCCAGACCAGCTCACCGGTCACACCCGACGGTATCCCGGAACCGATCGGTGCGCAAACGGCTCAACCGGGCCCGCTCCCTTTCCCTCGACTTCGCCGGTCTCCGTGCCCTCCGTTTCTCCATGGTCCCCTGGCATTCCAGGCCTCGCGGACCCTTCGGTTCATGGCCGCCCCTCGCGCTTGCAGCGGGGAGGGTTTGCTGGCACAATCGCGGGCGGGCACCGATTGCCGAGGAGCCACCCGATGAATCATCCCGCCACGGACCCGCCGGTCTCCTTCCATCCGGTCAGCGTCCCCGATTACCTCCCGCCCGGGCCTCTCGGGGAGCTTCAGTCGCGGCGGCTCCGCGAGGTGGTGGCCCGGGCCTGCGAGCAGTCGCAGCCGTTCCGCCAGCGGATGCACAAGCAGGGCCTCAGCCCGGCGGACGTCCGCGGCATCGAGGACATCGCCCGATTGCCGCTGACCACCAGGGACGATCTGCCGGACGCGGCCACGCTGGCCGCCGCGACCCTGCCGGTGCGCCGCATGGCCCGCTTCCAGGGCCTCGGCCGACCCGGCACCCGGCCGATCATGGTGCCTCATACGGCCCACGACCTCGAGGTGTGGACGGAAGCTCTGGTCCGCTGCCTGGTCTCCTGCGGCATCGACGAGGGCGACACGATCCAGAACGCCTGCGGCCACACCCTGTTCGCCGAAGGGCTTGCCGTCCAGAGCGCGGCCGAGCGGATCGGCGCGCGGGTGATCCCCGTCGCGGCCGGCGACACCGACCACCAGATCGCGCTGTTGCGCGACTACGGCGTGTCGGCCATCTGCGCCACGCCGCGGTGGTTCCTGATCCTGGCCGAGCGGGCCGCGGAGATCGGCGCGAGCCTCCGGGACTTGCCGCTGAGGGTCGGCGCCTTCCTGGCCGGACCGTGGAGCGAGTCCATGCGCCGGCGGATCGAAGAGGCGGCCGGGATCCGGGCGTGCGCCGTGTTCGGGGCCGGCGAGGTGCTGGGGCCGGGCGTGGGTGCCGAGTGCCCGCGCCAGAGCGGCCTGCACGTGCTCGAAGACCACTTCTACCCCGAGATCGTCGATCCCGAAAGCGGCCAGCCGCGAGCCGATGGCGAGGAGGGCGAGCTGGTGCTGACCACCCTCAGCCGCGAGGCCATGCCCTTGGTCCGCTTCCGCACCGGCGATTGGACCGCGATCCTTGCGGAGCCCTGCCCCTGCGGGCGCAGCCTGCGCCGCCTCCGCTCGGTCGGTCAACGCGCCGACGACGCGCTGGTGGTCGAGGGGGTCAACGTGTTCCCCTCGCAGATCGAGGCCGCCGTGCTTGCCGTCGAGGGGACGGTGCCCGACTACCAGGTCGTGCTCACGCGCGAGGAGGGCCGCGACCGGATCGAGCTGTTGGTCGAGGTGACGCCGCAGATCCTCAGCGACCGCGTCAGCGCCATGGAGGGCGTGCAGACCAGGCTGGCCCAGGAGATCGAGAACAGCCTGGGCCTGCGGGCCGTCGTCCGCCTGGTCGAGCCCCGTTCCTTGCGCCGCGGCCAGAGGGAAGTCGTGCGGATCGTGGACCGTCGCGGCGAGTGAGGCCCGCGGAACGTACGTTCAAACAGGGATCCATCCATGCGAATTCCTCAAATATCGCTGTTCATCGAGAACAAGCCGGGGCACCTGGTCACGCCCTGCCGGCTCCTGTCGGAGGCGGGGATCAACATCGTCACGCTCGCGCTGGCCGATACGGAGCGGTTCGGTATCCTCCGCCTGATCGTCCGCGAGTGGCAGCGGGCCAAGGACGTGCTCGAAGGGGCCGGGCTCTCCGTGGCCGTGACCGACGTGTTGGCCGTGGAAGTCCAGGACCGGCCCGGCGGACTGGCCGAGCTGTTGGAGATCTACGAGAAGGCCGGGATCAACGTCGAGTACATGTACGCCTTCACCGCCCGGATGGGCAACCGCGCCGTGCTCGTGTTCCGCTTCGACGATCTCGACGCCGCCATCAACGCCCTGTGCCGCGCGGGGATCAACCCCGTCAGCCCCGTGCACCTGTACGATCAGCTTGAGGAGGGGTGAGCACGTGGGTGGAGAGCGGTGTGAAAGCCTTCCGCCCCTCTCCCGCGTGCGGGAAAGGGGCCGGGGGTGAGGGCGTGGTGCGGCGAACGGGACAGGAACCGGCCTCCCGATCCACGATCGTCATCGATCGGCGTGTCCTCCCATATTCAAGAACGGCATAGGGCGTGGCGTGGAGTGAGAACGCTTCCAGCCCCCGGGCAAGCGCTCACCTTTCCCGCGCCTTGTGCAGCGGCGTATCCAGGGCGGCCTGCTCGCGCAGGCGGAATCGCTGGATCTTGCCTGTCGCCGTCTTCGGAAGCGTCTCCTGGAAGACCACCGCCCGGGGATACTTGTGCGGCGAGGTGGTCTTCTTGACCAGGTCCTGCAGCTCCCGGGCGAGCTCCGGCGTGCCCACCTCGCCGTCCTTGAGCACGACGTAGGCCACGGGCTTGATCAGGCCGTCGGGATCGGCCGTGCCTACCACGCCGCTCTCCAGCACCTTGGGATGGCGCTGCAAGATGCTCTCCACCTCGGACGGCCACACGAACTGGCCGCTGACCTTCATCATGTCGTCCGACCGGCCGGCGTACCAGAAGTAGCCGTCCTCGTCCATGAGAAACTTGTCGTGCGTGTTGATCCACTCGCCGAGGAAGGTCCCTTTGGTCTGCTCGTGCTTGTTCCAGTAGCCGGCGGCGATGCTGTCCCCCTTGATGTGCAGCGTGCCGACCGTGCGCGGTGGGGCCTCGCGCCCCTGGTCGTCCATGATCCGGGCCTCGTAGCCGGGCACGAGCTGGCCCGTGCTCCCGGGCCGTACCTGCCCGGGGCGGTTGGAGATGAAGATGTGCAGGATCTCGGTCGATCCGATGCCGTCGAGGATTTCCACGCCGAACCGCTCGCGCCACCTCTCGTAGAGGTGGCCCGGCATCGGCTCGCCCGCCGAGATGCACATCCGCACGCGACCCAGGCTGGTGCGGTTCTCCTTCTCGGCCATGTGCAAGAGGGCCGCGTAGCTCGTGGGCACGCTGTAGAAGACCGTCGGCTGGTGCCGGTCGATCGTCTCATAGACCTTGTCCGGCGCGGGGCGGTCGGGCAGCAGCACGTTCGTGCCGCCCAGGTAGAGCGAGAATTAGAGCCCGTTGCCCAGCCCGTAGGCGAAGAACAGCTTGGCCACGGAGAACGAAACATCGTCCTCCCGAAGGCCGATGGTGTTCCTGGCGTACAGCTCGGCCTCGACGATCATATCGTGCTGCAGGTGGATCGCCCCCTTGGGAAAGCCCGTGGTACCGGAGCTGTACAGCCAGAAGGCCATGTCGTCCTTGCTCGTGTCGAACGGCTCGAGCGAGGGCGAGGCCGCCGCCATAAGGTCCTCCAGGCCCAGGCAGCCCGACGGCGCGTCGCCGCTCACCACGACGTGCTCGAGAAACCGCAGCCCGTCGCGGACCGGCTCGACGCCGCCCAGAAGCGCGGGGTGCACGATCAGCACGCGGGCCCGGCAGTCGTTGAGCAGGTAGCAGTAGTCCTTGGGCTTGAGCATCGTGTTCATGGGCACGGCCACGGCCCCGATCTTGATCGCGCCGAAGAAGGCAAAGGCCCACTCGGGCGTGTCGGGCAGGAGGATCGCCACACGCTCCTCCACGCGGACCCCCAGCCCGCGGAGCAGGTTCCCCATCCGGTTGACCGCCTGGCAGAGGTCGGCATAGGTGACCGTGCGGTCGCCGCAGACCATGGCGGGCTTCTCGCCACGGCCGCGCGCAAGATGCGAATCGACGAACACGTCCGCCGCGTTCAAACGCTGAGGCAGCTCAAGCTCTGACATGCCGCGAATTCTCCGCCTCGAGCTCCGCAAGCCAGTTCGCAGCGCGCCGAGGGACCACTCGCCGGTTCTTCAGGCAGCGCTTCGCCGAAAGGCCGCCAGGATGAGGCTGACCGGGAGCTCCGGGCCGCGCACCCGGGCATTGTAACCTCGCGATGGCCGCCATTCACCCCCTTGCGCTACATGCCGGCACAGCGCCGGGAGAAGAGCCCGGGTCGTGCGCAGCGCCGCGCCATGCCGCGCGGTGGCGCACGGACGGTCCCCTCGTCATGGGCCGGTTCGCCAAGGCCCGGACTGCGGCGGCTGGAAGAACCTCCCCAGCGGCCCGGCAAGCATCGCGGGCGTGACGACGACGTCGCTGAACAGCGCGGCCCCCAGCAGCGTGAACATGAGCCATCCGAACCGATGGACGGGCACGAAGCCGCTTCCCGCAAACACCAGAAGCCCCAGCCCGCAGATCATCGACGACTGGACCATGGCCGTGGCGCAGCGCGAGTAGGCCTGGCGCACGGCCTCGTGCCGCGAGAGCCCCCGCCCCACGCCCCGGCGATACCAGGTGACGAAGTGCAGCGTGCCGTCCACGGCCACGCCCAGGGCGACGCTGGCCGTCATCACGGCCCCGATGTCGATCTTCGCACCCATCCAACCCAGCGCGCCGAACACCACGACGCAAGGCAGCAGGTTGGGGATCATCGACAGCGCTCCCGCCACGGGGCTTCGCAGCAGCGCGGCCATGGCCAGGGCGATCAACCCAAATGCCAGCAGGAAGCTCTCGATCAGGTCGCTGAGCAGTTGCTCCTGGGCCTTCTGGATCAGGGGAATCCCGCCGCAGAACACGGCCCGCACGCCTTTGACCGGGCCGTTCGTCCGAAGCACGGGGTCCACGGCCCGGCGAATGCGCCCGAGAAGCGCCGCGTAATCGACGTTGCCTCCGGCCGGCGCCCGAACGCTGATCCTCCACAGCTCCCCCTCCCCGCCCTGGCGCACGAACCCGGTCCCGACGAAGTCCTCGCGATGCCGCTGGAGATTTCGCCGCAACAAGGCGCGGCGCGCGTACTTCTCGAAGAGGCGTTCCTCCGACCGGGGCACCGCCGGGCCGAAGGTGGCCGCCGACAGAACCACGCCCACGTCCTCCACCCGTTCGACGACCCTCTGCACGCGGTCCACCAGGAGGTAGCGATCCAGGACGGTCGCCGCGCTGTCGGGCGGAAAGACCAGGACCACCTCGACCGGCACGAGCGGGCCGATGTTCTCCTCCAACCACGCGTAGTCGCGGATCACGCGCGATTCGGAAGGAAGCATGTCGTGCAGCCTGGCTGTGGTGCGCAGGTTGGTCACGGCCCAGCCGGTCACGACCATCAGCAAGAGGGTGGCCGCCAGAATGGCGTTGCGACCTCCGATCACCACGTCGGAGACCGAGCGCCATCCGAACCTCCGCGACCTGGTCTCCCGTTCCGCGCGCCGCGCAAGCCACTTCCGCGGCGGCCACTGCTCCAGGGCCGCGGGGATCCAGAGGAAAATGATCGCCAGCCCCGCCATCACCGCCCAAGCGCCATACAACCCGAAGCGGGCGATGGGAACGATCTTGCTGACCGAGAGCGATACCAGGCCGATGGCCGTCGTCGCGCTGGCCAGCGCGCAAGGCACCAGAGCCAGTCGCAGCGCCCGCCACGGGGCCCCCGCCATGCCGTCCCCCTTCGCCGCGTCCACGTAGTAGTTCACCAGGTGGACCGCCCCGGAGGTGACGAGCACGTATCCCAGGGAGGCGATCATCATCAGAACGGAGTCCATCTGGGCGCCCGTGTAATAGACGCTGGCCATGGCGAGCTGCTGGCAATAGACCGCCGAGAAGAAGACGATCACGGCCAGCCGGAACGCGCCCAGGAAGACCCACGTGAGCAGGAAGCAGACGGCCAGCGACAGCACGTTGAGCTCCAGAAGCGAGGCCAGGCTGATGCGGTCGATGGCGACGCCGTCCACGGTCGTGCCGGCCACCAGCAGCTCGTCCGGCCGGATTCCACACTCCTCCGCGCAACGGTACACGTGGTCCACCGCGGCCGCGCGGTCCTCGGTCCCGGCCGGGGAGACCAGGGCGATGGCCGAGGTCACCCGGCCGTCCGCTCCCACGAGCCAGCCCCGCAGCCGGTTGATGGCCTGCTGCCGCGAAAGCTCCAAAGGCGGCGACGTCAACGCCTGGAGAACCTCCGGCCCGGTGAACACCGATCGGAACAGGGGTGGACGCTCCCCCTGGGGCGTTTGGATCGGCTCGACGAGCCGGGCCGCCAGGCGCGAGAGTCGCCCGTCCTCCAGTGTGCAGCCCGGCCAGCTGACCATCAGGATTTCGTCGCTGCCGAATCGCTGGGCGAACCAGAAAAGACGTTTCGTCTCGTCGAAGTCCTCGGGCAGCCAGTCCGCCACGCGGTTCGCCGTGCTATCCCAGGCGGACTTGGCTCCGAACAAGACGAGAGGGTAGCAGCCAAGAAGGGCCAGGAAGATGAGAAGGCGGCGCTTCGGGCCAAGGAACGCGGCAGCCTTCATGAGTCAAAGCACACCCAGGGAGTCGTCGCGGGCAGCATGCCGGCCACGCGGCTGCCGACCGATGCCGTCTGAACCTCGGAGAATAGCCCCTCGGCCAGCCGGTGTCCAGGCCCGGCCGAACGGCCCCTCACGCGAAGGGCCTTTTCGCCAGGCGCCGCGAGGGACCACCCGGGCTCGCCCCGGCTCAATGTCTCCGTGTCAGGCGCGGTACGACGCGAGGCTGCCCTCGATTCGGCGGACGTACGCCTCGAGCAGCGCGCGCGACGACCGTTGCGAGAAGAAGCGTGGGTCGCATTGCAGGTTGATGTGCAGCGATCCGGCGTAGGCCAGAACCGCGAACACCGCCCGGGTCTGGGGCCGAAGCGGCGGCACGCCGCGGCAGCCTTCCAGCACGAGATCGCCGCAAACGAGACGCTGGTTGCGCCGCGGCAGCCGTACCGCCAGGCGTCGGGAGAGGTCGCCGAGATTGGTGAGAACCGTGGTGGCGAAGCAGCGACCGGCCGACGTCATGAGCGTCACGAGGCCGGGGACCTTCAGGGCCCAGCCCATGCCCGCGAGGAACAGCCCGGCCATGCCCCATTGGCGAATCGCGGCCGTCTCCGCGGCGATTCCTTGGAGAAGCTGGACCGGATCAGCAAGCTCCCCCATCCTTCTCGCAAGAAAGGAGTAGCTCATCTTGTTGGCCGCCGGCATGCTGTCGGCCAGGCGCTGGCGAAGACTGGCCGGCATGGTGACCTGAAGCCACCCATTGGACCGCGGCGCGCCGCACTGCGTGCTCCAGTCGGCCAGCGTGAGGAACAAGTCGCGCATGAGGAGATCGTTGACGGTCGCGCCTTGGCAGGAAGCGGCCCGTCGCAGCGCGCGGTGATCGTCCCGGCCGAGGCTCCGAGTCTCGATCGGAAGGCAGGCCGCCCCGAGCCCCACCCCGACCCGGTCCGACGGACTGGCGATCGGCATCGGACGTCGCATCAGCCACCGCAACGTCTCGCGCGCTGCAAAACGTGTCGCCTGGAAGCGCCCTACCGGTTGCGGCGGATCGGTTTGGAACTCCGCCCGGGCGGGGAGGTCCCGCGGATCGGCGGGGCGCCATCGGGGTCGGTCGCCGTTGGCCGTGCGCATGGCGTAGCCGGCAAGCACCTCGCCCAGGAAGCGCAGGGCCCCGATCCCGTCGCAGCAGGCGTGGTGAAATTGTGCCTGGAGGATGGCCCGCTCGGTCCCCTGGTGCAGGGCGAGGCGGAGCCCGGTCTGTCGCCTCAGATCCATGGCTTCGGAACACCGCGGGGAGGCCGGCGACGACGGATCGGTCCATTCCAGGAGGGGCCCGGCATCGTTCGCCTCCACCCACCATCCGGTGCCCGGCCAGCCGCCCTCGACATTCGCGCGAAGGAGCGGATGCCGCGCCAGGGCCTCCTCCACGGCCTCCTCCAGCGCCGCGCGGCGCGCGACGCCGAGGAACTCCAGGGAGACCGGAAATACCATGGGGTAGGCCGCCCGATCGTCGCCCAGCATGTAGCGCTCAAAAGGCGTCAGAGGGAGCGGGAGCGGCGAGGTCGTCAACCGACGCAACATGAATGGGGCCTGATCGCATGGGAGAGTGCGGTGGAAGCCTGGAATGGTAATTGGCCCGGCCCTGGCGAGCAACGGGCGATCGGGGCCCTCGGCCCGCAACGGATGACGCGCAAGAGCGGCGAGCCAACACCGGTAGCGGGCAAGCATGATCTGACTCGGGTCGGTACCCCTTCCTGTCGAGGATAATGGGATCCCCCTGCAGTTTGCTCGGTGCCTTGGCGGCAACTTCCTGCTCGGCCCCAGAAATCCCGGCAGGAGCAGCCCCTGCCAAAAACGGCGAGTCAGCGGTTGATAGGGCGGAATCTGTGAGTAGACTGGATGGCTACATCGCTAGCACCCTAGACATCCAAAGTCGCCGAGGCGAACGCCGAAACCGTCGCATTGCCCGGCCGTATCCTGTTGTAGCAGGGCGTTGGAGCCGCGTTCTCCCACCGGAAACGGGGGCGGCGTCTTCGGCGCGCCAGCGGGCTAGTAGCATCGACCACGGCCGGAAGCTTGGGTGATATGGGGTAAATGGGTTGATTTAGAGTCGGATCTCTGACCTCCCACGGCAAGGAAGCTCGCCGCGCCTTCCCCGTTCGCGGGCGATTTGATCGATGACCACCGCCCGCAACTCGACTCGCGATCCGACGGCGAGTTTGGCGACGACGTGCTCGCGCGCACGTCCAACCAATCAGGGCCCTGGCGCTTGGGATAGGGGCGGTCGCGGTCAAGCATTACCCTCCAGGGCGGTCCACGGGGGCGGAGGGTTGCTGACCGGTCGGGCAGCGCCGCCGCAGGAGTTTCAGGCGTGCCGGGGACGTCTGGCTCGGATCGCCCGATCCGTGGGTGCCGCGTCGAGGTCCTCGCGGTAGCAGGATGGGGGTTTGCAGAAACGTGACTGGATCGTACGGCGAAACAAGACCGGTTGCTGTCGTGGGGATGGCCTGTCGGCTGTCCGGGGCACCGGAGCGTCGATCCTCGACTCCGCCGAGGTCGAAGGAATCGCCGCGGCGTATCGGGCGGCTTCCACCCCGAGGCACCTGGGCACCGTGGTCGGGCAGATCGGACACGCGGGCGGGGCGGCGGGGATGGCATCGATTGTTGAGGTCCTCTCCGGGCTGGAGAACCTTGTCATGCCCGCAAGCGGCGTGCTCGACCATCCCCGGCCCCCTTCCTTCAGCAGCACGCCGCGATCCTCCAAACCGCGCGAAGCTCGGTGCCGCTGGACCCGGACCCTGCTTTGCGCGACGGCCGCGTCGGCGCCGCGGTCCAGTGCGCGGGGCTTTCGGAGGCCGTTTATCACGTAGTGCTTGAACGAGGTGTGAAGGTGACGAGCGACAAATCTGCTTCCCATGTCCCACGACCCGACGCGACCCCGCTCCCCGCCGGCGCGACGCTTGAAGAGGACGGGATCGTCCATTTCGACGCCACCCAGCCCAGACGAGAGCGCATGCGCCGCCAGGCCGGGGAGCGACACGCTTCCAGGCCAGCGGCGGTCGCCGGTCAGCTTCCGCGCGGCGACGACTGGGAGGGAGACGCTGCCGAAACGGCGGTGACGGACCAGGCCGAATCGAAGCCCATCGGAACCGCCCCCCATGTGTCCATGGATGCCTCGCAGATGCGGTCCTTTCTGGTCCAGTTCGTCGTGGACCAGACCGGCTACCCGGAGGAGATCGTCGAGCTCGACGCGGACCTGGAGGCCGACCTGGGCATCGACAGCATCAAGAAGGCCCAACTGTTCGGCGAGTTGGGCGAGCACTTCCAGATCACGGCCGACGAAAGCCTGTCGCTTGACGACTTCCCCACGCTCCGGCACGTGATGGAGTTCCTCCTCAGCGCGACCGGCGCGGCGCCGGGCGAGCCGCGGGAGGAGATGCCGGAGTTCGGCCCTTCGGCTCGATCGGCGTCTCCGCCCCCAGCGGTCGATCCGCCGCAGGGCGACATGTTCTCGCCGCCCGGAGAGACCTCGCACGAGCCAGGAATGGCGCCCGGAGAACTGGAGACCTTTCTGGTCCAGTTCGTCGTGGACCAGACCGGCTACCCGGAGGAGATCGTCGA
>CAYSUS010000022.1:42829-83207 GCA_964434165.1 uncultured Pirellulales bacterium
ACGAAAGCCTGTCGCTTGACGACTTCCCCACGCTCCGGCACGTGATGGAGTTCCTGGAGAAGGTCCGGGCGGTCGACGGGAATCATCGGCCCCCGGGGCTCGACGATGAGCTCTCGGGGATGCACCGGATCTCCGCACCGCGCTGAGGCCAGCCATCTCCGCCGACACGCCGGGCCGGCAGCAGCATGAAATCACGCGAAAGGACACCGGAATGATCGATCTCTCTGGCAGAGTCGCCCTGGTGACGGGCAGCTCCCGCGGCATCGGGCGGGCCTGCGCGTTGAGGCTGGCCGAAGCCGGGGCGGACGTGATCGTCAATTACGCCGCCTCGCGCTCTGGGGCCATGGACGTGGCCCGGAAGGTGCGCCAGTGGGGCCGCCGCGCCTACGTCGTCAAGGCCGACGTCAGCGAGGAGGAAGACGTCCGCTGCCTGATGGAGTTCGTTGGCGAGGCGGTCGGCCGGCTGGACATCTTGGTCAGCAACGCGGCGACGGGCGGGTTCCGCCCCCTGCTCGAATCGAGCTCGCGGCACTTCTTCAACGCCATGTCCACCAACGTCCTGGCCTTGATTCACCTCGTGCAGAGCGCGGTTCCGCTTCTGGAGCGCGGCCCGCATCGGGGCAAGGTCGTGGCGCTCTCCAGCCACGGGGCCGACATCGCCCTGCCCATGTACGGCCTCATCGGCGGCTCCAAGGCCGCCTTGGAGAGCATTGCGCGGCACCTGACTCTCGAGGTCGGGCATCGGAACGTCAACGTGAACGTGGTCAAGGCGGGGCTGGTGGAGACGGACTCGACGCGGAGAATCCCCGGCTCGGAGCAGATGTTCGCGGCGCGCGTGGAGAAGACGATGATGGGCCAGCGGCAACTGCTCGCCGAGGACGTCGCCGACGCGGTGCTCTTCCTGTCGAGTCCCTTGAGCGACTTGATTCAAGGACAGACGCTGATCGTGGACGGCGGGGCGGCGGTCCACGTCTGACCGAAGGCGCCGATGCGCCCGGGGGCGCTCACCCTGCCGCCTCCATCGTCCGCTCCAGCCGCCCGACGTAGCTCGCAAGCAGCTCCCGGGCCGCCTCGGGACAGAACGTCCGGCGGTCGCAGCGCACGTTCACCGACAGGCGTCCCGCGTAGCGCGCGGCCACGAAGCATGCCCGGGTCAGCGGCCGCAGGGGAGGCGAGCCGGTGGCGCCGGCCAGCAGCACGTCGCCGGCCTGGAGCAGCCCGTCCACGCGCGGCAGCTTGCTCCAGAAATGCCACTCCGGGTCGCCCAGGTTGGAGAGGACCGCGGTGGCCGCGCATCGCCTCTCGGAGACGATCCACCGCATCGCGCCGGGCGCCACCATCGCCATTTCCAGCCCCGACAGGAAGGCCAGCCCCATGCGCCAGTGCTTGATCGCCTCGGTCTCCTCTCCGATCCCGGCCAGCAGGGCCTCCTCGTCGTCGCAATCCCGAGGCCGACGCGACAGGAACGCGTAGCCCATCTTGTTGGCCGCGGGCAGGCGCGCGTCGGCCTTCTCGCGCAGGTTGGTGGGCATGGCGATCCGCAGCCAGGCTTTCGAGTCCTTCTTGCGCCGGCCGCCTGCGGCGTTCCATGACCGCAGCGCCAGGAACAGATCGCGCAGCAGGAGGTCGTTGATTGTGCGCCCCTGCGCGCGGGCCCGGTCGCGCAAGGCCTGCGTCTGCTCCGCGTCGAACTGGTGTAGATGGATCCCCGGCACCTCGTGCGGGCCTTCGGCCGGGTGGCCGAACTCGCGGGGCGCGCGGAGCGGCGACACGGGCCGCGTCAGCCACTTCCAACCCTCAGCCGCCGTGAACCGCATCGCGGCCCAGCGCGAGACGGGCTCAGGCGGCGGCTCCTCGAACGTGCCTCGCTTGCGGTAGCGGCCCGGGTCGGGCGGTTCGAGCTTCCCGGCCGCCCCGCCGCCGCGGCGGATCGCGTAGCACGCCAGCACATCGCCCAGCAGCTGCATCCCGCCGATCGCGTCGGAAACGCAATGGTGCAGGAGAAACGCCAGGCGCGCCCGGCCGCCCCCTTGCCGGACCCAAAGCCGGAAGCCCACTTCGGTGCGCAGGTCGATGGCCCCGCCGCGCGCGCACCGCATCGGCTCTTCCCAGCCGGCCCAGTCCAGTGGCGGATCGCCTCGCTCGGCCGCGATCCAGCGAAGCCCGCCGCGCGCCGGCCGAACGTGCGCCCAGTATAGCGGGTGGCGTGAAAGGGCCTCCTCCAGCGACGCTTCGAACGCGGGGCGATGGAGCTCCCCGCGAAATTCCATGCACAGGATCCCGGTCATCGGCCAGTCGGGCCGGTCGTCGAGCCACATGTAGCGCTCGAACGGGACCAACGCCAGGGGAAAGACCGCCTCTCGGTCGAAGCTCATAGGGTGCAGAAACCTACGGGTGTTGCCGGGCCTTCTTCGTCTTGTCGCCGGCCGTCTTGCGCGCGGCCGAAACACAAGGTGTTCCGCGCCGGCTCTACGCGCGTCTTCCTCCCAAATGGCCGAGGTGCATTCTTGCCCGGCCGCCTTTGCGCGACAACCGAGCGGCCGTCGCGGGCCGCTTGGCGCGCAGGGGCGTCCGGGGGGTGCGGCTCCCCCGTTTCTTGCGTTTCGCTTCGAGAGGCCTATAATTGCCGGTTTGGAGCCGCCGCGCGCATCGGCCCCAGGAGCCCCCGCGCGCTTCCCAAAGCCCTTCGGAACACCCTTCTGCTTGAGGAGACGCGACATGAGACTGCGTAATCTCTCCCGTTTCGGTCTGGCCTCGCTGCTGGCCTTGGTGCTGGCCAATATTGCCGAAGCGAGGGACGTGTTCAAGGCCATCCCGCGCGATGCGATCGCCTTCGCCACCTTCAGTCGCCTGGCCGAGACTGATGCGCGCGTTCAGCAGCTCGCCGGCGAGCTGAAGCTCCCCCGGATTCAGGCAATGGAGCTGCTGAAGACGGCCGCCGGAGTGAAGGAGGGCATCGACGAGAAGGGGACCGCCGCACTGGTCATCTTCCCGGCTGAGGAGGACCTCGACCAGCCGCGCGCCGTGCTGCTGGTGCCGGTGACCGACTACGACGCGCTGCTGAAGCAGCTCAAGCCCGAGAATCCGGATGCCGCGGTGGCGCGGGTCACCCTGTTCGACGCACCGCTGCTGCTGGCGCGCAAGGGAGACTTCGCCGTCGTGGCCAAACGAGGCGAAGAGGAGCTGCTCACGAAGGTCCTCGCCGACACCAAGGGCGTGGCCGCGGAGATGGCCGGCCTGGGCGAGTGGCCGGGCAAGTTCGAGGTGACGGGCGCCCTGACTCGGCGCGGGATCGAGCTGCTGGCCGAAAAGGGCATCGACGAGCTGCGCAAGGCCCGCGACCAGTTCAAGCAGTTGGCCACGGAGATGGAAGAGCTCGGCGGCCCGATGGAGAACCTCATGGCCGCCTTCAAGATGTACGAGCAGTTCCTCCAGGCTTGGCGCGACGAGACTGCCTTGATGGCCGGTGGCCTGCACCTGGACGACGAGGGCAACCTGCTGGCCGAGGGGCGCGTGCGCCTCGTGCCGGAGGGCGTGGTGGCCAAAGGCCTCGTGGGCGCTGCCCCCATCGAAGGCGACTTGCTCGCGGGTTTGCCCACCGATCCGTACGTCGTGGCCATGGCCATGGCCAACCCGTCGGGCCTGACCGAGGCAATGACGCGGTTCTCCCTGGAGCTGGTAAAGAACAACCCGGTGTTCCGGGGCATGGTGGGCAAGCCCGAGAACATGAAGGAGCTTGTGGAGCTCTCCGTAGCCTCGGCCAAGCGATTGGAGTCGCTGTCGTTCGTGTTCGGCGTTGGCAAAGACCGCGATCCGATCTACTCGGCGACCGCGGGAATCATCGCGGCGGACGACCCGAAGGCGTATCTCGACGACTACGTCGCCGCGATCAAGAAGATGAGGGAATCGGCCGGCGACGAGAAGTCGATGGTCGGCGGCATGAACGTCCAGCGCGAGAGGATCGCCGGGCGCGAGGGCGTCAGACTGACGTTCAAGATCCCCATGAGCTTCCCCATGCCTGACGTGCCGGAAGAGGTCCGCAAGCAGGTTGAGCAGTCAGTGCGGGAAATGATGGAGCGGATGTATGGGCCCGGCGGGGAGCTGACCGTGTACATGGCCCCGGCGGGCGAGAAAACACTGGCCATGGGCTATACGTCCAAGGGCCAGGTCGAGGCCATCATCCAGGCCCGGGCCGCCGGCAAGCCGGGGCTGGCCGGCGATGCGCAACTCGCCAAGACCGCGGCATTGCTCCCGCGCAAGGCCGCGGCCCTGATCTACTGGAGCCCGCGCGGCACGATCGCCTTCGGGGCACGGATGATCAAGGTCATGGCCGGCGACGCCGGGACCCCGATCGACATCCCGTCGTTTCCCGAGTCGCCCCCCATCGGTGCAGCGGTCACCGTGGTACCCAACGAGATCCGCATCCATGTCGCGGCCCCGCTTGACATGCTCAAGGCCTCAGCCGATTTCTACCGCAAGGTGGAGGGGGCGCTCGGCGGCGAGTTCTGATTGCCCCCGTGCGCCGACATGCCGAAGTCGCAGCCGACTTCTAGCGCGACGGAGCGATGCAATTCGACCGGGGGGGCTGGTCGCCCTCGTGCGCCGCGGGGCACGGCCTTGTCCGGGCGCGGGGCTCCTGAGGCCGCCGAGGCGCGGCCGCATGGCTTTCCGCGTTCGGCAGGGCCGAGGAGACCGGCCGTAGCCAATCTCGTTGACACGGCCGCGTTCAGGATTACAATCAGTTACTCCGGGTGAGGGGGGCGCCGCGCCCTTGGTGTGGAGGCTGCCTTCATTCGGTCTTCGGCTGCACGAAGAGGCCTGCCAGACCCCCGTTGCGATCGCGCCTTGGGAAGCGCCCCAGTCGCTCCCGGCGGTGGCGATCCCTCCCCGGGAGACGCTTGCATGCGTGCTTCATGCCTCGTTCGACGGACCGCGGTTCTTCTCTCGTCCCTCTCCCTCCTCGCCGCAGGCACGCCGGGCCTAGCCGACACGGTCACCTGGAATGGAAGCACCAGCTCCGACTGGAGCAACCCGGCCAACTGGGACGTGGGCCCGCCGACAAGCGGCGATGACGTCGTGCTGACCTCCGCCGGCTCGGCGCCTGCCAATCAGGACATTGCCGGGCTCGATCTGAATGCCATCACGTTCGCGACCGACGCCTTGAGTCTCACGATCAGCGGCCAGGACTTCACGGTCGGCAGGATCAACGCGGAGCGCAGCTCGGGCGATCCCGAGACCTACACCTTCCAGCAGAACGTGGCCATCAAGCAGGGCGGGTGGACGGTGCGCCGACCCTCGGTCCTCCGGTTCGAAGGCACGGTCAGCGAGTCGGGAGGTTCGGTCGGGTTCTCCGCCAATAACAACGGCCAGATCCAGTTTGTCGGCCCCGTGACCATCACAGGCGGCTTCCGCAACAACCAGACGACCGTCCAGTTCTTCGGCCTGGAGACCACCGGCGCCAAGCCCGGGGCACTCGACGACGACTACTTCCGCAGTGGGTACGGCGCCTGGCGGTTCCGCTCGCCCGACGGCAGCTTCTACAACGACTACGTGTTCGACGCCAACGTGGGCGTGACCACGACCAACACCGCCAGGTTCATCGTGGACGACGACGTCCAGGTGACGCTCGCGGGACCCGTCGCCGAGAACGACGCCGGCAAGAGCCTCCTCGTGGGCGACGTTCACGTGTCCGAGGGAAGCGGCGTGCTGGTCCTGGCCGGCAACAACACGTTCACCGGCGGCATCAACGTGGCGCGGGGCCTGCTCGTGCTCGACGGCGCGGTCGCCCCGGGGACGGGCGGGGCGCGGCTCACGCTCGGGGCACCCGCCGCCATCGACCTGGCGGGCCACGACCTGCTCGGGCGCGACCTGCAATACAACAACGGGTTCGGGTTCCTCGGGTCGGGCAACGTCCGCAACAGCGACACGACCGCCACGGCCACCGTCAACGGCGACATGACGCAGGTCGGCACCGGGAGCGGCTCGGCCAACTTCGGCGGGCCGGGCGACATCCTCTACTCAGGCGACGTCACGGACACCTCCGACAGTCAGGCCTTCGTCAAGATCGGCCCCGGCACGCTGACGATGACCGGGACGTTCAGCTACCCGGGCGCCACGCACGTGCGCGGCGGCACGCTGGTGTACGATTACACCACCGAGAACACGAACAAGGCCGCCGACGCCGCTTCGCTGGAGCTCAACGGCAAGCTCCGCATCGTCGGAAGCGCGGTCGGTGCGACCTCCGAGACGATCGGCGACCTGAAGATCGGCCGCTTGAACAACACGGAGGGCGACGCCGCCAAGGTGATCGTCCAGGCCGGCCCCGGCCAGACCGCCGAGCTGAAGTTCGACGGACTGGAAGTTGATCGCGACGCGACGCTGGACTTCGCCCCCGACGCGTCCTCGACGATCACCACGGGCGCCGCAACCAACCGTGCCAACTCCGGTGTGCTGGGCGGCAACGTGACCTTCGCCGGGTCGAGCTTCGCACGCGTGGCCTCGTCGGCCAATCCCGACGGCACGCTTAACATCGAGCCCCTGCCCGACGCGGCTTACGCGACCAACGACTTTGGCGACTACGGCTCGGGCGACACGGCCCTCTACAACCACGTGGACGTCTCGGGCGCGCAGACCTTGAGCGTGACGCGCCAGGTGGCCTCGCTGAGGTTCAATGACGGGAACGGGCCGACCACCCTTTCGCTGAACAGCGCCCTGCGTCTGTATGGCGACGACGCCGACGGAAACCATCACGACGGCGCGATCCTCGTCACGCCCGCCGTCGGAGGCAACCAGGTCACCATCGACGGCTCGGGCATGCTGTTCGCCGACGCCGTCAACGGCACCGGCTCCGTCCACCAATACAACACGGCCGCCCCGCTCCGGATCGACGCCCGGCTGTTCCGGTTCAGCGCCGGCACCAGTCTCACGAAGGTCGGCCCCGGCGAGCTGATCCTGACCGACCCCAACAACAGCTTCACGAACCTCTATCTCTTCGAGGGGGCACTGACCTTCGTGGACGGCGCGGGGAGCAATCGCACGGTACTGGGCATGGACAGCGGCAACGTCTTCATGAGCGACGCCTCGCTCCGCTTCGCCGGGACGGATCACACCATGGGCAAGACCTTGGGACTGCGCGGGCCGGCCACGATCGAGGTGGCGGGCACGCAGCTCGATGGCAGCACCCCGACCGGCGTGCTCACGGTCACCTCGGACGTCTCGTCGGCGGGCAACCTGGGCAGCGACCACTGGCTCACGCTCGCGGGGGCGGGCGACGGCGTCATGGCCGGGGACCTCGCGTTGGGCCTCGGCGGCCTCCGCAAGACCGGCGCCGGCACCTGGACCGTCAGCGGGGCGAACACCTACCGCGGGGCCACGCAGGTCCTGGAAGGGACGCTCCTGATGGACGGCTCGACCTCGCCGTGGAGCGGCGTCTCGGTCGCCTCCGGGGCCACGCTGGGCGGTGGCGGCACCCTCGGTGGGCCCGTTGTGGTCCAGGCCGGCGGCATGCTCTCGCCCGGCACCAGCCCCGGCATCCTCGCTTTCGGGGAAGGCCTCGCCCTGGCCGACACGGCCGGCCTGCTCATCGAGCTGGGCGGGACCACGCCCGGCACCGGCGATGCCTACCACGACCAGCTCGTGGTCGAGGGCGGCGTGCGACTGGGCACCGGCGCCGGCACGGAGCTGATCGTGGACGTGCTTGACGGGTTCACGCCCCAGCCCGGCGACCGCTTCTTGATCCTCGACAACCTCGGCGACGCGGCGGTCGAGGGCCTGTTTGCGGCGGGCGGGACGCTGCTCTCCGAGGGCGCGACGTTCCAGGCCGACGGATTCGGCTTCCAGATCAGCTACCTGGGGTCCGACGGGCAGGGCAACGACGTCGTGCTTTCCCTGGCCGAAGGCGGCGGACCGGTCATCCCCGAGCCGTCCACGTGGATCTTGATGGCCCTCGGCGCGCTGTTGCTCGGCCTTGCTCGCCGGCGGCGCCCGTAAGCGACTCGCTCCGGGCGGGGTGGCTTGGCGGCGGCTGGCCGCAGTGCCTTCCGCCTGCCTGGCCGCCGCTCCCTCGCGGTCGCGCTTCCGACTGGGCAGGCTCACGCCTACCCCCGGGCCGGGCGCTCGATCCGGTAGCGCTTCTTAAACCGCAGGCCGCAAGCCCGACACCACACGTTGTCGGTGAAGAACGGAGCCAACAGGCTCAGCGCGAGTAGGATCGAGCCGAGACCCAGCCCGGTCCACCGCCAGAGCCCCTCGCCGGCAAGCGCCACGCCGAGAACCAGAAAGGACACGATCACCGGCCAGGGGCTGGCCGTGTCGCGCGCCAGGTCCTGCGACGCGCACCCCGGGCAGCGGGCCTGCTTCCATCGCGGATGCGGCACGGGATCCGGCTCGCGGGGCTGGAGGGCCTCGGGCACGTTCGTCCTGGGGATCACCTCGACGATCGGTCGCGCGTCCGCCAGCTCCGTCTGCGACGTCGTCTCCTCGGCCGTGTGAAAACCGGGATCTTCCTCGCCGCTCTTCGAGGTGCCGCAGTTCCAGCAGACCTCGTAGCCGTCGTCGTTTTCTTCCCGGCACTTCGGGCAGTTCCACATCGGTCTCCCCCGTGGTCGAGTGGCATCGCGGCACTGAGCCATGCACGATCTTAACCTTCGTGCGGAAAACGGAAAAGCGGCGCCCCGCCTGGGCGCGATTGCCCGACCGGCCACTCGCCCTACAATTCCTGCGCCCCGTCCGTCTCCGTAGAGCTTCCCATGCATCGATCCGTCGTCGCTCCACTCACCCCAAGCCGCATCGTCGCTTCCGCGCTCCTCGCGGCCGCGATGCTGCACCATGCACGCGCGGCCCGGTCCGAGCCCGTGCCGCACCCCCTGGTGATGCTCGTCCGCGACCCGGCGGTACAGAAGGAGCTGGGCCTGGACGCGCAGCAGGCGGCGGCCGTCGCCGCGGCGGCCGCGCAGGTCGACGTCCCCCTGTTCCGGCTCCGCGACGTAGAGGCGGAGAAGCGGGCCGAGCGCGTCGGCCAGCTCGTATCGGGCTTCCGCGCCCGGCTCGACGCGGCACTCCGGCCGGCCCAGAAGCAGCGACTGACCCAGCTCGAATTCCGTGCCGGGGGACTCCCGGCCATGGTGGCCGACCCGTTCGTCGCATGCCTGAACCTGAGCGATGCACAGACCGACCGCATTCGCCGCATTCTCCAAGAGGCCGATGCGGAGGCCGCGCAGATCGCCGAAGAAGGCGCGACGGGCAAGTCGGCGGAAGCGGTCCGGGCCGCTTCGCAGCGCAAGATCTTTTCCCTGCTCTCCGCCGGGCAGCAGAAGGCCCTGGCCGAGCTGGCCGGGGAGCCGTTCGATCTCGCCCAGGTCCGCCATCGCGCCAGCCGCGCGCCCGAGCTCGAAGACATCGCGGCGTGGATCAACACCGAGGCGCTGAAGCTCGACGATCTCCGCGGGAAGGTGGTCGCCCTGCACTTCTACGCCTTCGGCTGCATCAACTGCGTGCGCAACTTCCCGCACTACAAGGCCTGGCACCGCGACTACGCCGACAAGGGCCTCGTGGTGCTCGGCGTGCACACCCCGGAAACCGCCGCGGAGCGCGACGTTGCGGCCGTGCGCCGCCGCGCGGCCGAGGCCGGCCTGGCGTTTCCCATCGCCGTGGATGCCCGGGGCAAGACCTGGACCGCCTGGGCCAACCGCATGTGGCCCAGCGTGTACCTGATCGACAAGCAGGGCCACGTGCGCCGCTGGTGGTACGGCGAGCTCAACTGGAAAGGGGCCCAGGGCGAGAAGCTTCTGCGGGCGAAGATCGAGGAGCTGCTGGCGGAGAAGTGACCGTCGGACTTCCGACGCGCCGGACTTTCGAGGTCTTGAAGACTTCGGATGTCCGGCGCGGTCTAGAACCTCGGCCCGAACGCCTCCATCGGATCGGGCGCGGCCGGCTGCGGGTCTTCGCCGGATTCGGGCTCCTGCGGGTCCTCAGGCCTCGGCGGGGCCAGGGCGTCGCAGATCGACTCGGCCACGAACCGTCCGGGCCCGAGCAGGACCTTCAGGCCCAGGAGGTTCCGGTTCAGGTCGTCCGAGTAGCGGAAGGGGTGGTCGATCAGCCCGCCGGCGACGCCGATGTTGTCCGTGTTCGGCTGGGGGTCGATGAAGTAGGAAAGCGAGACGTAGATGAGCGTGCCGCCGACCACCAGGGCCGCCGACTGCCACAAAGGCAGAGGCACCAGCGGGATCGTGAAGTACCACAAGGCGGGCAGCCCGACCACGACGAACACGAACCGGGCGATCACCAGCGGCTGCCAGGTGCACGCCTCGTGCTCGGTGCTCACCTGGACCGAGCCCACCTCGCCCGGGTCCCAGCGTTCGCCCCACCACTCGTACAAGCTCACCGGTTGGCCTCCCATCGGGTCGCGAAACGGGCCCGCACGTGCTCGACGCAGGCCCCTCTGCAAGTGTAGCATATGCCCCCGGCGCACCGACGTGCTTGCAGGTCGAGTTGACCCGGAGTATCGTGCGCCTTGGCACCCTTGTTCCCGGGCTCCGCCAGGGAGCCGGCAGATCCCGCCCCGTTTAGCCGAAAGGCCCCGCCATGCCGAGCCCACGCCTGCCCATCGCCGCGCTTAGCTGCGCGATGGCTCTGATCCAAGGCCTTGCCGATGCCCGCGCGGCACCGGCCGCCGAGATCGTCCTGAGAAGCTCCAGAGTGAAGGCCGTGCTGGGCGAAGACGCCGCATGGAAGTCGCTCCTGGAGAGAACCACCGGGCTCGACGTCGCGCCGAAGCAAGGCGTGGCGCTGGCCTCGGTCGTCGTGGACGACAAGCACTATTCGGCCAGCTCGGCGGCCAGGGACGGCGATCGGCTCACCGTCGGCTTTGCCGGGATCGACACGCAGCTCGTCTATCAGGTGAGCGAGGACGACGACTGGATCGCGCTGGAGCTTCTCGAGATCCGCGGCCCGCGGCCGTCGCGCTTGACGCTGGTGCGGATCGGCGTCACGCTCTCCGGGCGCGTGGGGCGGCGACTGAACGCGGCCTGGGACGACCGGCTGGCCGTGTGCCTGATGGGCACCAGCCGCCGGACCGCGGCCCGCCCCGCGTCGCGCAGGGGTTACACGGAGCTGGCGGCGTCGAGCCAGGACGCCCCAGGCCCGAAGCTCGAAGGATCGTGCGCCGCCCTGATCCTCGCCCCGCGCGCCGAGCTGCGTCCGATCCTCAGGAGGCTTTCCGTGGCCTTCGACATGCCCCGCAACGAGCAGGACGGCGTGCCGTCGAAGGAGCTTGCACTTGCCCGGCAGTCGTACTGGTTTCTTTCCTTCGCCGAGAAGGACGTGGATCGCGTGATCGACCTTTGCCGGCGGACGGGCTTCCGGCAGGTCCTGCTCAGCTCGGGCTCGTGGTGCGAGAGCCCGGGGCACTACACGATCAACACGCGGGCGTACCCGGACGGCGTGGAGAGCCTGCGCCGCACGGTCCGGCGGTTCCACGCGGCGGGCATCCGGCTGAACATCCACACGTTCGCCTCGAAGGCGGCCAAGCGCGACGCCTACGTGACGCCCGTGCCCGACCGCCGGTTCTGGGTCGATCGCCGCGCGACGCTGGCCGAGGCCATCGACGAGGAGGCGGCGGCGATCCGTACGCGCGACGACCTGAGCCAGTGGCCGGGCAGCCCCGCGTGCCGGCAGAAGACCTGGGAGGGCGGCCTCGAGAAGCACCAGGAGGTGATCCTCGACGACGAGATCGTGCAGTACGCCTCGATCGGGCCGGAGGGACGCTGGGATACCTTCCTGGGCTGCAAGCGCGGCGCGTGGGGCACCAAGGCCGCCGGGCACGAGGCCGGCACCGAGGCCCGCCATTACGGCGTGGACGGCTGCATCAACGGCTACATCCTCGATCAGGAGGCCTCGCTCTTCGACGAAACGACCTCGCGCCTGGCCGCGCTGTTCGACGCCTGCGACTTCGACGGCTTGTACTTCGACGGCAGCGAGGACGTGGACCGCCGCCGCTACGACTACTATGCGGCCAACGCCCACGCCACGGTGATGGCGAAGATCACCAAGCGGCCCGTCATCCACACCGGCGGCGGCTTCCACCACAACCTGTGGCATTCGTTCACGCGGAGCGGCACGGTCGATACGTACCTCAACACCCTGCACGGCCGCATCATCTCCGGCGCCGCCATCGAGCAGTGGCCCACGGTGCGCGACCACATCGACCGGTCGGTCCGCTACGTCGAGAGCCTCGAGGCCGACATGATCCCCGGCGAGCTGGGCTGGTTCGGCATCTGGCCCAAGGGCAAGCACACCGACGGCCTGCAGCTCGACGAGATCGAGTATTTGATGGGCCGCGCGCTGGGCCTCGACGCGCCCGTCTCGCTCCAGTCGAGCTTCCCTCAAATGGAGCGGCACGGGCTGACGCCGGGCATCCTCCAGATCGTCGGGGCGTACGAGCGGCTCCGCATGTCGGGCAAGGTGCCGGCCGACGTGCGCAAGCGACTGCGTCCGACCGGCCGCGACTTCATCCTGTTCCACGCCGCACCGGCCGAGGGCGACCGACCGCCCGAGTTCCTCGGGGCGTCGCCGGCCGAGGTGGCGGGCGGGCGCGAGGTCCGCGCCATGCTCGCGCAGCACGGCCGCGGGGCCGTGGCCACGGTGTGGCACTACCTGGGCCGGGATGGGAAGCTCATGATCCGCTCCGGCGGCATCAAGGCCACGGACCTGTTCGGCCACCCGATCAAGGCCCAGGTTGCGGGCTCCGAGACCGCGGTGCCCCTCGGGCCCACGCGCACCACGCTGCTGTTCCCCCAAAAGGGCGCCGAGGAGGCGCGCAAGGTCCTCGCCGCCGCGTCGTTCGAGGCCCGCAAGCCGGACGTGATTCGCATCGAGGCCGAAGCCTTCGAGGCCTCGTCGGGCAACATGAAGAAGGGCTCCCAGGCGGGGATCACGGAGCGCGGCGCCTCGGGCGACGTGGTCGTCTGCGACGGCCGGATCCGACGTATCGAAACGTCCGCGGACTGGTGCGAGTATCGCGTGACCGTCCCGCGCAAGGGGCTTTGGACGCTGTGGGCCCGGGTCCGCTATCCGAGCGGCGGCGACATGTCGTTCGGCCTGGTGCCCGCCGGCGAGAAGGTGACCCTCGAACGTGGCCAGGTGCTCGGCAACTGCGGGGCCAACGAGAAGAAGTGGCACTGGACCGGGCGCGGCGGCGGCGTCACCACGGTCCCGCCGGGCCGCCCCCTCGTGCTGAAGCTCGCCAAGGGCGAGTTCGCCTTCCGCGTCTATCCGCGTGAGGGCCCCGGCACCGCGGCCACCAATCCGCGCCTCGATTGCATCCTGCTCTGCGAAGACCCCAGTTACGTGCCTACGGACGGCGAGGCTCCCCAAGACTGACCTCTTCTTCCCAGGCGGAGCCTGGGAACCACGCGCTGGCAACACCTCACGGCCGCGTCACCCCCACCCGCAGCGGCGCGGCCCAGCACTTGCGCTCGGCCGTGTAGTAGAGGTAGGCGCGCGAGGCAGGGCCGGTGTAGCGCCCCGGGATGGCGGCGACCAGATCAAGCTTCAGTTCCACCTTGCGCTTCGGGGCCAGCGAGCGCCAGTAGCAGATCACCTCGCGGGCGTTGAGCTCGAAGTAGTCGATCGTGCCCGCGTCCTGCAGCTCCTTGAGCTGGTCGGTGCGGGGCTCCAGCCCAGCGGGCAGGCCGAGGATGGCCACGGTCATGGGCTGGCCCTCGTCCGTGGTGTTGGCCAATTCGGCGGTGAGGGCCACGGTCTCGCCCGCCGCCACGGTGTCCTTGGCCAGCCCGGTCGTGAGGCGCACCGCGCAGTCGCGGTCGCTGGCCGGCTGGCTGCTGCGGTAGCTCACGTCCAGGGCGTAGGGCAGCTTGTTCTCGCCCGTCAGCGTGATGGTCAGGCGGTTTTCCCCGGCCTTCAGCTCGGTCTCCAGCCCGTCGATGGCGATCGCCTCGCGGCGATCCGCCTCGAACGACTGTTCCCCCAGCACCACGTCGTCGCGCTGGAGGATCAGCTTGCCGGCGTTGGTCGTCCGCTTGTTGACGCGCGCGTGCTCGACGAGGGCCTTCAGGGCCAGCACGGTGGCCTGCGTGGAGCCGAAGCCGCCGCTGCCCTGCCGGCTCCTGGTGATCCACTCCACGGCCTTGCCCGCCTGGGCCGCGAATTGCGGCGCCTTGAGCCAGGCCAGCGCGGCCAGGGCCGTGGTCTCCACGTCGAGCGACGCGCCGCCGCTGCGCGTGATCGAGGTCTTGGCCCCTGCGAGGCGCCCGTCCTCGTCCTGATACCCGGCGAGCTTGTCGAGCAGCTTGCGCCCCTCGTCCTGCTTGCCGGCGTTGATGGCGGCCGCCGCGGCCAGGGCCACGACGTACGGCTCCTCGGCCTTTTCGCCCAGGGCGATCGCGTGCTCGATCTCGGCGTCGATCCCTTCCTGGCCCGACTCGGTCAGGGCCCAGGTGACGTAGGCGTCGGTCACCTCCTGGGGTGCGGCGCCGAAGCTATCCAGGGCCTTGGGATTGCGCTGGAATCCCCCCTTGCCGTCGCGGCGCTGGAGGAGCCACTCGGCCGTGCGATCCAGAAGGACAGGATCGACCTGGTACACCTCGGCCATGTCGCGGAACTGCATCAGGCCGTACGCGGTGAGGGCCTCGTGGCCGGGATCCGCGCCGAACCACTCGAAGCCCTCCTTGGGGCATTCATACCCAGTAAGTCTTCCGTAACCGCGGTCGAGCAGCTCCTTGGCGCGGCGCGTGACCTCGGGATCGGCCAGATCGTTCTCCTCCATGTACTGGAGCGACATCACGTTGGGGTAGTTCGACGTGGAGGCCTGCTCGAAGCAGCCGGTCGGCTCGCGCAATATGCCGTCGAGGCCCTTCTGCAGGTCGGCCAGCATCGAGGGGAACACGTTGACCGAGACCTCCAGCGACCCGGGCACCCACTCGCCCGGCAGGTCGATGGTCAACTCCTGGCTCCCGTCGAGCTCGCCGCTGAACGAGCGGCTGATCGGGAAACCCGGCGGGACCACGCGAAGCGTGCGGGCCACCTCGTCGGCCAGCGAGCCGGCCACGCCGCGCACGAGCAGCGGCCCCTCACCCTTCTGTCCCACCACGTCGAGCGCGAAATGCCTGCGAGATCGCTTCTTCGCCTCCAGCTCCAGGCGCTGCTGGTCCGGGCCGTCCAGGCGCACCAGGCCGTCGTGGATCAGCGACAGATCGACGGATAGCGCGCGTGTGGTGTCGTTCGCCACGGCCACGGGCAGGTCGATGCGGTCGCCCGCGGTCACCTCCAAGGGCATCTTGGGCTCGACGCTGAAAGGGATCTTCGAGATCAACTCCCCTTCGCCGGCGCCCAGACGCCCGCCGGGGGCGTGGGCGTCGGCCCGGACGCGGAACGTGGTCACCGAATCGGACAGGTCGAACCTGATCTGCACCCGGCCGTCGCCGTCGGTGATGAGCAGGGGGTGCCAATACAGCGTCTCGGCGAAATCGGTGCGCACGCGGGGCGGGGCGTCCTTGGGCCGGGCGTGCTGGTGCGCGTACTCGCGGACCACGAAGCGACGCTTGCGGAGGAGGCCCTCGCCAGGGGGCTCGCCAAGGGGCATCTCCGGTTCCATCCCCGGCATGGGTTCCACCCACACCCTGTCCGCGTCGAACATCTCGTTTCCCGGGAGCTTCTTCCTGCGTTCCAGGTCACGCTTCAGTTGCCCCTCGACGAGCGCGTCACCGCGAGCCTCGCGGTGCCGCTCCCTTGCTTCCACCTCGCCCGCCTTCGGGTCGTCCAGCACGGGGCAAGGCAGCTCGGCCATGTCCATCGGCATTTCCTCGGCGGGGTCGGCCTCCTCCAGGAACTCCAGCTCCTCCGTCATCGCTTCGGACTCGTCCACGAGGACCACGGGGCGCGACTCGTAGTCGGCAAAGGCCACGGCCCCGTGGATGCCCGGCTTGAGGCTCGCCGGGTTGGTCAGCAGGAAGCCCATCCCGAAGCAGATCACCGAGACCGTGACCGCGGGAATCCACACCTTCAGTCCCGTGGCCACGTTCATCACCGCCAGCAGCGTGGCGAACAGCAACAGCGCCGCCCCGCCGAAGAAGCTGACGATGGTCATCGCGTTGAGCTCGTGGGTGCGGTCGCCCTGGAAGGCGGCCACGGCCTCCTTGTACTTCTCGTTGATCTCGCCGAGGTTGTCGAACATCAGGGGCGGCTTGCTCGCCGCGCCCAGGGCCAGGAGCCGCTCGGTCCGCTCGTCGTCCTCGTCCCGCTCCTTGAGCTCGTCGATGGTCCGCTCCACGAACCGCCGCCAGCCCTGGGTGCCCAACAGCAGGTCGAGGGCCGCCGGGGCCTCGGGGTCGTTTGAGAGGTAGAAGTCGGCGTCCTCCAGGTCCTCCGGCTTCTCCACCTCCGTGGCGAGGAGGAAGTGGCAGGGCATGCGCGGCGCGTCCTCGTCGGCGAGGTTGAGCACCGTGTCGTCCACCACCGACACGCCCAGCGTGGCCGCGGCCGGCTGCCCGTCCTCGTCGGTCACGACGAGCGACACCGCGGCCGAATCGCCCGGCGCGTATTGCTCGCTCAGGCCGGTCACATCGACGTTCAGACGTCGCTCGGGCCGGCGATAGACGAGACGCTCGGCCACGGGCACAGGCGGCGACTGGGAGTAGTCGTAGAGCGTCAGGCGCAGGACGCCCACCGCCTCGGGCGCCAGGTCGATGCGCACGGGATTGGAGCCCGGCTCGCCGTCCTCGCCCACCGCCGTGGTCAGCCACTGGCGCCCGACCTGCACCCCGCGGCAGTACGCAGCGGCCACCAGGGGCAGCCCGGCCTTGGCCGCGCGCACGTTGAACTCCAGCGGCTCGCCGGGCTCGAACACGCTCAGCCCCGTGGTGAGGACGACCTTTCGGGAGGTCGTGGGAATCGGCAGGTCGATCTCGCCGCGCACGCCGGCCGGCTTGACGATCTTCGCACGATAGCGCTGGTCGCGCTGGGGCTGAAAGGTGAACGCCCCCATGCCTTTGTGTTGCGTCTCGACGACGCCGATCATCTGGTCCGCGCTATTGTAGATCTCCGCGCGCACGTCCACGGGCTTACCCATCGGATCGCGTGCGGCGAAATAGACCCGGTTGTCCAGGCCGACCACCAGGTCGCCGCCCTCGGGATAGAACTCCAAGTCCACCTTGCCCAGGTTGACGGGGATCGTCTTGACGATCGTCTCCAGCGTGCCGCCGTCGTCCACGGCGATTCGAAGGATCGCGTCGGGGCGCCCGATCTTCTCCGGGAGCGTGAATTCGACCTGGAACGTCCCGCGCGGCGAGGCCTGGGCCTGCTGCTGGTGCACGAGGTTGCCATCGACCACGGCAGCAATGGCCAGTCGCGCCGCCGCGGCCGGTCCGCCCTCGGCCCGTTCGGCCGAGAAGTCGGCCACGACCTTGTCGCCGGGGGAGTAGCTGTCGCGGGCCAGCTCGAGCTCCTTCTTGAGTCGGGGATTGCGGTAGCGCCGCACGAAGAAGGTCTTCATCGCTTCGGGGAAGAGGCCCTGGGGATTGCGCGCGACGAGCGTGTACTCGCCGCCGGCCATGCCCGGGGCGAGGACGAACTGGCCGCAGCCCACACCCCGCACCGTCTCGCCCTCGTGCCGCGACTCGCTGACCGCCGCCCCGCCGGGGTCGAGGATCTCGTACTGAACGGTCACCTCGCGGTCGGCCGCCATGCCGAAACGGTCGAGCGTGAGCGAGCGATAGAAGACCGTGTCGCCGGGGCGATAGAGGGGCCGATCGAGCGCGAGCTGGGTGGCGTGGGTCGGCTGCTCGACGGCGAGCTGCGTCTGGACGGCTTCCTCGTTTCCGGCCGAGCGCGCGGTCACTTCGAGGGACGCGAACTCCGGCAGGTCCATGTCCGACGGGATCACGACGCGAAGCTGGCCGTCTTCGTCGGTGTCCTCCTTGTGCTTGAGAATCCGCTTCTCGCCGGGAGCAAGCAGGGCCAGCTCGACCTCGGCCTCGACCGGCACGCCGTTGACCGTGGTGGTGGTCACCACGAACACGTTGTCCATCCCTTCCTGGAGGACCGACGGGCCGTGGACGATGAGGCGGAGATGCTCGGAGGTGATCGCCGCGAGATGGTGCCGGTGGACGAAAAAGCCCGTCAAGGCCACCAGCAACAGCGCGGCCGCCGCCCCGCCCACCGCCCAAGGCGCCCACGGGGCCAGGGCAGGCAGATCCCCGGGCCGGCTCGGCGCCTTCGGGCGCGGTGCGCCGCCGCTCGTCAGACCGCCGGAGCTCACTGGACTCGGCGACGAGGTCCGCCCCGTGCCCGAGGTCGGCTCGGGCAAGTCCAGCTCCACGCGCGCCCGGTGCAGGCGCGACGCCTCCGCTAGCAGTCCGGCCGTCTGCTCGGCCTCGGCGTAGGCCCGCGCCGTCTCGGGGTCGGACTCGATCCGGGCGCGGAGGTCGGCCGCCTCCTCGTCGGGAAGCAGGTCGTAAACCAGCTCCAACAGACGCTGATGCACTTTGGGATCGATGCTCATGGATCGTTCTCCGGGCAACGGGAGACTTCCGAAGTCTCGAGGACTTCGGAGGTCTTCAAATCGAGAGTCGGGCGAGGAGACTTCCGTAGTCGCGAAGACTTCGGGAGTCTGGAAATCGAGCGTAACCCCCCGTGACGCCGCCTCACGCGTCGCGCGGCAGGTCCTTGGGCTGAAGGGCCTCGCGGAGCTTGCCCAGCGCCAGACGCATCCGCGTCTTCACCGTTCCCAGCGGAAGGTTCACCGCCGCGGCGATCTCCTGGTAAGTCATGTCGCCGTTCTGGCGGAGCAGGAATACCTCCTGTTCCTCGGGACGCAGGGCGAACAGGGCCTCGCGCACCAGCGCGAGCTGTTCGCGGCGAGCGGCTTCGGCCTCGGGCAGCGGCGCGGTGGACACGATCTCCGACTCCTGCTCGTCCTCAAACCCGCGGCGACGGCGACGCCAGGCGGTCCCGCGCAGATCTCGGCCCACGTTCAGCGCGATCCGGAAGACCCACGCGCGAAGATTCTCGACCTCGGGCACCTGACTGCGGTGGCGCCAGCACTTGAGGAAGGCCTCCTGGAGGGCGTCGCGGGCGTCCTCCGCGTTTCCCACAAGGTAGAACAGCGTGCCCAGCAGCTCGTCCTGGTGGCGGCCGAACGCCTCCGCCAGCGGCGAGGTCAGGTCGCGCCCGTCCGCCGTCTCTGCATCGTCCGTGGCACGGCTCTGGTTCATGCTCCTGCCCGATACGACGATTCAGTCCGGCGGCGAGATTCTTGGACCGGCCGGAACGGGAACGGCAATGAGGGGGGTGGGGCGCGACCCCCCTTGGCGCGCAGTGCGGCTTCGCGCTTGCGCAGAGTAGTCGAACCGTCCCCGCCGGACAAGGGGGCGGAGCGCCGAAGGCCGGCCCCGCCGCGTGCCGAGGGCCGATGCGACGCCCGAGGCGACTTCCTCCGCACGACCCGGTTCGGCATGCTTGCACGGGGCCCCCACGGGCGTATAATCACCGGTCTCGCCGTAGCAATTTCAACTCACTCTCTCAAGCTGTGCGAGGACGGGCGCCATGGTGGACGACGATCAGGGCACGTTGCGGCAGGTCGCCTGGAACGAGATCTTCCCCTGGCTGATGATCGTGCGGTGCTTCCGGCTGGCCATCGGGCTGCGGGTCCTGGTGCTCGCCGCCGTGGCCGTCACGCTGGTCGTGACGGGCTGGGGGATCATCGGGACGATGTTCCCGGCCGACGAGACCTTTTCCCGACTGGTCCCGGCCGGCGAGTACTGTCCGTGGATCGTGGCCACCGGCGCGGTGCCGCAGTCGCCCGACCTGCCCACGCTACGAGTTGCGGCCGGACAGGCCGCCAGCGCCTGGGCGACGCTCAGCGCCCCGTTCGGCATGCTGTTCTCGCCCACGACCACCTTCGCGCACCTGCTGTACCTGTTGATGTGCGGGGTGTGGGCGCTGGTCATCTGGGCGTACTTCGGCGCGGCGATCACGCGCCTGGCGGCGGTGCGCCTGGCCTGCGACGAGCGCATGACGCTCGGCTCCGCCTTGCGACACGCCCGCTCCAAGTGCGTCTCCTACATGGCGGCGCCCATGTTCCCGCTGATCGGCGTGTTCTTCGTGGCCCTGCCGGTGGTGATCCTGGGGTTGTTCCTCCGGTTCGGCTTCGGCATCCTTCTCGCCGGACTGGTATGGCCCCTGGCCCTGCTGGCCGGGGCGATCATGGCGATCCTGCTCCTGGGCCTCGCCTTCGGCTGGCCCCTGATGTGGGCCACGATCAGCGCCGAGGGGACCGACAGCTTCGATGCCCTGAGTCGCTCCTACGCCTACACGTTCCAACGCCCGCTGAACTACCTGCTCTACGCGATCCTCGCCGCGATAATCGGCGGATTGGGGTGGATGCTGGTCTCCAACTTCGCCGCAGTCATCATCTCCCTGACCTACTGGGCGGCCGGCTGGGGCATGGGCGACGAGCCCAGCGCCATGGTGGCCGGCGGAGGCCAGGGCATCGGCGCGGCCGGCGTCTGGCTGATCGTCTTCTGGGTGACGTGCGTGAAGCTGCTCGCCGTGGGCTACCTCTACAGCTTCTTCTTCACCGCGGCCACCGCCATCTACTTCCTCCTGCGCCGCGACGTGGATGCCACGGAGATGGACGAGGTTTACCTGGAGGAAGAAGAGGAGCAGCAGACCTACGGCGTGCCGCCCCAGAACGCCGGCGAGTCGGGCGCTCCGGCCGTGGACGAGTCGGGTCCCGAGACGCCGCCGGAAAACCAGGGGTAGCCCTTGCGCCGTCACACCGCGCCCGGGCCGTGCGATCCGTCGCTGATCTGGTAAGTCTCCTCGGCCGGAACGACGAAGATCTTGCCATCGCCGATCGAGCCCTCGGCCCCGGTCCGCGCCACCTGAACGATCGTCTCCACGGTCCGCTCCAGGAAGTCGTCGTTGACCACGATCTCCAGGCAGATCTTGCGCAGAAGCGTCGTCTTGTACTCGTGGCCGCGGTAGAGCTCCCGCCGACCCCGCTGGCGGCCGAAGCCCTGGGCGTCGCAGATGGTCATCCGCGTCACCTCCATCTTCTCCAAGGCCTCATGAACGGCCTTGAGCTTGGTCGGCTGGATCACGGCGATCACGAGCTTCACGCGAGCACCCCTCCTCGGCGCGGTCGGGCCACCAGCCCTGTCTGGGTCTTGCTCTTCAGGATACCGCCAGGACAACGCCCGGGGAATGATCCCTGGGGAAGCAGGGATGCGGAATGCCAGGATTCACTATCCGTCATCCGTCCCGCAATCACTCGCTATGCGGTCTTGATCCCTCTGCCGGGTGCCCCAACCGACCTTGACCGTGGCGGCGCTCCCTGCTATTAACCAGACCTCTTTCTTCATACGGCCGCTGTTCAGCGGCGTTTCCGCTCGGCTCCCGCGCGATCGTAAGGGGAAACGGCAGTGAGACCCACGATGCTGGCCGCGGTGCTTGGTACGGCCTTTCTGACCCTCGCCCCTGCTGCTCCTGCGCAGGCGCAGCGGATCGCCATCCCCGCCTCCGCCCTGGCGCCGGCCGCCGCCACGCCCCCGGTGGCCACGCTGGCCCAGGCCGGCACGAGCTACGTCCAGCCTGGAGCCGAAGCCGCGGCGCCCGGCGCCGTAACCCCCGGAGCCCAGACGCCCGCCTCGCCTTACACCTCGCCTTATGCCCCGCCGTCGTACGCCCCCCCATCGCCCTACGCGGCCAACGGACCCACGGCCACGCTGGAGGGCTCGATCGGCCCGCCACCGCCCAACTGGGACCCCTACGCCACGCCCGAGGCCCAAGCCCCCGGCATCCTGCCGGAGACGCCCGCTTACGGCGACTTTCCCCACCAGACCATGCCGGCCGCCTCGCCGGGCCATCGCCTGCTCCAGGAGTATGGCGTGGACTACCTGTGGATCTCGGGCACCAACGGCGAGTTGGGGATCAACAACATCGAGCTCAGCGCGACCATGGCCTTTCCGTTCCTCTGGAACGCGCAGCAGCCGCTGCTGGTCACGCCGGGATTCGGCGTCTGGTATTGGAACGGCCCCATCTCCCCGAACGACCTGCCGCCGCAGACCTACGACACCTATCTCGACCTCGCCTGGAACCCGCAGGCCACTTCCTGGCTGGGAGGTGAGCTCAACTTCCGCGTGGGCGTGTACTCCGACTTTCGCAAGATCACCCATGAGGCGATCCGCCTGGAGGGCAAGGGCATGGCCGTGCTCACGCTCAACCAGCGATGGCAGGCCAAGTTCGGCGTATGGTACCTCGACCGCAACCGCGTCAAGGTTTTGCCGGCAGGCGGGCTGATCTGGACGCCCAACGCCGACGTCCGCTTCGAGATCCTCTTCCCCAACCCCAAGCTCGCCCAGCGCCTGACCACCTGGGGCACGACCAACCTGTGGTGGTACGTGGCCGGCTACTACGGCGGCGGCGCGTGGGAGTTCACCCGCGATCCGGCCAGCGATCCCCTGGCCGGCGCGTTCCGAGACCGGTTCGACTATAACGACATCGAGATCTCGCTGGGCGTGGAGTTCGACGCCCTCAGCCACCTGGAAGGCTACTTCGAGGCGGGCCTGGCGTTCGAGCGCGAGGTGTTCTACGTCAGCCGCAACCCCAACTCGTTCTTCTACCCCGAAATCGCCTTCATGCTCCGTGCCGGCCTTTCCTACTGACCGTGCAACTGGCCGCGACCCCCATGAGAATGCCAACGCTGAGCCTTCCCTCTCGCGGTCCTGCGCGCGGTCTGGCCGCGATCGCCGCCTGGCTGGCCGTCACTCCCGTCGTGGCGCAGTACGCTGAAGCGCCGGCCGGGGCACACGCGCCTCTGGCGGGCGAGCCGGTGTGGGAGCCCGTCCATCGTCTCCCGGCCACGGAGCTGGACCCCGTGTCCGGGGCCGACCTGCACCCGTGGTCCGCGCCCCGCGCGGCCCCCCTGCGCCACGACCGGGTTTTCGACCCCCGCGCCGTGGGCCGCGCCGCCGGGGTGGAACCCCCGGCCCCTGGCAGCTACCCGGGCCGGCTCGCCTCGTATCCCGACTCCTCGGCCGAGCTGCCGCCGCCCGAGGTCGAGCTGCGCCCGCCGCTGCGCGATCGTCGGCGCCCGGCGATGAACGTCGTGGAGCTCCCCGCGGGTGAGGCCGTGGCCGAGCCGGAGCGCGATCCCAACATCCCGGCCGACGCGCGCAAGGGGGTCTTCCAGAAGCTCATCGGCTCCGGCACCTGGCTGGCGCCCGACCGCAGCGGAGGACTGGGCATCTACGAGCTGGAGACGCGGGTCGTGCTGGCCGCGCCGTTCCCGCTTCCACGATCGCACCTGCTGATCACGCCCGGATACGGGGTCCACTGGCTCGACGGCCCGATCGCCCCGGACCTGCCGCCCGCGGTGCACGACACCTGGACCTCGTTCCGCCTGATGTGGCCCGCCACGCGCAGGTGGGCCTTCAACGTGGGCGTCACGCCCGGCGTGTTCAGCGACTTCCAGCAGAGCACCGACGAGGCGATTCGCATCTCCGGCAACGCCGGGGCCATGATCACCTGGACTCCCGAGCTGAAGCTGCTGGTGGGCGTGGCCTACCTGGACCGCGAGGACATCAACATCCTGCCGTTCGGAGGGGTGATCTGGGAGCCGAACGACCTTTGGAAGATCGAGGTCTCGGCGCCGCGTCCCCGCATCGCGCGGCGCCTGGACTGGGGGCGCAGCGTCGAGGGCGTCAAGCAGTGGCTGTACCTGGCCGGCGAGTTCGGCGGCGGGAGCTGGGCCGTGCGCCGCGCCAGCGGCCTGAATGACGTGATCACGCTGAGCGACTTCCGGGTGATCCTCGGCTGGGAGCGCAAGGTGCTCTTCGGCCTGGACGGCCATGTCGAGGCGGGCTACGTGTTCGGCCGCCGCGTGGATTACAAGAGCGGCACTCCGGTGTTCAAGCCGTCCGACACGGTCATGCTCCGCGGGGGATTCAGCTATTGACCGTGCACCGATTCGAGAGGACTTCCGAAGTCTGGAAGAATCCGGAAGTCTGAGCGGCCGGCGATGCCGGAGGAAGAATGCCCCGGTTTCCGCGGCGCGGAACCTGCCGCAGTCCCCATGCCCTCGCCTCAAGGAGCCCCACGCCATGCATCGAATGCACCTCGTCGCGGCCGTCGCGGCCGTCGCGGCCGCCCTGACGGTCTCGCCCGGCTGCACGGTCGTCGATCCCGGCGCGCTGTGGCCCTGGGGCATGCCCTCGGTCAAGCGGCGGCCCGACCCCCAGGGCGCGCACACCGCTTCGAAGCTTCGCCGGGGCGTCGTCGTGTACGCCGATCCGACCGTGAACCGCGACCACGCGCTGCGTTGAAGGGGCAGGCGTGGGTGACCTGCACTCGGACGCCCCCGGCGATCTCTACTTGTCCCGCCGCAATGCCCGCTGCATGGCCGTGCCCATGTCGGCCGGGCTCTGGGCCACCTCGATGCCCGCCTCCTCCAATGCGGCGATCTTCTCCGCCGCCGTGCCGCGCCCGCCGGAGACAATTGCCCCGGCGTGGCCCATGCGCTTGCCGGGCGGGGCCGTGCGCCCGGCGATGAACGCCGCCACCGGCTTGGCGAAGTGCTCGCGGACAAAGGCGGCGGCCTCCTCCTCGGCCGTGCCGCCGATCTCGCCGATCAGGAGCACGCCGTCGGTGCCCGGGTCTTCCTGGAAGCGCTGGAGGAGATCGACGAACGAAGTGCCCACGATGGGGTCGCCCCCCAACCCGATGCAAGTGGATTGCCCCAGGCCGAGCTGCGAGAGCTGCCACACGGCCTCGTAGGTCAGCGTTCCCGAGCGGCTGATCACGCCCACGCCGCCGCGGCGGTGGATGTAGCCGGGCATGATGCCGATCTTGCAGGCATCCGGCGTGATCATGCCGGGACAGTTGGGCCCAATCAGAACGACTCCGTCGCGCTTGCGCAGCACTTCCGCGACGCGGACCATGTCCAGGACCGGCACGCCCTCGGTCACGGCCACGACGACGCGGATGCCGGCGTCGGCCGCCTCGAGGATCGCGTCGGCGGCGAACGGGGGCGGCACGAAGATCATCGTGGCCTCGGCCCCGGTCTGCTCCACGGCCTCGGCCACCGTGTCGAACACCGGCAGGCCCTCGATCGTCTCGCCTCCCTTGCCGGGCGTGACCCCGCCCACCATGCGCGTCCCGTACTGGAAGCAGTGGTGCGTGTGAAACCGGCCGGCGGTGCCGGTGATGCCCTGGCACAGGACCCGCGTGCTGTGGTCGACGAGGATGCTCATGGGGAAGGTGGGGTTGTTAGTGCCTTGGTCGGGCGGGCCAGGAGACCCGACCGCAACCGGCGTGTCTTCACGCTCCGGCGGCGGCGACGACCTTCTGCGCTGCGTCGGTCAGGTCGTCGGCGGCGATGATGTTCAGTTGGCTCTCGGCCAGGATTTTGCGGCCCTCCTCCACTTCCGTGCCCTCCAGGCGCACGACCAGGGGCACGTCGAAGCCGACCTCGCGGTAGGCCGCCAGGATCGCTTCGGCGATGGTGGTGCAGCGCATGATCCCGCCGAAGATGTTCACCAGCACGGCGCGGACGCTCTTGTCCTCCAGCAGGATGCGAAAGGCCTCGGTGACCTGGTGGACGTTGGCCCCGCCGCCCACGTCGAGGAAGTTGGCCGGCTCGCCGCCGTGGAGCTTGATCAGGTCCATCGTGCTCATGGCCAGGCCGGCCCCGTTGACCAGGCAGCCGATGTCGCCTTCCAGCTTCACGTAGCTCAGGCCCTCTTCGGCCGCGCGGATCTCCGAGGGCTCCTCCTCCGAAAGGTCGCGCAGGTCGGCCAGCTCCGGGTGGCGGAACAGGGCGTTGTCGTCGAACGTCATCTTCGCGTCCAGCGCGAGCAGTTCCCCTTCGGGCGTAACGACCAGGGGATTGATCTCCACCAGGCTGCAGTCCCGCTCCACGAACACCCGGCACACGCCGCGCATGAACCGCTCGGCCGCGCGCACGCTGCGGCCCGCGAGCCCCAGATTCTGGGCGAGCTTGCGGGTCTGGTAGCTCTGCAGGCCCGCGTCGGGATGAAAGGCCTCGCGGAAGATCCGCTCGGGCGTCTCGGCGGCCACCTCCTCGATATTGACGCCGCCCTGGCTGGAAACCATCAGCACCGGGCCGGCCGAGCCCCGATCCACCACCACGCCCAGGTACAGCTCGCGCTCGATCTGGCAGCCCTCCTCGACCAGCACGCGGCGGACCACGCGCCCCGCGGGCCCGGTCTGCACGGTGACCAGCGTGTGGCCGAGGATGTGCCGGGCGGCGGTCTCCGCTTCGTCGGTCGAGCGGACCAGCGCGACGCCGTGCTGCTCGGGCCGCTCCTTGATTGTGCCTTTGCCCCGGCCTCCGGCGTGGATCTGGGACTTGACCACGACGGCCCCGCCGCCCAGCTCGTGGTAGGCGTTGGCCACGGCCCCGGGCGTGTCGGCCACAATGCCGCGCGGCACGGCGACGCCCGCCTCGCGAAGAATCTGCTTGGCCTGGTATTCGTGGATCTTCATGCCGTGCTTTCCAAGTCGGACTTCCGAAGTCTCGGAGACTTCGCAAGTCTTCAGGGAGCCGTCACTTCCTGCCCAGCAGCCTCTTGAGCTGGGCCCACGTCCGCGTGTTGGCCACGTCCTTGGCGGTCAGCCCGCCCCGCCGCGCCTGGAGCACTCCGTAGCGCATCGCCCCCAGCCCGTTCATGTTATGCGCGTCGGTCGAAATGACAATCGGCACGCCCAACTTTTTCGCGCTCGCCGAGGCCACGTCGTCCAGGTCCAGGCGCATCGGGTGGGCGTTCAGCTCCAGGGCCTTGCCATGCTCCCGCGCCGCCTCCATCACCGCATCGAGGTCGATCTGGTAGGCCTTGCGCTTGTTCAAGAGGCGGCCCGTCGGATGGGCGATCGCGCACACGGCCGGGTGGGCCAGGGCGTCGATCACCCGCCGCGTGATCCGGTCGCGCGACTGGTTCTGGCCGTAATGGACGCTGGCGACGACCCAATCCGCTTCGAGCAACACCTCGTCCTCGATGTCCAGCCCGCCCCGCTCCAGGATGTCCACCTCCACGCCCCGGAGCAGCGTGAACCCCTTCAGGCGCGCATTGACCTTCTCCACCTCGTCCCATTGCCGGCGGAGGCGGTCGCCGTCCAGGCCGTTGGCCATCGTCACCCGCTTGGAGTGGTCGGTGACGGCCAGGTACTCCAAACCCCGCTTCTTCGCGGCCGCGGCCATCTCCTCGATCGTCGCCACCCCGTCGCTCCAGTCGGTGTGGGCGTGCAGGTCGCCGCGCACGTCGGCCAGCTCCACCAGCTCCGGCAGCTTGCCCTCGGCCGCCCACTCGAACTCGTGCCGGGCCTCGCGCAGCTCGGGCGGGAACCACGGCAGATCGAGCGCGGCGTACACGTCCTCCTCCGTCGCGCCGGCCACGAGCTCCTCGCCCCGATACACGCCGTACTCGTTGATCTTCAGCCCCCGCTGCCTGGCTTTGGTGCGGAGCACCACGTTGTGGTCCTTCGACCCGGTGAAGTACTGCAGGGCCGCGCCGAACGACTCGGCCGGGACCACGCGGAGATCGACCTGAAGGCCGCCGGCCAGGGGCACCGACATCTTGGTCTCGCCCCGGGCGATCTCCGACTCGATCCTGTCCAGCGCGGCGAAACGTTCCATCACCTCGCGCGAGCTGGCGGCGATCACCAGGATGTCCAGGTCGCCCACCGTCTCGCGGCCGCGCCGGTAGCTGCCCGCGGCGTCGATCCGCTCCACGGCGTCGCACTGGCGCATGTGGGCGAGGATCGATTGCACCACCTCGTCAGCGATCGCCCAGTAGGTTCGCTTGTCGGCCTCGGCGGCCACCTCCAGGCCGGCGAGGATCTTGTTCTCCGTCTTCTCGCCGAAGCCGGCCAGTCCGCGCACGCGCTGCGCCTCGCAAGCCTCGCGGAGCGAGTCCAGATCGCTTACGCCAAGCTCCTTGTAGAGCGCGGCGGCCCGCTTGGGCCCCAGCCCGGGCACGCGCATCACGGCCAGCACGCCCTCGGGGATCTCGGCCAGTAGCTCGTCGAGCATCGGCAACGAGCCGTCGCGGATCAGGACGGCCACCTTCTCCGCCAGGTCCTTGCCGATGCCCCCCACGTCGGTCAGCGCGCGGTCCGGGTCGCCCACGATCCTCTCGGCCGACTCGGTCAGGTCGCGGATCGCCCTGGCGCCGTTGCGGTAAGCGCGCACGCGGAACGGGTTGGCCCCCTGGAACTCCAACAGGTCGGCCACCTGGTCAAACGCGTCGGCGATGTCGGCGTTGGAAGGCATGGAAGTGAGTGGCCAGTGGCGAGTGCTGCGTGGGAAATGGAAAGTGGGAAGTGACCGTTGGGATGGCCATGCTCACGCGGCATCACGCACCCAACACGCCCTCACCCCCGGCCCCTCTCCCAGCGGGAGAGGGGAGTCCAAAGGCGTATGCACCATTAACCCTTCACTACTCACCTACTCCCCACGACCCACTCAGCACTCGCCTCCGGACACTACATATGCAGTTCCACCACGTCCTTGTCGTGCAGCACGTAGTCGCCTTTGACCTGGGTGCCGGGGTGGACGTCGGTGCCCCACACGCGGGCGAACTTCAGCTTGTCCAGGTAGTCCTTATGGATCAGCCCGGCCAGGTCCATCAGGGTCTGCCCGCGGCGGACCGTGAACGGCCGGTCGTAGTCGGGATCCTTGGCGGCGGGCGTCTTGGTGTACACCCGCACGACGTCGAGCGAGCGGTAGATCGCATCGACCAGCGGCTCCAGCCCCGTCTTCTCCCTGGCCGAGATCACGAACTCGCGAAAGTCCATCGGCATCAGCTCGTGCATCAGCTCCAGGCGCGCTGGAGCGTCGGGCAGGTCGATCTTGTTCGGCGCCAGAAACGTCTGCGTGTAGGAGACGCCGATGTCCTCCTCGTCGAGGTACTGCGTGGTGGCCAGCCGCGTCTTCGAGCCATTGAGGCGCTCCAGGACCTCCTGACACTGCTCGATCCCGTCGTCCGAGCCCAGATCGACCAGCAGCAGGGCCAGGTCGGCCGCCCGGATCAGCCCCACCGTGTTCGTCTCCAGGAAGTCCGCGGTGATCGGCGGCGTGTCGATCAACTGCACGGCCACGTCCTCCCAGGGCATCATGCCGGGCGAGGGAAGCTGCGTGGTAAACGGGTAGGGGGCCACTTCCGGGGTGGCCCGGGTCAGGCTCGTCATGAGCTGGCTTTTCCCGGCGTTCGGACCGCCGAGGAGGATCACGGTGCCGGCCCCCTGGCGCGGGATGCGGAAGCCCTTGCCCTTCTTGGGCGACTTCTTCTCCGACTGAATCTCCCGCTTGGCCTTGGCGATCTTGGCCTTGAGCATCGCCTGGAGGTGATCGGTCCCCTTGTGCTTGGGGATCTCCTGGAGCATCACCTGGAGGCACTTCAGCTCCTCATCGACGGTCGTGGCGCGGCGATACTCCTCCTCGGCCTTGAGGTATTGCGCGGTGAGGTTGGCTGGCATGGTTCCCGGTCAGTCGCAGACGCTTCTCCAATCCTGAACTCCTTGTCTTCGTCATGATACCGGCCGTGCATGGGGGTGGATAGGGTCGCAAGCGGGGACCCGACGGCCACCGCAGGCGATGTTGCGGCGCATAAGACGGCTCGTTTTTTGAGCCTTGAATGCCGGCAGACCGCGGGCTACAACCGTTGGCAGCGACCCTCCTAACCGCACTGCCCCACAACCCTCCTCGATGACGCATTCTTCGCAGAGCCCCGAGTCGTCCGCAACTCGCGCTCAAGGCAAGCGCACCTGCCAGCCCGCTACGCAAGTGCTTTTCCGATCAACACTTGCGCCAGAGATGCCCGAGCGGGGCTCCCGATCCTGGAAAAACTGCAACCTGTTGACCAAACGAGGTCTCCGCCCGATGACGAACCGTCACAATAACTCGTTGTCCCGCAGGCTGTTCACGTGCTTGGTCCTCCTCGTCCTTGCCGCGGCAGAGGCCGTCGGACAGCCCCCTCAACGGAACTACGGACCGTGGGACCTGGCCGCGCTGAAGAAGGCGCCCGTCGCCACCTGGGGCGAGGCTGAGACGACCGACGGTGTGTCGCTGCGTGAGGTCTTCTACCGGGGCGATCCGCTGGACGGCATGCCGACCCGCGTGTTCGCCTACTACGCCCGGCCGGCCAAGGGCGACGGTCCCTTCCCCGGCATGGTCCTGGTCCACGGCGGCGGGGGCACGGCGTTTCGCGAGTGGGTCGAGCTTTGGGCCAAGCGCGGGTACTGCGCGATCGCCATGGACCTGGCTGGCTGTGGGCCGGGCCGCAAGAAGCTTGGGGACGGAGGCCCGGGCCAGGGGCACCCCGAGAAGTTCGAAGGTCTCACCGGCGACGACCAGGTCAAGCGGATGTGGACCTACCACGCCGTGGCCGCGGTGGTCCGCGGGCATTCGCTACTGGCCTCGCGCGAGGAGGTCGATGCGAACCGCATCGGCATCACTGGGATAAGCTGGGGCGGGTACCTCACCTCGATTGTGGCCGGCATCGACGACCGGCTCAAGGTGGCCGTGCCGGTCTACGGCTGCGGGTTCCTTCACGAGAACAGTTGCTGGCTGAAGCTGTTCGCCAAGATGACGCCGGAGGAGCGCGAGCGGTGGGTCCGCTGGTTCGACCCCTCGCAGTACCTGCCCGGCGTGCGGTGCCCGATCCTCTTCATCAACGGGACCAACGACTTCGCCTATCCTCTGGACAGCTACCAGAAGAGCTACCGCGCCGTGCCGGGGCCGGTGCAGGTGCGGATCGAGGTCCGCATGCCGCACGGTCACCCGCAAGGCTGGGCGCCCAAGGAGATCGGCCTGTTCGTCGATAGCGTGCTCCGCGGCGGCGACCCGCCGCCGCGTTTCGCGGCCATGGAGACCTCCGGCGGCGTGGCCCGGGCGCGATTCGAGGCCAAGGTGCCGGTCGTGGAGGGCCATCTGCACTATACGACCGACACGGGCGACTGGAAGGAGCGGAAGTGGCAGACGGTCCAGGCCGAGGTCAAAGGCGGGACGGTATCGGCAAAGCTTCCCGACGCCCGGCCGATCGTGTGCTACCTGAGCGTGACGGACCGGCGCGGGGCGATGATGAGCACGGAGCATGCGTGCATCGAGTAACGCACGGAGGACGCCTCATCCCTTGCACACGGCATCGCAGGGACGTTAGCATTGGCGGCGTGCCCAGAGTTCCGAAGTCTCGAAGGCTTCGGAACTCTCGATTCCCGCACCAACCATCACTCCCAGGAGCAACACCATGCGAGACGACCTGACGCGGCGGAAGTTCCTCGGCGCGGCCGGGGCCGCAATGGCCGCCTCGGCCGCCTATGCGGCCGCGGCCGAGGACCAGCCGGCCTCGGGGAAGATCAAGATCCTCGCCGTCAATTGCAGCCCCAAGAAGGGTGGCAGCGTGGCCAAGGCCCTCCGGATCGCCTTGGACGGGGCCCAGGAGACGGACCCCCGGGTCGAGACCGAGCTGCTCGAGCTGTCGGGCATGAAGATCCACGGCTACGCGGCGGCGGGCATCCCCGTGCCCGAGGGCGAGAAAGACGACTTCCTCGCCATCGCTCCCAAGTTCGACGACCCGGCCGTGCGAGGCATCATCCTCGGTACCCCGGTCTATTTTTCCAACATGAGCTCGCTCTGCAAGGAGCTGATCGAACGGTTCATGACCTTCCGCAAGAACGACTTCGCCCTGCGCAACAAGGTGGCCGGCGTGGTCGCGGTGGGCGGGGCGCGCAACGGCGGCCAGGAGCTGGCCATCCAGAGCATCCAGGCGGGGCTGTTCGGGCAGCAGATGATCGTCGTGGGCCAGGCCCCTCCGGGCGGACACGGCGGGGCCTCGATCTGGAACGTCAAATCGCTCGAAGGCGACGTGGCCGCGGACGAGCAGAACGTGATCCAGGCCAGGAGCGTGGGCCAGCGCGTGGCCGAGGTCGCGCTCGCCCTGGCCGGCACCTGACGGGTTCGTTTCACTTCGTACTCCCGTACATCCGCACCTCGCACTCCAGACTCGTTGAACCGCCCCGAAGACTTCGCCGACGCCCTCCGATTGGCCCGCCGCGCGGCCGAGCAGCTCGACCTCCAGGCCGCGCGGCGGCATATCCTCCTGTGCTGCGACCAGACCAAGCCCAAGTGCTGTGATCGCCAGCGGTCGCTCCTCGCCTGGGAGTACCTCAAGAAACGGCTGGAGGAGCTGGGCTTGGCAGGCGCCGGCGGCGTGCTCCGCACCAAGGCCAATTGCCTGCGGGTCTGCACGAGCGGGCCCGTGGCCGTGGTGTACCCTGAAGGGGCCTGGTACGCCCTCTGCGGCCCGCCGGTCCTGGAGCGGATCATCCAGGAGCACCTCCTTGGCGGGCGGGTGGTCACAGACTACCTGATCTGCGAGAGGCCGCTGGCTTGATTCCGGCCGCGCGGGCGAATATCGTTGAATCCGACCGACCCGGAATATTCACTCCGCCCCTGCTATCAGGAAGCCTTCAGCCATGAAACCCAGTTCGAATCCTCGTGTTTCCCGCCGCCACCTCCTCCAGGGCGCCGCCGGTGCCGCGGTCGCCGCGGGCGTGGCCATGCCGGCCATCCGTTCGCTCGCCGCCGGGGAGGAGAAGGGCCCGGCCGCGACCAAGGGCCGCATCCGCCAGTCGGTCTGCAACTGGTGCTTCATGGGCGACTGCTCGCCCAAGCCGTGGTCGCTCGACGAGCTGTGCCGGCACGCCAAGGCCCTGGGCATCCAGTCGGTCGAGCTGGTCGCGCCCGAGGATTTCCCCACGCTTAAGAAGCACGGCCTGGTGAACGCCATGGTCCCCAGCCACTGGTTCGACAAGGCGTGGAACCATAAGGAGAACTGGGCCATGTGCAAGGAGAAGATCGAGAAGGCCGTGGATGCGGCGGCCGCGGCCGGCTTCCCCAACGTGATCACCTTCTCCGGCTTCCGCGAGGGCATGGACGACCAGGTGGGCCTGGACAACACGGTGGCCGGCCTGAAGACCGTGATCGGCTACGCCGAGAAGAAGAAGGTCAACCTCTGCATCGAGATCCTCAACAGCCGCGTGGACGTGGAGATGAAGGGCCACCCCGGCTACATGGGCGATACGGCCGAGTGGTGCGCCGAGGTCTGTAAGCGGATCGGCTCGCCGCGCATGAAGATCCTCTTCGACATCTACCACGTGCAGATCATGCAGGGCGACGTGATCACGCGGATCAAGCAGTTCAAGGACTACATTGGCCACTACCACACGGCCGGCGTGCCGGGGCGCAACGAATTGGACGAGAATCAGGAGATCAACTACCCGCCCATCATGCGGACGATCGTGGAGACCGGCTTCACGGGCTTCGTGGCCCAGGAGTTCATCCCCACGCGCGACCCGCTCACGTCGCTGCGCCAGGCCGTGAAGCTGTGCGACGTATGACCATGTGGCCGGCGGACTTGTCCGCAGGTCGTTCCAGCCGACGAGCCTGCTCGCCGGTCGCGTCTCATTCAACTCCACCGGCGAACGAGTTCGCCGGCGGAATATCGGGAACCACTCCCATGATTCGATTCTCCATTCACCGTTTGACCGCGTTCGGCCTGACCTTCGCGTTGGTGGCGGTGCTTGCCGCAACCGCTGCGGCCAAGCCGGCCAAGAAGCCCCGCACGGCCGAGGACGCCCTCACGCCGGCGGTCAAGAATCCCGAGCGCCACGAGGGGTTCCTCGCCCGGATCAAGGAGGGCCCGGTGGGGCTGTTGTTCCTGGGCGATTCCATCACCGACGCCTGGCCCAGGCGCGGCAAGGAGAGTTGGGCCAAGTTCGCGCCGTACAACCCGGCCGACTTCGGCATTAGCGGCGACCGCACCGAGCACGTGCTGTGGCGGATCACCAATGGCGAACTGGAGGGCATCGACCCCAAGGTCACCGTGATCATGATCGGCACGAACAACATCGGGCACTTCGCCGATGAGAAGCCCGCATGGGCGGCGGCCGGCGTGAAGAAGATCGTCGACACGGTCCACGCCAAGCTGCCCAACACGCGGGTCCTGCTCCTGGCCGTGTTCCCGCGCGGGACCAAGGACTCGACGCCTCGCAAGAGGGTCGACGCGATCAACGCCCTCATCTGCAAGCTGGGCGACGGGAAGAAGACGGTGTACCTGGACATTGGCGACGAGTTCCTCGACGACGAGGGGAACCTGCCCAAGGAGATCATGCCCGACCTCTTGCACCCCAACGCCAAGGGCTACGACATCTGGTACGAGGCCATGTGGCCCACGCTGGAGAAGATGCTGAAGGAGTAGGCGCGGGGCTGTTTGTGCGAGTGGCGCACGTTGAAACGCCGGGGCCGTGTGGACGAGCCGTGTCGCGCGTTGACGTTCGCCGCAAACCCTTTACCATTAAGGATGGTAGGTACGTAGGCTGGGTCGCGCTCGACCCGCAATGCGGCGAACGCGGGCGGATGGCGGACGCTCTAGCGCTTTCGCGGAAAGGAGCGTCGTGCGATGAGAAGGTCACTCGTCGGGCTGTTGGTCGCCGGAATCGTGGGCTCCTCCGCGGCCTGGGCGGCGGAGCGAGGACTGCGCGGGGGGGGGTCGCTTCCGGTCGTCGGGGAGTCCCTCGGCCCCCGCAGTGCGGACCCCATCTCCCAGATCGCCTGGTGTTCCCCGGGTGACGGCAAGGCCCGCCCCGTCCTCGGGACGGTTTCAACGGCCTCCGCAGCCGTCACCTCGGGTCACACCCCCGCCGCGCGTGTCCCCGTCGCCGCGGCTTCCCGCCGTCACTCCGCGTCCCTCGGCGCGCCCGTCGGGCGGGAGTCCGAGCTGGTTGAGTCGCTTGCCGAGCACGGGACGCGGCGCGACCTTGGGCCCCAGCTTCCGAACACTCCCCTCGGTGCGTCCCACGCCACGCCCCACCCCGAGCCAGCCGACCGTGAGCCTGCCCGCGCAGGGTCCGTCGTCGGGCGGGTCGCGCTTTCGCCCCAGCCCGCGACCGGACCTGGGCATTCGTCCCCGCCCGTCCGCCGGCGCGGGCTCGACCGGCGTCTCCATCCTTCCCGATCGGCCCGGAAGCAAGTCCGACTTGCCCAACGCTCGGTTCCGGCCCCGCCCGGCGCCGGGGGTGGAGTCGCCGTCGCTGCGCCCCCGGCCGCGGGGCGACGTCACCATTCTGCCCGACCGACCGGAGAGCGGGTTACGCCCGCGGCCGCGCCCCCGGCCCTCGCCGGGCCCGGGCGCGGGTCCGTCACCGCGACCTCGGCCTGAGCCCGACCCGGGCGTGAAGCCCTCGCCCAAGCCGAGACCGGGCCCCGGCATCGAGCCGGCTCCCGATTCCGGCCGCCGCCATCCGGGTCGCCACTCGGACCGCCACGCCCGGCTGCACCAAGGCAAGCGCCCTCCGCAACACCACCATCCTCATCGCAAGGGGCAATGGTACCACCGGCCCGGGTACTGGTATGGGCTGTGGCCGCACTACCACGTCTGCCACTGGCACCGCTACGGCTATCGGCCCTGGGCCTGGGTCACGTGGCCGACGGTGAGCGTGTGGTTCGGGTATCCTGCCCAGCCGGTGTATTACAACTATTACGTGCTGAACGGATACGTGTACAACGGCGACGCCCGGCTGGCTTCCGTGTCCACATACGCGCGGCAGGCCGGCAGCCTGGCCGCCGCGGCTCCGGCCCCGGCCGACGAGGGGGACTGGCTGCCGCTGGGGGTCTTTGGCCTGGCGCCCGACGGCACGGCGGAGCCCGAAGTCGTGGTGCAGCTCGCCGCGGCGAAAAGCGGCGTTGTGGCCGGTACCTACTACCATGCCGGCAAGGGCATCACGCTGCCGATCTCCGGCTCGATCGACAAGGCCACCCAGCGCGTGGCCTGGCGCGTGGGCGGCGAGCGGGGTGTGCTCATGGAGACGGGCCTGGGCGACCTGACCAAGGACGAGGCATCGGTGTTGATTCACTTTCCCGAGGGGGTGAGCGAGTCGTGGGCCATGACCCGGGTGAACGAGGAGGCCGCCGAGCAGGCGGCCGGCGCGATGAAGGCCCAGACCAAGCGTCTCGACCTGGCCGCCTCGTGGGACTTCCTCCAGCGGTCGCTGGACGACGACTGGAAGAAGTACCTCGACCTGCCCGCCGATCTCGACGCGCCCGACGCGGTCCCGGAGGCCGACGCCTTGAAGAAGTCCCTCGCACGGTTCGAGAGGATCGCCTCCAACCCGCGGTATCGCGTGGTCGCAGAGCTGCCGGGCTTCCACTCCACGCGCAGGCTGCTGGAGCAGTACGTGGCCTCGCTGGGGCCGTAAGCGTGGACGGGCAGATGGTCTCCTCGCCCCGCTTCGCAGATCTGGAGGTCGTGCGACCCCGCGAAGACGTACCCCCCTGCCTGGAGAATCCCATGCGATACCTCGCGCTGATTGCCGCGGTTCTTCTTCCTTCGGCGACCTGCCTGAGCGCGGAGACGGTCCTTCAGGCAACCGACGACGCGTCGCTCCGCGCGGCCCTCGGCAAGGCCGGGCCCGGCACGCGGATCGCCATCGCGGCTGGCCGCTACCGCCCGGGCGTGTACGTCTCAAACCTCCAGGGCACGGCCGAGGAGCCGATCGTCATCGAGGGGGCCGACCCCGACGACCCGCCCCGCTTCGAGGGCGGAAGCGAGGCCTGGCATCTGAGCGACTGCGCGCACCTGGTGCTGCGCAACCTGGCCGTGAGCGGCCAGTCGGGCAACGGGCTGAACATCGACGACGGCGGCTCCTTCGACACGCCCGCCCACCATGTCACGCTGCAAGGCATCCACGTCACGCGGGTCGGGCCGCGCGGCAACCACGACGGGATCAAGCTCTCCGGCCTCGACGACTTCACCCTCCGCGACTGCACGATCGAGGGCTGGGGCGGATCGGCCATCGACATGGTCGGCTGCCATCGCGGCCTGATCGAGGGCTGCACGTTCCGCGGGCTGGAGGGTTGCTCGAATACCACGGGACCGCAGTGCAAGGGCGGCTCCAGCCAGATCACCATCCGCCGCTCGACGTTCATCGACGGCGGCGATCGGGCCGTCAACCTCGGTGGCTCCACCGGAACGCCCTACTTCCGCCCCCAGCGCGCGAAGTACGAGGCCAAGGAGATCACCGTCGAAGGCTGCACGTTCACGGGCAGCATCGCGCCGGTGGCCTTCGTCGGAGTCGATGGGGCGACGTTTCGCTACAACACGCTCTACCGGCCCGGGAAGTGGGTGATGCGGATCCTTCAGGAGACGACGGCCCCGGGCTTTCCGCCATGCCGCAACGGGGTCTTCGAACGCAACCTGATCGTCTTCCGCCGCGCGGACGTGCGCGTATTCGTCAACGTGGGCCCCAACACGGCGCCCGGGACGTTCCGGTTCGCCGACAATCTCTGGTACTGCGAGGACCGGCCCGAGGCGAGCCGGCCCAGGCTGCCGGCCGCCGAGACCGACGGGGTGTACGGGCTCGATCCCAGGCTCGCCGCGCCGGAGAAGGGGGACTTCACACCGCGTGCGGAGAAGGCGAAGGATTATGGGGCCGGGGCGCTTCCTTCGGAAAGCAAGTCGCTGCCCCGGGGACGGTGAGCGCGATCCTGTGGAAACGTGGAAGCGGCGGACGAGCAACCGCCCGAATCGGCCCGGCGCCTTCAGTTCGGCGTGCGATGGCTGCTGATTGCGGCGTGCCTGGCCGCCGTGACTCCCGCCTCGACGATGCTTCGGGTTATGATGGGGGGGAGGCAGAACCGCTTCCGACGTCCGAAGCCCCCGAGATTCAATCCGTCCCCTCGCGCTTGTTCAATCAGGAGGACCTCATGACCCGCTTTGGTACCCCCGTCACGCGCCGCACCATGCTCGCCACCTCGGCCGGAGCCGCTGCCTGGGCGGCGCTGGGAGCGCGGATTGCCCCGCTGTTGGCCGCGCCCGAGAAGCGGTGGTTCAAGATCGGGGCCTGCGACTGGAACCTGCGCAAGATGTGTGATCCGGCCGCCTTCGACGTGGCCAGGCAGGCCGGGCTGGACGGGGTGCAGGTGAGCATGGGCACGGTGGCCAACGACATGCACCTCCGCAAGCCCGAGGTGCAGAAGGCGTATCAGGAAAAGTGCAAACAGACGGGGCTGGAGATCGCCTCGCTGGCCATCGGCGAGATGAACCGCGTGCCGCTGAAGAGCGATCCCCGCGCGGCCCAGTGGCTCGACGACTCGATCGACGTGTGCCGGGCTCTGGGCCTGTCGATCGTCATGCCGGCCTGCTTCGGCAAGGGCGACCTGGACATGGCCAACACCCGCGAGATCGACCACCTGGTCAAGGTCCTCAAGGACGTGGCCCCCAAGGCCGAGAAGCAGAGCATCGTCATCGGCCTGGAGAACTACTTGAGCGCCGAAGACAACATGAAGATCATCGATCGCGTGGGCTCGCCCGCCGTCAAGGTCTATTACGATGTGGGCAACTCCACGGACAAGGGCCGCGACATCTACAGGGAGATGCGAACGCTGGGGGACTTGATCTGCGAGCTGCACGCCAAGGACGCGCGGCACATGCTCGGCCAGGGGCGGATCGACTTCAAGAAGGTCCGCGCGGCCATCGACGACATCGGCTACAACGGCTGGATCGTGATCGAGGCCGCGGCGCCGCACGGGCTGATCGAGGACTACACGGCGCACCGGAAGTACCTGCGTGCGTGTTTCCCCGAGAAGCAGCAGGGCTGAGACTGGGGGGCACACCCACGGCTCGCGAGAACTCCGAAGCACGAAGCACGAAATCCGAGACAAATCCGAAACACGAAGCCCGAATGACCTGAACCGCTGCATCGAGCGGAGGACGGAAGCTGGCGTGCGGCTCCGGGTGCGAGGTTTCCGGCATTTCGGTTTGGGTGATTCGGATTTGCTTCGAATCGCGGGATTCGTGCTTCGGATCGGCCTTCCTCTTCGTAATGCTTCGGATTTGCTGCCCCTTTGGAGCCTATGCTTGAGCGGGACGGAATTGGGGGCCACCCCCTCACTCGAGCCATAGCCCTCTCGAACCGGGTCCGTGTGCGCGAAGCGTCCGAAGAAGCGGATCGGCAAGCTCGACCGGGCGGCCTTTCACGAGGCCGGACATGCGGTCGTGGCCCACTCCCTGCGCCTGAAGTTCTCTCAGGCCTCGATCCTTCAGAGCTCCGAGAGCGGCGCGATCGGCCACGTGCCGTTTGAGCTCGACACGTCCTCCCTCCGTGATGGGCCCGTATCGTACGGCGAGCGCCGCGCGGAAAAGCGCCTGGAGCATCGCATCGTCGTCCTGGGCGCCGGCGTGGTGGCCGTGGGGATTTTGACCGGTCGCCGCGCCTGGCGGGGCGAGGAGATCGACGAGGCCAAACGGCTCGCCCAGCAGCGGTGCTCCAGTGGCGAGGAGATCGATGCCTTCCTGAAGTGGCTTCTGGTGCGGACCGAGAACGAGCTTCGCCTCGCCCCCTGGTGGCGCATGGTCGAGGCCTTGGCCGCCGAGTTGATCGACCGCGACCGTCTCTCGGGCCAGGAGGCCGTATGGGTGATGCAGCGGGCGGTCGCAGTGCCGTAGGGGCCCCGGCCTCCGAATGCCTGCAACGGCCCCGGCGAAAGTTCCCAGAAAGCGTTGAAGAAATCCAGCCAAACCGCTAGGCTCAACGGGTGACGGTGGTCGCTTCTCTTTCCGGAACAGACGGAGGCCCGAGCGATGTCCCCGGTTTTTCTCGCGGCGCTGACTCTGGGGTTTGTCGCCCCGGCGGATCAAACCGATCGCCATGCAGCGGATAGCCCTCCCGCGTCCCGTACCGGCATGGAGCTTGTCAGGGCATTCAACGCCACCATGCGGCGGTACGCGGGCGCAGAGGAAGACGAGGCCCCGGCAGCCGCCCGGGCGATGCTCCGGCTCTACGAGGAGCTTCGCCGCGACACTGAACTGGCCGAATCGCGCAAGAAGACGATGGGCGTGCGCCTGCGCGCGCGGCTTGCCCAGCTTGCCGACACGATGGAGAAGGACAATCGCAATGGCAAGGCCCCGGCGAGCGTGGACCTGCGGGACCGGCAAACTGCGATGGGCCAGATCGGCGGGGGCTTTGGCGGCGGCAATCGATTCGGGGGGGGATTCGGCGGTGCAGGCTTCCAGGGCGGCTTCGGGGCGGGCAACGTGCTGGGCAACCCCAACGACGACCACGGACCGGAGTTGGTTGACCTGATTCAGAAGACCATCGCCCCGGCGAGCTGGGACGTGATGGGCGGCCGGGGATCGATCTACTACTGGCGCCCGGGCAGGGCGATCGTCGTGCGCCAGACCGACGAGGTCCACGGCCAGCTCAATGGCATGCTCCGGCAACTCGAGCGGGCCGGGCGCTAGTGTTCTGATTCAGAGTTAGCGGAACTTATGGAGGGTTGTGGGGTTTCATC
>CAYSUS010000023.1:0-2792 GCA_964434165.1 uncultured Pirellulales bacterium
CCGCCAGGCTAGCACCCGGGCCGCCCGGCGTCAATGGGATGATGCCTGTCCTTTTCCTTTGTCCTTTTCCCTTTCCTTTTTCGGGCCTCGTTGCGGGAGATCCTCGGTTTTGCTCCGTCGGTCAACTGCCTGGAGGACACGGTGGCGCGGGCGGCGGAACACGCTGACGCCTATTTCCACGAACAACCGCCCGTCGATCCCGAGACGGAGGAGGAGGTCCTGGTGATCACCAGCGACTGCATGCGACAGGAACAATGCCTGTCCTTTTCCCTCCTTCCCCGCTTTCCGCGGGACGCAGGACGGGGACGCAGGACGGAATGCCCGTTCGGCGCGTGGCGTCGGCCCGGAGGGTTTGCGGCCTACGGGGTGGGGCGGCGCCGCGGGACGAAGGCCAGCAGCCCCAGCGCGGCCAGGGCGAACAGGGCCAGCGAGGAGGGTTCGGGGACCTTCACGGCCGTGCCGGCGAGGTCCTCGATCCGCAGGCCGGTATAGCCCGTACCGGCGTTGTTCACCCGGAAGGCCAGCGTGTTGATCCCTTCGACGAACGGGCTTCCCACGGGGATGGTGAAGGAGGCCAGCGTGCCGTACTGGGCGTTTCCGGCGTGGACGACGCTGCCGTTGAGGAGGATCTCCAGGCCGGCGTTGTCCGAGGCCCACATCCCGGTGATCTCGGCCGTGGCGGGGTAGAAGCCCGTCAGGTCGAACGTGGCTTCGTAGAGGTATTCGCCCCCGGACGACGCCGAGGTGTCGGACTGCGGGCCGATCCACTGGGAGTCGGCGCGATTGGGCAGCCACGCGGCGGGCAGGTTCTGCTGCACGAGGGCGTCGGTGCCCCCGCCGTCCGGATTCACCGCGAGCACGTAGTGGAGGTCGACCGCGCCGCCCGGCAGCGGATCGCCGTTATCGTCCACGCCGGTGTTGAAGAGGCCCGGGATCGAGGTCGTCCCGCGCCGCTGCGCCAGGGCCGCGAGCTCGACGCGCAGCCCTCCCGGGCTGTCGAGCGTGTTCTCCCACACGAAGTCCAGGGTGTTATTGATGGTGTGGAAGCCACTGCCGGCGGGGATCAGGAACTCGCGCCAGCCGGTGAAGCCGTTGCCCGTGATTCCCAGCGACGCGCCGTTGAACAGGACGTCCACGACGTTGTCGTCGCCGGCCAGGGCCACGTGGACCCGGGCGGTCTCGGGCAGGAACCCGGAAAGGTCGAACGTGGTTCGCGTGACGTAGGTGCCGGAGGGGATCCCGTCGGCGCCGCTGGCGACGGTCGAGGTCCAACTCGAACCGGGGCTGCCGACCGGATCGTTGGCGAGCCAGGCGGAGTTGTTCTGCTGGACGATCGACGCTCCGGGGGCCGCGAACGAGGAGCCGTCCGGCACGGTCATGACCGTGTAGTGCGGATCTTGGCTTCCCGGCGTTAGCACCCTGCCGAAATCGTCGACGCCGGAATGGTAGGCGCTTCGCACGCGGCGGAGCGGCTCGCCTCCGCCTGCCGGCGGACCGACCAGCTCGTTGGTCAGGCCGTAGAGGTGGTAGGACCCGGTTCCGAGCCTCGTGGCGGTGACCGTCAGCGTGGGGCTCTCGGCCGTGTACGCGTAGGACAGGGCATGCACCCGGTCCGCGCGGTCCAGACCCGGCGGCACCTGGCTTGCGTCATCCGGGTTGAGGGTGGGGATCGTATCCTCGGGGTCGCCGACCCCGTTGGTGTCGAAGCCGAACCGCTGACGCCGGTCCCCCGGGCCGTCCCACTGGCGGTGGTACAGGCGGAGATCGTACGTCTGCCCGACCGTCAGCCCGGTCAGTTGGATCACCGTGCTGGGGGCGTTGTAAACGAAGTCGTCCACCAGGTTGCGCACGTTGCCGGTGACGATGGTCGGATCGCTGTTGATGCCGTTCCCCGCGTGGCTGTTGGGCTGGTTGGTCGAGCCGGTGCCCACGATGCCCGAGCCGCTGGTGCGGTAGAACGCGCCGGGGCTGCCGTTCTCGAACTGCACGCCGTTGACGCTGGCCACGGGGGCGGTGGTGTTTTCGCCGAAATCCAGCGTGTGCGTGTAGGTCTTGGCGCCGGCGATCTGCGAGCTGGCGTCGTCGGTGATCGGGAAGTAGGCCAGCGTGCCGGCCGGGGCGCGCGGCGCCGCGCACAGGGCGATCGACAGTGCGGTGCAGAAGATGCCGAGGATGGCCGGACGGGATCTCTGGGCGAACATGCGTTGACCCCCAAGTTCGAGAGGACTTGATGACGTCGCGACAGGGCCGCGGTGAGCGGACCACCGCGATTCTACTCCAAACGCCCCTGCTTGTGTCCAGTAATCCCGGCGGGAAGACCTGCAATGGCCGTGCGCGGTCGCGGGAGGGAGAGGGGGCAGGGTGACTGGGATTGCAGCCCCCCGAACGTCACCAGGACGGCGTCCTCTCGGGGGACAACCGTTGCGTCGGCGGGCCCACGGCGGGGGCACGCCGTGCTCACGGCTGGCGCCCGCCGCCGGCGGCAAGCGTTACCGCGGCGTCGAAGCCGTGCAGCCACTCCTCGAGGTTCGTATAGCCGTCGCCGTCGGCGTCGCCGTGGGGGTCGTCGGGGACGTGCAGCGCGCGGCGGTTCTCGGCCAGGTCGGGCCAGGCCCCGACGTCTTCCTGGCTCCCGGGAATGCGGCCCGTGCGGGCGCGGACCTCGCGCACGATGCGGGCGTCCACCGGGTCGCGGTCGGCCGGGCGGGCGCCCGCGGCGGCCAGGACCCACTCGCGGACCTCGCCGACCGGGTCGAGGCCCAGCCGGGGGACGACGCGCAGGCCGTCCTTTC